>WRLF01000009.1 GCA_009777735.1 Treponema sp.
TACACGGAATAACGGCAGCAATGTGTGCACCCATAAAACATGATAAGGCGGGTGTCGACGGCAAGCGTGCCGCGAAGCGGCGCGATTGGCCGCCGACGGGCCCCGCATAAGTTATTTGACAGGGCACACATTGCTGTATTAACCGGTTGTCCATTGATCACCACATAGAGATCCTGTTTCCCTTTGTGTTCATGCACTGCGGATGGGGCACAGCCGCCTGTTGTTACATCTTTGTACTATTTAGTACATTGACCAAAAACTACTCCACCTTAAACCGTGAAACTTCCTTTATCAAAATATCAATGGCTTCACGATTATTACGGCTTATATCATTAACATTGTTTACCGCTAAATTAACACGTTCAGCCCCGGCAGCCATTTCATTCATGCCAGATGTGATTTCCTGGGTTGCCTTCTCCAAATTTTCGCTTTCCCGAATAACTTCCTTTGCCCCGTCAAGCATTTCATTGGAACCGCTTTTAACCTGGCGGGTAATATCGTTTACATTGCCGACGCCCTGAAGTAATTGCTTGCTCCCAATGCCCTGTTCCTCCATAGAGTTACGGATATTTTCTTCCTGTTCAGCCACGATCCTGACACTTGAGTCAATGGCTTCAAATCTATTAAGCACATTTTCCGTGGACCTGGTTATCTTGTCGATAGAGTTTTTAATCTTTTTAAGTACATTGCCAATGGTCTTGGACTGCTCACTTGAACTTTCTGCAAGCTTGCGTATCTCGGCAGCGACAACAGCAAAGCCCTTTCCCGACTCACCTGCATGGGCAGCTTCAATTGCGGCGTTCATCGAAAGCAGGTTAGTCTGGCTGGAAATGTTTTCCATCACTGCATTGATTTCCAAAAGACCTTCCGATTCATGAGCTATTTCCTGTATGTCTTGCGCCACTTCGGAAAGGCCGGTGCGGCCCACTTCGGATGCTTCTTTAAGGGTGTTTACATTACCAACATTGTTGACAAGCGTTACCGTAACGGACTGAATATTGGCTACCATTTGTTCAATGGCGCTCGATGCCTGGGATATATTTTCACTCTGATATTCAACATGACCGTTTAGCTTATTGATATTTGTCATCACCTGTTCCATGGTTGCATGGGTCTCACTCACACTGGCGCTCTGGTTCATAACCCTGTTGTTGATGCTCTGGACATTGGCAGTGATCTCGTTCACCGCCGCTGCGGTTTCAGTCATGTTGATGGCAAGGTCATCGCCAACCTGAGACAGAGCTTTCGCCTCAGCTCTGATATTGACGATCATGTTTTTAATTTTTTCAATTGTCAGATTAAAGTTGCGTGCCAGATCGCCTATTTCATCTTTGGAAACAATGTCGATCATATTGGTAAAATCGCCCTTGGCAACATCTTCCAATGTAAGAGCCACACGGTGTACAGGACGGACGATCGACCTTCCGATAAACAGCGCTATGATTATACCAACGAAAAAACAGATTAATCCAATGAAAAGAACAAGAAAAAATGTGCTGCTCAACTCCGCTTGTGAATCGCTTTCTTCCATTGCAATAATAAGAACCCAGGGATAACCAGGAACTTCAGCATAAGCGCATTTATAGGATTTACCGTTTAATTCATAAAAACCTTGACCGGTTCTTTGCCTTATTGCCAGAGCCGCCATATCTGCCATGGATTTCAGAGAAAGATCCGTCTGTGCCTCGCTTATCAGATTGAACTGATTAAGTACCCTGTCCTGATCAGGATAGGCTACAAAAGTCCCTTCGTTATTGATCATAAAAGCGTACCCGCTTGGGTAGCGGACTTTTATCCCGCTCACCAGATCAGAGAGCGCACTGCCGCCATCCTCCCTTGCAACCAACACGCCAACCACAGGCGCTCCCGGATTTTCGCTTGCATGGATGGGGGATGCGAACATTAACACAGGTCTGTTGATAGCCCTGCTGATGAGTACATCCGAAATCGCTGCTCTTCCGCTGAAAGCCTGAATAACGTAATCACGGTCGCCAAGGCTTGCAGTGGAATTATCAGAAACATAACGGGCGATACCGTCCGGGAATACCACACCAAGTTCAAGAATTCCTAAACGCGGCACATCAGCGGTGAGGCTGGGTCTGGTAGTATTATCCCAGTCCATAGTTCGGGTCCTGGCCCGGTTTGCTATTTCCATGAGCTGGCTTAGGCGGCTCTCCAGTTTGGTTTTGATAATTTCGGCATTCGCTTCAGCCTTGCTGCTGAGCTCCTCCAGGACAGAATTCCTAATCTTATTACCCATAAGAATTTGCATGGGGACAATAATACTCATTGTGGTTATTAATACAACAACCCCTATTAGAAGGGGTATTCTTATGCTCAATTTCATGGGGCAACTCCTTTTATATGATTATTCTGACATTTTTTCATCTGTTACCTCTGAAAGAGTATTCATATCATCAAGAAGGCTGCTTGACTTGGAAAGCAAATCAGAAAAACCTTCCTTTACTGCGGTGCTTTGGCTCTGTATGTTGTTTAACGCAGCAGTAATAGATGAACTTCTTTTGGACAATTCGCCCATTGTCGTTATCATTTCTGTCATGGTTTTGGCAAAATCAACAATTTCCTTTGACATATTATTTATTACAAAACTGGTATCTCCGGATCTTTTAGATGTAACATCAATTCCTTTAATAATGTTTGACAGTGTTTGGGAAATATTTTGAGAATTCTGCCTTGTGTTTTCCGAGAGACGGCGGATTTCGTCTGCAACTACGGCAAAACCCTTGCCTGCCTCTCCGGCATGAGCGGCTTCTATTGCGGCGTTCATGGACAGTAAATTGGTGTTGGCTGCTATGCTGCTGATGATTTTTATTGCTGAGGCTATGCCTTCAATGGATTGGGAGATTTCCTCGACTGATAAAATGGTTTCTTTCATTGATTGCTGGCCTTTGCCCGTTTCTTCGGTAAGTTCCTGTATGGTAGCCTGTTTAAGACGGGAAAGTTCCGATGTGCTTTGCAGATCATTTACAATTTCTTCTGTAATAACCGAAGATTCATTGATTGCGTTCATGAATGAATCAATGCGCTCGTTCTCTGATTTTATCGTACAATCAATCTCCCTGATAATACCTATGGCATGCTCAACATGTTTATGGAGTTGTTTGTTCAATTTTTCCATTTTTAATCTGTCCTGAGTGAGTAAGGAATGATTGAAATGGAGGCAGTTTTCCGGTTTATTTAATTTGTTGAATATTGCCTCTGCCATTGCCTCGCACGTTCCGTAACCGCAGGCAGTACAATTATATATATCTGCATTGGTAAACTTTTTCATGAGTGTAAACACTTCGGATATTTCTGCTTTGTTGGGATGCCGTATGGTATTGTTCTCTGACAGATTGCGGTAACTGCGGTCATATATCCCTTTTTTCCAGTACTTATTGAGTATTTTGTGATATTTTCCGGATGCTTTTTTATTTCTATTGGTTTTATGAAAATTCTCCAGATAATCTATGCGCCTGCGAATTGGGTTTTCCAAAACTGCTATTGGAACTTTACTGTTTCCTGTACCGGGGCCTCCGTTACAGCCTTTTTCACAATTAAGACAGTCAACTAATGTTGCCAGCTTTAAATCGGTATTGTTTTTCAGCAATTCATCAAGGTCTGTCAAGTAGGGATAAATGCTGTGAAGCCCTTCGATTTTTCGTGTCTGCCGGCCTATGCCGGGTATAAAGCGTTCGGCGGTATCCAGTAATCCTCCGGGAGAAGAAAAACCCACCGCTCTTTCTGCAAGAATACCTGTGTATTCTACTTCCGGGAATGAAGCAAGATTGATATTATTTGCTTCCAGATGTTCTTTCACAGCTAGCATGGTAACATTATAATCACCCAGATTTGTTGCGTCAAATTCCCGTCTTTTGGCAGCGCATGGAGAAATGACCGCTGCTTTGTAATTTTTGTATTTGGGAAAATATTCATGAATCATTTTGATTGTGTGCAGCATGGGGCTGTGTGCCGGGGCAAGATAGGGCAGCAATTTTGGGCGGTAGATTTCTATATAGCTGACGATAGCAGGACACGGCTGGGCAATTAATGTACGGGGTTTTTTTTCTTTGATGTAGTTAAGATACGAAATAACGGTGAGTTCTGCACCGAAACTTACATCAAATATATCTTCTATCCCCAGAGACTTGAGATAGCCGTTAAAATTGAGGAATTTTTTCGGAAATACCGACGCAATAGCCGGAGCGACAACGGCTATCATTTTTGTCCCGTTTCTTAAATCTCCAAAGAATTGATCTGTGTCATCAATTATCCTGCGGGCATTATGAGAACAAGAAGTTATACAATTGCCGCATCCTATACACAAGTCATGGTTAATATCCAGTTTCTCACCTGATCCGTCCATACAGTATTTAACAGGGCAGACTGCAATACAGGCATAACAATTTATACATTTATCAAGATCAATTTTAATGACTGGTGTAAGACGTGTGACTCCCATTTTTTTCCCCTTTCATTTTATTAATCTTGTAAATCTCCTTATGTTGATTTACAATGAAACATAAAGTCCCGGTGGAGTATTTTGCTTAAATTATCGAGAATTATGATTTGTTGGCAATAGAACGCAGACCTCACCTGGTGAGGAAAAAACTGCAGGAGCAAACGATTAAAAAAGCAAGCGATAGAACAAGCATTTATTCACTTCTTTCAACTGTCGGTACTGTCCCACGAACGGCATTAGTACAAAAAATGAAAGCCATCTCTGCAAAAAAGAACCTTTTTATAACCGCCCCCGGCGGCTACGGCAAAACTGTTGCCGCCAGGCAATGGCTTTCCTCTGTCCGTGGAAAAACTGCCAGAATGACCGTGGGGGATGCGGACAACAATCCGGGGTTTTTTTGCAAACGCCTTGCATCGGTATTGTTAGAATTTGCTGGAAGTAAAAAAACGATACCGGAAAGCAGTATATCATTTGAAAAACTTTTAGAAATCATTAAACAGATGCCGGAAAAGAGAGCGCGCTGCTATTTGGTCATTGACGACCTGCATATGATAACAAATCAGGAAATTATCGAGAATATGCCAACTGTCACAAACCGTTTGCCCCCCTATATTGGCCGCTGTCTTATAAGCCGCTCGCAGCCCAGCGCAGCACTCATGGAAACAGGGCTTTTCGAGCTTATAACTATGGACGATCTGTTGTTTTCGCCGGAGGAAGTAGAATACTTCGGTGCGGAAAAAGATTGCGAACTCGATTCAAAACAAATTAATTATCTACTGAAAATAACAGGTGGCTGGGCGATGTATTTATCCGCGCTGCTTTCTGATTGCAGTCCGTTGGATTTAAAAAACATGAACAAAGCCCCTCAGACATTGACGCATTATCTGAACGCAAAGATTTGGGGATTATGGGATAAAGAAACAAAGGTTTTACTTTTACGTTTGGCTGTTCCAACAGATGTAAATCCCAAACTTGCCCAGATCCTAACAGGACAGAAAGGAGGACAGGATCTGTTGGAACGGCTGGTCAAAAAGGAAAACGCTTTTTTATCCCGCACAGACAAAGACACATACCGTTTCCATGACATATTTCGCGAATTCCTGCAGGAGCGCTTAATCAGCAATTTAGGCAAGGAAGAAGTTGAAAGACTTAACGATATTTGCGCCCAATGGTATTACGAGCAGGGGGACTTCCTGACCGGGGGAAGGTATTATATCTATAACCGTGACCATGAAGGTGTAAGCCGCTGTTTAAGCATGAGCAACCGTTTCCATGAAAAATCCGGCAGACTGTCAGTAGAAACCAGTATAAATTTTGTCGCCCAGCATGTGCATAAAATGCCCATATCGTTTATCCAGGAAAGCCCTTATTTAATTTCCTATTGTTTGCTCGAAGCCTTTCTTAACGGTAAGGGGGAAGAGTATCAAAGATATATGGATATGTTATATCGAATGATGCCCGAAATAGCCGAGAAATATCCCGAGTACATGGAAACCGTCGGGTTTTTATCTTCCCTTGATTTTCGGGCTCCCCTTAAAAAAATCACAAAGCAAGTTGAAGCCACCATACAGCTCTTACAGAAACCAAAACATGATACCGGTGCTCGCTCAAGCACCATAACACAGAACCTTCCTTTTTTCCACCGCTCCATGCGGGATTTTTCAGAGTATTATGAATTGAAAGTTGATGACTTGAAACTCCTAAGGAATACCTTCGGCTTGATGATAGGCAGGGACTATAATGTGATGGAACATTTAATAAAAGCCGGCATTAATTACGAGCGGGGCGAACTGCTAAATACACTGTATCATGCCCTGGAGGGCTTCCAAATTTGCGATGAGGAAATGCAAAGCGAAACGGTTTTTTCTGCACATATGATGCTGTCTGCAGTGTTATACGCAATTGGTGCATCACAGGAAGCGGACGGGATCATGGATCAGATTGCGGATTATATTGAACGCAAAGCACCGTTCCTGCACCCGAATTATAAAGCGTTGAAAACCGAACGAGCTATCCGCAGCGGTAACATGGAGACTGCAAGGGAGTGGCTGACTGTTTACGCAAACCGTTCGAATCGCCTGCCCTTTTATCAAATGTTCAGGCACTTTTGTACCCTGCGGGCTTATATCGCCTTAGGGGATTACAAAACAGCTATTGACTTTGGAAACAGGCTGCAAAAATTAGCCGCGGAATATAACCGTCCGCTTGATAGAATCGAAAGCGGTTTATTGACGGCCATAGCCTTATGGCATAACAATGAAAAAACAAAAGCTGTTAAACAGTTGAAGCAAACGATAATTCTCGCGGTCCCTTACGGCTTTACACAGTTAATACTCAATGAGGGAATAGAAGTATTGCCCCTGCTGTGGGAATTACAAGGGGATCCTGAAAAGCAGGAAGGAAGTCCACTACCAAAAATTACAGGTTTTGTGGAAAAGCTGATGGATACTATTTACAAAAAATACGATCTTAAAACGGCAGAAGAAACAACTCTAAAATTGACGGCTCAGCAACAATCCATGCTTTCGTATCTTAGTAAAGGTATGAGCTACAACGAAATTGCCGAGGAATGCGGGATCGGGCGCGCAACAGTCAAGTATCATTTATTGCTGGTGTATAAGCGCTTAGGTGTACGCAATGCGAAGCAAGCGGTCATTAAAGCGAAGGCGTTAGGACTTTTAGAATAGATAAGGAAGTGCGATTGGCCGTCGACGGGCCCCGCCCTCTTCCCCATCAGTAAAGCAAACCTCCATTTTACGGCTCACTGAATAACGGCAGCAATGTGTGCCACTAAAAACATGATAAGGCGGGTGTCGACGGCAAGCGTGCCGCGAAGCGGTGCGATTGGCCGTCGACGGGCCCCGCATAAGTTACTTAACATGGCACACATTGCTGGTTTTACCAGTTGTTCGGCCAATGGGGGTTTGAGCAGCCTATGTTTTCGCTCCCGCCAACAACAAAGCTCCGATAATAACGAAAACAGCCACAGGGAACCAGGCGCCGATAAAAGGCGGGATATAACCCATTCTGGCCATCATCATGGTAATCATTTCAATAACATAAAAAGCTACGGCGGCGGAAAGGCTTGCAAGCAGGCTCATTAAAAGGATGTTTTTCCTGAACCGTCCGCCCATTGATATTGAAAGGACCATCACAATAAACGAAACAGTGGAAAAGGAAAACCGGTGGTGAAAATCAGACAGGGCTTCAGTGTAGGGAAGCCCTGCTTCACGAAGGTCCTGAATTAAATCCCTTGAGTCCAATGCCTTGAGTTCATCATGTCTGACCGCACTGCGGCGGAAAATGTCCGGGTCCTCACGGAATTCATCGGTGTCTGAAAGCGGCCCGGATCGGAGAAAACCGCTATCCCACTGATAAATAATGGGATTTTCAAAAGTCCAGAATTCCCCTGTCCAGTTGGCATATTGGGCGCGGATCAACGAGATAAAATCCCCCTGTGAATCCAGTTCAACAATGCTTATACCGTTGAGGGTCTGCCGTTCAATATCATAATAATCCACCGAATAAATTATCTCCCCGCCTCTTGCCTTGATTACAATGTCGGAATTGCTTTCTGAAACCTGTTGATTGAGAGCTGTCCTTGAAAGGTCATTTTTTACCTTTAATGTAGGAATTACAATGTTATCATCAAAAAAAAATGAAAATACCGAAGCCAGCAATCCGATACATACCAATGGCAGGCTAAACCGCCAAAAAGGAATCCCCGAAGAGAAAACCGAAGTCAACTCATTGCGGGAATATAAATCTCCCAGAGTATAGGCAGATGCAAAAAGCAGGGCGATAGGCAAAGCGTACGAAAAACTTTTCGGAAGATAGAATATACTTATCCGCATAATCTCGTTGAAAGGAACCTCATTGTTGAGATACCTGACCAGATGCGCAAATAAATCAATAAGCGACAGCAATAGCATGAACATGCCTATTGCAGCGAAAAAGATGGGCATAAACTGGCGGACCAGATAGCGATCCAGAATCATTTCACTACCCTGATGACAGTCAAAATAAGCCCTGCCGACAGAGCCAGAATATTGGGAGTCCACATTGACCAAAAAGGATCTGTACCAATCCGTATTCCCATTGTCTGCCCTCCCAACAGCAATGCCCAATAGACTACAGAAATAATCAATCCGAAAATAAAACCGACAGCCTGTCCGCTTTTTTTCGCCATAAGTCCCAATGAAACAGCAAGAAAAATAAAAGAAAATGCGCCAAAGGGGATGGAAAATTTCTTGTAGAATTCAAGCGTGTACAACGCGAGGGTACGATCATTATGTAATGAGACAAGCGCCTGTAACTCCCTGTGAAAAAGCGAAACCTGATTTGATCTACGGTTCCAGTTTTCCGAATCAGTACCCATACGCAGGGTATCTTCAAGGGCAAGAGCCTGGACGGTGAGCCTGTTCTGCCTTTCATTTATCCGTTGGTTGAGTTCTTCGGATTTGATGCGAATTTCCCTGTAGACATCAATGGAACTCATTTCGCGGGGACTAATCGTGGTAATTGCCTGAATCAAATCATCCTGAGGTACCCAGTAACGCAGGAATTCGGCAGAGGCATAATCATAATCTTCCCGGACAATTTCCTTGGAAGACTGGATAAATGCCCTGTTTAAATCAAGACTTAAGCCCTCCCTTCCGCCATCCCGTAATTCGGCGTGACTTGCCATTATAATCCTGCGCTCACCGTCGCTGGTTCTGTCCAGTATCAACACATTGTCGATGGCATTACCCTTTACATTACCGGTAACAATTACCGTGTCTCTATATCTTTTTACCGAATGGGATTCCAGTTCCAGTGCCGGCGTAGAGATAAGAATACGCCGGTATAAACGGGAAAACTGGATATACCCTCCGGGCAGCAGTATGTCATTGGCAATAAAAGAAAATATTGATACAACCACGCCCACGACTATTGCCGGGACAAACACATTCCGGTACGAAAGGCCGGAAGACAGCATCACTAAAATTTCATTGTCACTGGACAGTCTCCCGACGGTCATTAATAACCCGACAAGAGCCGCAAATGGCGCTGACATGGCAATTACCGTAGGCAAAGAAAAAATGAGCAGAAGTGCCACCTGAAAAAACGGAACCTGTTTGGCTAAAATTTCCTGGGCCATTAAAAGGATCTGGTTAACAAAAAAAATGAAAAAG
Source organism: Treponema sp. (assembly GCA_009777735.1). Taxonomy (GTDB): domain Bacteria; phylum Spirochaetota; class Spirochaetia; order Treponematales; family Breznakiellaceae; genus WQXQ01. The sequence goes on from WRLF01000009.1 coordinate 9,637, forward strand.
AAAAAGAGAAAAGAAATGAAAAATGAAAAAAACGCTTCGCCCAGTATATACAGAAAAATGGTAGAGGACATGGAACGGGGCATTTCCCCGTTCCTGTCAGCCCAAAAAGCAATACGCACTGCTGCAGACCACTATTGGCGCGGCCGGTCACGGGGACGTTCGTCCCTGCCTCCCCTGCCAAAACCTCCCCGGTCTCTGCTTTGCCCATGATGACTACCGCGCCGGGACTCATCTGAGGGTTCCGGTCCGGAACCGTCAGGATCGATAGCATCAATATATGAAAGGTTAAGCCTTCCCATCTTGTCAATTTCGGTGAGTTTTACGGGGATTTCCTGCCCTTCGTTAAGCACGTCGGTAACCTGGGCAATACGCTGGCGGGAAAGTTTGCTGATATGCACAAGCCCTTCCTTGCCGGGTAAAATCTCAACAAAAGCACCAAAGTCCATGATCCGCTTTACCGTGCCGTTGTATACCCTCCCAATTTCAGGATCGGATGCAATGCCCATAACGGCGATTTTGGCTTCTTCCGCATCTTTGGTTTTCTTACCGAAAATCGTAACAGTGCCGTCATCTTCGGTATTGATTTTTACACTGTACTGTTCGCACAAGGCCTTGATGTTTTTTCCGCCGGGACCTATGAGCGCTCCGATTTTATCGATATCAATGCGCAGGGTGACGATCTTTGGCGCATATTCGCTGATTTTCTCAGCCGGGCGGTTAATGGTATTGTTCATAATTGAAAGGATATGCAGTCTGCCCCGCTTTGCCTGATCCAGCGCTTTTCGCATAATCTCCGGGCTGACCCTGGCAATTTTTATATCCATCTGGAAACCGGTAATACCGTCTTCGGTTCCTGCAACTTTAAAGTCCATATCGCCCAAATGATCCTCATCACCGAGTATGTCTGACAAAACTGCGTAACGATCGCCGGGTCCGCCCGCACCATCGGTAATGAGACCCATGGCAATTCCTGCGACAGGTTTTTTTAACGGTACACCGGCCTGAAGCATGGAGAGCGTTCCTCCGCAGACCGAAGCCATGGAGGAAGATCCGTTTGACTCCATCGTTTCACAGACCACACGTACTGTATAGGGAAACTCTTCTTTTGAGGGAACCATCGCTTCCAGGGATCGGCGCGCCAGGTGACCGTGGCCTATTTCACGGCGGCCTGTCCCCGTCCTGCCAACTTCTCCAACAGAATAAGGGGGAAAATTATAATGAAGTAAAAAATGCTCCCGTTTGTCGCCTTCAATGTCATCAAATATCTGCTCATCAAACACCGTACCCAAGGTAGTTACTGCAAGCACCTGGGTTTCGCCCCGGGTAAACAGCGCCGATCCGTGTGTACGGGCCAGTATGTCTACCTCACAGTTGATCTCGCGAATATCTTCAAGGCCCCGCCCGTCAACACGGCGGCCGCTGTTCAGGATTGACGAGCGCAGTATTTCATATTGCATTTCCTCGAAAAGCGCGTTGAAAAGTTTTTTCTGCTGATCGTCTTCAAGCTGGGCGGCATATTGAACAGCAATTTCTTCTTTTACCGCCTTAACGCCGCTGCGCCTTTCATGTTTGGCTGCAATGAAACAGGCCGCTTCCAGTTTTGGGTATGCCGCAGAGCGAATTGCGTCCTTGTTTTCCAGTGAAAAAGCAGGAGGCGTCAGGGTAAGTTTAGGTTTTCCGGAAAGTTCACGAAGTTTTTCCTGCATCGAACACAATTCAACGATCATGGCATGGGCTTTTTCCAGCGCCTCGATCATCAAATCTTCACTGACTTCTTTTGCTCCGCCTTCAACCATGGTTATGCCGTCTTTGGTACCGGCAACAACAATTTCCATGGTGGATTTTTCAATCTGCTCGTAGGAAGGATTCACTACAAGTTCCCCATCAACCTGACAGACTCTTACCCCGGCAACAGGGCCGTTGAAAGGGATGTCGGAGATGTGTACAGCAGCCGATGAAGCGATTATCGCCAGCATATCCGGCGGGTTTACCTGATCGGTTGAAAGCGTGGTGGGGACAAGCTGAATCTCCCTTCCGAAAGTTTTATCAAAAAGAGGGCGCATGGGGCGGTCTATAAGCCGGCTGACGAGGATCTCTTTGTCTTTGGGCCGGCTTTCCCGTTTGATAAAACCGCCGGGAATTTTTCCTGCGGCATAGTATTTTTCGTTGTACTCAACCGTGAGGGGAACATAGTCCAGCCCCTCGATCGGTTCCGATGATGAACAGGCTGTCGCGATTACGGCAGATCCGGCATAAGTTGCGAATACCGCGCCGTTTGCCTGTCGTGCTATTCTTCCGGTCTCGAGGACAAGGTCCTTGCCGGCAATTTGTAGTGTTACTTTCTGTACCATTATTTACGCAGACCCAATTCCTTGATTAACTTGCGGTATCCTTCGAGGTTAGTTCGCTGAATGTATTTCAACAGCCGCCGTCGTTTGCCGACGAGGATTAAAAGCCCCCGCTGGCTGGACTTGTCTTTTTTAAATTGTTTACAGTGTCCTGTGAGCTGATTGATTCGCTCGGTTAACAGGGCAATCTGAACTTCCGATGCGCCGGTATCTTTTTCGTTTTTTCCGTATTTGGTAACGATTGATGACACGCATTCTTTTGTTAACGCCATATTGTTTCTCCTATTGGGTTCATTGTTGTCTTTGTATCGATTCTATAGACCTGCCTAACATCCTTTCTGCCTCGGCTCTTTGCCCGGCAGCCAAAGCCTGCCTGATACGGCTGGAACTTACCGGCTGCCCTTCATCAAGGACTGACGGCGCAATCCAGGTTTCCACGCCCTTTTCATCGGCTAAGACCCGAATTTCCTCTGCACCGGTATCCAGACCATTCCCGCAGCGAAAATTCCGCCCCAGGGCAATCATCTTCACCGGTCGGCCGGCAAGCAGTAGATCAATAAAGTCCCTTCCCGTAATTTTACTGAATTTATCAGAAAAGTCAATGAGTACAACCAGGTGAATTCCCATTGATTCAAACATGCACAGCCTCTGGTCAAGGCTCAGGATATCCCCGGTAAAAGCGGCAGGATTTAATGTTTTTTGGGGATTTTGTTTGAAAGTTACTATGGTGGGGATCGGGGATCGGGGACCAGGGACCGGGGAACAGATTTTTTGGATCAAAGCCTGATGGCCTAAATGTACGCCGTCAAATACACCGATGGTTATGGAAAGGTAAGAGGTAAGAGGTAAGAGGTAAGAGGTATCGAGATATTGATCCCAACTAATTACGCGCATAAACATATCCGTAGGTCCATTTGTTGTTCTTTTGTTCTATTATGGCGATAAATGTGTTATCGGAGAAGAGCGCTGCAGCGGTTTTATCTCCGCATAGAAGCTCCTGAGGAGCTTTAGCGAGTATGGGCGCCAGAGGTTTACCGTGAATTATTTGCTTGGCATCGTCAGGGGTAATTTCAAGGCAAGGAAGGCCGAGGGTGCGGAAGAGGTAAGGGGTAAGGCGTAAGGGGTAAAAGGTAGAAGGGACCGGGGACCGGGGACCGGGGATCCCCAGTTTGAACCCAGCTACCTGCGTTCGAACCAGCGCAGTCAAATGGGCGCGGCTGCCGGCGGCAAGAGCGATGTCCCTGGCTAGGGATCGGATGTAAGTTCCGCCGGAGCAATGGACGAAAATTTTTGCGAAAGGCGGCTCCCAGGAACGGAGCTCCAGGGCATGAATGGTCACCGGACGCTTGCGCATTTCGCGAATTTCGCCCCGGCGCGCCAACACCGATGCCCGCTTGCCATCAATGTGAATTGCCGAGTATGCGGGAGGGGCTTGTAAGATTTCGCCGGTAAATTGCGGCAGAACCTGTTCAACTGCTTCACGGGACGGCACAGGGGCACTGGCAATTGGGCTTCCTTCAGGATCAAGGGTGTCTGTTTCCGTGCCGAAGCAGATCGTTCCTTCGTACTGTTTGCCACAATGGGTAAACCATTTACTGAGCTTGAGCGCCCGGCCTGTCAACACCAAAAGCAACCCCTCGGCAAACTTGTCCAGCGTACCGGTGTGACCGACCTTGCCGGTTCCCAGTTCACGTTTAATGTCACGTAACGCATCAAAAGAGGTAATACCGGGCGGTTTGTGGAATAAAATCAAGCCGGAGGGAGCTGGTTTTTGTTTATTCTTCATTGTTAATTGTTAACTGTTCACTGTTCTCTGTTAACTGCTCAATCTTCTGTACTAAATCAAAACCGTCACGGATGCCGGTGTCGGCATGGAAACGCAGGCGGGGGATTTTACGGATGTGTAAAGAGGCGCCAAGCCGGGACTGGATGAACCCGGCGGCGCTTTGCAGCCCTTCCGCATTGCGTTTAATGCTTGCTTTTTCGCTGATATTGGAAACATATACATCGGCAAATGAAAGGTCACGTGAAACATCAACCCTCGTTATCGAGATAAAGGGGGAAACCCTGGGGTCTTTTATTTTTCCTTCCAGAACAAGGGAGCTAATCATTTCCTGTATCAGGCATCCCAGCCGTTCTGCTCTGAATTCAGCCATTATTATTCACTACTGGAAAGTTTTCGGGCAACTTCGACAAGTTCGATTACTTCCAATTGATCGCCAATCTGTATGTCGTCAAAACCTTCAAGCCCAATACCGCATTCATACCCTGAGGCAACCTCACGGGCATCATCCTTGAAACGCCGCAGCGAAGCAATTTTCCCGGAATGTACCACAATGCCTTCGCGGATAACATTGATGTTTGCGCTTCGTTTGACCGTGCCGCTTAGCACATAACAGCCGGCAATGGTTCCTGCCTTGGGTACCTTGAATGTATCCCGTACTTCCACTGTTGCAATAACTTCTTCTTTAATCTCGGGCTTGAGCATCCCTTCCATTGCCTGGTGGATTTCTTCCACGGCTTTGTAGATGACACTGTACTTGCGTATGTCAACTTTTTCCTGATCTGCAAGGGTTTTTGCCTTTGGCAAGGGCCGCACATTAAAGCCGATGATGATGGCTTTTGACGCAACAGCCAGGTCAACATCGCCTTCGTTTATGGGGCCGGGCAGGGCCTGGATAACATGCAGCCGGATTTCCCTTGTGGAAAGTTTTTCAAGGCTGCTCTTGAGTGCTTCTGCAGATCCTTGCACGTCGGCCTTGATGATAACTTTGAGTTCCTGTATGGTCCCATCGCTTATCCGGTCACGGAGGGTTTCGGCTGTTACCTGCTTAAAGTTTTTTGCATCTTCAAAACGCTTCAGTTCCTGGCGTTTCGATGAATATTCACGGGCAACTTTTTCATCTTTGACTGCCTGCAAGGGATCGCCGGCATTGGGAATTCCTTCAAACCCCAACAACTCAACAGGCATGGAAGGTGTCGCATGAGACAGCCTTTCGCCCTTGTCGTTAAAAATGGCGCGAACCTTGCCCGGCCAGATACCTGCGACAAAGGAATCGCCTACAGAGATCGTTCCTCTTTCCACAATGACTGTCGCGACAATACCGCGCCCGTGATCGATTCTTGATTCAAGAATTTTACCCTCGGCGCTCCGCTGAAAGTTCGCTTTAAGATCAAGCAATTCTGCTTCAAGGAGAATGGTCTCGATGAGTTTATCTACACCGGTTTTTTGCAGGGCGGAAAGTTCGACATACATTGTCTTGCCGCCCCATTCTTCGGGCATGAGGCCAAGTTCGGAAAGTTTGCTTTTAACCCGGTCCGGATTCGCTTCCGGTTTGTCGATTTTATTTACGGCAACAATAATGGGAACATCGGCTTCCTGTGCGTGGTTGATTGCTTCAATGGTCTGAGGCATTACGCCGTCATCTGCAGCGACAACAAGTACAACAATGTCCGTTACCTGTGCGCCCCGCGCCCTCATACGGGTAAATGCTTCGTGGCCCGGTGTATCGAGGAAGGTAATGCTGCCGTAGGGGGTATCCACCATGTACGCACCTATGTGCTGGGTAATGCCGCCAAACTCGCCCGACACAACATCGGCGCTGCGAATAGCGTCAAGAAGTTTCGTCTTCCCGTGATCAACATGTCCCATAACGGTAACAACCGGCGGTCTTGGTACCATTTCCGCACCTTCATCCGTTCCGGTATTAATAACCGTTTCGTCATATAAGCTGATTATTTTGACATCTGCGCCGAATTCGGCGGCAAGTATTGTAGCGGTGGTAGAGTCTATCTGTTGGTTTATGGTAACCATCATGCCCATTTTCATGAGTTTTTGGATGAGGTCTGAAGCTTTTAAGTTCATTTTTTTTGCCAATTCCGACACCGAGATAACTTCCATAATTTCTATTGTCTTTGGTACGGGGTTGGCAACAAAGGTAATTTTCTTTTTTGTCTGGAGGAGTTTCTCCTCCATTTCCAGTTCTTTTTCCTTACGGTTATAAGTTGGTTTCTTGGCTTTGAAACTCCGTTTTGCTGTGCCTTTGCCTTCGGGTAATGGTACTGCAGGCGGAGTGCCCGTACGTCCCATTCCCGGACGGGGAGTAAAACCCGGCCGCCCTTGCTGGCCTGGCATACCGGGCCGGTGCTGTCCGCCGGAAAACGGAGGAGTTCCGGGCCGGGGTGTACCGCTAAATCCCTGACGGCTGCCGGCATGACCGCCCTGTCGCTGAGAACCTGATTGCGGATAAACTGATCTGCTTCCCGTCCTGCTGCCTGTTCCGGTTCTGCCGCCGGTTTCGGCGGAACGCTGACCTGATCCCCGCTCGCCAAATGATCCGGCAGCCGCTTTTCCCTGCGGGGTTCGATTGGTATCGTGCGGCTTACGCCCAGCTACCTTTCCTCCGACTTTACCCGCTACTACTGCGGGCCGCTGTGCAAAAGTAAACAACGGAGGTTGCTCTGCCGGCGTTCCCTGAGGTGAAGTTCCGGTCGGATCCTCTGAAATTTCCTGCGGTATATCTGGCAAAGAGCCTGTGGCTTTTGCTTTCTTTACGGTAATTCCCTGAGGATGTTCATCTTTTACATCACCTGCGCCGCCTGCCGGTTGTGTCTCTTCTTTCGGCTGACTTGCAACAACGACTTTAGGGTGCAGTTTTCTGGTTGTTGCCGGAACTGCTCCGGACGCTGCTGCGGATTTTTTCTTGATAACGATGACTTTACGGCGTTCCGCAGGATCGGCATCTGAAGCGCCTGGAGCGCCGGAAGCGCCGAGCGGACTCTTCCCGCCGGTTTGATCAACCTGAGAATGTTTAATCAATTCAGCTTTTGGTTTTTTGATACCGTCAGTTTCCTCTGCCATTTATTCCTCTTGTTCTCCTTCTTCATCACCATAACTCAATTCCAGCACCGTGCCGCAATTAGGACAATTAATGGTACTGCCGGAAGAGTCAGCCATATCAAGGGCAAATATCACATGGCATTCGGGACATTCCACTTCTTCTGCTATCCCCTCTTCGTCTGAAGCTTCATCTCCTTCATCCACATCATCAAAATCCTGTTGATCTTCGTCTTCTACAATTTCAACAGAGTCATCAATCAGGTTCCGCAGGGCTTCAAGCTGCTGTACAGAAATATTTTTCATCGCGTCAAGTTCTTCCTGGGTAAGCTCAAGGAAGTCCTCAATGTAATCAATATCATTGTCAAGCAATGCCTGGGCAACTTCGGGATCAACGCCCGGAAGTTCTGAAATGCGGGAAAGTTCTTCTGTTACGTCATCGCCAAACAGTTCCGAAACAGCACGCCTGGATTCAGCAGCTATGTCCATTTCTGCAAATTGGCTTTCCGTTTTCACATCTATCATCCAGTCAGTCAGCTTATTGGCCAGGCGGACATTAAGCCCCTGCTTGCCTATCGCCAGAGACAACTGTAAATCGCTGACCACGGCCAGGGCTTTTTTTGATTTCTCGCTAAGGACAATCACATCCCTGACATTTGCCGGTGAAAGAGCATTTTTTATAAAACGCCTGGGATCGGGATCATATTTTAAGATATCGATCTTTTCTCCTTCAAGTTCTTTTATTACCGCCTGTATCCGCACACCCTTGAGGCCGACACAGGCGCCGACCGGGTCTACATCATCGCGGTTTGAATAAACGGCAAGCTTCGTGCGGTAACCTGCTTCCCTGACAATTTTATGTATTTCCACAGTCTTGTCGTAAACTTCGGGAACCTCAAGCTCAAAGATAGCCCGTACAAATTCGGGATCGGTGCGTGACAGAACAATCTGCAATCCGGATGAGGATTTGTTTACTTCCTTGATAAGCGTTTTGATTCGGTCGTTAAGGTGGTACGTCTCACGGGACGATTGGTTCTTTTTGGGTAAAACGCCTTCTATTTTTCCCAGATTGACATAAATAGCCCCGTTCTTTTCACGTTGATAATAACCGACAATAATTTCACCCACTTTATCCTTGAACTCGGAATACAGGCTGTCTTTTTGGATTTCCCTGATTGACTGGTGTGCAGTCTGTTTGGCAAGCTGTACCGATTGACGGTTGAATTCCCTTGCGGCATCTATGGGAACAAGCATCTCATCTCCAACATCAGCGTCGGGGTTGAGTTCCCGTGCTTCAAAAAGATCGATTTCATCAACCGGGTTGTACACATCATCGTGTTCGACAACTTTTTTTCTTGAGAGTATTGCAACCTGGTCGTCGTCATCAAACCTGACAATGGCGTTTTCGTCTGTACCAAAGCGTTTCCGGTAAGCCGCCAGGAGCATATCCTCAATGGTTTTCTGGATAAGCTCTTCTGAAAGACCTCGTTCCTGGCTTAATTGGCGGATCGCCTCCGACATATTAGTGCCCAATGTATTACTCCTCCTCTTAAAACAAAAAAAAGGGCTTCTTGCAGCCCCTTTTACCTTAGAAGTCTATACTGTCATACCCAGCCTGACATGTTATAAAAACAATGTCAACCAAGTACTACCGGCACAACGGGATTCCATTTATTGCCGGTTTTCCCAAGGGAAACGCGCCGCACAGGGAAACGGGGATCAACACCCCCGCCCTTAACACCGGTTAATCAGGTGTCAGTAACATCATATTAAAAATCGATGAAGGTGTCAAGGGTGGTATCAGGTACCGTTTTCTATGTGTTCATTAATCCTTGATTTTTTTTCTCATGGTAAGAAGATTTTTATTGTCCAGTCGCACATATCTGATTTTGTCCATTAGTTTATGAACAAAGAAAATCCCAAGACCGCCAATTTTCCGGTTTAATACAGCAATATCCAAATCCGGATCTGCCTGGTCAAGCGGATTGTAGGGCCGGCCTGTATCTTCAAACCTGATGACCGCCTCTTTTTCCTCTATAAACACGTACAGAGCAACAGTGCCGCTTTCCGGTGCATAGGCATAATGGACAATATTCATAAAAATTTCCTCTACCGCCATATCAATATCGTTTTGCAATGCGCTGGGGCAATGGTGCTGCTTGAGTTCTTCGTTTACAAAATCTATTGCTTTGTGCAGGTTGTCAATGTTTGCGTCAAGGATTAATTTTTTTATGGTCGTCATTTCGGCACCGTATTGTTTAATTTCCAGTACCAACATGGTAATGTCATCCGCCTGCACTGTTTTTTCCGAGAAATGGTCAATTTCCTTTTTAACCTCAGAAAGCAGTTCCTTTGACGTGGTTTTGTCGGTTTTGTTCAATACATCAAGCAGCCGTTGTTCGGTAAAAAAATCTCCTCCGGCATTCATGGCTTCTGTTACGCCGTCGGTATACATATACAGGATATCACCGGGTTCCAGGATTATTTCCTCTTCCCGGTATACGGCATTTTCCTTCCATCCCAGAATGGCGCAGGGTTTTGTTGTTAAAAACACATAATCATTGCCGCTTTTTTTTACCAGCGGCGGATTGTGCCCCGCGTTGACAAAGATAAATCTTCCGCTTGGTATATTGTAGTAACCCATGAATGCGGTGACAAACATCATCGCTTCGTTGTTTTCGCAGAGTGTTTTGTTTACTGCCTCAAAAACCTCTGCAGGATCTTCACATGCATACACTTTATTTGCTATTAGAGTTTTCGCAATTACCATAAACAGGGCGGCAGGCACGCCTTTGCCTGAAACATCCGCAATTACAACGGCAAGATTGTTTTTATCAACCAAAAAGAAATCAAAAAAATCCCCGCCGACCTCTTTTGCCGGGTACATGGCAGCGCTTAACTCAAATTCATGCCTGTCAGGGAAAGGCGGAAAAATGCAGGGAAGCAAACTTGACTGTATCTCTGCGGCTATATTCAGCTCCGCTTTTATCCGCTCTTTTTCAGCGTGCGCCTGGGCATAGGCTTCGATGGATTTCTGCAATTCGACAGTCATTTTGTTAAATGCCCGGGCAAGCATTCCCAGTTCGTCATTGGAAACATCATCAACCTGTATGTTAAGATTGTCCAGTGATATTTGAGTAACGCCGGATGTCAGCTTTTTTATGGGCACATATATTATTTTTAATGCTATAAAATGCGCAAGGCACATTATGGCAACCGTTGTCAGCAATAGAGACAGGATAAACCGTTTGTTGAGCCGATCTGTCTCCATGAATATCTCGTCTGTGGGAGCATACACCAAAAGATGCCAGCCGTTATCCATAATCTGGTTTAAAGACAGATACTCTGCATTGTCAATCATAACCCATGATACGTTTATATCGTAGGCGTTTTGCCAGATACCGCTCACCGAATCGATTATTCGGGAGAGCTGCGTCCTGGAACTATCCTCAAGCGTAACCCGCGAAAAGAAACCGGCGTTTGGTATTGTGTTGGCAATGATATAGTCATGCGCAATGTCGTACAAGACAACAATGCTGTTTTCCGTGGGTTTTATTTCGGTTATTGCATTTAACACCCCGTCCATATCCCAGTCTATAATGGAAATGCCGAGCACATCGCCGTTTGCATTAAATATTCCCGCCCCTGCGGTTGTTACAAAGTTATTGGTAGTATCATCAATGTAGGGTTCTATCCATACAACCTTGTAAGGCTCCTCTACTTTTCGCAAAATCTCGTTATACCAGCCCAGGCTGTGATAATCGTAATCATCTTCGATGAAATCAAGGCGCACCTCTCCTTCCTCTTTATCAAAGAACGCATGAATGCCCATACGGAGCGTGTTTTCATTATAGGCGTAGGGTTCAAACCAGAAACCGCCTCCTAAGGCGGTTGGGAAACTGCGAATGGCATCAAGCGCCGACAATTCGCCAATATCAAGCGACTGCGAGGTATAGAATAACAGCCCGCTGGTGGCAAGATGTATGGTGTCACGCTCTATTTCAGCCAGCACTTTGTTTGTTCTTTCTGATTTTAATTCAATTAATTTTCTGATACCTTCCAGACGCTGGCGCTGGTAAGTCGAGGTGATTACTGATGAATACAAAGCAACAGCCGCACCGAAACAGGTTAATAAAACCAGCGTTATGGTCAGGAGTTTGAATTTTATCGAGTACATTTATATCAGCAACTCATTCAATGCAGCCATGCCTAAAACATTTTTGACGTTACTGGAGGGTTTTTCAATACCAAAAGTACCGCCTGCTTTTTTCAGATCTCTATGTGTTTTAAGGATCACCCTAATCCCGGCGGAAGACAGGAATTCAACCTGGCTCATATTAAGGATTATTTTTGTCACTCCGTTTTTTATGGCTTCTTCCAGTTTTTCCTGGATAGGCAAAGCATAAACGGAATCGATCCGGCCTTTTATGGTAAATAGCACGCCATCAGGGGTTTCATCGTTCATAATTATAGAATCTTCTATTTTCATGATTTTTACCTCTTTTAAATGGCATTTTATTCTCTTATTTCTAGGCTGTCAAGTACAACTTAAAATGGTTTTATATGAAACCGGAACGAACAACCACTGTGGCAGACCTCAGTACCATAAGCCCGGCGGTGTACTTCATTACTTCTTCAAGACAGATAATGATTGATCAAACAACCATCCAGCAGAATCTGCCGTTCGCTTGCAGTTAGATCACCGAGGGTGACGGTTATCGTAAAAAGCTTTTCATCAAGCACGTAAGCCGTGATGGTTTTTGCCTCGTCACGAACAGCCTGCGCGATACCGGGAAAGAAAACATAACTGCCAAGACTGAATACCGTTTCATCGGTAATGAGGAAAGGCAGAATCCCCCAGTTAATAAGATTTGAACGATACCGTTTAGTGGCGTATTCAAGGGCAAAGTTTGCCGAGCCTCCAAGCACCCTCTGGCAGGAAGCGGCTTGCTCACGGGCAGAACCGTCACCGGGCTTGCGTGCATAAATAGCGCTGCCAATCCCAACAACATCAAGTGTAATCTCCTCACATCCAGGTATGCCTTGAATTTGCCTGAAAATACCTGATATCTCTTCACTTTTACCTTTTACCTTTTCACTTGCAAGCGCCTGCACCGCCTTCGCCCGGTCCACATAACCGGGATCCTTGCGACTGAGAGTAAATTCCGCCAGCCTGATGGGGTTTGAGCGGTACGACGAAGTTTCGCCTGAGGGGATAAGTTCATCGGTGGTAGTAACCGGGTCGGTGATAAAGCTGACGATTTTAACCAGCAGATGTTCCGGCAGGGCGGGCATTGCCGGCCAGTCCCTGATGTTGGGGCCAAAAACCAGTTCGGTTTCCGGTAAAGGTCTGCCAGTACCGTCATACACCCGCTTATCGTAAATGCCCCGGTCAAAAAAGAACCGGTACTTGCCAAATGGTATATCCAATTCAGTGGCGGCGGTGATCCTGCCGCCGTTAATGGCAGTTGCGGCAATGGAACGGGCGTCCATCAGCGCAACTGAAGCTATCTGCCCTTCACCGGGTTTTGATCCTTCCCGGTTTGGGAAGTTGCGGGTGGCATGGCGCAGTGAAAGTTCTCCGTTTGCCGGGGTGTCCCCCGCACCAAAGCAGGGGCCGCAAAATGCTTCACGCATTAAAACTCCGGCGCTCATAAAAATTTCGGCGGCGCCGTTTTTTACCAGTTCAAGATATGTCGGCTGGCTTTCCGGGTATACGCTCATGGTAAAGTTGCCGTTGCCGACTGATGCTTCCTTCATAATATCCGCTGCTGCCATAATATTATCAAAAATGCCGCCTGCACAGCCGACTATGACCGCTTGCTCCGCCCAAATGCCGCCGTTACGATACTTGGCTTTCAGGTTGAGCTGCAGGTTCGGGTTACCCAGAGCCTTTAACCCATCTTCTTCGGTTTGTGCCAAAATATCCCGTGCGTTGTGCTGCAATTCCTTAATCGTATATACATTACTTGGATGGAATGGCAATGCAATACACGGCTCAATCCGGGAAAGGTCAACATGGACAAAGCCGTCATAATATGCGGCGGCGGCAGGTTTAAGTTCGCGGTACTCCCCTGCCCTGCCCCGGACAGCCAGATAGTCCTTGACGGCGGAATCTGTTTGCCAGATTGACGACCAGCAGGTGGTCTCGGTGGTCATTACATCAATGCCGTTGCGGAAATCCACCGGCAGCCCGGCAACACCGTCCCCGATAAATTCCATCACTTTATTTTTCACATAACCGCTTTTGAACACCGCTGCGATAAGCGTTAGCGCAACATCGTGGGGGCCAACACCTGCTGCCGGTTCTCCGGTGAGGTACACTGCTACAACTTCCGGGCGGGTAATGTCATACGTCCTGCCGACAAGCTGTTTTGCCAGTTCGCCGCCGCCCTCCCCTACTGCCATTGTACCCAGCGCTCCGTAACGGGTATGGCTGTCAGAGCCCAGTATCATTTTACCGCAGCCGGCCATCATCTCGCGGTTATATGTGTGTATAACGGCAAGGTGGGGAGGCACATAAATGCCGCCGTACTTTTTCGCCGCGCTGAGAGCAAACACATGGTCATCCTGGTTGATCGTTCCGCCGACTGCACAAAGGCTGTTATGGCAATTCGTCAGCACATACGGCACAGGGAATTTGTCCATGCCGCTTGCTCGCGCCGTTTGAATAATGCCCACATAGGTAATATCATGTGAAGCGAGCGAATCAAATTTCAACCGCAGGTTATGTTCATCGCCGGTGTTATGTGAGGCTAAAATCCCGTAAGTAATTGTCCCTTTCTTTGCCTCATTTTTTGAGATGTCAACCCCCGCCTGCCTGAGTTTTGCTTCAGCATCGGTATCGTCTGGTATAATCAACGACCCGTTAATCAAAAATGCCCCGGTATCAAACACTTGTATCACACTCTTACCTCTTACCTATAACCTCACTCCCGAATATCTCACACAGAGACACGGAGGCACAGAGGAAGAAATAAAAATATTCTCTAATTCTCCGTGTCTTAGTGTCTCCGTGCGAGGTTCTTATCCGAGACATCAAAAGTCTTCCCTAAACACAAAAATCCCCGATATCCTGTCTGCGCTGATGTTGATACGCAGCGACAGCGGCCAGGCGCTTCCTGGTATCCGGTAGAGTATATAATCACCTCTATCCTGCACCCCTTCCCCAAGTACCCTCTGCACAACTGCCCTGGCATCGCCAATTCTCATGCCATACACGGATCGTAACCCTATCTGCCAGACTCTGTCCCGGAAAATATAGAAATCACCCTCGTTGTATATAAAAACGACATCATCCTGCCATACTTCCCCGCCTCTTGCCGCATGAACAGACTGTGGTATGCCATAACGCATCATTAAGTCGTCAAGCTTTAGACCGACAAATAAGAGGATTTCATCGCTCTGGCCCTGATTTTGAGACCACACAGGCGAAACAGTCATAAGCAAGACAGCGAAAGTCATGGGAAATAATAGTTTTTTCTTCATAATACCACTGTAGCCGGGAATAGGCCTGTTATACAAGTAATCCCGGCCAGGGGTTGTCAGGGATCAAACGCTGTTTCGATGGGAACTCTGACCAGGTTGATGTAATGGCCGTTGGGTAACACCCTTCGTTCGCCATTGACTATACGTTCCTGATGCGGGTAACGGTTTCTGACCGCACTGATTGATGTTTCTTCGGCGCTTTCAAAAACGGTTACCTGAAATATGCCCTGTTCGTTAAAGTAGGGGATGAGTGCCAAAACGTGGAAATACTGGCGTATGCGCGGACCGCGGGGGTCTGCCGGACCTTGTTCATTGTTAATTGCGGCAAGATACAACCTGCCCGGCTCATCAATAGCCAGAGTGTACAACAGGGGCAGAATTCCCTCAATACCATATCCGGCATTTTCCAGAAAACCGGGATACGTATGGAGCGATGTTAAATTTCTTCCCCGGAGAAACATCTGGGAAAAAGGCTGACTGCGTACCTCAATTTCTGTGAGTCTGCCGAATGCAGGTGAGCGCAGCCTTATCCAGGCCTGCGATGCGAGGTTTCTAATCCAGTCAAGGCCGAAGAAGGGGGCACGCTGGTCTTCCCATATAGAAGTAAATAATGAACCCCGGTCTCCAAAAGGCGCTTTTAATTGATCTATGGCAAGCCGTTCTCCGGTGACTGGCCTGAGCATACCGTCAATCAGCCACTTGATAAAACCGGAACAATTAAGCCCTGGTTGTCCCTGTTGTTCAAGGCCGGTTTCAATGTAGACATAACGACCCGTGCTGTCGATAGCTCCGTCATCAGTAAAACGGAGCTGCGGCAGCCGTTCCCGTACTTGTGCTACAAACTGACGCTGGCTGCGGTAGTCGTCCGGATTTGGATCAAAATACCTGCGCGGGAATGCATCACCGGCAAAGTTTAAAACTTCGTTCATAGGCAAGGTGTAGAGTCTTTCAAATGATACCGGGAGGGGCAGGGAACGCACTATGTAGGCATCGTACAAAACCACGTCCATTTGACACCTTTCTGCAGTAAAAGGCCTGAATTGCACATACACATAAGGATCGCTGCGGAGAAAAACGCGTATACGGGTTGCAGCTCCTGTGTCTCTGCGGCGGGTAAGTATCCATGAACCCTGCGCCCAGCCGGGGAAACGCCCGGTATTGGTACCGGGAACAGCCGAGCTGACGAAACCGGCAGTTAATTCCCTGGCAAAAATAACCATAAATTCATCCTGGGCTGCTTCAACACGCAGATGGACTCTGCCGCCGCCGTCCAGGTTAAACATGGCAGGGGAGTTCGCCAGAACTCTGCCGGGATCTGCCGTAAGCCAGGTATCCCTGGCCCTGGCCCTCA
This sequence comes from Treponema sp., assembly GCA_009777735.1. Classification (GTDB taxonomy): domain Bacteria; phylum Spirochaetota; class Spirochaetia; order Treponematales; family Breznakiellaceae; genus WQXQ01. The sequence goes on from WRLF01000009.1 coordinate 25,661, forward strand.
ATGCGGAATCATCGACGATTCCTCTGACTGGTTTGTCCTGACCATAAGACAGAGAAAGTGCAAAACCCAGACAAACAGCCATGAAAATTATTTTTTTAGCCATAAAAAGACGCATACCTGCTTTTATTATCGACTTTTTTGTGTATAATACATAGTAGGTAACGGAGGAAAGTATACTATGAAACTTTACAGCCGGGGACAGGTAATTCTATTTTCGATTCTGGGCGGAGCGCTTACAGCTCTCATGGTAATGATCGTGCCAAAAGTGATGAATGTGCTGCCGGAAATGTCCGGAAGCACGGTAAGGCAGGAAACTGTCAGCGAGCCGCAATCGGATCAATCGATTGATTTTGAGACGGTCATTGACGGATCCTTCGGTATCGAAACGCCGGAACTCTCGCATCTTCACGGGGGAGGCGTGCCTCTTACCGGGCACATTGTTCAATCAGCTGCCCAGTTCACTGATGGAGAACGGGAAAATATTACGATCTACGAGCGGCTCAATGCGGCAGTGGTAAACATCACCACCGAGACCATGGCATTCAACTGGTTCCTTGAGCCTGTTCCCCAGGAAGGCAGTTCAGGATCAGGTTCAATTATTGATTCCCGCGGATATGTATTAACCAATAACCATGTTATCCGTAATGCCCATAAAGTTTTTATCAACCTTGCAGACGGCAGTCAATTTGAGGGAACTGTTATAGGAACCGATCCTGAAAACGACCTCGCCGTTGTTAAATTTGATCCTCCGCGAGGAGTAGAATTGCGGGTTATTCCATACGGTGATTCCAGCGATTTGAGAGTAGGACAAAAAGTACTTGCAATAGGAAACCCATTTGCCCTTGAACGGACTCTTACCGTGGGCATTGTTTCCGGTCTGGGCCGGCCCATACAGATTTCCCGTCAGCATATCGTACGCGACATGATTCAAACCGATGCTTCCATAAACCCCGGCAATTCCGGCGGTCCTCTCCTTGATACCCAGGGACAGATGATTGGGATCAACACCATGATCTACTCTACTTCCGGCGGTTCTGTGGGAGTAGGTTTTGCTGTACCGGTAAACACCGCAAAGCGTGTCGTGAACGAGATTATCCAGTACGGCAGGGTGAGGCGCGGGTGGATTGACGCATCATTGGTGCAGCTTTTTCCCAACCTTGTGCGTTATGCCAATCTTCCGGTTAATGCCGGTATGCTGGTATCCCGCACACAGCGGGGCGGCCTTGCGGAAAGAGCGGGACTTCGGCAGGGAAGTGAACCGGTGCAATCGGGACGCAGCACCATTTACCTTGGAGGCGATATCATCACTGCAATTGACGGTGTAAGGACAAATACCCTGTCCGATCTTTATTCTGCGCTGGAAAACAGCAAACCCGGCGATAGGGTGCGCCTTGAAATAATCCGCGGTGAAACTCCCATGACGATTGAAGTAACGCTTGCCAACCGGGACGAAGTATTAAACCGGTAGCATGGGGCTGAACGACACACCTTCTGCCAGCCGTTTGCACATAGGCTTTTTTGGCCGCCGCAACACGGGAAAATCCAGTCTCGTCAACGCCGTTACCGGACAGGAATTGGCGGTAGTATCGGATGTAAAAGGCACCACAACCGACCCGGTCTATAAGGCAATGGAACTTTTGCCTCTTGGCCCGGTAATAATCATTGATACTCCCGGCATCGACGACGAAGGTGAGCTGGGAGAATTACGGGTAAGCCGTACCCGCCGCGTTCTGAACAAAACCGATATCGCCGTGCTGGTATTGGATTCATTGGACAATATTTCACACAGAGGCACGGAGGTACAGAGGGCACAAAGAGAAGAAAGTGAAAAGGGAGAAGAGAGAATTGTTGAAGTTGCGCTTTTCGAAACGGAAGAACAACTTGTAAATATTTTTAAAGAAAAAAAAATTCCTTATATTATCGTAATTAACAAAATTGATCTTGGTAACGATGAACCTGGTACAAAAACTCCGTGCCTCTGTGCCTCAGTGCCTTTGTGCGATGAATTGAGCAAAATAATCCCCGTCAGCGCGAAAACAGGCTTCAACATAAACCTGCTCAAAGAAACCATTGCCGCGATTGCCGTTACCGATGAACCTCAGCAGCGGCTCGTTGCCGATCTCATTCAACCGTTGGACTTTGTGGTTCTGGTGGTACCCATCGACAGTGCCGCACCCAAGGGACGGCTGATCTTGCCCCAGCAGCAGGTGATACGCGGCATTCTAGAGGCAGGCGCTGTTTCTGTCGTCGTCAGGGATTGTGAGCTGAAGGAAGCATTGGCAGGTTTGGGAAAACAACCCGCTCTTGTCATCACAGACAGTCAGGTTTTTGCCCAGGTTGCTGCCGAGGTTCCACCGGATATCCCGCTTACCTCATTCTCGATTTTATTTGCACGGTACAAAGGCTTGCTGGAAACATCGGTGCGGGGAGCTGCCGCACTGGACAGCCTGCGGGACGGCGATGCCGTTTTGATCTGCGAAGGCTGCACGCATCACCGCCAGTGCGATGACATTGGTACGGTAAAAATCCCCCGCATGATACGAAACTTCACCGGCAAAGAACCGGAGTTCCATTTCCGCTCAGGCGGCGATTTCCCCGAAGACATTTCTCCCTACAGGTTGATCATCCACTGCGGTGCATGCATGCTCAATGACCGTGAAATGCACTACCGCCGCCGCTGTGCAGAAGATCAGGGTATCCCATTCACAAATTACGGCATTGCCATTGCCCGCATGCAGGGGATATTGGAACGGAGTATCGCTATTTTTTAACCCACACCGTCATTTCGCCCGGTGTGCGGTTTGCCCATGCATAATAGGGAATCCACCGCAGGGGTTTATCTTCGTATACCGTTTCCTGCGAATTCCGGTACAGAGCATCTTCGTTCCGGTCTTTTTCTTTTTTTCCGGTAAATGAAATGGTTGTTACACCTTCCAACAGATCTTCTTCATACCGGAACTGAACATCGTTTGGCTGCCCGCAGTAAATCCTGTACAGGCCATCACCGTTGTCGGCTTGTTCAAGGCAGTAAACAATCGGCCCTCGTGTTACCGCTACTTTGCCGGAATTCTCCCGCACCCTGGGATGCGCACTGACAAACTGCACCGGCATGGCAAAATCAATTTCCAGAGAATCGCCGTTGTGCCACTCCCGATCAATCAGCGCGAAACCGTCTTTGGTAATGAAACTAACAGTATTACCATTGAGCTTAACGGAAAAATTATCGCACCAGCCAGGAATGCGAAAGCCATAGGTAAAACCAGCGGGTTCGTTCATGGAAAATGTTATTGATATATTTGATTCCCATGGATACTTGCCTGTGATAACAAGCCGAATATCCCTGCCGTCAACATTGATCGTTGCCTCGCTGCTGATAAACAAATGGGTAAACACTGCTTTTTCGCCGGATGTGTGGATATACGACCCAAGCGATGCAAGAATCCGGGCAAGGTTCGGCGGACAGCATGCGCAGCCAAACCATTTTTGCCGTTCGATTTTTACATGGCGGTACGGCTGGGCTTTCAAACAGGACTCAGGATGTACTTCCAGCGGGTTTACGTAGAAAAATGCCTTTCCGTCAAGCGACATTCCGCTTATAATGCCGTTGTATAAAGCCCGTTCCAGCACATCGCCGTATTGGCCTTTGGGAACAAGGGAAGCCATGCGTTTTGCAAAAAAGGCAAGACCGATAGCGGCGCAGGTTTCCGCATAAGCGGTATCGTTAGGGAGATCGTAATCAAAAGTAAACGCTTCGCCGTATGCAGACTGGCCTATGGCGCCGGTAATGTACAATTGCCGGTTTGCGATATTATCCCAAATGCTGTTACACGCATCTAACAGGGATTTTTCGCCGGTAATGCGGGCAATGTCAGCCATTCCCGAATAGAGGTATGTAGCGCGTACCGCATGCCCTTCGGGAACGAACTGTTCACGAACCGGCTTACCCGCCTGATAATACTGCAAGCCAAAATAACTGTCAGCCCAGGCCATCCCTCTGCCGCTCCGCTTCGCCTCATCTTCAAAATACAACGGCGGCTGCCCGCGCTGGTCAATGAAGTATTGCGCCAGCCTGAGATGTTTTTCATCTTTAGTGACACGGTACAGCCACGCCAGTGCCATTTCTGCGACTTCATGCCCGGGATACCCCTGCAGTTTATTTTTTTCCGGGCCGAACAGCCGGTCAACACAATCTGTATACCGGATCATCGCATCAAGAAGTGTGCGTTTTCCGGTGGCTTCATACCATGCAAGCGCCGCTTCCAAAAAATGCCCGAAACAGTACAGTTCATGGTTATCCTGCAAGTTCGTAAAACGGTTTTCAAGCCCTTTGATAATGTAAAAAGTGTTAAGGTAGCCGTCCGGCTGCTGGGCATTACAAATTATTTCAATCGCGCTTTCTACGGTTTTTTCAAGTTCCGGATCGGGGTGCCGGATAAGGGAGTAGGCCGCCGCTTCTATCCATTTGGCGGTATCGCTGTCCTGCCACATACAGCCGCCGTGCCCCAGAGTATTGTCAACGCCGTAATCCAGCTCCGGATGGGTTAATTGCGCGGCTATTTTGAAATTCCTCATGCAATAACTGGGCGCTGCGCCTTCGATTCGGTCATTCAGCGCCTCCCACTGATAGGGGATAACTGACAGCCTGATCCGTTCCATAAACGGCGTCCAGAATGTATCGTTTATGGTTATGTTTTTCAATGAAATGGGGTCTGTTTTCATATTTTTACTTATAAAATTGTTTTATTGTTGTGTCAAGCAGAGACAGAATACTTCTTTTTCAGAAAAGTTGCTTTTTTGAATTTTCATGGTATAATAATATTAAATGAAGATGAAAAATATGCATAAATCAAAACCTACAGCGATTTTCGCCATTTTAATAATAAACTCAATGGCTATTGCGGGGTGTCTTGTAAATGACATCTCATACGACGGCTATACTTCCTTTGTCGTGGTGAACAATTACAACGAGACAATATATTCAATTGTTATTAATATCCTTGACCCCGGGTATCATTTTTCCGGTTATGTATTGTCAAATAAAAAATTTTCTAAGGGTAAATCAAAGGTACAATACCTTGATAAAACAGAAAAAGCATTTAATGCTGAAGTTATCGTGTGGTTTGGCAGCGAATATGATATTAAGGAATACAGATTTGCTCCCGGAGAAACTACGTTCATTACCCTGAATGAAAATGGAATATTGGAATAATCGGGAGAAATAATGAAAAAAATAACATTGGGTATATCCTGCCTGACTGTGATGCTTGTATTATTCACAAAGTGTTATTGGGGAACAACTGATATAAGCGGTGCGCCAAACCGGGCTATAGCATGGAAACCACTAAGACTGGAAGCTGAAGTATCGTCAAACTCTTTTTTGATAACACCTAACATAATATGGTCAATTAAAAATGCCGGAACCACCCAGGCCAGAATTGTCAATAATGAAATCCTGTTCGCAACCGCACCTGGAACGCTTGTTGTCAGAGCGAGTATTGAAAATACAGCTAACATAAAGGATAATTTTACAAAGGATTTTACAATAACAGTTCATCCTGCCCCCGAAGAGATACATGCTTTGGGCACATTGCTGATTTCCCATAATGAAAATACCGCTGAAAATCCGATTTTATTAAATGCAAGCCTCAATCTGGAAGTTCACTGGGAAAACCTTCGGGATATGTTAATTGTCGCAAGCCGTTATGTATATCTCAATCTTACAGAAAGCACCGGAACAGCAATACCTCATCTTCCCGGTTTTGCTGACAGACATTTTTATAACTATAATGTATTGTCAATAATTCTGCCTGACAGCATTACCGGTATTGGAAGTTATGCTTTTTCTCAATATGAGAGGCTTAAAAGCATAAACATGGGGAATAATATTGCCGAAATCGGAAATTCGGCTTTTTACCACTGCAGGGAAATTACCGAAATTATCATACCTGACAGCGTTATCAAGATAGGAGATTCTGCTTTTAACGGATGCACCGGCCTTACCAGTGTGATCATCGGGAACAATGTTGACACAATCGGCGATTATGCCTTTAACGGGTGCAGTAATCTTGGCAGCATAATCATACCTGACAGCGTCACAAGCATTGGTAATTCTGCTTTCAGCGGATGCAGCGGTCTTACCAGTGTGAGCATTGGGAACAATGTTGCCGTTATCGGAAATTCTGCTTTCAGCGGATGCGAAAATATACCCGGCATCACTATACCGGACAGCGTCACAAGCATTGGACATTCGGTTTTTAACGGCTGCAACAGTCTTGCGGCAATACATGCCGCTCCCGGCAACACTATGTTTAGTTCAACAGACGGTGTATTGTACAATAAAACAGCCACATCCTTAATCCGTTATCCGGCCGGAAAAACAACGGAAATATACAGTATACAAGACGGTGTTACCAGTATAGAAAATGAAGCTTTTAGGAACTGCAGCAGCTTAATCAGTGTTATTATTCCTGACAGTGTTATCACTATAGGAAATTTTGCTTTTAGCGGATGCACCGCGATGACAAGTATTACCATTCCTGATAATGTTGTAAATGTCGGAGATTCTGCTTTTAGCGGATGCATCGGGCTTATCAGCATTTCTCTGCCTGACAATGTTGTAAATATCGGGGCTTATGCTTTTTATAATTGCCGTAAACTGAGCAGCATCAATTTAGGGAATTCCATTACCACAATCAGAACTAACACATTCGGCGGATGCACCGATCTTACCGGTATAACATTTCCTGAAAGTGTTACCACTATTGAGAATTCTGCATTCATCAGTTGCAGCAATTTTACCGGCATTTTTATAGGGAAAAATATTACATTTATTGGGGAGCATGCTTTTTGGGGAAATATACAACTTACCAGCGTTACATTTGAGGGCGCTATCCCACAAACAGGTTTACCTGACTCTGCTTTCCCCGGAGACTTACGGTTAAAATATTTTGCAAACAGCGGCGGCCCAGGTACTTATAACAGGTCCGGCGAATCAGACAGATGGAATAAAATATATTGAAGCCTGTGCGTAACCTCTCTGAATTTTTACATTTTACCTTGCACCCTCCTCCCGGTTTTCGGTATACTACCAAAGATGTCTGCACATTTTATCGATCACGAATACATCGAAAATTTACTGGAAGACGCCAAACACTCAGGTGACTCCGCCGTCATCCGTTCGCTGGACAAGGCTGAACGCATGGAAACACTGACTCACCGTGAAATTGCCACTCTGCTGGTAAACGATAACCCGGATCATCTTGAACGGATGTTTCGCATTGCCGGGGAAATCAAACGGCGGATTTACGGCAACCGCATTGTTATATTCGCCCCGTTATACGTCAGCAATTTCTGCGTAAACCGCTGTGCCTATTGCAGCTTTAATCACAGGCATGATTTTGGCCGCCGCAAGCTGACCATGGACGAAGTGCGGGAAGAAGTGAAGGTACTCGAAAGGATGGGGCACAAACGGCTTGCGCTTGAGGCAGGTGAGCATGACGGTGAATGTCCCATTGATTACATCCTAGATTGTATAAAAACCATTTACTCGATGAAGTTTGAAAACGGCGAGATCCGCCGCATCAATGTGAATATCGCCGCAACTACCACAGAAAATTACCGCAGGCTCAAACAAGCGGGCATAGGCACATACATTCTTTTCCAGGAAACGTACGACGAGCCGGTATACAACCGCGTCCACATTGCCGGCCCGAAAAAAGACTTTGTGTATCACCTGACCGCGTTTGATCGCGCTCTGGAAGCAGGACTTGATGATGTCGGCGGCGGGGTACTGTTCGGCCTGGCCGATCCGTATTTTGATGTTTTGGGTTTGATGATTCACAATGAGCATCTGGAAAGAAAATACAATACCGGCTTTCATACCATTTCCGTTCCCCGGATTTGCCCCGCAGCCGGAATGAATATTGCCGATTTTCCCAATTTAGTTGATGATGCAATTTTTGCTAAAATTGTTGCCATAATCCGCATTGCCGTTCCTTTTACGGGAATGATCCTGTCAACAAGGGAAAATCATGTTATGCGAAAGCAATTACTGGAGCTGGGAATTTCCCAAATCAGCGCCGGTTCCAGCACCGGAGTCGGCGGATATGCGCAGCGGGAGAAAAACGAAACGATAACCCCGCAATTTTTAGCGAATGATGACCGCATCGCTCTTTCGGTTATTGCCGAGTTGATGGACGACGGTTACCTGCCGAGTTTTTGCACGGCCTGTTACCGCAGCGGCAGAACCGGCGACCGCTTCATGTCGCTGGCAAAAACCGGGCAGATTGGCAATGTCTGCCTCCCCAACGCCCTCATGACCCTGTGCGAGTACGCGATGGATTACGGCGACGATGCTTTCAGGAAAAAAGCCGCAGCCGTTATAACGAATGAAATCCCCACCATTGCCAATGAACATATCCGGCGGCGAACCGCAGAAAACGTGGAAAAAATCAGTTCAGGTGCGGGGCGGGATTTTTTTGTATGAGTGTTGGCTGCTCAACACTTGCCAACCTCCCAGACAGATGGTATAGTAAATGGAAACAGACTTTAGTCTGAGGGGTGTTGTTGTGAACCTAATAAAAGATGAATCCATTATCAGCCTGGTGGAACGGATTAGCGGGCATTACCGGGCCAATATTTCAAATAGTTTAATCCGGCCTGCCCTGCTGCAACTCTCGCTGGACAAGGAAACATGGTCTCAAATCGAAAACTTAACTGAAAAAATAGAGATTTTTCAGAATCAGGGTTTCCATATTGACGAACTGTACCATCAAATAGTTGCGTCAGCGAAATTTGTCAGGGCGGCCCGCGATGTTGCGCCTACACTCAGAAACAAGCTGCACAAAGGCAGTTCGGGCAGTTCTGACAGGGTACTGGGCGCAATGGCGGCACATAACTTTACATCCAACATTAAATTTTTTGCCGATATGCTGAACGATTTGTATATAAAACTCGTTGAAATAGATGTTGCCGACTCAAAAGGCAGACGCCCTGTCTACAAGCAAATACCTGAACTTGACGATATTGGTCATCAGCTCGCCGGAATCTGAAAAAAAGATATACCCCAGTCTGTCAGAACTCCGGTTAAAAAAGCAAACAATACGGCAAATGCAATGTAATATAAAAAATGCTTTATCCCCAAAACAATTTTAAGCGCTCCAAGATTCGTGATTTTCATCGCAGGACCGGCAATCATGAATGAAGCAGCCGTTCCCATGCTCATGCCGCTGTGCATCCAAGTAATAATCAACGGAATGGTGCCGCCGCCGCAAATATACAGGGGAACCCCTATTGTCGACGCCAATAAAATTCCAAGACCCCTGTTGCTTCCAAATAGGCGTGCAAATGCATAGGGCGGTACATAACGCTGAAAGAGCGCCGAAAGAACAATGCCTATGAGAAAAAAAACTCCCGTTGCCCTGATATTCCTCCCGTAATTTTTTAGGAATCGTACCAGGAGATTGGGATCAGTATCCCGGTTTGCAATCTGTTCAAATACCTTAAAATTAAAAAAGCGTTTGTTCCTAAAAAATAATCTAACGCAGATTCCCGCAAGAATGCCGCACACAAAGCAGCTTACAAAACGGATTATCAGCATGGGAACGCCTAAAGCTGCGGTGTAAAATAATATTTGAGGGTTTAGCAATACCGAACTTACCATGAATGCTGCAATCTGGCCGTCAAAAGACGATGCGCTCTCAGGAGATGGGGAGTCATCACTCATACCCTTTGCGGCAAATGACGCTACGATGGGTATGGTTCCGTACATGCAAAGCGGACTGGCAATTCCCAGCAGTGAGGCGGGAACCAAGCCGAGAATCCCCGGTTTTTTACTCTGTGTTAAAGCAAAAGCACGGTGTATTTTTTCCTTGCCAAAAACCGAGACAAGGGAACCCAGAGCCATTCCCAGCGCCCAATACCAAACAATCTGCTGAAACTGGATGGAAAAATATAACCAGAAATAAATCAGTTCCCGGCTGATAATATCCAGTGTTTGCGTCATTACAATTTTAACAACATATCAATTACAACGTGACAAGCCGGTATGTCATGCTGCCAAGGCCGATTTTTTCGGCGTGATCGAGTATCAGGGAACCGTTTCTGGATTCAATTCGCTGAATAACATCTCTTCCGTCCGGCGCCGAATATACCAGGTCAACGCAGGCCTTGTCGAGCGCCACCGGATCAAGTGAACCGAGAATGCCGATGTCCGCCATGGTCGGAGGAGCGGGGTTGCCCACACAGTCGCAGTCTACCGACAGGTGATTCATCACATTGATATACAAAAATCTATCGGGGTTCGTATCAATAACTGATTTTGCCGCTTCCGCCATTGATTCAAGGAAAGCGTTTTGGTCAGGGCTTCGCCAGGCGGTATTTCTGTTTCTGCCTGCTGAGTGTATCCAGGATTTACCCGCCGCCGAAGCGTAACCAATGGATAAATTTTTTAATGCGCCGCCAAAGCCGCCCATGGCATGCCCTTTAAAATGAGAAAGCACGAGGTTAAAATCAAACTCGGTAAAGCGGGCTCCCACAAAATTTTCTCTCAGATGTGTTCCGCCTGTAACCGGAATGCTGATCTCGGTTTGTTCGTCAAGAATTACCACTGGCGCAATGGCAGTAAAGCCATGGTCTCGTGCCACCTGGTAATGCACAGCAGTAGCAGCCCTCCTGCTGCCGGGAACGGTATTACATTCAACAATGGTGCCGTTAACCCTCTGCACCAAGTCTTTTATAAGATCAGGTTTGAGATAATGCGGATTACCGGGTTCTCCCGTATGAATTTTAACCGCCACTTTACCGTTTGCTTCCCTGCCCAGAGATTCGTACACAGCCATCAACCCCGCAGGACTTATATCAGCGGTAAAATACACAACCGGCGGCTGTGCACTCGCGGCATCCTGCTGCACTGTTTCAACAGGAAAAGTTTGCAGAGGCGCGTTTGTTTGCGCTTCTGCTTTCCGTCCAAAACACCCGGTAAAAACCATACAGCCCGCAATTGAGATGCATAGCAAGAAAAACAATGTTTTTTTTGTCATTTGATTCTCCTCCGTTTTTACAATATACCACAAACCGGTAATGGTGAACCAGTTACCTGTTATCTGATACCTGTTACCTGTTACAATATCACATGGCCCGTAATCTCTGTTACACCGGTCTTATACTCAGAAGCCGCCCGTCCGGCGAGGCCAACCGTGAGATTTGGCTGCTTACCGCCGAAGCAGGGTTGATCCGGGTTACAGTTTTTGGCGGCCCAAAGAGCCGGCTAAGAGCTTATGCATCACCGTTTCATTCAGGCAGGGTGTGGATATACCATGACCCGGTAAAAGATACCCGCAAGCTCAGCGATTTTGATGTACATTCATGGAGGCCTGGATTACGGGAGTTATACGAACGAGCCATGGCAGCAGATACAATAGCAGAAACAATCCTCGCGTCACACGGCGGCGGCGGGAACTGGGAAGATGCGCTTTCGATTGCAGAGACCGCACTGGATGCCCTGGCTCTTGCAGACGATGAAACCTGCGCCCGCATTGTTATGTGGTTTTTTTGGCAATGGATTGATTTTCTGGGATTGCGGCCGGAATTTGCCAGTTGTTCCTCCTGCGGAAAAGCAACAGATCGCGGTGCCATGCTGCGGTTTTCGCCGAAGGAAGGCGTCATGATATGCACCGATTGCTGCGGGAATGAAACAAAAGCCGGCATTGCCGAAACAAGCCCTGCTGTAGGTCCCGGCTGCCGTCATTGGCTTGAAACAGTGCACCTTCTTACACCGGATCAACTTTTCCGCCATACCCTGGACAAGCCGTCATTCCGTGAAGCACACACACTGGTAACGGCAATCCTCACCGAAGCTCTCGGCAAGCGAATCGCCGGTTGGGATCACAACTCTGTAAATATAAAATAGCGACATGTGTCGAACGGCTTATTCCTCATTATGATGACTTATATTGATATTGACACTACTGAAAATAATGTCTTAGAATAAAAGCATAGAATAAAGGGATTAATCAATCGTGATTTGCCTGCTAAAGAGGTGAGTTATCACAAAAAGGAATTTTTTTTATGAAGAACACAATTAAACTTTTTGGTATTATCGCTTTGGTGGCGGTAATCGGACTTTCAATGACCGCCTGTCCTACAGACGGCAATGGTGGCAATGGCGGCAGTATAACCATAACAATAAACGGACTAACCGCAAACACAAGATACTATGTATCTCCAAATCATGTATCCCAATCAGGTTCAGTGACTTGGCAAAAAGATGAAGACATATCAACCATGTCTAACAGTGCAGGGACTCTCAGTATTTCTTTCACAATCAAACGTCTTAAGCAGAATGGTTTTACCGGAAATTGTCAAATTAGATACTCTGATAACGAAATAATGGCAGATTGGGTAAGATCAATAAACACTTATAACATGGATACGCCAACGACCCATACGCTCAATGCCGCTACAGATTTTGAAATTTAGCGTGGGTGTCAGCGGCAAACATGCCGCAAAGCGGTACGCTTAGTCGCCTCCAACTAGCCCCCCACAGAGAAGCAACCCCATATACGGCATTACAGAAAAAGCAGCAATGTATGTTCATAACATGATAAGGCGGGTGTCGGCGACAAGCGTGCTGCAAAGCAGTGCGCTTGGTCGCCGACGGGCCCCGCATAAGTTTATTAGTGGGCACACATTGCTGGGTTGTCTCCAATCCCCCGATATGGTACGGTGAAACACCATGAATTGGGAAAAAAAACCCGTTTCTCCCGAGCAAGTCAAACATATCAGTGCAAAATATGGCTGCGACCTCCTAACCGCCTCAATACTGGTGCGCCGGGGAATAACAAACGGTGAATCGATACAGTTTTTTCTGGAAGATAATGTCAGATATCTCCGCAACCCCTTTGAACTTCCGGGCATGGAAGACGCAGTAGAACGGATACTGGCTGCAAAAGAAGAAGGCGAAAAGGTACTGGTTTTTGGCGACAGCGATGTGGACGGTATAACCGGAACGGCATTACTTACCGGATACTTAACTGGACTGGGCATGGATGTAAGCTGGCGCATCCCCGGAGGGGACGAGCCTTATGGGCTTTCAATGGAAGCCGTAGAAACATTTGCCGCAGATTACGGCACACTCATCATAACCGTTGACTGCGGCATTTCCCGTTTTGCAGAAATCAGGCGGGCGAACGAACTTTCGGTAGATGTCATTGTAACCGATCATCATGAGCCGCAGGAGGAATTACCGGAAGCGCTGGTAATCATCAACCCAAAACTAAAACCTGCCCTTGTGGCCAAGGCAGCCGGGGCAGCATATCCGTTCAAGGATCTTTCCGGCTGCGGCGTAGCATACAAGCTGGTATCCGCTCTGCGTTTTGCCCAAAAAAGCGATTTGTACGGGCAGCCGGTGTGTATTTTGAACACTCGTCCGGTGAATGACGCATGGATTGTCGAAGCAGCGAAAATGCGTAACCTTTCCGTTATAGACACCCTGATCGAAACGATAGTGCCGGGGATGGTATCCATCAGCGATACCCGCCTGCCTGCTTTCCTTGAAGGGCAGCAGATCCTTGTATGGGATGCACCCTTGCAAAAACAGGCATTTACCGCATTGTTTGGCTCCGGTGTCGAAATAGGAATGTTTGATGTCGGGCCGGAAATCGGCAAAGAGATACCTGCGGTTGCCGGGAAAAGCCTGATTCGCATTAAAGAACTGTCAGCAATTGCAAAATACGCCGACAGGGAATTCAGCGAACTCGATGTTCTGGTCAGCATGTTCCGGTCGTATGTGCATAAAAGGGAACAAGACAGCAGCAGCACGGAGGATCCTTCAAACTTTCCGGGAGAAGATTATGAATTGCAGCTTGCGGCTTTGGGTACCATCGGCGACATTATGCCGCTGCTGGATGAAAACAGAATTATTGTCCGCAACGGGCTTGGATCGATCATACCTGATAACTCCTTCCCGGCTAAAACCGGGCGGGTAAAACCGGGACCGGGAATAGCAGAACTGCTGGACAAACTGGAACTTTCGGGCACTCACTTTGATATCAAAGAGATTTCCTGGAAACTCTGCCCGGTGATAAATGCCGCACGCAGAATGGGCAGCCCGGAAAAAGCTGCGCAGTTATTTTTCGCAAAAGATCCCCGCGAACGGGAACGCCTTGCCGGCGAGCTTGTTTCCATGAATAAGCAGCGGAAAATTCTGGAAGATGAAATCTGGAGTAAAGCAGAACCGATTGCATACCAGTCGCTTTCCGAATATGACAATAAACTTGCTGTTGTTTACAGCGAGGAGATGCATAAAGGCGTAACAGGACTTATCGCCCAGCGTCTTGCACGGCGGTTTAATGTTCCGTCGCTCGTGATATGTTATTCCGGGAATGTGTATACAGGGTCTATCCGGTCTGCGAGGAGTTATAACATTTGCAGTCTGCTGGAACAGTGCAATGATCTTTTTATTGACTCAGGCGGTCATGAATTTGCCGGAGGGTTCAGTCTGACAGATTCCGGCTGGGATACTTTTTTGAAACGTCTGAAATCAATCGCCATTTCCATTGAATTTGACGATACGGGAGACGGGCAGGAAATAAATATTGACGCTGAGCTTCCGCCTGACTATCTTACCCCCGATATTCTTAATCTGACAGATCGTTTTCAGCCTTATGGAAAGGAAAACGAACTTTTGACATTTCTGGTAAAAAACAGTGTTGTTGAAGATGTAAATTTCATTGGCAAAAACGAGTCAAAACACCTCAAGATGATACTGGCTGTTGGAAAACACAAATGGCCGGCGCTGTATTGGGATGCCGCCAGCCGTGTGGTAAACAAGGAATTTGGCATAGGCGATCATGTTGACATAGTCTTTACCGTAAAACGCGAATGGTACAAAGGCATAGCTACGCCGCATATAATGATTGTTGATTTGAGGAAAACAGAAAACAAAGAATAGAGATAAGATGGGAGTTTGAGTGAGATTTTTGTTTTTAAAATTATTTTTTTTCGTTGGGGTTTTCCTGCACGCACAAACTGACGCAGTGCGGTATGTTGTTATACCGGAAACTCCCCGGCAGGGAGATCCGGTTACCATCGGGGTTAATCACGACAGCGGAGTTCGTACGGGAGCGCTGATGTCGGGGGGCCAGCGCCTCGCAAGAACGGTTTTTTTTGATGTGCCCGTAGGCGGAGGACAGCAGCCGTTCAGGGCGGCGGTAATGGCTGTACCGGTTTCAGCAGCGCCGGGAAGGGCAACAATTATCCTTGAAGGCGAGCCGGGATTAATGACAGAAATTATCCTGACCATTGCATCAAGAGACTTTCCTTCTGAAAGAATACGGCTTAACCGGGTAATGACCGGTCTAATGGGACCTCCCGATCAGCAGCGGATTGATGAGTCTAATTATTTACTGTCAATCCGTAACCGGGTCGGAGCCGAGGTGCATGCTTTTGGGCGCTTCCAGACGCCAACTGCTTCAACCCGCCGGACAAGTCATTTTGGCCACCGCCGGACGTATGTGTATACCGACGGCAGAAGCAGCGTTTCGATACATGACGGGATCGATTTTGGGATACCGGCCGGTACCCCGGTTCAGGCTAGCGCACCGGGGAGGGTTGCTTTAGCCAGACCAAGAATCCTTACCGGAAATTCCATTCTCATAGAGCATGTTCCGGGTGTATACTCTGTTTACTATCATCTGGACAGGATCGATGTTGAAGAAGGCGCTTTGGTCGCTGCCGGAAACATTATCGGTTTAAGCGGTAACACCGGTTTTTCTACCGGCGCTCATCTGCATTGGGAATTGCGGGTTTTTGGTCACTATGTTGATCCTGATACTTTTATTGCCAGGCCTATTATTGACAGAGATGCGATTTTAAGTACAATTGGTAACTAGAGGGTATCCCAAACACCGTTTGGCACCCAATCTAACCCTTAGGGAAAGGAGGTGAAATATTTTTGGCGCATATTGTAATTGATGAAAGCGAGTTGCTTGAAAAAGCCATAAAACGATTTAAACGTATGGTGGAAAAAGAAGGCATCATTCGTGAATTCAAAAAACGGGAGTATTATGAAAAGCCTTCCACCATCCTTAACCGGAAAAAAAAGGCCAATGCCCGTAAACTGATGAAAAAGACCAGAAAAGGCCGTGCAGATTATTAGTGAATTGTGAACATCGTTCGTAATTTTTGCATAATACCAATTATAATTTTTATCCTCTCATGTACAACACCGCCCGAGGCGGTGCCGTCAGTATCTGTAGTATCACCGGAGATGATATCACCTCATTGGTCATTCTTTACAGAATACTGTACAGAAGGCGGCCTTGCTTATTTTACAGGAAAGGTGTCCAGTCCCCGCATGGAATTCCACGCCCTTCGTGTTGACCTCTCCTGCACAGAACTGCGGATAGTTGTATCTGACGGGAACCCCAGCGCAAAAGTCAGTTCATTTGTCCGTGACATCAATCTTCTGGCAGGCATTAATGCCCTGCCGTTTTCCCCTGTTTCAGCCAGAGAAGGAGAGCCAAGAACCAATATCGGAGCAGTCATTGCCGATGGCATAATGCTTTCGCAGCCGCATCCGTGGTTTGATGCTCTTGTGTTTTATACTGATGGCAGCGCGGCAATTATACCCCAGGCTGCAATACAGTCCGCAGAAAACATTGAACATGCAGTGGGCGGCTTTTTGCGAATTCTCGAATTCGGCGAACCTGTTTTGCGGGTTCTTAGCCTGAATGAGCGGCATCCCCGCAGTGCGGCTGGCCTTTCCCCTGACGGCAGGTTTCTGTACCTGCTGGTAATAGACGGGCGGCGTTCCGGCAGTATCGGCGGCACCGAGGAGGAAACCGCCCTTGTTTTACGCGCCCTGGGCGCCAGTGAAGGCATCAACTTTGATGGCGGCGGCTCAAGCGCTCTTGCACTCCGTTTCCCTGATGGAGCAGTCAGAGTGGTTAATAACCCAGTTCATGGCCGTTTACCTGCATCAGGCAGACGCACAGACAGAGAACGGGCCGTAGCCGGTTGTCTGGGAATTGGGTTAGTGTGCATACCCTGGCTTGACTAATCCGGATGTTTTTTGCTATTCTTTCAAAACTACAGGAGGATTGATGAGCGCCAGAATACGGCTGAAGAAATTCGGGGCAAAAAAGCGTCCCTATTATCGCATTGTGGTTATGGATAAGCGGAGTCCACGGGACGGAAAGACTATTGACGAACTGGGATACTACCACCCCATTGAGGCGGAAGATAAACAAATTGTGTTCGACATAGAAAAAGCCAGGAGCTGGCTTGCAAAAAGCGCAATTCCCAGCGATACGGTACGCAGACTTTTTAACAAGAAAGGCATTCATGTCAAATAGGTTCAAAGGATACATACATGGAAAAAGACCTGATTGAATACATTGCAAAATCGCTGGTTGATGATCCGTCACAGGTATCGGTCAATGTGGTTGAAGGCGAGAAATCCACCATATTGGAATTACGGGTAGCCGAAGATGATATTGGCAAGGTAATAGGCAAACACGGCCGTATTGCCAAAGCCATGCGGACAGTACTTATGGCCGCCACCGCCAAATCCGGAAGACACATCGTACTGGAAATATTAGATTAAGGGTTAGGGTCTTGAAACCCGCTCACCCACACCCTCTTTTAATCACCGGCATTGTCGGTGCGCCGTTTGGGGTACGCGGCTTTGTCAAGGTAAAACCCCTATCCGGAGAAACTAATCATTTACTCAAATTAAAGTCAGCGGTTTTACGAAAAGACGGGATAGAAAAAGTACTGGCGATAGAAGAAAGTTCTGTGATTCCGCCGGTTGTGATCATGCGTTTTGCAGGATATACAAGCCCGGAGGCGGTAAAGGCACTGGGCGGAGCTGAATTGCTTGTCAGCCGCGCCGAAGCTGCACCTTTGCAACCGGGCGAATATTACATTGAAGATCTCAAAGGGTTAACAGTATATTCCGCCGCAGAAAATGGCGGAGACGGGGAAATACTGGGACAGATTGCCGCTGTAATCGAAGGCGGCGGCGGCGACCTCATTGAAATCCTGCTTAACGATGGCAATTTGAAACTTGTTCCTTTCAGAAATGAGTTTCTCACCGAAATAGACATGGATAACCGCCGGGTAACACTCACCAACCTCTGGATTTTGGAATGAAATATACGGTATTGACTCTTTTTCCCGAAATTATCAATGCCTATTTCGCAACATCAATCTCAGCCAGGGCCATACAGCGGGGTATTATTGATTACCGAGCAGTGAACATCAGGGATTACGCACTGGACAAACACAGAACCTGCGATGATGCGCCTTACGGCGGCGGTCCCGGGATGCTTATGCTCAGCGAACCTCTGTGCCGCGCACTTGAAGCTGTTGGAATACAAAAACTCAGCGCCCGGCCTTCCGGCCCGCAGGTGATTTACCTCACTCCGTCCGGCAGACCATTTAATCAGGATATTGCGAAAAAGTTGGCAGCGGAACAAGAACTTGTTCTGGTGTGCGGGCGGTATGAGGGGATTGATCAACGTGTAATAGATTTGTATATTAATGATGAAATATCCATTGGCGATTATGTACTGGCTTCAGGTGAAGTCGCGGCGCTAGCACTCATTGATGCCACTTGCCGGCTGGTAGACAAGGTAATCACAGCCGAATCGCTTGACGAGGAAAGTTTTTCCGGTGGGCTTCTGGAGTACCCCCAGTATACACGACCTGAGATTTTTGATACGATAAAAGTTCCCGATGTACTGCTTTCGGGACACCATGAAAACATCCGGCGCTGGCGGCTGGAAAAAAGGGTAGAAAAAACCCTGCGATCCCGGCCCGACCTCATCCGGACAGGCAGGGAATTGGGTTATTTTAACAAGGAAACAAACAATGTCATAGACCGTTTGACTATGGCTGAAGGAGATAAAGAAAATGAATGAAATTAAGGCCATTGACGCAGCCCAAATGAAATCAGACCCCGGTAATTTTAAAGTCGGGGATACCGTAAAGGTACATTTTAAAATTATTGAAGGTAAAAACGAAAGGATTCAAATCTACGAAGGTTTAGTCATCGCCATGAAGAATGCACAGGCAGGCCAAACATTTACCGTACGAAAAACATCCTACGGCGTTGGCGTAGAGAGGGTATTTCCCCTTCATTCACCCCGTATCGCAAAGGTTGAAGTAATACGCCCCGGCAAGGTACGCCGTGCAAAGTTATATTACATCCGCAGTAAGATCGGTAAAGGCGCAAAAATCAAGGAACTAATCATCAAGAAAAAAGACAAGCAAGTTAAAAGTTAAAAGAGAGGAGTTAGACCAAGAAGGCATAACGAGTTATCTAAGCATGATGGAAAACCGGATGCCTTCATACAACAGTCAAGTTCATTTACCTTATACTTTGTATCCCTGCTCAAATGCCTTTGTCAGTTGTAGTTTGAAGAAGTTGATTTCTTTTCTGAGTTTGGAGATTTCAAGCTGTTGTGTTTTAACCGTTTCAATTAAATCGCCCTGGCTGAGCGCTCCGGTATGCAGAAGATCCCCGACATAATCCATTTTCGTTTCAAAATCAATTTCCGCTTCAATCTCCGCTTCCTGAAAGCTCTCTTCAATTTGCTTTTCATCCGGCAGGAATAAATCATCTTCGCTTTGCATAATTTTATCGGCAATACGGTAGATTGCCTGTGAAAGCAAAGACTGTGGTTTGTATAGAATAATGGGCAGCCGTGAAGCAAGCGCCGTGTCCTGTATGGCGTCACGGTAAATCACCCCAAGGTGTTCTATTTTTAAATCAAGGTATTCTTCGCATGAACGGCGAATCTTCATCGCAACATCGGCATCTTTGGGTTCAACGACCATATTCATGATGAGGCGCGGGCGCAGCTTCTCCAGACGGGAATTAAAGGCATTAAAAGAAGTGGCATCGATTTTCATGATTTCCGGCAGCAGTTTGGGTATATACAATTTTTGCGGCCCTGAGCCATCAATGCGGAGTTTTTCCAAATACTTGCGTGCTTTGGAATTTCTGGGAAACGAGGTAAACATAAGGCGAAAGACAGCGTTTTTCAGGAAAACATACGCATTCAGTACGGCTGTTACCGCCGGCGCTGATACAACTATTCCCTGCCCGGAAAGAAGGAAAAAGTCCAGTATGGATTGATGCGTCCCGGCGCCCAGGTCGAGTATAAGAATATCGGTATCGCTTTGCAGGGCAACAAGTTCTTTTACAAGGGCCTTAAGCTGAGTGGTTTTCAGGTTAGCCGTTCCGGGTATTTCAGTGTCGCCCGGGATAAAACGAAGCCCCCGCACATCAGTATCCATGATAACATCGGAAAAACCGGTTTTTATGTCATTGAGGAAAGTACCAATTCCCATTTTCGGTGCATGATACCCCAGTACCAGATGCAGGTTTGATGCGCCCAAATCAAGGTCGGCAACAACAACCCGCTGCCCTGCCTGGGCAAAAGCGACACCCAAATTTGCGGCAACCAATGATTTGCCCACGCCGCCTTTTCCGCTTGCTATCGGAATAATTCGCATTTTTTACTCCATTTTCTGCGATTGCTCACTGACTTTGATAATTTTTAATGCCAGCCATACAGAAATCAAATCCCCCAGCAGAAGAAAAAAAACAATGCCAGGCACAATAAATGATGCTGTACTGTGAATGAGCAATGCCAGTATCGTATCACTTTTTATAAAAAAAAGCCATAACATTGTTGTTAATATCCCGAATCCCTTCCCTGCCAGATAGAGCGGACAGTACACCCGGTAACGGGTCATATTAAGCCGCCAAAACAGGGCCATAAGGAGAAACAGCGCCCCCGGTGTAATCAATGTCAGCCAGGGGAAAGAAATATTACCCTCAGGCTGTAAAATAATAAAAGCCCCCGTTAAAAATGCAAACCGCAATCCTTCATAGACGCACAGAGCGGTCCTGAGAGGCCGAAATACTTCCATAATTAAAAATAGGGTGATATGGGAGAATGATCAAGTAGGCTCGAAATAAAATTTCAATATATATACAAATATTTATTGACAATCAGGCGAAAAATATGATATACTAGTACTTGAAGAAATATTTTTTTATGAAAAATTAAAAGTTGGCATGGTTTTTTAAAAAAAGAGGTGTATTATGAAAAAAATTGCATTAGTTATTGTGATTATTGCGGCATTTGGACTGGTTCTGGCAGGCTGTGAAGACTCGCCTATTCCATCCAGCAGCCAGTTGGGAGAAGTCGAAAATAATCCCGGTCATCCCTGTACCAACGGCTTCCCTTGCGAAGATTGTGATTGTCCGGATAAAACCATTTGCATGGAAGAATGCAGTTGTAAAAACGAATGCAGCACTTGCGGTCCAAACTGCATCTGTGATGTGTGTACCTGCACAAATGGCGGTGACTGCCTCGAATGCGGCGGCGGCGGTGCAGACTGCAACTGCGGCCCTAACTGCGTCTGTGATGTGTGTACCTGCGCCAATGACGGCGACTGCCTCAAATGCGGCGGCGGCGGTGCAGACTGCAACTGCGGCCCTAACTGCGTCTGTGATGTATGCACCTGTGCCAATGACGGCGACTGCCTCAAATGCGGCGGCGGCGGTGCAAACTGCAACTGCGGTCCAAACTGCGTCTGTGATGTGTGCTCTTGTGCCAATGGCGGCGACTGCCTGCCATGCACCAGGTGCGGTCCAGACTGCGGCTGCGGCGCCAACTGTACGTGTCCTAATACCGGCGATTGCTTGCCTTGTACCAAGTGCGGACCAAACTGCGGCTGCGGAGCTAATTGTACCTGCTCCGCCGGCGGCGATTGCCTGCCATGCACAAAATGCGGACAAAACTGCGGCTGCGGCGCAAATTGTACATGCCCCAACAGCGGTAATTGTACAGGAAACTGCAACAACGGCTGTCAAGGCACAAACTGCACATGCCCAACCCACGAAAATTGCCCGACCGGATGCGAAGGTAACCCCTGTACAGAGTGCAATCCTGTAGTAGTTAATCCGCCTACCGGAACATTTGGATTTGGTGTAACCAGAAATACATTGATAGATACCGGCCTGGCATTAAAAGACGGTGAAGTGTGGGTTTGGGGGTTCAGAGGCTCCGGACAGCAAGGTAACGGAAGTAATGTTGTTCTGCCGCACGAACCTCCTGCTAAGGTTCATTCCCTGAGTAATAATATTGTTACAGTAACCGGCAGTGCGTACACTTTGGTTGCATTAGATAAAAACGGCAATGCCTGGGGTTGGGGACAGAACCTCTATGGAGCAGCCGGTGTGGGACAGAGCTCAGGCATAATTAGTACACCGCGCCGGGTTAATTTACCTGTTACAGTGGATCAAATTGCTGCAGGTGAATACTTCTTTATTGCAAGAGGCACAGATGGCAATGTATATACCTGGGGAGAAAATCTCTACGGTCAACTTGGTGTCCGCACAACATCTAATCTGCCTTCAGCCAATCCTGTCAGGGTGAACCTGCCCAATAATGAGACAGCCCGCCTTATTGGCGCCGCTTACGAAGGCGCATTTGTCGTAACGAATCAAGGCAATGTATATGCCTGGGGCGATAATGAATCAAGCGGACTGGGGCTTGCGGCAAACGTAATAAGTCCAAATGCAATTTACGGTGTCCAGCAAATACATCGTACCCCGCAGCTTATCAATAACCTTAAACAATATGCAAACCAAATTACCTATATTGCCGGCGGCAATGGCTGGGGACAGGCGCTGCTTAATAACGGCACCGTAATCGGCTGGGGGCTGCGCGCATCTCTTGGTCAGGGAACAACCACTGTAATCGGCACTAACCACCATACAAACGGCGATGTGATTACGGTAACAACCAATATCGCTCAAATGCACTCGCGGTATGTTGGTACGATTGCCATTACCAACGATAATAAGGTATTAACATGGGGGCAAACCGGCGCCAGTGCATTCCCGACAATTTACGGTGCAAGTGTAACAGAGCGTACATCGGCTAATGGTGTTATTGTAGATATTGGCGGCGGAAAAGAACATGTTTATTACAGAACTCAAGACGGCCGTGTTTGGGGGGCAGGTTACGGCGCAGCGAATAAATTATTATTAACCAGCATACTAAACCGGAGCTGGCCCGGTGTCCAGGTTGGCCTGGAATAAGAAAAAAAACGCCTAAGCAATTAGGCGTTTTTTTTATGCAAAAAAGGGCATTGATAGAGAGCAAAGCCGATCACTAGCGTCCCAGATCGTTCAGATAACCCTCAATAAAATTAAATGGTTCGATTTCCCGGTTGAGGATTTGATACATCCCCGTTGAAATGGGCATTTTAAGCCGGTATTTTTCCGCAAGTTCATATATATATTTGGCAGCGGCAGCGCCTTCAGGCAGATACCCCAACTCATTTATCCTATCAAGCAGATCGTCAATATCACTGAACGGCTCAAGGATATTTTTTTCGATAATTTCTTTGCCAAAACGCCGGTTCCTGCCCAATACAGAGCGGCACGTAACATCAAGGTCCCCTATGCCGGAAATGGAGCTGAATGTTTCCCGGTGTGTCGCGCCCATTGCCATACCCAGATTGAGTATCTCGTTCAGTCCGCCGGCAAGCAGCAGGGATTCTGTTCCGTCGCCGAAGGGATTCGCCGCGTTGTTGACTGTTTCATCATTACCAAGGTTTTTTAAAACATCCAGCATGCCAAAGGCAATGGCAATAACATTTTTTGCGGCGGCGGCTACCTGCACACCCTGTACATCCAATGCAGAAAATACGAACAGACTCTTGCTTTTAAGCAAATCCCTAAACCGGATGGAATTTTTTGCATTCTCACTTGCGGCGATAAGCCCGGTAATTTTTCCCATCGAGACTTCTTCGGCATGGCTTGGCCCCGCGATGTACACGAGCGATTTATGGTAAAATCCGGGAAGGTAATCCTCCAGGGTTTCCAGAATGAGCCTGGGTCCTTTGGGCGTTGACAAAAAGCCCTTGGTAATGACCGCGATGGCGGTTTCTCCTTCCTGAATTGAAGGCACTAAAAGAATTTGCTTGACTGTTTTTAAAAGATACAGAGACGGGACAGCCAGAATGAGATATTCCCGCCCGGATGCCGCCTCAACAACATCAGAAGTTGCCTGCACATTATCCGGCAGGGGAATATCCGGCAAGTACCGGGAATTGACATGATGCAGGTTGATGGAGTCCCTGACACTTTCTTCGAGAGCCCAGATAACAACGTCCTTTCCTTTGCCGGCAATAACTTTGGCTATCGCCGTTCCCCAGGCGCCGGCTCCAATAACTGCTATTTGCGCTTCCATAATAAAAATTATATCACATATGTGCCGGTGTTATTAGTGACTCCTGTCACCTGTGCGCTGCTTTACTTTATTCTGTTAGTTCCTGCGGCAGTAATAAACTTCCGTCAGATCTGAGAATTGCGATGTGCTTAAAGTATTCTATGTACCCTACATCAACTATAGCAATATGAGACAAGACCCAATTTCTCAGGAAATGCGTAAAATTATTGATCACCAGCCTTTTTCCTGCCTGATAATCCCTGACACTGCGAACCACTTTTAAAATAAAATCGTTATGAAAATTTTTATGTTCTTCATAACCGGGGTATCTGGTGGCAAGCATTATCCCTTCTTCTGTCGCAAAGTGAGTTTTAATGTAATCTACCGCCTGTGCAATAATTTCCTTGAAATAAATGTACTCTTCCCCTTCATTTATTTCATCACAATTGTATAAATCGTTGACAAATTCCAGCAGTCTTTTATGCTGGTCATCAATCACTTTTATACCCAGACAATACGAATCACACCATTTAAAATGTTCATTTTTCCGGTATGATTGACCGACATTGTGCCAGTGTATTTCTGGCTGTTTCATATATAAGTTTTTCATATTTCAATAGTCGTATATTAATATTTCATTCGTAATACCTAAAATATGAAAAAAATCATCGCATTATACACCTTAAATCAAAGGCAGAGAGCTTACCCCTTCGCCAGCAGCCGGTTCAGCCTTTTCACAAAATCAGCCGGGTCTTTCAGCTTGACCCCTTCCACCAGCAATGCCTGATCAAACAACACGGATGCGGTATCGGCGATGGTTTCCTCGTCGTCAATGTCCTTGAGGCCGGTAACAATGGGGTGATCGCCGTTTACCTCCAGAATTGGCTTGATATCGGGCATTGCTGTCTGGCCCATTGCCTTGAGCATCTGTGCCATTTGGAGGCTGGGATCGTTTTCATCGGCAACAATACACGACGGGGAATCATGGAGGCGGCGTGAAAGTTTAACGTCCTTTACCCGGTCACCCAGGGCTTTTTTGATTTTTTCGATGACCGGCTTGGCTTCTTTCTCGGCGGCTTTGTCTTTTTTTTCGCCTAATTCTTCGTCGGCACCGGCGCGGTTTACCGCCTTGAGTTCCCAGGTTTGACTTTCTGATTTGCCGTCTGTACCGGGGGTTTCCTTCCTATAACTGTGCAGAGAGGGAATCACGATATCATCAATCTCTTCATCCATGATGAGGACTTCAATGTCTTTTGCGCGGTAGGCTTCCAAAAGCGGCGATGCACGAAGGGTTTTCTCATCACCTCCGGAGATGTAGTAAATATGCTTTTGATCGCTTTTCATACGGGAGACATAATCGGCAAAACTGGTCCATCCTTCCGCTGTTGTACTTTTGAAACGCACCAGCTCCATAATCGCCTCACGGTTGGCGAAATCCTGATACAGCCCTTCCTTGAGCGGCCGGTTGAACTGGCTTACAAAAGTTTCCCATTTTTCTTTTGCTTCATCGGAGCCGGAGACAGCAGCATCTGCCATCTGCCTGAATTCGGCAAGGAGTTTTTTTACTGAGGCGTTTTTGATATTGAGGAGAATCTTGTTCTGCTGCAAAATCTCGCGGCTTACATTGAGGGGCAGGTCTTCGGAATCAATTATGCCGCGCACAAAACGCAGCCAGACAGGCATCAATTCCTTATCGTCGTCGGTGATGAACACCCGCTTGACGTAGAGTTTTACACCGGGTTTGTAATCGACATTGTACAGGTCGAAAGGGGCCTTTTTGGGAATGTAAAACAGCGTGGAGTATTCGAGCGAACCCTCCGCTTTCGTGTGGATATAGTGCAGAGGCGGCTCGCTGTCGTGACCGATCTGTTTGTAAAATTCATGGTAGTCTTCATCCTTGAGTTCTGACTTTGCCCGTTTCCACAGTGCAGTGCCGGAGTTGATGCGGTCGGTTTTTATGACGCTGCCTTTTTCATTGCCTTTGTCATCCCATTCCTTTTCATCATAGGTAAGAAAAATGGGAAATGCGACATGGTTGGAATATCGTTTGATGATATTTTCAATAGACCAGCGGTTCGTATATTCAGTACCTTCTCCGGAAAGATGCAGCGTTACCGTTGTCCCCTGACTGTCGCGTTCTGAGCTTTCAATCTCAAAACCGTCTTTACCGTCGCTTATCCATTTCCATGCTGCGTCATCCGCCGCTTTACGGCTTATCACCTCGATTTTTTCGGCAACCATGAAGGCGGAATAAAAACCCACTCCGAATTGGCCAATAAGGTTTGAATCTTTTTTAACGTCTTCGGCAAGTTTTTCCAGAAATGCTTTTGTACCGGAACGGGCAATAGTTCCCAGTGATTCGATGAGGTCAGCCTCGTTCATGCCAATGCCGTTGTCGGAAACGGTCAACGTTTTTGCTTCTTTGTCAAAAGAAATGTCGATTCGGGGGTCAAAACTGATGGATTTGTACGCTTCGTCTGCAACGGTAAGGTATTTGAGCTTGTCAAGCGCATCACTGGCATTGGAAACGAGTTCCCGCAGGAAAATCTCACGGTTCGAATACAATGAATGGATGATAAGGTGCAATAGACGGCTTACTTCCGCCTGAAACTGGTGTTGTGCCATGATGGCCTCCTAAAGTTGTTTTTTGATGATTGTTTACGGTTATGGTAGCAAATTATATGGCTGGGGGCAAGGGGACTTAACCAGGTGGGATAAATCTATTGCACGTCTTATCATTGCATGGATTGAGAAACATTTAATTAATACACAAAACCCGCGTGTACATGGAAAGGGTTTATCGGCCAATCTTGCAGGTTCATGGCGTTACCGGATAGGCGGCTATCGTATTATTGCAAACATTGACGATCAAACTAAAACGATAGTGATTTTGGATATCGACCACAGAAGCAGGATATATCAAAAATAACAGGGCTAGCCCCCAGCCCCCAGCCCCTATATACTAATCCCATGTGGTTTGTATTTGCATTATTATCAGCGGTCTTTGCCGCTTTGACGTCAATCCTGGCAAAAATTGGCTTGGGGAATATTAATTCCAATCTGGCAGTGGCAATAAGGACAGTAGTAGTGGTGGTTATGGCCTGGTCGATTGTATTTTTTACCGGCAAGCACCATGAAATAGGAACTATTGGA
Source organism: Treponema sp. (assembly GCA_009777735.1). Lineage (GTDB taxonomy): Bacteria > Spirochaetota > Spirochaetia > Treponematales > Breznakiellaceae > WQXQ01. The sequence continues at coordinate 53,074 of WRLF01000009.1, forward strand.
CAAAAAAACGTGCTTTTTCTCGTTTTATCGGGAATTGCAACAGGGCTTTCATGGCTGTGCTACTACCGGGCCTTACAGTTGGGGGAAGCATCAAAAGTTATACCCGTAGATAAATTCAGCCTGGTTTTGGGAATGGCGCTGGCTTTTATTGTCCTCAAAGAAACGGTAACCATAAAAGCCATTATCGGCGGCGCCTTAATCACCCTCGGAACATTTGTGCTGATATTTTAAGCCGCCGGGTATTTTACTTTTCTGCAAAAATACATTAAAATGGAGGTATGTCCCAACCAGACCTGTATTCTCTGCTTAGAGAATATGCCGAAAAAGCAAAAACTTCATATATCAATGTTGATATATTCCTGGATTCTGTGAAGAAATACGCTGTACAAAAACATTCCGATAATTATGAATGGGAAAAATGGATATATAATGGCAGATCATTGTTTGAAGCTGAAATGCCTGCTCTTTTGGAAAACGGATCATGTTTACTCCAGGTAGATAATAAAGGCGAATGTGTTTTTATGTATTCTTTATGCCGGGAGCAAATAACGGAAGCATATAAGGATATGTACAAGCTGGTAAAAGTACCCTTTCCCGACGAAGTATCCCTTAGACTGAAGATCCCCCATAAATTTGCCCGCCTTATCAATCTAACCAGGGATATGGGAGTTTTTTTTGGTGAACACGAAGATGCTCCCGATCCGCAGGATATAATCGTTTTACAGTTTCCCCATGGCTGCGGCAGCGCCGTACTATTTTCTTCAGTCATCCCCCGCAGGTTGATTGAAATTTCTTTACTAAGAGTACAGTTTTACATGCGCAATTACTGCCGCAAGGAGTATTTGCTCAGCAAGCTGAGTGTCCAGATGAAAGCTAATGATGGTATTCTGAAAAGTATTGTTGAACGTATAACAGAACATCCGCTTGACAGCCTGAGTGAAATGGAACGATCGCCCGATTTCCCCTATCTTTTTTGGACTTGTTTTTGTTCAACGGTAAAAAGCGAATATAGGGAAACAGAATCACTCCGGAGCGAAGATATTGCAATACTGCAGGCGATTTTTATTATTGAAGTATGCTGCGGTTATTATCATACTATAGCGGCAAAAAAACGGGAAATTGAAGCTGCCTTTTCTACCCTGGAATCGATTATGGACCGTTCTCCCTGGCTTTATTCTCTGGATGAGATAACAGGATTTAAGAATGACAGGGGTATCCATCTGCTTGATATTTATTCCAAAAAAGACCTGGAAGAATACATCAATAAGGCAACAGGAAGTATCAATGATGGTGTTCTCCCTTCATGGCTGACAATATCTCAGGCCAAACAGAATAACGGAGCCGCAGCAGAAACACGATCTTCATCTCTTCTGTTGCACAGAAAAAAAGAAGACCGCTTGTTTGCCAAAAAAGAAAAATACTTACACATTTGCACAAAAATGATATCAGATATGCAGCCGTCCGTTAAGAATGCAATTGTAAAACGCTGGACAAAGCTGATACGTGAATATACAAAAGAAGAAGCCATGAAATCAGATGCGGAATTTGAAAAATATCTTCAAAAACTGATCAATGAAGTAAATCCGATTATCATGACAATGCTGAAAGATTCAAAACTCTATCTTGCATACATGGAAATAGAGTCTGCTCAAAACCCGGTACCACAGTCTTTACGCATCTTCAGAGACGGCGTGCTTATTCCATACAGCACCCTTTTTAAATTACGTCGAAAGGATATTATTCATGATATAAAATTAATGCTTCCTTTCTGGCACTCTGTTCCGGTTATTGTTTCCATCGCCGCTTTTTTTTACCGGTTAAAAAAGAAAAAGAAGAGAAATTTACCAAAAGAATCCGTCACTGCAGCTATTCATGCCCCTCAGGTTTCCAACGAACTGCTCAAAAGCGCCCAGCAGGTAAAAACTGACATTATGCCATCGGGGAAAACAATTGATAAATACATTTCCGAGCTTGAAGACAAGAGCATACAAATTCTTGATGTAAGAGTACGGCAAAATTTTATTATTGATCTGCAATCATTGCTGCAGGACAACATTCGCAATGCACTAAAACTTTATAAACTTAAAACAATAACCCGTGAAAGTCTGCGTGATATGTCCGCCCTGCTTATCAGAACAAATCCCGCTCTGACAAAAAACACCGATCAGAAATCCCTTCGTTTATACATGGAAGTATATATGCTCAAACTGCTGCTGGAAAATTAAAAAAAAATCGGCGATTCATTCAAGCATTTTCCAATATTACGCCATATATAAGGTATCATAGACAGAATTGTGCCGGCCTTGAGTTCGTTGAATTCAGGCTGCACACTGTCCATGACCGGCGGCTGTATGCGGCCGGACTAAGCCACATGGAGGCAAATCATGAATAACAATCTTAACAGCATTCTCATTGAGGGAAACTTGGTGAGGGAACCCCTGTTCCGCTCAACACCAAAAGGAACACCGGTCTGTACTTTCAGCCTGGCCTCCAACCGTTTCTTCAGGCAAGATTCAGGATTGGAAAAGGAAGTTTCGTTCTTTGAGGTGGAAACCTGGGCAAAATTGGCAGAATCCTGTAACAAACAGGGGAAAAAAGGCCGAGGCGTAAGGGTTGTAGGCCGTTTGAAGCAGGACAGATGGACAGGAAATGACGGAAAGCCCCGTTCGCGTATTACCATTGTCGCAGAGCATGTAGAATTCCGTCCCGAATTTAAAAAGGATGAACAATCTGTATCCGCAGCATTGGTAGCGGAACAAGCACGGGAATATGACAATGATCTCCAGCCTGAAGAAAACGTTCATTCTCCGGTTATGGAAGATGTCTATGCACAGGTAGTGTTTTAAGCAAAACAGAAATGTATGTCCTTTGGTATGCTTATGCGGGGCCTGTCAGTAGCCAAACGCCTGCCTTCAGCAGGCGAGCACCGCTTGCGCGGCACGCTTGTTACTGACACCCACCTAACCATGCTTTTAGCATACATTTCTGTAATATTTTTGCAGTACATCACTAACAGTTATAAGGCAGGAATTAATTTTCTCCCTTCTCATTATTATAAAAGCCGTCTTTCCAGTTAAACCGTGTTATATCGGGTAATGGTGCGCCGCTATTTACAGCCCGCATAAGATCCTTGTAATCGGTTTTTCTTAATGGCCGACTGCTTAGATCAATGACAAAACGGCGGAATCCGGCTTTTTTCAAAAATGGTATTTTATCGGTAATGGAAAATGGCTGCCGGGGAATGACAAGAGATCCTTCAGTGTTGTTGACAAGACGAAAATTTTCATCGCGGTTATCGGAAAAGTCTGAAAAATCATAGACTTGCCCAAGATCGGCACGTATACGGAACAGCGGCGGCCAGGCGAAAACCGGAACGAATATATGCGGCTTCAAAGAATGAGGTACAGCGCCGAGTGTGCGTTCAAGGTTTTGCCGGTTGTTCTCCAGCGGTGAAACATATCCGTCTGCTTCAAAGGATGTTAAAAACGATAATGCCCACGCATTGAACATATACAGCCAGGGACCGGTGATAACATGAATTTCTTTACGGTAAGCCCTGAGCAAATTCAAATGCCCAAGGTTGTTTGCAACAAACTGCCGGTAACCAAGATCAATGAGTTCGGGGATTATGCCGTTTAACATTTCCGTATCTGCTTGCGGAAAATACGGGTCAAGTACCGGAATTATATCCGCACGCCTGAACGGTAACGGAGCTTTAGATTCATCCAAAAGGTATTTTGCGATCTTTTTGGTTAAAGTTAGCATTACCCTGACTGGCCGCGATGATTGTACGATGTACAGATCCTCTATCCGGGAAACGGCAGTATACAACCCCTCCGGAAAAAAACTGTTAGAATGCTTATATTCGGATTTTTGTAAATCAAAAACCGGAAACGGTGCTTTCTCATGCCCCGGTATCTGTTTTGTTGTATTGGCATTACCCGTAATTACCGGCTTGTAGCGTTTTGACATTGCCTTTGTTTGAATAAGATACACACTGTCACCTTTGCCGAATCCGCCGGGAATGGAAAGCCAATAAGCATTAATATCTGAGGTAGTGTTGTCACGTACCGTTTCGACCTGTTTAACTTTGTGCGAAACCCGATCAGAATCATCACTGCGATGAAGCCGAATTGAATCACCTGCAGCAAGCCGGATGCCTGTTGTTTTTTTTTCTATTTTTACAAGCCCTTGCCTGGATTCATCTTTTCCGCGAACCTGACGTATCAACCCAAGGCTGATGCCGGTACCGCCATCCTGAGCAGGGTTTAGCCATGTGAGAGCAGGCGGGGAGGTGTCTTTCGCGGTATTGAAATAAAAAGTTGTTTTTGAGCGGGCAAAATCGTTACGAAGAATTTCCTTTCCGTCAAGGATACTCTTTTTGATGAGGTCTTCATCTCCGCAAGCAATTGCATCCAGAACAAGCCGGTACGCGGATACTACCGTGCCAACATAATCAGCGCTTTTCATCCGCCCTTCGATTTTGACGGCGTTCACTCCGGCAGCTGCAAGACTGGGAAGATGTTCCAGAAGCTGTAAATCCGCAGGGCTAAAGTAATAACCTTCATTGAACGAATTTTCACCCTTGCTTCCGCAGTAAAACAGGCGGCGGCAGGCCTGTGTGCACATTCCGCGGTTGGCGGACTTGCCGCCCAGATAGCTGGAAAACAGGCACAATCCGGAAGCACTGACACATAGTGCTCCGTGTGCAAACACCTCCAATTCCATATTGGTATCAGTGCGCAGTGAACACAATTCTGCCAGGCTGAGTTCCCGTGCCAGCACTACTCTTGACACTCCATGACGCGACAGCGCGTTTGCTCCCTTGCTTGACGCAATATTCATTTGGGTTGACGCATGGATTTTCAATTGCGGAAATTCCGATCGAACCATGGCAAGAACGCCAAAATCCTGTACAATCAGCGCATCAGGGCCAAGGCAGGAAAGGTATTTGAGCAGTTGAAACATGCGGTCGGCCTCGCGCTGCTCAAATACCGTATTTACCGTTACATAGATATTTTTCCCTAAGCGTCTGAGAGAACGCAGAGAAGCTTCAAATTGGGAATAGGCAAAGTTTGCACTTCGCATCCGGGCATTGAAATTTTTCAACCCCAGATAAACAGCATCCGCTCCTTCCCCGATGGCAGCATCCAGCGCTTCCGGCGATCCGGCAGGGGCCAATAACTCGATTCCATGCATAATGCATAATACAATTGACAAAAACATTAAACAAGCATAGTCTGACTTATGAATACTATTGAAAAACTAAAAATAATTGCCATAGTTGGTTCACTTAGAAAAGATTCCTATAACCGCCAATTGGCAAAGGAAGCCGGAAAAGCACTCGGCAATACGGTTGAATTTGAACTGCTCGATTACAGCGATGTCCCCTTGTTGAATCAGGATAATGAGTACCCTGCTCCGGACGCTGTCAGGCGGGTTCGCGGAATTGTTCGGGACTCTGACGGAATTTGGTTTTTCTCTCCGGAGTACAACCATTTTTTTCCCGGCTGCCTGAAAAATCTCATTGATTGGCTGTCCCGGCCAATTAGCAAGACTGAGCCGCAAGTACTTGGCGGCAAACCGGCAGCTGTCAGCGGCATTACACCCGGCATATCCGGCACGGGAATTGCGCAGGATCATCTTGTAACGCTTATAAGCTTTCTCAACATGAAAGTAATGAACATACCACGCTTGATGATTCCGAACGCTCTGCAGCAAACGGATCAGAACGGATCCCTTGCACTGACAAGCAGCGCCTCATTCCTGGAAAAACAAGCGCAGGCCTTTATACAGTTTATACAGAACGGGAAACGGTAACTGTCACCGAGGCATGAACTGAGACATTTCAGGATAAAATGTATATAATCGAAAGGCAATGGTAGATTCCTCATGGGATGAAATAGATGTGCAATACGAAATTGAGGGACAAACATATACTTACACATTCGATGGAGATGAAAGGTTCCGTGTTGGTGACAAAATATCACTATTTGTTGAACTAAATAATCACAAGAATGTATCTTTACAGGATGGAAAGTGGGATTAATGACAAAGCGTAAAAAAAGAGGCTGCATCAGTTGACAACTGGGGACACTTCTGATGTGCAAAACGAAGGCAGCCTGCTCACCGCCGCTTCTCTTTACGAAGCCATTTGGAAGCTGCCCTTAGACGCTGACACAAGCGTAATAAGAACCGCAATCAGCCGTTTGCGCCAAAAATTAGGCAGCGGATTTTCCATCGAAAATGACAAACAGGAAAAAGGCTACATTTTTACCCAAATTCCCGGTGGCTATGTATGATGGACTACCGAATGACTGAGAGCGGAAACCAGCCAGTTGTTCAGACTGCTGCCGTTGGCTTCGGCCTGAACGGCAAGCTGCGCATGCAGCTCAGGGGATAAACGTAAAGTAACTTTACCGGAATATGGCTTGTTTGGCTGGCGGCCTATTTTTGCACATGCGACAAGGTAGTCATCAATTGTTTCGTGAAAAACCTTACGGATTTCTTCTACAGAATCTGCGTGAAAACCAATGACATCATTTATACCAGCAATATGCCCAACAAGGCATTCATCATCGGTGCTGAATTCGATAATGGCTGTATAACCTTTATAGGTAATAATGTTTTTCATGGTTCTACTCCTAATTTTGTCAGGAACGTTTTAGCGTCCCGAATTTGATACGGCGCAGCTTCTTTTTTTTGGTGCGGTCTGTGGAAATAGCCTATGACATTATCTCTAATAAACCTGACTCGTGAACCGTCACCTTCGATAATTTCACAACCAATCGCCAACAGAAGAGCTTCAATATCGGCCCATACCATAGTTTTTGGCGTTGGGTTGGAAAAAATTGCGGCAAGCGTTTTTCGCTGCTTGTTGTTCATACTATATAGTGGCATACAATGGTGGCATCGTCAAGAGTTCATCGTTACAATTTTGCAACAATTGAACTCATTCCTTTCCCTTAATGCTAAAATTATATGTTATTTTCATAGGAGTCTTTTGATGAAAAAATATGCTATTTACGTCTCTTTGCTGACTATATGTTGTCTATTTTACGCCTGTTTCAGCTCCTTTGCCGGAGATACGGGAATAATTAGCATAAATATGGGCGGGAACGCACGGTCTGCCCCGCTATATCCGCCGACAAACGATAATGGAATCCTCCCTAACCTGGAACTTCGCATCCAACTCGAAGGCCCCACAGAAATCCAAAACCACACGCTTTCAAAGGGTGCAACGAACGCGAGATTTTCGGTTAATCCCGGTCTCTGGTATATAAACGTAGAAGCCTGGTATGAAGGTGAGCTGTACGCAACAGGATCCAACAGCGTGAATGTACGAGCCGGACGGGAGAATCCAGTAACGATACGGATGGGCCCGGAAATCACTGTCCTCCACCCGCTGTCTGTCTGGACTGCTGTAACAGATCCTACAGTGGAAAGCGCTTTCCCGGATGTTTCTAATTCCGCTTTTACTGATATCAATGCTATTGCTTATGGCAATGGTCTTTTAGTCGCCGGGGGTTCAAGAGGAACAATGATCTATTCTGATGATAACGGAGATACATGGCAATCCGTATCGGACAGCGGCTTCGGCACAGATACTATCAGCAAAATCACTTTCGGGAATGGAACATTTGTCGCTGTAGGCCAGGCCGGCAGCGTTTCGTATTCCAGCGACGGTATAACCTGGATCGGTATCAGTCCAGGTGCCTTTGGGGGCCTTTATATACAGGATATTGCTTTTGGTAACGGACGTTTTGTTGCCGGGGCTTTTACTAATCCTAACAATAGAATAGCATATTCCGACAATGGCGCAACTTGGACACGTGTAACTGATATAGATACAGTCTTTGGTACTACCGGTATGCTTCGGAGCATTGGCTACGGCAATGGCCGCTTTATTGCCGCTGGCAGCGGCAGCAGGATTGCTTATTCAGACGATGACGGACTAACCTGGACACAATCGACGACTGGACATACGAGCGGGCAAATTTCTGGTATCGCCTATAACAACGGGCGTTTTGTTGCCGGGGCTGTTGACGGCGGCTCTGTTAGATTATTCTATTCAGACGATGACGGCGATAACTGGAACGAAGCTGTGGGAAGTATTGGAAATGTTTACAGTATTATCCATGGTAATGGATATTTTGTAGCTGCAGGCCAATCAGGAAGAATTGGGTATTCAAGCGATGGAATAAAACAGAAACCATTTTATGGGAGCAAGCAGATCATGAAAAACAATTGGAAGAAAAATGGCTTATTGACATTATTCATAAATACCGATTTCCAATGGATTTGACTGATCAACCGTGGCTTGCAGATTATCCAGCACATCTTCATATTGATTTATTACCTAATATACAGCGGAAAGGTATTGGACGCATTTTAATAAATACTCTTTTTGATGAATTAACACAAAAAAAGGTATCTGGTTTGTATCTAAATGTTGGTTCATCAAACACTGGTGCAATTATTTATTATAAAAAAATGGGTTTTTCTATAATAAAAGAGCAGGAATGGGGATTAACAATGGGTAAAAAATGCGGTTAATAAAAATTCAAAATGAATGTTATTAACAAACTAGTGTACCGTACGAAACATTGGAGATCTTTCCCGTTACATTAACCTAACGCTGGAAAAATCAACTTGACTAGGATCTCAAAAAAAAGTAGAATATTTTTATACTGAAAGCACTGCTTGGACCCGGACAAAGTGAACAATTTGCATGAAAAGGAAGGTATTCAAATGAAAAACCTTACAAAATCATTCGGGGTTATCGTTCTTCTAACCCTATTTTTGTTCGGAATGTCGTATTGTAGCAGAAGTGACCGTGTGTCCAATTCTGCAGCAAACATAACCGGTACGCAGGCAACGGCAATAATGGCAGCCACTAACACCGGCAACGCTGATGGTTTAAGCGGAACATGGGTTTCAGATGATACTGACACTGTTTATACCATGGTAATCAGCGGAGACAGGATTACAGTAACATGGAGCGGCGATACTCCATGGAGCGGCAATACCTGGACAGGCAGAATAACGGATTTTGAATTTGAACCCACTCCTGATTTAAATTATTGGAATGGTATGGTCGTAAACAATAATGGAACCGAGGTTGGCGCCATTGCCAGAATGAATTATATTGGCGATGATGTGTTACCGGTCTGGATTTATGCATCGGATGTTGTCCATTTTGGTATTTTTGACTCAGAAGTTATTATAGCAGGAACATTTTTAACAGGAGTCGAGGAAGAGGTATACAGCGTTACATTACCCGCATCACGAAGGGGAGATGTGTATGCGGCAGGCTGGTTAGTTGGTGAATCCGGCGCCGTGCTTTGGATAAACGGTGTTGCGTACCATCTTACAGGCGATGATCTTTACGGACGGGCTGATTCTGTTTTTGTATCCGACAGCGATGTGTATGTGGCGGGACAAGCTCGCGGATATAGCAGTGGTGCAGGTAATTGGAGCTCTGCCGTACTTTGGAAAAACGGCGTTATGCAGTATCTCCCGGGCGGAACTGATGCTCATTCCGTTTACGTATCGGGCGGCGATGTCTATGTGGCAGGATATAACCGGGACCATAGCGGGGACTCTGCCGTACTTTGGATAAACGGCATTGCTCAGCATCTCGCAGTTACAGACGGGGCCACCTATGGTTATGCTCAGGCTCGTTCTGTTTTCGTATCAGGCAGCAACATGTATGTAGCGGGTTCTATTGATGGTTATGCCGTACTCTGGACAAACGGCGTTGCGCAATATCTAACATCAAGTAATGGCTATAACTGGCTTGGACATGGCACTTCCGTTTTCGTATCGAGCGGTGATGTGTACGTAACGGGTTCTTCTAATAGTTCTGCCATATTTTGGAAAAACGGTGAGGTGCAATTTAGCCAAACCCAGCTTCAAATGTGGGAAGCCGGACCTGAGGCTCATTCTGTTTTCGTATCCGGCGGCAATGTGTATGTTGCGGGAAGGAATCAATATTACAATCCAGTCCTTTGGGTAAACGGCGTTGAACAGCGGCTCCCGGGCGGAACTGTACCCCGCTCCGTTTTCGTATCCGGCGGCGACGTATATGTTGCAGGCGGCAGCCTTTTGAAAAACGGTGTTGCTCAGTATGATTTCGAAGGCCAAGGAGTTAATTCCATTTTTGTGGTGGAATAGAGAGCATTATTAGTTGCTGTGTAATACTATACACAAACCATTGTGTGGTGCCATCAGGGGCTTTTCCCCGCTTCCTCTAGCAAAATTTGCAAAATCTTTCCATTGGTATAACCGCTGACCGGCGGTAAAGTCCGATTGAGCTTTTGCACCTGCCCGGCGGTGTTCGTGTATGTGCCTTCCGATTCGGCAAAGCCGGCGAAGGGAAGTACTACATTGGCTTTTTTCGCCGTTTCCGTCATGTAAACGCTGCCGATGCATAAAAATTCCAATCCTGACAATTCTATTTCATCAACATCATCCCCAAAGGCAATCAGGCCTTTGAGTTTTTTTTCAGTAATTTTTCCGATAATTTTACCGGCGTAACCAATTCCCAGATCGGCTAACCCCCGGCTATTGGCTTGTGGTAAATGCCGAGTGCCTCCCGCTTGTGATGCTTTGATAACTGAATGTACCGTGAAATCGGCGCCGGCAGGATCGTTTTCTCTGCGGCTAAAAGAATACATCCTAATTCCAAGGGAGGCAGCATACTGTTTGGCAAGAGAAATTTCTTCGTTGGTAAGCCTGCCGGAAACTGTTACTGCTGCTGCCTCTGCTCCGTGCTGTGCGATAATGTCTCGCATTGCTTGATTGATTCGGGCGCATGCCGTAGAAAGATCGGTTTTTTTGTTTTCTACAAGCGGCGTGGTGATGCGCTCCTTTTTGAGAAGTTCGATGAAACCAAAACGGCCTTGCTCGCAAAGGATTTGCTTTTTGTCGATTGAGTCGTCCGGCAGGCACCGCAGCAGCATGGAGCCTTTTGTGGTAATTTTTATTTTACAGCCCACAGAACAGAACGAGCAAACAGTGTGCGTGATGTTTTCGGAGACTGGCACCTGTTTATAAGCGGTAATCTTTTCGGTAATTGCGCCGGTGGGGCAGACGGTAACGCATTGACCGCAGGAGATACAGCCGCTTTCTTCCAGCGATTCGTTAAACGCCGGTTTTACCGCAGTGTCAAACCCCCGATCTACCAGACCCAGCGCGGTTACACCTATCAATTCATCACAAATTCTGACGCACAATCCGCACAGAATACATTTTTCCGGGTTCCGGTAGATATAGGGATGGTCATTGTTCACTTCATGGGTGTTACTCTCACCTTCGTATTTTGCCGGTTCCAGATAATGGTCATTCGCAATGGCGATTAATTGACATTCAAAGAAATCGGCACAGCCGCATTCTAGACAGCGTTTGGCTTCATTAACAGCTTCATCCACAGAAAAACCAAAATTTACTTCATTGAAATTATTTTTTCGATCACCAGAATATTGATGCCTCATTTTTACACGAGGAGATTTTTCGCGGTCGGCAAAATCATCGGCAGTAGGATTTGATTTTACCAGATACGGCTCCGTATAACCAACCATTTTTCCGTTCAGATATGAGTCGATTACCGTAACGGCCTTGTACGCCTCGCCGATTGCGGCAATAGCGATATCCGCGCCGTTGTTCGTTGCATCTCCCACAGCGAACACGCCGTCAAGGTTTGTGCGGAATGTTGCTGCATCGGCGGCAATGGTTTTCCACTTCGTAAGGGTAATATCTTCAAAACCGGCGGTGTTGGCCGTCTGACCGATGGCAATGATAACCGAATCGACAGCAAGGGTTTCTTCCGCTCCTTCAATCGGCACCGGGGATCGCCGCCCGCTTGCATCCGGTTCGCCCAGCTGCATTTTTTGGAGACGGATTTTTGAAACACGCCCGTTATCTGCAATTATCTCGATAGGATTTGTCAGATATTTGAATACAACGCCTTCTTCTTCGGCTTCTTCAATCTCAATTTCCTCGGCGGGCATTTCTGCTCTCGATCTCCGGTAAACATTATACACCTCTTTTGCGCCAAGCCGTACCGCGGTACGGCAGGCGTCCATTGCTGTGTTCCCGCCGCCGACTATGGCAACCTTGTTACCAATCTGCGGGGGATTGTTAAGCGCAACGTTGCCAAAGGCAACAGCACGCAGGAAATCAATGCCGCCGAATACGCCGTTAGAATTTTCTCCGGGGCATCTGAGCGCCATGCTGCTCCACGCACCAATAGCGATAACCACCGCGTCATAATTTTTCTGTAAATAATCAAGTGTCAGCTCTGTTCCGATTTTGGTATTGGTTATTAACCTGACACCCGTTTTTTCGATGATGGCAATTTCTTTATCAAGAACATTTTTGGGAAGCCGGTACTCCGGTATGCCGTAACGGAGCATCCCTCCCATGTGCGGCATTGCGTCATACACGGTAACCGCATGGCCGAGCTTGCGCAAAAAATATGCCGCAGTCAGTCCGCCCGGGCCGCCGCCGATAACGGCAACTGTTTTACCGGTGTCACAGGCGATTTCGGGAACAAGATCGTCATCATCGAGATATGTATCGGAAACAAATGACTTTAGATGGGCTATGCTGATGGGCTCTTCAACCAATTCCCGGCGGCACGCTGTTTCGCAGGGGTGGGGACAGACACGGCCAATTGACGAAGGCAGGGGGAGTTTTTCTCTGATTAACGCTGCGGCTTCGCGGTATTGTTTGTTGGCGATTAATCCCACATATCCCTGGCAGTCAGTGTGACCAGGACAGGCCAAAACGCAGGGAGCGCGGCAGTCTCCCTTGTGATCGGAAAACAATAGTTCAAGCGCGGCTTTTCTGGTATTTTTAACACGCTCAGTATTGGTCTTGATAACCATGCCATCGGCAGCAAGGGTTGAACAGGCGCGCACAAGACGCAGGTGTTTTTCAGCTTCAACAACGCACAAGCCGCATGAGCCATACATTTTCACCCGTTCGTCATGGCACAACGTCGGTATATAGATCCCGCCTTGCTGCGCCGCTGCTAGTATTGTTTGACCGCTCTCAACGGCAACTTTACGATCATTTATGGTAATGGTAATCAAAGGCATGTCTTGTTCTCCCCGCTATTCGATATAAATTGCGTTGAATTTACATACCGAAGCGCATATCCCGCATTTTGTGCATAATGCGAAATCAATCATATGCGGCTGTTTAACTTCTCCGTCAATAGCCGAAACAGGGCATTTACGTTTACACAGTGTGCAGCCCGTACAATTGTTATCATCAATAATATATTGAATCAGTGCCTTGCATTGTTTTGCTGTGCATTTTTTATGAGCAATATGATCGATGTATTCACTTCTGAAATACTGCAATGTGGTTAACACAGGATTCGGCGCTGTCTGTCCCAAGGCGCATAACGAACCTTCCTTTATTTGCAAGGCAAGCTCCGACAAAAGTTCAATATCGCCTTCATGCCCGTTTCCGGCAACAATCCGCTCCAGTATTTCCAGCATGCGTTTTGTCCCGATGCGGCAATGAGTGCATTTTCCGCAAGATTCTTTGCGGGTAAAATCAAGGAAAAAACGCGCAATGTCAACCATGCACGTTTCCTCGTCCATGACGACCATGCCGCCCGAACCCATAATCGCGCCGGTCGCGGCAAGTGTCTTGTAGTCGATCATCGTGTCGATTAGCTCGGCCGGGATGCAGCCGCCGGAAGGGCCGCCCATCTGCACAGCTTTGAACGCATTGCCGTTTTTTATGCCGCCGCCAACTCCGTAGATAATATCTTTGATGGTCATCCCCATTGGCACTTCGGCCAGTCCGCCGTTGGCGATCTTGCCCGTCAACGCAAAAACCTTTGTTCCCTTGCTGTTTTCCGTGCCGATTTTTGCGAACTCTGCGCCGCCGTTCAGTATGATCCAGGGGATATTTGCATATGTTTCTACATTGTTAATGTTAGAGGGTTTTTGCCAAAAACCTTTTTGCGCGGGAAACGGCGGTTTAAGGCGTGGCATTCCGCGCTCGCCTTCAAGCGATGCGATAAGCGCTGTTTCTTCGCCGCAGACAAATGCCCCGGCGCCCGCTTTGATCCGCAGACTAAAATGAAAATCTTTACCAAGAATGTTTTTGCCAAGAAACCCTTTCGCGTATGCATCATTGATGGCCTTTTCCAGACGGGCAATGGCAAGAGGATATTCCGCGCGCACATATACAATGCCATCATCCGCGCCGATTGCGTAAGCCGCTATCAGCATGCCTTCGATCACCGCATGGGGATCACCTTCTATTAACGCCCGGTCCATGAACGCGCCGGGGTCGCCTTCGTCGGCATTGCAGATAACATATTTTTTGCTGTCATCGTTGTTAGGCGACACTGTATCGCGCGCTGCCTGCCACTTGAACCACGTGGGGAATCCCGCCCCGCCGCGTCCGCCAATTCCGGAAATTTTTACTTCGTTTATGACATCGGCAAAAGAATAATTATCAAGACATTTTCTGATTGCCTTATAACCTCCGGCAGCAATATATTCATCTATTTTTTCAGGATTAATAATCCCGCAATTTTTAAGGGCTATTCTTTTCTGCTGTGTTACCTGTTCTACATCCTTTGGAGATATTTCGTATTTTCCGGCTTCACTGGAAATCCCTTGGATATTTTTTATTATTTCATCGGCAGCATCAGCGTTTACCCGCACATATGTTTTTTTAATGTTTGCATTATCATCAATCACATCAACTATCGGCTCAAGATAACACATGCCGATACAGCCGGTCAGTGTTACATCAATATTCGCCTGCCTGAACAGCGTTTCCGCTTTTTCCGCCCCGGCTGCAATGCCGCAGGTTCCCTTGCCTATAACAACGCGCATATTACTTTACTGCCTCCGAATCACGTATTTTCTGTAAAATACTTCTCGTTGTATCCGGTGTAAGTGTGCCGTGGGTTTCACCGTTGATCATCATAACAGGGGCAAGGCTGCAGCAGCCCAGACAGGCGACATTTTGCAGGGTAAAAAGTCCGTCAGAGGTGGTGTCGCCTTCATTGTAGGGCGCTTCCGGTGTTGATAAAAACGACAGTATTGCATCTTCAATCGTACTTGATCCGTTAACGTGACATGCCGTGCCCTGGCACAGCAGGATGTGATATTTCCCCGCCGATTTCAGCCTGAACTGGGTGTAAAATGTCACCACACCAAGGATTTTTGCCGGTTTGATTCCCGTGCGTTCGGCAATATGTTTTATCACATGCTGCGGCAGGTAACCGTATATATCCTGCGTCTTTTGCAGAATGGTAATCAAACTGCCCTGTTCACCGCCGTAGGTATCAAGCACATGGTCAAGTTGAGAAAAATCGGATGTTTTGTTACATTTGCAGCTCATATAAGAATAATAATGGGATTTGGCATGAGTCTCAAGAGATAGGTAATAGGAAAAAATGAATAATGTTGCACCCCGAGGGCTTGGGTGCTTCAAACAAGGCTGGTGCTGATGTTTCAAACAGGTGACAGTCACCTTTTACAGCCCATTTTTTTGCATTTCAATATAACTGCTTTTGGCGGTTGAAAGGTTAACAAGCCTGTCGAACAAGTTTATTCGTGGCGAGGGTTTAATACTCCGCTGCTTGCGCTAAACTTGACCCACAGAATCTTAATCTAACATTTTACCTGGTAACAAACCGGCGGCGGGCGGGGCAGCGTGCCTGCAAAACATGCCGGGGAATCTGCTTGCGAAGCCATTGCCCGGTATGTGTTATCCTTCATGTATTCAAAAATTGTGTAAATAGGTGTTGTCCTCATGCTTTGTGCACCGGGCAGCATTTTCTGTATGCTATTTTTGATTCTTCTCGCTCGTCTTCTCCAGCAGAGAATCCTGCAAATGTTTTGCCGTCCCGCCACCCCGCCCGCCGCCGCCTTGCTTCCAGGTATGACGGATAATATTGGCCCATGTACCGGAAAACAACATTAAAACAACCCCCAACCATCATGTTTGAATTGTCTATCCTGTTAGTCTGGACAATAGGCCGTCAGTAGGGGGCCGGGCTGGCTGCAGAGGTGAGTTCTCCCACATTTTTTGCAGCCAGCCCGGCCTCCTACTGACGGTTTGTGAGTCAAGTTTAGTGCTTGCGGTGAGGTATTTTATTGACAAATACCCTGCTTGTGGATACTATGTAAAAAAGGATTTATGAAAGTATTTATTGTTTATTGTCATCCATCTGAGGATTCTTTTACATGGGAAATTAAGAACAGCTTTATCGCCGGACTGGAAAGTGCCGGGCATAGTTATGTTCTTTCGGATTTATATGCGATGTCCTTCATCTCTGACATGAGCGAGGCAGAATATTTGCGCGAAACCCATTGCCGCCGCGAGCTTCCGGTTCCGGATGATGTACAGGCGGAACAGGAAAAAGTAAATACCTCGGACGCAATTGTTTTTATTTACCCTGTGTTCTGGACCGATGCCCCGGCGAAACTATCCGGCTGGTTTGACCGTGTCTGGACTTACGGTTTTGCCTACGGCGATAATCGCACCATGAAGCAGTTGGAAAAAGGCCTTGTCCTATGCTCCGCCGGAAACACTCTGGAATATTTTGAACGCACCGGTCTGGGAGACGCAATGAAAAAAGTGTTTCTTAATGATCGTCTTGCCGACCGCGTTAAATCAAAAGAAATGATCATCTTTGACGCCACGGAACGCCACTTGAGCGAACGTGAAACGAACCGCGGCAAACATCTGCAGCGCGCCTTTGACTCTGGAGCGGAGTTGTAAAAAGGTGAATAAACATTTCTGTAATTGTACGCAAACCGAGTGCGAAAAACATCCAAATAATCATGATATGGGTTGTGATCCTTGTATTCAGAAGAATTTGGAACTTGGCGAAATTCCGGCTTGTTTCTGGTTAAACATTTCTAAAGTTACCGGCAAAACGGATTATAGTGTTGAAAATTTTACTCAATTTTATTTAGATTATAAAAAAAGGATATAATTGAATTAGGAACTTGGAATGGGATGTATTCGTGTTACCGGTGATTTTCTATTCCTCAATGTAAGGGTAGTTCCTGGAGCTTCAAAATCCGGTATTGTTGAAGTCAAAGATGACAAGCTAAAAATACGCATAGCCGCAGTCCCCGAGGACGGCAAGGCAAACGAAGAACTCCGTTTATTCCTTGCCAATGCCCTTGAGTTTCCTAAAAAAGATATTGTAATTACATCGGGAGAAAAATCCCGGATTAAAATTTTACGACTCCCCATATTAGCGAAGAAAAAGCTTGATGGAATTTGTAAAATGGTAACGTAAAGGTGACAGTCACTGTTTTTTCACGTTTGTTGCATCCTTACGCCCAATACACGACAACCGCCAGATAGTAATGTCGGTTATCAGCTTATAATCAATTGGTTTGTCTAAAGGAAATTGAATCGCCCCTTTTGTCTTTTTATAACCGGCAAGCCGTTCTTTAAAGGGATTATGTGTCAAATCGCCTGGGTAAATACCAATATGTTTCTTGAACGCAGCGAAATGAATAAGATTTTCGCCCTGCCAAAATGTCGGCATCCGCCATGCTATTTTTTCCGTGGCTTTTGGAGCGGATTTGTGTATGGTTGTGCGGATTTTTCGCAGAAGCGGTTGAACCTCGGCGGGTTGCTCGGAGATATACTCATCAATCGTTGTGATTTTTACGCAGAAGTGGTCCTGGTTTACGGTTTTGAAATCACGTCCGCATTTTGCGCATTGCCACATGGTATTAAATCTCCCTAATAAAAATATAGCATTAAATGTTTTGGATTTCTACATTAACAATTTACCAAAGAATTTCTGACTATTTTTCACGCAGAGCTGCAAAGTTCGCAGAGATCGCAAAGCCTTAGTTAGTAAACTTTTCTTTTTCCTTCGCGTTCTCTGCGCCTCTGCGTGCGAAATTTTCGAAAAATTGAATTCCATGATTCTACCATATTGACAAATTGTATACAATGTAGTAAAGTGAAAAATGAAAATTCTGTGGGATAATGAAAAAAACAAGAAACTCATTGCAGAAAGGGGGCTTTCACTGGAGAAATTTGCCGCAGAAATTTTAAATAAAAAGTATAGCGCGGTATTGAAAAACCCCTCCAGGAAAGAACAGAAAGTATTTATTATTCCATATGGTGACTATACTTATGCAGTTCCATTTATCATAGATAAGGAAAAAAATATAATTCTGAAAACAGTCTTTCCCAGCCGAAAGTTTCATAAATTATACGGAGGAAAAAAGTGAAGAAAAACATTGATGCTTTTGAGCAATCCATCGAAGACAATGCGGAAAAATTTGTCTCCCTTTCGGATACCGAAATGTCTGAAGTCGAAACAATAATTAATGCTGCAAATAAGACCAAAAATATAAACATTCGTATTTCTGCTTATGATATTGAAAAGGTCAAAAAAAAATCAACAGAAGAGGGGATTCCTTACCAAACATTGATTTCCAGTATCATTCACAAGTATGTTGCCGGAACTTTAGTCGATGAAAAAGCAGTATTAAAATCAATGGAATTGCTAAGGCGTTGATGAGCAATAATTCTATCATTTAATGACGGATTATTTTTTATAACATAAAGTGAAAAATTATTTTCAGTCTATCGGTGTATGATAAAGTGGATATAATATATTAACATATTACCTCATGGCTCATTTCTACATTGAATTTATGGCAAGCGTGGAATTTGAATTTTAGCCCGACTCAGCCTGCTTCCATTCCTCAATATGCTTTTGGATGGCCAAAAAACTTTTTTCACTTATAACATGTTCCATTTTACAGGCATCATGGAGGGCTGTTTTTTTATCTACACCCAGAAAAATGAGCCAGTCGGATATTGCCACATGCCTTTCATACATCGTATCCGCTATTTTTTGTCCTTTTTCGGTCAGGGTGATAGAACCATCATCGCCCATTACTATGTACCCTTTGGTACGGAGGTTTTTCATGGCAATGCTGACGCTTGGCTTGCTGAACTCCAGCTCATTAACAATATCTATCGAACGAACCTTATCTCCCCGGTGGCTCAATATCAAAATTGTTTCAAGGTAGTTTTCCGCCGATTCATGAATGTCCAATAATATACCTCCAGAAAATATTATATCGGGAAATCATGCTGCAAACAGTGAAAAACCAATATGGACCGAAGCAGCTTACTCGGATAGAATCTGTATTATTGCTTCCGGTGATTCCGCTTTTAGTATTTCCTGGCGTTTTTCAGCGCTCTTGAAGAGCAGGCTTATTTCAGCCAGAAACTGAAGGTGCGGCCCGGTTTTTTCTATCGGTGAAAGAGTCATAATAAAAATTCTGCATGGCTCATGATCCAGCGAATCAAAGTCTACCGGTTTTTCGGAAATCCCAATGCAGGCGACAAGATCTTCAATTGTATTGCTTTTCCCATGCGGAATGGCAATACCGTGTTTCATACCGGTGGACATTTTTTGTTCACGGTCAAAAACAGCGCTGAGCGCCGCTTCCCTGTCCGGTATTTTTTTTGCTGCAACTAAAATATCCAGTAGTTCATTGATTATCTCATTTTTGGAAGAGCCTTTTAAGTTAAGATTGATGGTTTCCGCTGTAAGCACTGTTTTTATGTTCATAATGACATAATTGTACCCTCATGTACCGTTAAAGTCAAGGAAAAAATTCGACAGATTTGATTAATTCCGGGAAGGCCGGTATACTTATGGTACAGTGGCAAAAAAACAGGCAAGCCCGGAAGAATTCTGGCGTGAATTAGAAGCTAAAACAGGAGAAAAGGTTCTTGCCCGCAGCCTTGGGCAGTATGTGTCAGGATGGGAGGAATTTGACAGAAAACCGGGAAATCCACCTGGAACAGGGGGCCAAGGGTTCCCCCTATGGGGGCTAATTATCGCAACTTCAGGCGGTTTCAGGTTTCATCACTTTCCCCAGGTAAACTGGCTGACAACCCTCGCCCGCTTTGGTTCGCCGGATGGTCTGCCACAGGAAAAAACAATATTTATCCCCAGAGACAATATACTATCCGCTGTTCTGTATAAAGAAACAAAATGGTATAAAAAAATATTTTCTTCCGCCCCTCCTCGTTTGGAGATTTGTTACCGGGATGCAGCCGAAACAGAAAAAAAACTGATCCTCAATGCCGAGTATAAAACGGACGGTATTGCAGAAGCTCTGGTTCCATTACCGTTAGCGTAATGCGTTACCTTATAACTTTTTACCGTACCATATAGACTACTTCATCCACCAAGCGCACAACTCATTGACAAAAGCCAAAAAAACAAGTAATATACTCCCAATGAATTTAAAAACCGCCAAACCTGAGCATAATAACATCATATACGCCAAGCCAAAGTCAATGGCAATCAGGCAATCAGGCAATCAGGCAATCAGGCAATCAGGCAATCAGGCAATCAGGCAATCAGGCAATCAGGCAATTATACACCACTTTAGATAAATCGTGTAAACCAGCATTTAGATTACATTCAACCAACTTAATCATTACCCATTTTGTGGAAAAACGACGTATTTCTCCATCGCAGAAATATGTTTTTTATTTGAAAAAAAATTAAAAAGGAGAAATGTATGAAAAAGAAAGTGTATTGTACCATCCTGGCGGTGAGCCTCTGTTTTGGCATGTTGTTGACGGGCTGTAAAAATCCTGCGGGCCCGGGGCAGCCGTCGCATATACCGGTAACGGACATTTTATTCGTACCTTCGAAAGCAACGGCCGGCGTAGCTCTGCCTCTGAGCGGTACAGTTGTGCCGGATAATGCAACGAACCGGATAATTGTCTGGAGTACCGCAAGCGCGGGGGCAATCATTACGGACAATGCCTTGACCGTAACACAACCGGGTACGGTTGTTGTTACCGCAACCATTGCCAACGGCCTAACGCGAACTACGCCATATACACAGAATTTTTATATTCATGTAGATCCGGTTCCCAGCTATGGCATCAGCCTATCCCCGACAACGGCGCACGTTTTTGCGCCTGCAATATTCGGCTATGCGGCTGCGCCAGACGCACTGATCGTGATGGTGAACAACACCGGCAACCAGGTGACCGGCGAGCTTGCTGTCGGGCTTTCCGGCGCAAATGCGGCCAGTTTTTCTCTGTTCGTGACAACCATCAGCCTTGGCGTAGGCAGCAGCGCCTGGTTTCCTGTCCAGCCTAATACCGGCCTTGCCGAGGGGACGCATAGCGCGACCCTTACGGTGTCGGGCGGGAACGGCATTACAGCCAGCCTTAATATAAGTTTTACTGTACTGTAACGCCGGCGCCGGTTTACAGAATCAGCCTATCCCAGACAACGGCGCATGTTTTTGCGCCTGCAATATTCGGCTATGCGGCTGCGCCCGATGCGCTGAGCGTGACGGTGAACAACACCGGCAACCAGGCGACCGGCCAGCTAACAGTCGGGCTTTCCGGCGCAAATACCGCCAGTTTCGCACTGTCCGGAACAACCATAACCAGCATTGCCGTAGGCGGATCCACCGCGTTTACTGTCCGGCCTGCTACCGGCCTTGCCGTGGGGACGCATAGCGCGACTGTTACGGTGTCGGGCGGGAACGGCATTACAGCCAGCTTTAATGTAAGTTTTACTGTAACGCCGGCGCCGGTCTACAGCATCAGCCTGTCGCAGACAACGGCGCACGTTTTTACGCCTGCACTATTCGGCTATGCGGCTGCGCCCGATGCGCTGAGCGTGACGGTGAACAACACCGGCAACCAGGCGACCGGCCAGCTAACAGTCGGGCTCTCCGACGCAAATGCGGCCAGTTTTACCCTGTCCGCGACAACCATAACCAGCATTGCAGCAGGCGGCAACGCCGCGTTTACCGTTCGGCCTAATACCGGCCTTGCCGGGGGGACGCATAATGCAACCGTTACGGTGTCGGGCGGGAACGGCATTACGGCGAGCTTTGATGTCAGCTTCACTGTTGCCGCCAACCTTGTCTGGACTGCCATTGAAGGCGGAACGGGATATTATGAGGACGGGGGCATGTCTTACATTATAACTGATCCCGGCCCCAGCACCTTTAGGATGGATGATATTTACAGCATCGCATGGGGCGGCCCTGCCGGGAACGAGCGCTTTGTCGCCGTAGGAACATACGGCAGAATGGCATATTCGGCGGACGGGATAAGCTGGACTGCCATTGAAGGCGGAACGGGAACTGCCACTGTAACCGACCCCGGCCCCAGCACCTTCGGGCAGAATACTATTTTTAGCATCGCGTGGGGCGGCCCTGCGGGGAACGAGCGCTTTGTCGCCGTGGGAAATAGCGGCAGGATGGCGTATTCGACGGATGGGATAAACTGGACTGCCATTGAAGGCGGAACGGGAACTGGTAGTACTGTAACCGACCCCGGCCCCAGCACCTTCGGGTCAATTAATATTAGAAGCATCGCGTGGGGCGGCCCTGCGGGGAACGAGCGCTTTGTCGCCGTGGGATATACCGGCAGGATGGCGTATTCGGCGGACGGGACAAACTGGACTGCCATTAATAACACCGCCAGCACCTTCGGGTCAATTAATATTAGAAGCATCGCGTGGGGCGGCCCTGCCGGGAATCAGCGCTTTGTCGCCGGGGGTAACAACGGCAGGATGGCGTATTCGGCGGATGGGATTAGCTGGACTGCCATTAATGCTACCGCCAGCACCTTCGGGACGACCAACGGTATCGTGGGCATCGCGTGGGGCGGCTCTGCCGGGAACGAGCGCTTTGTCGCTGTGGGAGGCGGTGGTAGGATGGCGTATTCGGCAAACGGGATAAGCTGGACTGCCATTAATGCTACCGCCAGCACCTTCGTCGAGGGTTATTATATTAATGGCATCGCGTGGGGCGGCCCTGCCGGGCGCTTTATCGCCGTGGGAGACTGGGACGGCAGGATGGCGTATTCTGCGGACGGGATAAACTGGACTGCCATTGAGGGCGGAACGGGATATGTTGGGGACTGGGGCCTGTCTTGGATTATAACTGATCCCGGCCCCAGCACCTTTGGGGGGAGTCGAATTAACAGCATCGCATGGGGCGGTCCTGTCGGGCGCTTTGTCGCCGTAGGAGATTGGGGCAGGATGGCGTATTCGTCGTTTGAATAATAAGCACCTTCCCTGCCGTTGGCGGGGATACAATATTTTTTAGGAGAAAGAACATGACAAGCAGTAAAGGAAAAATTATTACAATCGGTAAAACTTTCGATACAATACAAGAAGCCATGCGCTGTTTTGGACAGGAAACAGGTAAAGGCCGTAAAGCATGTTTTTACCGCTTTGATGACCCCGGTATTGCGATATGGTTTCCCCGCAGCCCGCAGTTGAACAAAGACAGACTGCTTGTCCCTGAGCGTAAACAACAATGGCTTAACCTGCTATCCAAAGACGAAACTGAAATCAGCGAAGTATGTCTTTCGCCATCGCTGGAGGGCATTAACAAAAATCGCAACACCCTCTACAACAGGCGGGCGGTATTTATGTACTGCGACTGTAAGGATGGTAAGAGGAAATATATTTTTAAGGGTGTGTTTATCCGCATTGCCGGTTCTGCAGACGGCAGAAGCCGTTTTTACCAGCGTATTGCCAAAAACATCAACACAGCCCTCTTTACCAATGTTATCAAAGAAAGTAATGACGATTACGGTGAGGCGGAGGAGTAAAAGGAGAAAACGGCTTTTTTTACCCGATAATTGGTAAATGGCATATACCTGGAGTTAGGCGAAATAAAAACCAAAAATATTGGAAAGTGTATGAAAATTTGCAACTATTCACGGATTTTTGAAAATTTATATACAAATATAAGTAAATTTACTTGGAAAATGGCTTGAAAAAAGTCGTTTTGTAATATAATATTGAAATATGTTGAAAGTTTACTTAGAAACAACTGTTTTTAACCGTTTCCTTGAGAACAATCGTGAATATAATAAAGAAACGAAACAAATTTTCGATAGAATATTACAAGATGAAATAGAAGCATATTCTTCAACATATGTAATTGAGGAAATCGACAAAGCACCTGAGCCAAAACGTACAGAAATGCTAAATCTTTTGAAAAAATATAAAATAACTGTTTTGGAAATTGATCAAAGGGCCTATGATCTATCAGAAACGTATATTGAATTAGGAATAATTCCCCAAAAATTTAGAATTGACGGTATACATATTGCAATGGCAGCAATACATAACATGGATTGCATTGTTAGTTTAAATTTCCGCCATATTAATAAAATCAAAACAAAAATGGCGACAGAAATAGTACATAGGATGAAAGAATATAACAATCCACTTATATGTACGCCAATGGAGGTTATATGAAAGATTTTGAAAATGAACTTGATGAGATCAGAATAAAATTATATGAGGAAACAAGAGGTTTGGATACTAAAGAAATAATAAACAGTGTGAATTCACATGCTAGAAGTATTGCATATGAGTTTGGCATTAATATAAAAAATACAATTAATGAAAAATATTTACAAACAGTAAATTTGTAAATATCTAAGGCAAATAAACATTGTTCCAAAATGGTTTTTACATCGCCTAACTGGAGATGTGCGACGTTTTAATGTCGTACATCGCATTGGTATCTGCTGTTTTAATGGCAGATACCTATAAATTAAAGTACTGTTGCGCGTTTCTGAACGAAATATCGCGAACCATACCACCCAGCAGATCAAAATCATTTGGAATCTCACCGTTTTCCGCCCATGACCCCAGTATATTACAGAGAATGCGGCGAAAATATTCATGACGGGGATATGAAAGAAAGCTGCGGGAATCGGTGAGCATCCCGACAAAACGGGAAAGTAAACCGGTATTCCCCAGCAGCCGTAACTGCGTTTCCATCCCGTCGATATGATCGAGGAACCACCATCCTGAACCAAGTTGAATCTTGCCCGGCACATCACCCTGGAAGCAGCCCATGAGCGTAGCCATGGGGTACATGTCCTTGAGATTAAGGCTGTAGAGAATCGTTTTGGGAAGCTTGCCCTGCGAAGACAAAAGATCCATAAACCGGGAAAGATTTTCCGCGATGGGATAGTCATGTACGGCATCGTAGCCCGTGTTGGGGCCAAGCGCGGCAAGAGCAGCGCTGTTATTGTCACGGATGGCAGCGGTGTGTATCTGCATAACCCAGCCGTTATCGGCGTAGTGTTTTCCAAGGATGTTAAGGAGAAATGTTTTCCATGAGTCGGCTTCCCGTACCGAAGGTTTAGTCCCGTTCAGCGCTTTGGAAAAAATATCCTTAACTTCCTTCTCCCATAGACTGAAATTAATGTCTCCGGGACGGGCAGAACAGGAGTCGGCCAGGGTTGTTGCAAACGGGACATAATCAAGGCCGTGGTCGGAAATGCGGCAGCCCGTTTTGTGAAAGAAAGCAATGCGGGAGCTAATCGCAGATAACAGGCTGTCAAGGCTGTCAATGGATTTTCCGGCTGCAGTGCCGAGGCTTGCAATGTATTGCGGAAAATCAGCCTTTTCTATGTTAAGGATGCGATCAGGTCTGAACGACGGCACAACTTTTGTTTCGGTATTCGGTTGTGCTTTTTTATGCCATGCCAGATCGTCAATGGGATCATCGGTTGTTCCAACAGCATAGACATTGAATTTTTTAAAAATGCCAAATACCGAAAGTGAGGGGTCATCGGCTAACTGTTTGTTTGCTGCTTTCCATATCTCCGGGGCACTGTGCGAATTCAACGGTTCGTGTATGCCGAAATAGCGCCGGAGTTCAAGGTGAGTCCAGTGGTACAGGGGATTACCGATGAGCCGGGGAACAGTATCGGCCCAGGCAAGGAATTTGTCGTAAGGATCGGCATTGCCGGTTATCAATTGCTCATTTACGCCGTTTGACCGCAAGGCGCGCCATTTATAGTGATCGCCGCCCAGCCATATTGATGCCAAATCGGGGAATCGGCGGTTTTCGGCAATTTCCTGCGGAACCAGGTGGCAGTGGTAGTCATGAATCGGCTCGGCTGCCGCAGCTTCATGGTAGAGCTTTTCTGCCGTACTGTTGCAAAGTAAAAAGTCTTTGTCCATAAATTGTTTCATGGTTATTTCTCCCTATACAATAGAGTACACAAAAAAAGCTATAATCGCAAGTATTCAGCATTATTGCCATGGTAACATGAACATGGTAGTATTTATTTATTAAGGAGGAAACATTGGATTTTTTGGTGCCGGCGACTTTTGTTGTTGTGATCATCCAATGTGTGCTGGTTGCTGCGCTTTTATTGCGAAACCGGCAAGTGTCACAGGATAATATAATTCAGAAACTCACGGATTACGATAAACGGCTTGACAGGTATGAAATGTATTTACGGGATGAATTTGGACGAAACCGGGAAGAAGCAGGTAAATCCGCGAAAGATACAAGGGAAGAATTGTCCGCATCAATAACCGGTTTTACCGGGCTGATCGATAATAAAATGAAACATATGCAGGATTTTTTTGATGTTGGCCTGAAATTCAACCGGGAAGAATTAGCAAAATCAATGACGGCGTTTGAACAAAAATCAACAACAAAAATAGAAGCGCTGACAAAAGATACAAAAGAAAGTTTAGAAAAAAACCGTGAAGTTGTAGAAAAAAAACTTGCCGATATTCAGCGGGATAACAGCGAAAAGCTCGAAAGAATGCGGCAAACGGTTGATGAAAAACTCCACGAAACACTGGAAAAACGCTTAAACGAATCGTTTCAACTGGTAAGCACCCAGTTAGAGTCAGTACAAAAAGGCCTTGGCGAAATGCAAAACCTCGCTTCGGGTGTCGGCGATTTAAAAAAAGTGTTAACCAATGTAAAAACACGGGGAAACCTGGGTGAAATCCAGCTTGGGGCGATACTTGAACAGATATTGTCATACGAGCAGTTTGAAAAAAATGTTACCATAAAAGAAAGCTCCGGCGAACGGGTTGAGTATGTCATAAAACTGCCCAACAAGAGCGACAGGAACGAACCGCTGCTGCTGCCGGTTGATTCAAAATTCCCCAACGAAGATTATCTGCGGCTGCTGGATTCGTATGAGAACATCGGAAATCATTCGCCAAAAGAAATCGACGCCGTTTCAAAGCAGTTTGAAAGTACGGTAAAAAAATGTGCAAAAGATATTCGTGATAAATATATTGATCCGCCCCGGACAACGGATTTTGCTTTTATGTTTGTTCCTACTGAAGGATTGTTTGCGGAAATTGTACGGCGGACGGCGCTGTTTGAAACACTGCAAAGGGAGTATAAAATCACCGTGGTCGGCCCCACAAACTTTGCAGCCGTGCTGAATAGCCTGCAAATGGGATTTCAAACGCTTGCTATCGAAAAAAGATCCAGCGAGGTGTGGAAAACATTGGGTGCCGTTAAAACAGGATTCCGTAACTTTGGCGAAGCGTTAGCCGCAACAAAGAAAAAACTTGTTGCCGCTACGAATGAAATTGATAATGTGGAATCAAAATCCCGCACGATAGAAAGAAAATTAAAATCTGTTGGAGAATTACCGGTACCGGAATCGGCCGCCCTCATTGGCGGATCAGATGCGGGCCCGGACGATGATGAGGAATAACACCATGGATACCAGCAAGCAAAAAAAAGCGCAACAGGCTGATGCCAGTCAAACTGTCCACTGGGCTGATGAATATGCCCAAAAAGTTATTCGTGAAAAGGGTGATAAGGAAATCTACACTAGCGCTTCGGGGATTACGCCGTCAGGCACGGTGCATATCGGCAATTTCAGGGAAATTATTTCGGTAGAGCTGGTTGTCCGCGCCTTGCGGGATATGGGTAAAAAGGTACGTTTTATTTATTCGTGGGATGATTACGATGTGTTCCGTAAAGTTCCCAAAAATATGCCCAAACAGGACGAGCTGGAAAAGTATCTGCGCTTTCCCATCACCATGGTTCCCGACCCTTGGGAACGTGATTCCAGCTATGCCCGTCATCATGAAGTTGATGTTGAAAACACCCTCCCTATTGTAGGAATTTTCCCCGAATATCTGTACCAGGCTGAACGCTACAGTTCATCACGTTATGCGCAAGGAATAAACCGCGCGCTGGAACATCGTGACATGCTGAAAAATATACTGGATAAATTCCGTGATAACGACCATAAAATCCAGGGTGAATGGTGGCCGGTAAGCGTATTTTGCAGCTTTTGCAACAAGGATGCAACGATTATAACCGGCTGGGACGGCGAATGGGTTGTGAGTTATCGCTGTAACGCCTGCGGTTTTTCTGAAGATGCAGACATACGTACAGCAAAGGGGATAAAGCTCAACTGGCGGGTAGACTGGCCCATGCGCTGGGAATATGAAAAAGTTGATTTTGAACCGGCAGGTAAGGATCACCACAGCCAGGGGGGAAGTTTTGACACAGCCCGCAATATCTGCAAAGAAGTGTACGGCTGGGATGCACCGGTCACTTTTCAGTACGATTTTATCGGCATTAAGGGTTCTGTAGGAAAAATATCCAGTTCATCGGGCGCTGTAGTTAGTTTGGGTGATGTACTCAGGGTATATACGCCGGAAGTAACACGTTACCTGTTTGCGGGAACAAAGCCCAATTCAGAATTCACCATTTCTTTTGATCTGGACGTAATAAAAATTTACGAAGATTACGATAAAACCGAGCGTATTGCATGGAAGATGGAAGAAGCAAAGGACGAGAATACCTATCGCCGGGAACGGCGCATTTACGAACTTTCTCAGCCGGAAACCGATCCTGACGGAAAAACCCTGCCTCTGGAAAGCAGAACGCCGCCGTTTCAAATGCCGTTCCGCCACTTTTGCAATTTGATTCAAATCGCAGATGGAGATGCGGACAAGGCAATTGCTGCGCTTCCTCCCGCGCCCGACGGCCCCGCGCCGGATCAAATCCCTGCCTTGCACAGCAGGGCGCTCTGCGCCAAGTACTGGGTGGAGAACTGTGCCCTCGATGAATTCCGGTTTAAGCTGCGGTGCGCCGGGGAACGGGCAAGCTTACCCGATGCGGAAGTAACCGCTATCCGGCTTTTGCGTGACGAGGTTATTTCCTGCATTGAAACATTTACCGAAGACAAGCCTTGTGCCGAAGCAGTGTACGGCATTGCTCAAAAAGCCGGTATCGACAGTAAGGCCATGTTCCGCGCCGCTTATCAAGCCCTTATCGGCAAAGATCAGGGTCCCCGGCTGGCGAACTTCCTCCGTTCAATCGACAAACAGCGGCTGCTGGATATTCTGGCTGATTATTAATATCCATTTTCACTTACTTTGTGCAGCACTATCTTATTTTCCAGCAACTGGGTTTCAATATCCGCCGGGATACGTTCGTCAGTGAAAACTCCTGCAAGCTTTTCCAGTTGCACCGCTCCAATAACCCCATGACGCTGGAATTTTTCAGAATCGGTCAAAACATAAATTTCCCGTGCATTTTCTGCAAGATCCATTATTGTCTGTGAACGTAAATGGTCCTTTCCGGTAAAACCATAACCCGGAATAAAACCGTCAGCTCCGACAAAAAATTTATCAGAAAAGAAAATTTCTCCGCATTTGCGGGTCATTGGTCCCACCACCACCTGTGTTTCACCCTGAAAATAGCCGCCAAGGAGTATTATCTGTGTTCGGGATGCATGGCGTATATAATTGGCGATAAAAACCGAATTGGTAATGATCGTTACATCTTTTTGAGCGCTGGCAAGCTCTTCAGCGAGAAAAGCACAGCAGGATCCGGATTCTATCATCACCGTTTCACCTTCATCAACTATTGCCGCCGCAGCTTTTGCTATTCGCCGTTTTATATCATAGTTGAACGCCATTCTTTTGCCGACATCGTCCCATATATTAAGAGAAGCATAACCATGTTCCCGCCGGACCAGCCCGCGCTCTTCAAGGATGTCCAAATCCTTGCGAATCGTCACCTGAGATACTTCCATCAGCTCTGCAAGAATATTCACTTCTGCACGGCTGTGTTTTGATAATACTTCCAATATTTTTGTGTGCCTGTGTGCCATCATCTTTTGTTCTCCTATAATCAACTCCGGATGTGTTTTTAAAGGCCCTTTTCTAAAAGATACAAAAATTACCAAATTAGTCAAGAATTATTTTCGTCTGAAAAGAAAGTATTAGGGATGTGTAAGGAATTATTTATCATATGTACCGTATGTACCGTTGACTAACCCCCTCTTTTGCTATATCCTTATAAAAATTACACTGTAAACGGAGGTTTCTATGAAAATTGGTATTAATGGTTTTGGGCGTATTGGTCGTTTGACGTTTCGCGCGGGGCTTGCGCGAAGTGACATGGAATTTGTTGCCATAAACGATCCTTTTATGACACCGGATTATGTAGCGTATATGCTCAAATACGATACCGTTCACGGCAGATTTAACGGGACAATAACACATGACGACAGTTCTATCACGGTAAATGGCAAGAAAATCGCATTTTTTGCCGAAAAAGATCCTGCAAATATACCGTGGGGCAAAGTCGGCGCCGAGTACGTTATTGACGCAACCGGTATTTTCTATGAAAAAACAAAAGCACAAGCTCATATTGACGCAGGAGCGAAAAAAGTTGTCTATACAGGCCCGTCAAAAGACGACACCCCGATGTTTGTTTGCGGTGTTAACCTGGATAAATACACCAATGACATGAACTTTGTGTCCAATGCCTCCTGTACAACGAACTGTCTGGCGCCGCTAGCCAAAGTTATCAATGATAAATTCGGCATAGTTGACGGCCTTATGACCACCGTTCATTCGGCAACGAATACCCAGATGGTAGTCGATGCCCCGTCCCGCAAAGACTGGAGAGGCGGCCGCGCTGCATCCGGCAACATCATTCCATCATCAACCGGCGCGGCAAAAGCCGTCGGCAAGGTTATACCAGATCTGAACGGTAAGCTCACCGGCATGGCTTTCCGCGTTCCAACCCTGAATGTCTCCGTTGTAGACCTGACTGTCAACCTTAAAAAACCAGCAAAATACGATGAAATCTGTGCAGTGGTTAAAGCAGCAGCAGAAGGTGAAATGAAAGGTGTGTTGAAATATGTTGATGAGGATGTCGTGTCCTCCGACTTTATCGGCGAATCCTGTACATCTATTTTTGACGCTAAAGCAGGTATTGCCCTCACCGACACTTTTGTAAAACTGGTAGCCTGGTACGACAATGAATGGGGTTATTCGAATAAAGTACTGGAACTGATTAAGTACATGGATGGGAAGAAGTAGATAGTGTAGGGATCAGGGATCAGGGACCGGGGATCAGGGAACGACAATCCCCGTTCCCCGATCCCTAGTCCCCGATCCCTTTTTTTAAGAGGAGTAAATGTATGATTAAGACAGTAAAATCCGTTGACTTGAAAGGTAAACGGGTTATCATGCGCGTGGACTTTAACGTGCCGATGAAGGACGGAGTGGTGCAGGATGATACCCGCATTGTGGCGGCCATGCCTACCATTCAGTATATTCTTGACCAGGGAGCAAAAACCCTGACACTGATGTCCCACCTGGGCGACCCATCCAAAGACGCGAAAAAAGCGAAAGAAAAAGCCGAAAAGGACGGCAAAACATTTGACGAAGCGGCCCACATCAAAGGCAAACACCGCATGGCGCCCGTTGCCGCCTATTTGCAAAACAAGCTGGGTAAGCCGGTGATTTTCGCCGGTGAAGACGGCTGTTACGGCAAAAAGGCCTTTATCGATGGTCAGCCCGACGGCTCGGTCATTATGCTGGAAAACACCCGCTTCCACAAGGAAGAAACCGCCAAGGATGCTGCCGATCTTGACAAGCTGGCAAAAGAGCTTGCCACCTACGGTGATGTGTTTGTCAATGACGCCTTTGGCACGGCCCACCGCGACCATGCTTCTACCGCATCAATCGCCAAATTTGTGCCGGTATCAGTAGCGGGTTTCCTCATGGAAAAAGAAGTTAACTACCTTGAGCCCATTGTTACCAATCCGCAAAAACCTCTGGTAGCGATTATCGGCGGAGCGAAGGTTTCTTCGAAAATTGCTGTACTGGAAAGTCTGCTCAAAAATTCCTCGGCGCTGATTATCGGCGGCGGTATGGCCTACACATTTTTCAAGGCTCAAGGGTATAAAATCGGGAAGTCCCTCGTTGAAGATGACCAGCTTGATACGGCGAAAAAAATTCTTGATGCGGCGAAAAGCGCCGGTGTTCAGATTGTTCTGCCTTTGGATCATGTAGCGGCAACAAGCTTTGACGCGAATGCTGTACCGGTACCCATAGACGAACTTGATCTTCCCGATACAATGCTGGGGCTGGACGTAGGCCCAAAAACACTCGCAAAATACAAGGAAGTCCTTGCAACGGCAAAAACCATTGTCTGGAACGGCCCGGTCGGTGTTTTTGAATTTGAATCATTTGCCAAAGGCACCGAAGAAGTTGCTAAACTCGTGGCTGAAGCCACCGGTAAAGGCTGCATCACCGTAGTCGGCGGCGGCGATTCCGTCGCGGCGGTCAACAAATTCGGCCTTGCCTCAAAAATGAGCCACGTAAGCACCGGCGGCGGCGCGTCCCTGGAACTGCTTGAAGGCAGAAAACTACCTGGCATTGAAGTGTGCAGGGGATAATTTTAGGAAGAATACTCACACAAAGGCACTAAGGCACAAAGATTTATACATTATTCAATACTTTGTGTCCTTTGTGAACTTCGTGCCTCTGTGTGAGAAATATCGAGGAGAATTCATGAGTAGACAATATTACATAGCCGGGAACTGGAAAATGCACATGACCCGTGCGGAATCGGCATCGCTTGCCAAAGCGATGGTAGAACAGCTTAAAGACGGAAAGCACAAATACCTGGTCGCGCCGTCTTTTACCGGCATTGAGACAGTGGGAGCCATTGTGAAAGGCACAAACATCCGGCTGGGAGCACAGAATTGCGCGTCTGAGGAACAGGGAGCGCATACCGGCGAAGTATCGGTATTGCAGCTCAAAGACTTGGGAGTGCAGACCATAATTTTGGGTCACAGCGAACGGCGGCATGTGTACAAGGAAGACGATGCGCTAATCAACAAAAAAGTCAAACTGGCCCTCAAACACGGCTTTGAAGTGATCCTCTGCATTGGCGAACTTTTGGAAGAGCGTGAAGCAGGCAAGGTAGAAGCAGTTTGTGAAACCCAAACCGTCAAGGGTCTGGAAGGAGTCACTGCGGCAGAGCTTGCCAATGTGGTTATCGCCTATGAGCCTGTCTGGGCAATCGGCACCGGCAAAACAGCCACACCGGAAGATGCTGACGCGGCACAGGCCTTTACCCGGAAAGTAATTGCCAAACTGTATGGTCAGGATGCAGCGGAAAAAATCATCATTCAGTACGGCGGTTCAGTCAAGCCCGACAATGCCGCTCAGT
The DNA here is from genome assembly GCA_009777735.1 of Treponema sp. Classification (GTDB taxonomy): domain Bacteria; phylum Spirochaetota; class Spirochaetia; order Treponematales; family Breznakiellaceae; genus WQXQ01. Next base: position 86,400 of record WRLF01000009.1, read on the forward strand.
TGATGGCAAAAGAAAACATTGATGGTGCATTGGTTGGCGGCGCGTCTCTGAAACCTGAAAGCTTTATACCTATTGCGAAGTTTGCTTAAAATTACTTATACTGAGGGGTTATTGACAATTAATATTGCGGTCAGTATAATAACCGCAAGTAAGGATCATATCAATGGAAGTTGCTAATTATCTCAAAGAAATCGTTGCTTTTGCTTTCGTAGCTGTTATTATTGCATTTTTTCTTATTGTCATTCTAAAAAAATAAAGTCCAGGCCGTATCAGACAAGAGCGCTTGACTACCTGATCACAAAAATATTTATTTCGTATTTTAATGGTCAGGTGGTCTTGTCCAACACCCCATGTTTTTAGTAGAATAAAGCAAGATTATGATTGGAGTAATATAAATGGGTATTCTTAGCACGGTGCTTTTGGTATTTTTTGTCATTATCGCTATTCTGCTGGTACTGCTGGTACTTGTTCAGTCTGAAGAAGGGGATAGCCTTGGAGGGCTTTTCGCCGGGGGAAGCGGGTCTGCTTTTGGATCCCGGTCGGGAAATGTACTTACCAGAACCACAACTGTTTTAGGCGCGCTGTTTCTCATTATAAGCCTGGGGCTGGCTTTGCTAAGCCGGACTCCGGGAGGTATGGGCGTTGTAGAAGCCGGACAGGAACTCTCAAGAGAGGTTCAGGAAGAAAACTGGCTGGAACAGGAACTCTCAAACAACGAGGAAGAAACAGAGGACTCCCTGATTGAATTTATTCCTGAAGCTGCCGAGTAATCCTAAGTGAAACCGCGTAGCCGGGAGGTAAAAAAATGTTCTTGCATGATGTGTTTCCGCCTGAATGTATTATAGTTAATCTTGAATCTGAGGATAAAGACGAAGTTTTTGAGGAGATGGTGGATTTTTTCTGCCAGGTGCATAAACTGGACGCACGGGAAGATATTTTAAATGCCATCAGGGAAAGGGAAGCAAAAATGTCGACCGGCATCCAGAAAGGTATTGCTATTCCTCACGGAAAATGTGATGCCGTTGACAGGGTGTACGGTGCAATCGGCATTTCCGGAAAAGGTATTGATTATGACGCTCTGGACGGTGAGCCTGTTTATTTGCTGTTTCTTGTCATTGCTCCCCGGCAAAATACAGAACAGCATCTGAAAGTTCTAAAACATCTGGCGGAACTGATGGAAAACCACCAATTTTATACTGATCTGCAATCACAAAAAGATGCCCAAGGCGCATATAAAATAATCAGCAAATACGAAGACATGATCATCGCTCTGGAATGAAATGGATAACAACGAGGTTCTTGATCACCTTCTGAAAATCGAATCCGAAGCGGCCCGGTTCGTGAATGATGCGCAGGCGGATGCGAGTACAAAGATGACAGAAGCCGAAAAATATAATCGTGCTGTATTTGAAAAACGTTACCGCGAAGAAAATGAAAAGTTTGAAAGTAATTTTGCACAATCCGTGGAGTTGGCACAACAGCGTTACCGGGCAGAACTGGAAGCTTATAATCAAAAAATATCCTCTTTTGAAACCGATGTTGACGGTTTTTCCGCAATGATGGATAAACTTGTTTTTTCGCAAAGAGGCAGGCTGTGAACGCCGGAGAACGAGCTTATTCATACGCCAAAGCATGCGGAATTATCGGCAAGTCATTTGTGGGGAAACGAATTGCCATACTGAAAAAACTCCATACACTGACAGAATTCGACCGGCTGATTTTCTCCGGAACACAACACGAGCCGCCCGGCAGGGATTTATTGATCCATCTTGAACACCGGATTTTACGGCGAACAGCACAGCAGATACTTTCGGTGATTAATTCATACGTGAATCCGCCGGAATTACTGATTCGTCAGCTTCGTTCCTGTGAATACGCCGACCTGAAAAACTGTCTGCACCATATAGCGGCAGGCAGGCCGGTACCGGAGCTGGTATGCGACATAGGCCGTTTCAGGACGGTACGTTTTGAAGCATACCCCGATATTGAGGCAATGATTAACAACACTGAATTTGCATTCATTTTAGGTATGGACATCAACGCAGTCACAAACGCAGATTACGATTTTACCCGGCTTGAAACAGAGCTTGATATGCAATACTACACCCTGCTTGTCCGGAGCATGAGCCGCCTTTCTGTATCTGACCGCCTCATTGCAGAGCGGATACTGACCGAAGAAATTTCCCTGCGTAACTGCATCTGGGCTTTTCGGCTGCGAATATATTATCATAAGACAATTGATGAAACGGAAAAATACCTAATGAGTATGAAAATGCATCAGAGTTATTCACCCGATATTATTCCCGGCATTACAGCCAAAAGACCGGACGGAATTGCTTTTGTTAATGAAATAAACCTTGATCTTGAAGCCCGTCAGATGCTGGACTTTCCTCTGGATTCCCGGTCTCCCTGGAAGGGCTGGCGGTGGGAAAAGCTGTTGAATTCAGAAAAACCGGGAAGAGAATGGGCCGCCGATCCGCGTTTTTTTCAAAATGCCGCTTCACAGTACATTTATCACCTGGCATTGCGTTGTTTCCGCCGTATGCCTTTTTCGATGAGTGCCATCTTCTGCTATATCAAACTCAAGCAATTTGAAGAAGATCTCCTGACCAGCGTCATTGAAGGGCTGGCAATCGGAATGACCGGTACTGAAGTAGTGGAAATGTTTGAGGCATGGTCATGATACGCCCCCGAAAAATGAAATGTGTTCAGATGACTGTACTCAAAAGCGATATTAATACCGTTATTGAATATCTTGGCCGTAACAAGGTAATGCACTTTGACTTATCTGATAATCCATCTGTGCAGAGTACGGATTATACCCGTATGCAAAAGCTTTGGGAAAAACTGTGTTCCAGCAGCGAATTTCTCGGAGTGCAGCTGCCGTCCGAACCTGCACAGAACACATCTCTGCCTGGTGAGGAAGATGAGGCCCTGGCAGAAAAACTCTGTGCTTCAGTCGATGCGCTTATAGCAAGCGAAATTGCGGCTCATGAAGAAAAACGGCGCACAGAGGAAGCTTATGGCGAAACGAAGGCATTTATAAATCTGAACGCCCCATTTTCGGAACTGGAGCAGTTAACATACCTGAACCTGCGTGTAGGCCGCCTTGATCCAAGAGTCCATGCCGAAATAAAGGAACGCCTTGGTGATCGTGTGATGATCATCCCCCTGGGAGGGGAAGGCAGAGTGCTTGCGGCAAGTTCCCGTAAAGGCCGTTTTGCCCTCGATTCAGAGCTGAAAAAATATGCATTTGAATCAATTGCCATTCCCGAAGGCTACATGGGAGTGCCTGCCGAACTGCTTGACGGGCTTGAGCAGCGGTTAAAAAACATTGAACAAGACATTGAAATAATTGCCGGAGAAAAACAGCTGCTGCAAAACAGAATTCAGACTGAATTACAACGGCTGGGATCCATGCTGCTCATGGCTCTTGCTGCCGAGAATCTGAAGTCACAGCTTGTCAGCACATCCAGTGCTTACCTGATGACCGGATGGATCCCATCCGATACGATTCCTGCAATTACGAAAGACATTACGGATATTGCCGGCGGCAGGGTTGCTATCCGTACCTATTCACCTGATGAAATCCCCGGAGTAAAGGACGGTGATGAGAAAGTACCTGTCGCTCTGAAACATAATCCATTTGCAAAAGGGTTTGAAGGGGTGGTAACTTCATACGGTGCGCCGCTCTACGGTACAATCGATCCTACACCCATTGTTGCGGTTTTTTTTACCATGTTTTTTGGGATCATGTTCGGCGACCTGGGTCAGGGGTTTGTGCTGTTTCTGCTGGGGTTACTCACCGGGAATCACGGTCCGCGCCTGTTTACGCGATTTAAAAAATTTTCGGTTCCGCTCATCGCCGTTGGCATTGCTTCCATGGTGATGGGCTTTCTCAATGGCGAGGTATTTACTAATGAAGAACTGTTGATTACTCCTACCAGGGCAATTACCGGTGCAATTACCGGGCAGCCGGTTGACAGGATTATCTCCATCATGCCTCTTACCGAGAGGGGGGGCAGTGTGAGAAAACTTTTTTACTTTTTTGGTTTTACCATCGGTATGGGGATTATTTTCAACTCAATTGGATTTGTTATCAATATTGTCAACAAGTTTATATTAAAAAAATTCGATGAGGCGCTGTTCGCAAAGACCGGCCTGACAGGCCTTTTGCTGTTTTGGTATGCGGTAAGTATCGCGATACGCCTGATTTTCTTTAACAGCCGTTTTGAGTGGTTTGACCTTGTCATTCTCTTAATTCCCTGCTGTATCATTTTTTTCCGCCCTGTTATCTGGAGATGTGCTGCCGGAGAAAGGCCCCTATTAAAAAACGGTCTTGTTTTATTTATTGTGGAAGGATTTGTAGAAATAATAGAAACTGCTTCCGGTTATGTTTCCAGCACTGTTAGTTTTCTCCGAATTGGCGCATTTGCCCTTTCTCATGCGGTACTGGCATATATCGTGTTTAGTTTTACCGAATTGGTTATCAATACCGCCGGCGGCCCTATGAGAGCTGTTTCAGTTGTGTTAATTATGATATTCGGGAATATGGTAATCATCGTGCTCGAAGGACTGATAGTGGCCATTCAGGTAGTACGCCTGCAATACTATGAATTTTTCAGTAAATTTTTTACCGATACCGGTATGGAATTTATTCCGTTCAGTTTCAGGAAAAGTGAGTGAATTGCACTATTCCACAATTTGACATTTTGGAATAGTCTTATTGTATATAGGAGTTATTATGAAGCGCACAGTATTGTTAATATGTATGCTGGTACTGGCCATGTCGGTTTTTCCGCAGTTTGCGTCCGGGCAGGAAGATTCATCATCTGATACTGCAAGTCCGCCGGTTTCGGTATGGAGATACTTTGCAGCAGCTCTTTCTGTTGGAATTTCCTGTATAGCAGGAGGTATGGCGGTTGGACGCATAGGAGCGGCGGCAATGGGAGCAATGAGCGAAAACCCGGAACTTTCCGGAAAGGCCTTGCCGTATGCCGGTCTTGCAGAAGGCATTTGTCTTTGGGGATTCCTCGTCGCACTGTTAATCCTCATCCTGTAAACACGGTTCAAAAATCCGGTATCAATATGCAATATTTTTTTATCGGGGATCAAGAACTGGTAACCGCATTCAATTTCATCGGCATTCAGGGAGCAGCCGTGCGGGATGCCGATGAAACGGTCTCGGTGTTCAGGCGTATTACCGAAAGCCGGATTCCGCAAACCGGCACCGTCCTGCCCGATGCTTTGCCGGGCGCAAGCGGCTGCAAAGTACTCATCATCACAGAAGAAGCCGCTGATTGGATTGGCCAGCTTCTCGTTGAATGGCAAATTTCCGGGCGCTACCCCCTTGTTGTTGAAATACCGGGCATTCAGGGAAAACTACCCGGCAGAAAATCTCTGGTGGATTCTATTCATGAGGCAATAGGAATACACATCTAAAACAAAGTTATCTTCACATCGTAACGGTGAGTATTTTTAGATTATCCAAATAGTGTATACTTAATACTTTTATCAAACGTATCGATGCCCTCATATTTTTTTAACCGGCGAACCACCATATATGTCAGCGGCAATACGAGCGCTTCGATGAGGCATTTGAGGATATAGTTAGTCAGCACAAGGCTGATGAAAAGATACCAGCCGAAAACCCCGGTAAGGCATGCGATAAACACAAAAATCAAACTGTCCAGAAATTCACCAACAAGGCTGGAAAGTACTGCCCTAAACCAGAGCCACTTCCCTTTCATCAGCACTTTAATCCGTGACATCATAATCGAATTGGAAAAATTGCCCACAAAATATGCAGCCAGGCTTGCCAGGACAATACCACCCGAACTGATGCCGCCAAGGATGGCATTGTAGGCGGCGCTGCCGGCCTCTTCTTCCCAGTACGCTTCGCCGGGAAGTATCTGCAGTACAAAAAACACCAACGCAGAAAATGCCAAAATTATAAAGCCGGTATAGATTGCCTTTCGGGCAGCTTTAAAACCGTACACCTCGGTAAGTATGTCCCCAAAAACATAAGCCAGCGGAAACAGCAGAGTGCCGCCATCGAACGCCAGCCTAATGCCAAAAATAGAAAAGCCAAGATCAACAATTTTTGCTGATGAAGCAATATTGCTCAAAATAAGAACAGCGGTAAAAACCACCATCACGCTGTCGAAATACTTAAACGATGCGGGGGATCGGGGACCGGGGACCGGGGACCGGGGGGATGCCATGAAAAAACTCCTTGTTTTGGTAAGGCAGGTTGATCTAGGATACTGCCAGTTCGGGGACCGGGGATCAGGGATCAGGTACCGGGGGTAGTGGTATGAAAACCAGGGTTTGTGAACTAGAAAGTGTAGCGTAATAACTTATATATGTTATCTCTCGCAACATTCTTGAATCACCGAAACCTTTCATACCAAACTCCCTGTTCCCCGTTCCCTGATCCCCGATCTCTACTCTATGCCCATTTTACAAAGCCGGGTCTGTACGGGTGGACTAATGCTTCGTGTTTGGGTAACAACCGAACAGTGTGGCCCTGGAAGCCCGTGTCGGCACATTCGGTTTTTACACTAAACTTGCTCAAGCTTTCCTTGCTGCCTGACCACTTCATTTCGGTTTTGCGGGCATTGACAATCTCATGATTCGACACGGTGCCGTGGTACAATTCCACCAGTACATCTTTGGGATCAATCTTGCCAAGATCAATATATGCGGTAACATTAAGCGCATCTCCCCGCTGCATTACCGGTTTTGTGTTTGCCTCGACATTGACGATTTTGATGCTGTCCCATGATTCCCGCAGTTTTGTAAAATATGCCGACAGAGATTTTGCATCGGCGAAGTCATCCTTGACAATCTTACGGTAATTCTTGAGCGCCGGGAAATAAAACTGGTTGGAGTAGTCCATGAGCGTGCGGTGGAACGACATTGACTGCCCGATGATACGCATACAATCCTTCATTTTTTGTATCCATCCGCGAGGCAAATTGTCCCTGCCGCGCTGGTAGAACAAGGGAACAATATCCCGTTCAAGCAGATCGTACAGGGCTTTGCTTTCAATATCATCCTGTAGTTTTTCGTCATAGTACTGCTCACCATGGCCTATGGCCCAGCCGACTTCTGGTTGGTATGCTTCGTCCCACCAGCCGTCTAAAATGGAGCAGTTGAGAACACCGTTCATCGCAGCCTTCATGCCGCTCGTACCAGATGCTTCCATGGGCCGCCGGGGAGTGTTAAGCCATACGTCGCCGCCGGATGTCAGGTATTTTGCAACGGTCATGTCATAATTTTCCACAAACACAATGCGGCTCGTGACATCGTACCTTTCGGCAAAATGGATGATTTCGCGGATAAGTTCCTTGCCGGGCATGTCATGAGGATGAGCTTTTCCGGCAAAAATGAGCTGCACTGGCCGGTCATTATCTTTTACGAGACGCAGCAGCCGTTCGGGGTCGCGCAGCAGCAAATTGCCCCGCTTATAGGTGGCAAAACGACGGGCAAAGCACAGGGTAAGGGCGTATGGTGAAAGAGCGTCATCCGCCTGCCTGATGCGGCGTTCATCTGCACCGGTACGCTTGTGCTGATGCCGTATGCGCTCGCGGACAAAGGCCACAAGGCGTTCACGGCGGCGTTCGTGGGTGCGCCATAGTTCTTCATCGCTGATTCTGTCCATTCGTTCCCAGATTGGCAGGTCGGTGGGTACTTCCTCAAAGTGGGGGCCAAAGTACCGATCCAGCAGTTCGATCAACCCGCTGGAAATCCAGGTGCGGGGGTGAACGCCGTTCGTAACATGGCCGATGGGAACTTCGTTAATCGGCAGCCCCGGCCACATGCCCTGCCACATATCGCGGGAAACCACGCCGTGCAATTTTGCCACGCCGTTGGCATAGGCAGCCAGTTTGAGGGCAAGCACGGTAAGGCAGTATGTTTCCTTGTCATCGTTGACGTTAACCCGCCCCAACCCGAGAAAATCCTTCCAGGAAATTCCGAGTATCTGCGGCCATGAACGGAAATATTTTTCCACCAGGTTAATATCAAAACGCTCATTGCCTGCCGGAACCGGAGTATGGGTGGTAAAAATGTTCGTAGGCCAGACAACTTCTTTTGCTTCATCAAAAGTAAAACTTTTTTCGATCATGATTTCGCGGATTCGTTCAAGACCCAGGAAGGCGGCATGGCCTTCGTTCATGTGAGTTGCGGCAGGGTTAATCCCCAAAGCCCGCAGAGCGCGAATTCCGCCAATGCCCAGGAGGATCTCCTGCTGAATCCTTGTTTCTTTGTCGCCGCCATACAGCGATGAGGTAACATTGCGGATGTCGGGAGGATTATCTTCGATGTTTGTATCCAGCAAATACAGGGATGATCGGCCAACTTTGACCTCCCAAATCTGGGCAACAGCCTGACGCCCGGCTAAATCCACTGTGATCTTGAGCGCTGAGCCGTCTTTATTGTTTTTTCGCTCGACCGGCATGTTATACCAGTCATTTTCCGGATAGCTTTCCTGTTGAAAACCATCGGCATTGAGCATTTGCGTAAAGTATCCCTGCCGGTACAGCAACCCTACACCGACCAGGGGCAGGTTAAGGTCGGAGGAGGTTTTCATATGATCCCCGGATAATATCCCCAGGCCTCCCGAATAGATGGGCAGGGATGTGTCCATGCCATATTCCATGGAAAAATAGGCTACAACATCCTTATGACTGCCTTTATACCAGGTGTCACCCTTTTTGTAGCGCAGGAAGCGGTCATACACTTCCTTGAGGGCGGCAAGATAGGAATCATCCTTGGCTGCCTGAGCAAGCCGTTCCTGGCTAACCATCCCCAAAGTCCGCACCGGACTCTGCTGGGACTGCATCCATACATCAAAATCCAGCCTGATAAAAAGCTGAACCGCGTCATAATTCCATGAAAGCCAGAGATTTCGTGCGATTTCTTCAAGCGGCTTCAGGGAAGGGGGTAGTTTCGGCTTAACCGTATAAGTGGATATATTCATGTAAAGATTGTATGCTGTTAAATGGAATCTGTCAATGGAAGATTGAAACGAAGAACCTTATTGATAATCTTTTTTAAATACTGCCAGGAGCTGTTCTTTCAGGCCGCCTCCGTGCCTTTCGGCGCGTCCATGCGCCTCAACCCCTCAAAGGCGTTGCCTTTTCGTGGCACGGCATAACGGTCCAATTCCTTTTGTTTTATCTGGAGCTAAGGGGAATTGAACCCCTGACCTCTTGAATGCCATTCAAGCGCTCTAGCCAACTGAGCTACAGCCCCATGTTTTGCTTCACTGTATGCAAATTTCCTCAAAGTGTCAAGGAGCTATAAATAGCGTTGCCTTAGTTCATCAAAGGAAATAGATGAATTCAACTCACCCACCTGCACAGTGCCGTTTAAAATCTTAAAGAAGAAATCTGAGATGTTTTCCATGGTTAAATCGTCGCTCTTGCTGCCGTCTTCCTTGTGTAAAGAATAGGTTTTTAAGATCTGAGAGCCAAGACTTGCGGAAAGAATCAGGAAATGGTTCTCAAAATTTTCCATGTTGAGAAGATCACTGACCAGCACCCGCGAGGCTACCGAATAGCTGTGCAGCAGGGTTTTTGTGTCCTGTTCATCAACCAGTACTGTTCTTTGAGTATCTGCTTCTATGTCAAGGCGGATCTTTCCGGTGTTGGGCTTTTCTGTTTCGTGTTTAAACAAAGAGCCAAGATCGGCTAGAGTAATATTATAGAATTCCGTTCCGGGCAGGCAGCTCATTGGTTCAACGGAAAAAGCTGTCGGGTATAATAAATAATTTATACCGCCCGCGGATACTTCCGGGGCGTTAAAAGTGCCGGCAATAACATTCTGCAATTCCAATCTCTTTGCCGCAAAACATCCACCCAGAACAACAGCATTCTCAAGCTTGATATCATTGGCGAATATACTTCCTGCAACAAAGCAATTTTTCAGATTAACGCCGACGGCGTTAATATCTGCGCCAAACATGCACTTTCCCTTTAGAAGAATTGCGACAATGCTTCCACTTGAAGCAATGGCCTTTCTGAATGTGACAACATCCAAGGCATCATTTTTAACATGCAGCTCCTGATGCGCGTATACTGCGCTTTGAAATTCCGCAGGACCGGAATCAATAATCAAATTTTTTGCATATACTGCGCCTTCAATTACTACATTCCCCTGAATGTGCAAGTCGCGATCCAGTTCACCTGTCGATTTGGGCAAAATGGCTGTTTTTACCAGATTATCTTTTAATCCAACAACCGATTCGCCAATGCGGATTTCTGTCATTTCTTTCATTATACACTCCTATCCAGTGTTAACAAATGTGCACTTTGCCATAGCGACAGCATGGTTCTATATACACGCTGTTCCATTTCATCATCCGATTCGGTAAAACATGATTCCGCCAGTGCATTAAATTCACTGTTTAACGCTTCTTTCCCGGTTTCAGTGATTTCTTTCCATTCCGAATGCAATGCTCCGGAACAGAAACCATCGACTGTTTCAGCTATTATCTGATTTTTTTCCCGACTGACACAGTCAGGGATAAAGCTTTCACGGTTGATATTATTATCCTCAAGCATATCGCTTTCTGTCCAGATAACAGGAAGATAAAACGGAATTTTATTTTCAATTTCATCATTGATCAAAAAAGAATTTACCAGTAAATTTATTCTCGATTCCTGGGTAATGTAGTCATGCATGGTCTTCAGCACATCATGAGCCTTTCTGTTCAGTGATGAAATAAACAACAATGTTTTTGATGATGATATTTCTTCAATACCAAGCAAATTTAATGCTGCGGTGTTGCTTGATGATTCGCTTAATAATTCTTTTTGAACTTTTTCCGAGAGGTTGAATGACGGCTTATCAAGTGTAAATATTCGTTTGTAACATTCATTATCAAGATCATCAAACAGTTTTATGTACCGGGAGCTGATTCGATGATAGTCGCCTTCCATGACGTTTTGCTTGTTTGCTACCGCTTTGCCCTGTTGTATTAATAAACCCAAGCCCGCCTGCATCGCACTGTCCAATGCCTGAATCTGCTGGGATAATTCTGTTTTTATAGTTCCAAAGAATCCGTTAATAATCGCCGCAGAAACTTCTTCTCCCGTTTGTTGAATTGCCAGGCATTGTGCTGTCTTCATCCCAGCTACGGTGCCCGTAAGTACGCCAATCGACTGATTAAAACGATCGACACTCCCGTCAAAAGGCCGGGTGTTAACATTTATGGTGACATAAACAGGCACGCTGCCGGAATAATATGCTGTTCCGCTGCCGCCGCTTTGACTTGCAGGGTAGCTGTATGAAACAGAACCCGAAAAAGGAACGCTTGCGGAATAACTTTCGCTATAACTCATTTTTGCAAAGCCTCCCATACCGATTCATCAAAGAGCCGGAGCATTTCTCCGGTTATCCGTTCTTCGCTGTCACTTTCACATAACGCAACGAATTCCCGCCTGATGGTTTCTTTTTCTTCGGTGTGTACCGGTATCCACGGCAGATTACCCTGCATCTGGCTGACCTGATACACAACCGGAGCGGTATTTTGCCAGGAATCTGCGGTGTAAACATTATCAATATGTCCGCCGGAATCAAGAAGGCTGTCTATAGAAGAAAATATTACCGGTAGAAAACGAAAATCAGAATTGGCTGGTGTTATTCCGTCAGATGAAGGAACAAGTATACTGTCAACTATTTTACTGAATGAATTGTTTTCATCTATGGAATCACCCAGTGTCAGCATGGCTTCACGTGTTTTTTGCTTCAGCTTGCCGGAAAGGGCTGTTTGGGCTACCGGCAGGGATTCGGTCGAAATACTGAACAGCATGGAACTATCATCCTTAAGTTTGTCAAAAACGATGCTTTTTTTTATATCGGCAAGATGCATAGCGGGACGATCCAGTTCCCTGACCCTTGTTTCCAGAGCTTTATTCAATGATTGAAACAGTTTCGCATAACGTCTGGTTATCATGCCATAGTCACCCTCCATCTGCCGCTTGATGCCTTCCAATGCTTTAGCCATCTGCATCAGTGTCATTTGTTTACTGGTCATTTCCGAATATGCCGCAACGGCCTTTTGGCTAATTTGAGATTTTACAAGCATGTAAAAACCATTATCAACATTTTCGCAAATGGTTTTCGAGCTGGTGCGTTCTGCGGAAATAACCGCCGCTTCCATGGCTGTTACCGCAACAGTAACACCATTAATATGACCTCTCGCCGTGTCGACCGAGGCAGCCATCGGCGATGTATCGACATTAAATTGCAAATCCGCCATAGCTATTCATCTCCTTCAGCCATTTCTATATCTTCGGGAACCGTTTCTACCCGTGCCGCTTCCTGCAGTAAGTCGATGGCAAAGTCATCGTACATCCTTTGTTCGATGTTTGGCACCGGAGGCAGTTTTGCATGTGCCGCGACATACGGACTTACGGCAATCAGTTTTTTCCGGCGCGGGTCAAGATATTGCAGTTTATCGGCTGCTTGCGCTATATCGCGGTATTCCTTATCGCTTAGTGTTGCCTCATAATACGGTATATAGCCGAATTGGGATGCTTTTTCGTCAATGTTATCCTTAAGCCGGTCCATGTAATCGGAAAACGCTTCCTGCTGCTGCTGAAACTGGCTTGCCTGAAGTTCGAATGCGGCAATTACTTCGGCTTCCTTGTTCTGCTGTAAGACTTCCGCCGAATCAAGAGAACGTGTTTTTTGCATTGCAATTTGCGTTTCCTGCAGAGCTTTGTATGTATTTCCGCTGCGCAGATAATCAGCATGGGATTCCCGCATCCGATTTATGAGATCAGAGGCTTCGGCACGGTTTCTTCCGTAGAAATCCTCGGTGTCACGATGCCATTGGTTCAGATAATCTATTTTCTGATCTTTTATACCGTTGTAAATTTTAAGCCGTTCAATTCTGTTTTCGTTCATTAAATTCCGGATGACCGGTGCCAGCACTTCTTCCTGTACTTGATGCATGCCAAACGGCATTGATGTCCGGGATTGGTCCTCGGCAATCCATGCCGTTGAAAACAGATCGTATTTTACCCGCGAGCTTGACTTGAGGGAGAATGGTGTATAATCATCGACTGAATCCTGATAATCAAAACTGGCCGTTCGTATTCTTTCGATTTCTTCCGCTTCAAGCGCCGGAGAATAATGATTAAACGATGATTTTAATACCGAACTGAGAATTGAGTTAGCATAGTCAACGATTTTATTTGAACTGCTCATCTTTGTTTTGCTTAGAATCTGCACCGACTCCGCCAGCCGGCCGATCAGTTTTTTGAAATAGATTACCTGGTTTTCGCTGGTGCTTTTTTCAAATGACTTTCTCATATCGTTAAGAGAATAAAATGATTCAAGTTTTTCCTTAAAACTATCAACATTAAAAACAGAAACAATCGGTTTATTGCCGGTATCGTCGGTGGCGTATTCTTTGATAAAACCGGCAGTGCTGCTTTCCGGCAGAACAACCGGCAGTGAAAGGGATACTGTTTCGTTGTCATTGAGCAGATAGCGGATATTACGGACCTGCCGGTCAATATTTCCCATATAATCATACATCTTAACCCGTTGAATCGAAGTTGAATAATCGGATGTATCGATCTCTTCCGTTGATGATGTTTGTTCAACAAGCGGGATATCCTGTATGGCATCTTCCAGACTCGTAAGGCTTTCCAGCAGTTCTTCCGGTTTATGAACAACCGACATCTTAAAGCTGCTATCTCCAACCTGGCCTGTATGATCAACAATAAAACTTTTTTCTTCAAACGGCACTTTCGTAGCCACAGGTACATACATAACACCCATTTTTTTCACGCTGAAATCCCGGCGAATATCCCGGTGGGCTTCTTCAAATCCGGTTATTTTAGTTTCGTTTTCTTCTTTTGTCTTTTTCGCTTTTACTATGGTCATGATACCCCAGATTGCGCCTAACGCAATTACTGCGCCGATGCCAAAGGTAAAAAACGCAAAGATAATACCGGCAACAGGAAAAGCAGCGGTAATAATAATCCCTTTGGTTTTTTCTTTTCCGGCAATCTCAATTTCCAACCTTGCATCAGCAATTGATTTTTCCAAATCAGTTTCTTCTTTTACAATTTTTTCCGCAGCTTTCCGGTAATAATTGAAAAGAATGCGGGCCTGATCCTGGTATAAATTCATTGACTCCTTAAAAATCTTTCCACCCACTGTTTGCTCCTTGTTAGTTTCTTAGTAATTTACGTTCTTTTACCAACATACGAAGGTTATCTGCCTCGTTTTCCAGCGCGGAAGTGTGCGCCCCTCCCTGAATGCCGCCGCAATACTCCGAGAGGATGTTCAGTGATTTAATTATTTTCAATTCCAGATCATTGCCTGCACCGCCGTCAACAGGATAAATGTACCTAATCTCTTCTATTGCTTGCTTTAATATTTGCTGGGTTTTTTCATACTCTGCAGGAAGCTTATTAACCGAAAGCAGTAAACTTTGTGCCTTTGGTTTAAGCTGGCTGATGTACTGCTGTTTACCGGCCTCCTCTGTTGCCACACGGCGAACATGAGAAGATGCAAAAAATGAAAGGTAAATACTCAATGCGAATAAAAACAACAAAATCGATTGAATGATTATTGCAGTGTTTATGATAATAACGGGCGGATTCCATGAAAGTAAAATAATGATAATTATTGAAGCTACGATATAAAGCGGTATGCTGCGCCACCAAATAATCACCAAAGAAGGGATTTTCTCGGAAAAATTGCCAACGCTGATGGCGGAAAAGAAAAAAGGCAGTGCAAGAACCAGGTACATCACCCCAATTGATGTCCAGATAAAAGCATCAACTCCGGTGAGCTCTCTGTCTCCTTTCGTTAAAAAGAATGCAAGGATAATTATTCCCACCCCTGCAAAAAAGAGGAGAGATCTGAATAACAGCGATTTGTTTCTTGTCATGTTATGCTCCTTTATTATTCGAGTTTATTTCCGCAGCCCGGGCAGAATTTAACGCCGGGTGACACTTGCTGACCGCAGCGCGGACAGGCATTGCCAAAGCCTGCACCTGCCGCTTGCATTGACGCGAGTTCGGTTCCGCAGGAAACACATCGCTTGCTTCCTTCCTGATTATCACTGCCGCAGCGGGGGCAGGGATTGTACTTGTTGCCGCAGAAGGGGCAGAAGCTTGCTGTTGTCGCATACTTCTTGGCGCATTTTGAGCAGAACACTTCTTTACGTCCTGCCATGGGAGCTGCGCCGCCGGGGAATCCGCCCGGCTGCTGGGACATTCCCTGCATTTGGGGCGGCTGCATAAGCGCCTGGCCCATGCCGCCCCCGCCGCCGAGCATTCCGGTCATGGCAACGGCGCCCAGCATTCCCAAATCGCTGCCACCGGACAGTGCGTTATTTGCAACACCAAAACCCTGCTTTTGCTGCCAGGTATACCCGGCGATATTCTGCGCCGAGCGGTCGGACAGAGCTGCAGCGATTTTTTTACCGTCTTCGCCCGATGTATCAAGATCAACCGATGTTATATAAAACCCTGTGAGCAGCATCCCGTATTTTTCCCAGAATTCCGTTAATGGTTCTTTGATAAAACCGGAAAGATCGTCAAGACGCGCCGAGATGGTGGTAATTCCCACCTGGTTTGCCTGCATAAATGCAATGACGCTGCTTTTTGTTTTTGCAATGAGCGGCCCCATAAAGTGGTTCGTTAAATCATGTGCGGTGAATTGATTTAAAGTCCCCACAAGCTGCACCAAAAAGCGTTCGGCATCTTCGACTTTCAGACCATATCTTCCGGCGGCCATGAGCGGTACCATTTCTCCGTATTCGGGGTCGCGGAAACGCATGGTGTCGGTCTGCCAGTTAATGGTCAACGGTACAGTTTTATTAACAAACCAGATTTCCGCCATAAAAGGGTTTTTCCCGCCAAAGGGTATGCCAAACAGGTTCCTCAACAGGGGAAGATTTTCCGTGTTAAGGGTATGTTTGCCGGGCCCGAATTTGCCGAGAATTTGCCCCTTCGAAAACAGTACCGCTTCCTGGGATTCCCTGACAATTAACTGGGTAAAAGTACTAAGATTGTTGTTTTTGTTTTGGGCGTATTTCCACGCGAAAATATCGTTTGTTGCATCATTCCATTCAACAAGATCAATAAAAGCCATTGATAGCCTCCTGAGAACAGGATACCATCACCCCTGTGATCATGCAATAAGATGTAATTGACAAACGAAACTTCCGCAAGATAGAATAAAGTTATTCAAGGAGAGTAGATAATGCGTCTTAATAATCATGAATTGGTCAACAAGACTCAATGGGAAAAAGCGGGGATAAAACTGCCGGAATTTAACCGGGAATCGATGATATCCGCAACAGAAAAAACGCCGCAATGGGTACATTTTGGCGCAGGGAATATTTTCCGTGCGTTCCCGGCGGCGCTTGCACAAACACTGCTGGAGCAAGGGCTTATGCAGACGGGTATCGTTGTCGCGGAGGGCTATGACGGTGAAATTATTGACAAATGCTTTACTCCTTTTGATAATCTGACTATCCTTGTAACGCTTAAATCCGATGGAACCACGGAAAAGCAGGTAATCGCATCTGTCGCCTCATCATACAGAATGGACAGGGAGATGGATAACCTTAGGGAAATTTTTTCTTGTCCTTCTTTGCAAATGGCAAGCTTTACCATTACAGAAAAGGGCTACAGCACTACCGGCCGTGACGGAGCGTATTATCCCGACATTGCGGAAGATATGAAAACAGGTCCTCGTGCGCCAAAAAGCTATCTTGGCAGGGTAGCGGCGCTGTGCCATGAACGTTATGCAAAAGGTGCGTTGCCTCTGGCTTTCGTCAGCATGGACAACTGTTCGCATAACGGAGATATACTCTTTGCCGCAATAGAATCCTTCGCAAAAGGCTGGACGGAAAACGGTGTTGCCGTTCCCGGATTTTTGGACTATGTGAGGAATAAAGAAAAGCTGTCTTTCCCCTGGACAATGATCGATAAAATTACCCCAAGACCGGATGACAGCGTAAGAGATATGCTTGCTGCCGCCGGTGTGGAGGATGTAGCAGGAACGGTAACGGAAAAAAACACATATGTGGCGCCGTTTGTGAATGCCGAAGAAACCCAATATCTGGTGGCAGAGGATGTTTTCCCCAACGGCAGGCCGCCGCTGGAAAAAACCGGGGTTCTATTTACCGGTAAAGAAACCGTAGACAAAGTTGAAAAAATGAAAGTTTGCACCTGTCTTAACCCCCTGCATACCGCCCTTGCGGTTTTTGGATGCCTGCTTGGTTATACCAGAATCAGCGAAGAAATGAAAAACCCCGATCTGGTAAAACTTATTGAAGGCATTGGTTACCGGGAAGGACTGCCGGTTGTAACCGATCCGGAGATCATCAAACCAAAGGATTTTATCGATCAGGTAATCAATGTACGTCTTCCCAACCCTTTTATGCCCGATGCTCCTCAAAGAATCGCAACCGACTCATCCATAAAAATCCCTATTCGATTTGGCGAAACAATTAAAGCCTATCAGGAAAGAGGCAAAAACCTTGAGGAACTCAAACTAATTCCTCTGGTCTTTGCCGGCTGGATCCGTTACCTTCTGGGCATTGATGATCAAGGTAAAACATTTGAAGTCAACCCCGACCCGCAGTATGCAAATCTTGCAGCTCAGCTTTCCGGCATCAGCCTTGGGCAGCAAGGGCCCTTCAGTGATAAGCTGAAACCGATACTTTCCAATCCGGTCCTGTTTGGCGTAAACCTCTACGAAGCCGGTACCGGTCCGGAAAAAAGCCTGGGCAAAAAGGCTGAATTGTATTTTGAAGAATTACTGACCGGCCCCGGGGCAGTGGCGGCAACTCTGAAAAAATATGTGCACTAACCATGACAATATGGTTTGCCAGCGGCAATCTCAACAAAAAAGCGGAACTTGCCGCCATTCTTCGCAATAACGGCGTTACGTGCAGTTTATTGATCCCGCAGGATGCCGGTCTGGAATTTAATCCCGACGAAACGGAAACCAGTTTCCATGGAAACGCTCTGCTCAAAGCCAAAGAATTGTATCGTGTGCTGAACAAACCCCACGCCGCTAGGTCTAACGTGAACACCGCAGACCCGCATCATTCCCGGTATCAGCCGGGGGATATGATCATTGCCGACGACTCAGGTATTTGCGTGGATGCCCTTGACGGCAGGCCGGGGATCCACTCGGCACGGTATGCCGGCAGGAATGTCAGCTATGACTCGATGCAAAACCCCATTGGCGGTGCTGTTGACGGTAAAAAACTGCAAGCACATGAACGTAACATACTGCTGCTGGAGGAACTTGGTACTACCACTCGAAGAACCGCCCGCTTTGTATGCGCCATGGTATTGTTGTTCAGCCTTGACCGTTTTTATTTCGCCCAGGAAACTTGTGAAGGAGAAATTGTAAGAAGCATTGAGCAGGCAAAAGGCGCTGGCGGTTTCGGCTACGATCCGATTCTTTTCATCCCGGAGCTTAACCGCACAGTAGCAGAGCTGTCAGAAGAAGAAAAAAACACGATTAGCCACCGCGCAAAAGCAGGAAAAGTTATTGCAAGATTATTATGTCAAAACTAAACATCAAAGCTGAACTTAATGAACCGCAAATACAGGCAGTAACAAACACCGAAGGGCCGGTGTTGATCATTGCCGGAGCGGGTTCGGGAAAAACAAGAGTAATTACCTATCGCATCGCTTATATGCTCGAAAAAGGAATCCCCCAGAACGCCATACTTGCCCTTACCTTTACCAACAAGGCAGCAAAGGAAATGGAAACACGGGTGAAGGAGCTGACAGGGAAAAAACTTCAAAACCTTACTGTCAGTACTTTTCACGCTTTCGGGCTTTCAATCATCAGGAATGAGGCTGAACTGTTGGGTTATCGTAAAAATTTTTCAATATATGACGAGACCGATCGCATAACCCTGATGAAGGAAAGTTTACGCGAATGCCGCATGGCATCAAAAAAAGTTGACTTGTATGCCATGGGGCAGCTTTTTTCAAACATAAAAACAGGGCTTGCGGATTGGGACAATGGTCCAGGAGAATACCTGCACCTGCAGCCGGTGTTTGAAGAATATCAGCATGGCCTTAAGGCATATAACGCCGTTGATTTTGACGATCTGCTTGTCCTGCCCCTTGAACTCTTTGATCAATACCCTGATGTGCTGGAAAAATACTGCCGGCGATTCAAATACATCATGGTAGATGAATTTCAGGACACGAGTTTAATCCAGTACAGGCTGATGCGGCAATTGGTGATGAGCAGCTCGGACATTAATGCAAGCGCCAATATATGCGTAGTCGGCGATGACGATCAATCAATCTATTCCTGGCGGGGTGCAAATTACCAAAACCTTTTGCTGTTTGAACAGGATTTTCCCGATGTGAAAGAAATCAAGCTTGAGCAGAACTACAGGTCTACAACGACTATCCTTGAAGCGGCAAACGGTGTAATTGCACATAACTCGAGCCGAAAGAAAAAAACCCTCTGGTCGGGCAAGGAAGGCGGCAGGGCTATAGAGATTTTTTATCCCAAAGACGAAAGCGCCGAAGCGGAATTAATCGCTTCGCAGATCAGAAATATCCTGCATACGGACAAACTGCGGTACCATGATTTTGGTGTGCTGACCAGAACGAATTCCCTTGCCGGGAATATTGAGGAAGCTTTTCTGGCTGAAAATATACCCTACAAAGTTTCCGGCGGTACGAGTTTTTTTCAGCGAAAAGAAATCAAGGACATCATTTCCTACCTCAGGGTAATTGCCAACCAGCAGGACGATATAAGCCTGTTGCGGATAATCAACACCCCAAGCCGGGGCATAGGTAAGTCAACTGTCGCTGTATTAAACGACATTGCAAAAAAGAACAATTCCTGCATCTGGGATGCGATTAACCGTCTGAACCACGCACGTCAAGGCGGGCAGCAGCATTTATTCCAGGAAAAAAAAGATCTGTCCGGGCTGGAAGAATTTATACACTTGATTGAAAACCAGCAAGGCGAAATACTTGAACGGAAAAAGTCCAATGAAGAATCCGAGTCCAAAGGGCAGCGCTGGTCATTATCACAAAAAGTAAAATCGTTAATTGACTCTATAGATTACTGGAGTTATTTAGTTCATGAGCACGGCAAGGATGAAAAAAAAGCCCGCTGGAAATACGGCAACATCGAACACTTTATCAGGATGATAGAAAACTGGGAACGTGATTCAGATACTCTGGACTCTGGCCTGTACGCATGGCTTAACCGGATTAGCCTCATTACCCGTGACGATGGCGAGACAGATTCCCTGGGTAAAGTCAGCCTCATGACCATTCATTCGGCAAAAGGGCTGGAATTTCCGGTAGTTTTCATTGCCGGCGTTGAAGACGGGCTTATCCCTCACGAAAAAAGCATTGAGGCAAAAGATGCAGACGGCGAAGATGCCTTGCCGTCAGAAATTGCAGGAAGCATTGAAGAAGAACGGCGGCTTTTTTATGTTGCCATCACCCGCGCCCGTGAAAAGCTTTTCTTAAGCTCCTGCCAAAAACGCCGCCGCCAGCAAAGTACTGAAGAGTGCGAACCTTCACCTTTTCTGGAAGAAATTCCCCAGCACCTGATTCGGTTCCAAGATCCTCTTTCTGCCGATGACGAAGAAGCGTTAACCGACGATCTGCTGGCAAATATCAAAGCACAGCTTGGAGGGTAAGGGATTATTTTTCTGTCTCTTGTGTTTTAATTTAATCCTTTACGGGAATGCGGTATCCCAAACTGATAGTGGTACGTAAGCCAATACCTAATGTAGTGTTATAATCAAGAATATCTGCTAAATCCCTCATGTAGTTTGACGGGAAGCGGAGGTGTAATAATGCCGATGTTCTAAAAAAAAGCGATGAATTTATTTCATAATCAAAACCCATGCCGGTAAGAAATCCTAACTGGCTGAATCTTCCGGGAGCGGAAGTTGATTTTCCGTCGACTCTATGATGAAAAACCATGTTATAATCAATGCCGATAATGGGAAATAAAGTAATTACCTGTAAAGTAAAAGGATATTTCCACAAAAGGCTGAACCCGAACTGCAATATGTCCATACCGCCTTTTGTATCTCTTTCTCCGTCTGTTTCAGCTACATTTGTTAATAACCCATACGCAAATCTAATATTTATCTCTGTGTATATTGCTTCGAAAAATCCGAATCCGCCAAAACTAATATTTCTTATCCCGTTATAAACTGTCTCTCCTCCCCCAAAAGCATTCTCTTTCTTTACCCCATTATTGAAACTTATGTCCGTGAGCAATCCTCCTCCGGTGTTTAAACCTATCTGCGTAAAACCATTGGCAATAACCAATAAAAATATAAGTATTACTAAAATATTTTTTTTCATCGTTCTGCACCTTCGGAATGACTTAGCCGACAAACAGGCGGCATGGATAAACAGCAAATTGACACCATGCATTATTAATTTTCCGTATTAATTTGTCAATATACTTCTCTACACCCCCAGCCTGTTCCTCCGCAGCAACTCGCCGGTGGTCTGTGCTGTAACCGGAACATAACCGGGCAGCGGCAGAATACGCTCGTGGATAGCGTCGATAATCCATTCTTCCTGGGGGAAGTACAGGTTTTCCATCTCCGCTGCCGGAGTGATCCAGTTACGGCTGCCAACTACAGCAACCGGCGCATCAAGGTAATCAAAAGCAAATGTCTGGACATTGCTGGCAACGGTGTGCAGAAACGAACCCCGTTCGGCGGCATCGCTCGCCAATAGCAGTTTGCCGGTTTTCTTTACCGATTCGATGATTGTTTCGTAATGCAATGGATTGATAAAACGCAAATCGATTACTTCCGCGGAAATGCCGAATTTGGTCTCAAGTGTTTTTGCCACAGTCATTGCCTTGTACAATGTCGCACCGAGGGTAGCTATGGTGATGTCCTTGCCCTGCCTGCGGATTGCCGGTTCGCCTTCGGGAGTTTCGTAATAACCTTCGGGAACGCCACTTTTTTCAAACTGCTCGCCAACATCGTATAATAACTGACTCTCATAAAAGATCACCGGGTCGGTACCGCGCAGAGCCAGGTTCAACATGCCTTTTGCATCGTAAGGTGTGGCAGGGAAATAAGATTTCAGACCGGGAATGTGGGCGGTTATGGCAGCCCAATCCTGGCTGTGCTGTGCGCCGTATTTGTTCCCCACCGAAACCCGAACCACTAATGGCATTTGCAGCAGCCCGGCAGACATAGACTGCCATTTAGATGCCTGATTAAAAATTTCATCTCCGGCACGGCCCATAAAGTCGCAATACATCAGTTCTACTACGGCGCGGCCGCCTGATAGCGCATAACCAACGCCCGAACCCACAATGGCACCTTCGGAGATGGGGCTGTTGAACAGCCGGTTGTAGGGCAACAATTCCGTCAAACCGCGGTACACGGCAAACGCGCCTCCCCAGTCGCGGTTTTCTTCACCCCAGGCTGCCATGGTAGGGTCTATGGTAAAGCGGTGGAGCATTGCTTCAAAAAGCCCGTCACGGTACTGGAAGACTTTGTTTTTGGAAACAGGTTTGCCGTCAGCATCGAATGCGTAGCGGACTTTGCCTGCCAGCGCCTTGACACGGAGGTTTTCGGCAACCGGCTGTGACAGCACCGGCTGGCGGTCGTCAAATTTTTCCGCCCTGCCGTTGCTGAACATCACCGATTCGATAAATGCCCCGCCCAGCCGCGGCGACACTTCGTCATTGACGGCCAGTTTCACCACCTCAAAGAGTTTAGCTTTTATTTTTTCATGGAGGCTGTCCAGTTCGGATTTATTGGCAGCTTTATTATCAATTAAATATTGCCCGTACTCGTTGATTGAATCCGCATCCTGCCACAGTTTGAGTTCTTCTGGAGTGCGGTAACTGGAAGCGTCAGACGGGGAATGGCCTGAGATGCGGTACGTCATGGTATCAAGCAATACCGGCCCCTTGCCGGCAAGCAGGATTTCTTTCTTGCGGATTATGGCATCGGCAACGGCAAGAGGGTTGTACCCGTCAACCCGCTCGGCATGCATATTTTCGGGATTAACACCTGCGCCAACCCGCGCCATAATACCGTAACCCATTGTTTCACCGGAGGTTTGTCCGCCCATGCCGTAAAAATTGTTAAAGAAATTAAACAAAATCGGCGGGGCACCACCCAGTTTCTCCGGCCACAGGCTGCGGTACTGATCCATGGCAGAAAGCATCATCGCCTCCCAGACCGGGCCGCAGCCCATGGAAGCGTCACCGATGTTGGCAATGACGATCCCGGGTTTGCCGTTGATCCGTTTGTACAGGGCGCTGCCTGTGGCAATATCCGCCGAACCGCCGACAATGGCATTGTTGGGCATTGATCCGAACGGGGTAAAGAACGCATGCATAGAACCGCCAAGCCCCCGGTTGATTCCGGCTTTGCGGGCAAAAATTTCAGCGAGAGTTCCATACAAGACAAAATTTTCTGCCAAATCGCGCAAATCTGAATTTGAAATTTTTTCCGCAATGCTCAAAGTCTCACCATCAAGGAAATTTTTCATTATCCCTTCAAGCCGCTTCTCGCCTTCTGCATTAAGCGACATTTGCCACAACGATGAAAAACACTTGGCAAGAATTTCCCCGTGGCTGCGGTGGCTTCCAAAAATGTAATCATCGGTTGTAAGGTTCAAACTCTGCCCAACGGCAGAAGCTTCCTGCCCCATGCTCAAGTGGGCCGGCCCCATGTGGTTGTACTCGATCCCGTTCCATGTTCCTTGAGTTTTAAATGTGTTAAGCATATTTTCAAATTCACGAATCACTACCATGTCATACCAGGCACGGATCAGCCGGTCTTTACCGTACAGACTGTCTTCTTTTTTAAAATCAGGTTTGTACTGATTTACCGGAATGTCTTTGAGTTTAAGAATTTGCGGTTTCCGTACTTCTTTTGGATCAACAATCATTGCTTTAGGCATATAGCCCTCCTTGTTATCTGTTATCTGTTATCTGTTATATTCCACACCACATCACGGATAAGTTCGCTTACCGTTGGATGGGGGAAAATTAATTCTTTGACATCATCGATTCTCAATTCCTGTTCGATGAGGGCTGCGCCGCCCCAGATAAATTCCGATGAATAGGCGCCGACAGCATGGATACCAAGAATACGGCGGTCTGCGGCGTTGGCTATTACCTTGACTGTACCTATACCGGCAAAAGTATTTTCTGCGGAAAAGCGGCCCGAATACGTCATGGGCAGGCTTGCTTTAAGAATGGGAATCCCCTGAGCCTCCGCATCCTGTTCTGTTATACCCACACCGGCAGATTCGGTTAGACAGAAAACCGCCCAGGGAATTGCGTTACTGCGCCAGCGATCTTTTTTTCCAAGCATATCCGCAACGGCAACCTCCGCCATGCGGTAGGCCGAGTGAGCTAACAAACTTTTTCCGGTTACGTCTCCGGCAGCCCAAATACCGGGAATGTTTGTCCGCATACGATCATCTGCCACAACGCCGGAGGGCGTAACATCAATGCCGGCTGCCTTCGCTCCCCAGGTGTCCAACACAGGCCGCCGCCCGATAGCTACGAGAATGAGGTCTGCTTCCAATGTTTCAGTTTTTCCTTCTTTCGTAGTGTAAAACGTAGTCGATTTTTCAAATTTATCCACTTTGCAGCCCATTTTAAAATTAACATTCTTCATGGAGCGGCGGACAACAGGTGACTGCTCCCTGTCCATAAAGGGAAGAATCTCATCCATCATCTCGATAATGGTAACTTCCGATCCAAGTGCAGAAAATATATCGGCAAATTCAACACCCATAACACCGCCGCCAATAACTGCCAGCCTTTTAGGAACCTTTTCCACAGAGAGAATGCCGGTAGAATCAACCGCCAGGGGATTGTCCTTTAAACCGGGGATGGGCGGCATTACCGAAAATGATCCGGTACAGACCAGGATATTTTTCGTATCGTATTCATTGTTTCCGTTAGGCATAATCGAACGCACTCTTGCCGGTTTATCTCCGGAAGCGGCATTGAGAATTTCTCCCCTTCCCTTGATCACTTCAACGCCAAAGTGCTTCATTTTGCTTTCAATCCCGGCACGCAGTTTGCTGATAACTTCTGCTTTCCAGTTCTGAACAGCTTTCCAGTCAAAAGATACACCCTCAGCCTGTATCCCGAATTTGTGCGCTTCCTTAGCATGGACATACAGCTTTGCTGAATTGAGCAGGGTTTTAGTGGGAATACATCCTACGTTAAGACACGTCCCTCCCAAATGCTCTTCTTCGATTAACAGGACTTTTTTCTTTGCATGTCCCAGCCGTTCCGCCGCAAGGTATCCGGCAGGACCGCCGCCAATAATAATTGTATCGTACATATTTTCTCCTTAACCTGTAATTAACAGCAGATCGATATCTGCTATTGCTTCGCCCAGAGCCTTGAGGAAACGTGCCGCCGGCGCTCCATCCACTACTTGATGATTTATGGTCAGACTAAAACCAATGTGGGGTTCATAAACGGGGATCAGGGATCGGGGATCGGGGACCGGGGGTACTGCGGGTTTAAGTTCGATATTGCAAACGCCAAGGATGGCTACTTCGGGGATGTTGAGTACGGGGGTGAAGCTGGTAATCCCAAGGCTGCCAAGGTTTGTAACGGTGAATGTTGAACCGGAAAGTTCATCCGGCTTTGCACTGCCGTTCTGGCAGGCTGTGGCAAGCCGTTTTGCCTCTGAAGAAATCTGCGCCAGTGACAAAAGATTGGCATTGCGAATAACGGGTACCATGAGGCCTCGCGGCGTATCCACTGCCATCCCCAAATGCACCAGTCCAAAAGTCGTAACGGTGTCGCCGGTTTTGTGAGCATTCATGTATGAAAAACGGGGCAGCACGCGCGAAACAGCAAAGAGGATAAGGTCATTAACCGTAATTTTTGCAAAACTGTCATTTTCGGAAGTTTTCATCCTTGCACGAAGTTCCTGCAAACGGCTGACCGGAGCGGAACTATTGAGGGTAAATTGTGCTGTTTCCGCAAGGGATTTATGCATACGGTCGGCAATGATTTTACGGATGCCTTTTATTTCAGTAGAGGATTCTGCAGGGAGCGGCCCAGCACCTAAATTCTCAGCACCCAATAATTTAGGTGCTGGAGATGTGAGGTCTGCTGATGTAATCCGTCCTCCTATGCCGCTGCCGGCTGCCGGTACTGCCGTTGGCCCTGCAGCTTTTGCCGCCGCCGTCATGGGAGGCCGTGTTTCCAGGGCCGCTTGCACATCCCGTTCAATGACCCTGCCGCCCGGTCCGGTGCCAGGTACCATTTCTGTGGCCAGGGCTTCTTTCTCAGCCAGATTCCGTGCACGAGGGGAGACTGGGGAATGGGGAGAAGAGGACGGGGGCGTTGCGGGGGGGTCCCCCGCAGAGGGGGGTAGCGGAAAAGCCGGAGGCTTTGGAGCGAGGGGGGAGACTTCCCCCCCATTACCCTGATCCCTGATCCCTGGTCCCTGATCCCTGCTTATTAACTCCTCCCAGTTCTCGCCTGCCGCGCCGATAACGGCAATCGGATCCAATACCGGGACATCGTCGCCGGCGGGACGGAGAATTTTCAACACGATGCCGTTTACCCCTGCCGGAACTTCAAAGGCGGCTTTATCGGTTTCAACCGAACAAACCGCAGTCTCCTCGGTTACATTGTCGCCTTCGTTTACTTTCCAGTCCACGATAATACAGGATTCGACGGTGTTCCCCTGACGGGGTAAAATCAAAACATGTGCCATAGTACATCCTCCTAAACAGAAACTTTTGAAACAGAAATTCCGGCTTCCCGCAGTTCTGCTTCCGCCGTGCCGTCCAGACCGCTGTCGGTAAGAATCAAATCCATGGCTGACAGAGGCAGCACGCTGGAAAAACCAACTTTACCATATTTGCCCGAATCCGCTGTGAGCACGGTCGTTTGAGCATGGGACTTCATTGCCTTGACAATTTCCGCTCCTTCCATCAAATGGGTGGTCATGCCGCGCTCCAGGGAAAAACCGTCTGTGCCGACAAAAGCCAGGCGGACATTGACGCGGCTGATGGTTTCCAGTGCAATCGGGCCTACCATTGATTCTGTGGAACGGCGGAACTCGCCGCCGGTCATGGTGATTTGTAAATTGGGATTCATGCGAGCGTAGGAAAAAACCAGGGTGGAATTCGTGACAATGTGTATGTCCCTCTTTCCGGCAAGATACCGGGCAATAAGGGCCGTCGTTGTCCCCGCCTCAATCATGATAACATCGCCGTCACGTACCAGTTCCGCCGCAGCCCGCGCAATGGCGTTCTTTTGCTCAAGGCAGACCCGCTGCCGCTCCAGAATGTCCCGGTGCAGGGCAGGCGCTGCCCCTCCACGGTGCCGGTTAATCCAGCCCTTGTCTTCCAGGGTGCGAAAATCCCCGCGGATGGTCACCTCAGAAAACCCCAAATCGCGGGCCAAATCGGTGACTGTCACCGTTCCGTTCTCGGAAAGCCGATCGAGGATTATTCGTTCACGTTCATTGAGTTCCGCTACCACTTGTCAGCTCCGCTGCCATTGTCAGCTCCGTTGTCATTGCATTTCCCTTTTGAAAACCTTTCGTTATACTTTCGATTTTATATCATTTTGGGGGATATGGCAAGAGGGTGAATTGCATTTTTTTCGATAATATGAAATACTAAATCCAATGAACACCAAGGAATTGGAATTTTCTGTTTTTTGTATAGAAAGTGTCGCGGAAAAATTGAGGCTGACCGGCAGAGAAATATACAAACTGCTGACGGAAAAAAGCGAAATACTGGATGACTATATAATTCCGTGCTACCCGGCGCTCCATACCCAGGGAAAAGAATATATCGTTGATGATATTGTTAATTTTTTGCAGGAAAAAGGTGTTATATAGTGATACTTTATCATGGCTCCCATTCGGCGATTCCGGCTCCCCATCTTTCTTTTGCCCGCGAAACAACCGATTTTGGGAAAGGATTTTATACAACCACCATTCAAACCCAGGCAGAAAAATGGAGCGAACGCTTCAAGCGCAGGTATGGTTTCGCTGTAGTTTCTGTGTATGACATTAATGAAAATGAAATTCGAGAAAATGTATCTGTCCTTGATTTTACAACATACTCAATAGAATGGCTTGATTTTATTATCACATGCAGACAGGGCGGATCAGCGGGAAACTACGATCTTGTAATAGGCGGGGTTGCCAACGATGATGTGTTTAATACTTTAACGATTTTTTTAAAGGGATATATTGACAAAGCAGAAGCGATAAAGCGTTTGCAGTATGAAAAACCGAATATACAATACTGTTTTAAAACCCAGCATGTCATTGATGAATATCTTTTATTCAAAGAGAGTATTACCCTATGAAAGCAGACAATGCTATTTTGCAATTAAAATACGATTCTGTGGTTGAGGTGTTGGCTGTTTTAAAAAGCATTACTCTCAGGCAGGCGCTTGACATTTTTTATAAATCCCGTGTTTACGAAGAAATGCGTGAAGGAATTTCCGATATGCATTGCCGCAGTGATACATACCTTGCTGAAGAAATAGCGAGTGAGAAAACCAATGAACATTGAACCCATTAACAATCCCAGCTTTCCCCCTGCTGGCCGCCTCGAAGCCTTACGCAACCTGGCAGCCGCCCAACAAAAACCGGTACAAAGTTCCGGTGAAATCAACAATCACATTCACACGATTTACAGCTTCAGCCCCTACACCCCTGCTATGGCAGCGTTGCAAGCGCGGGATGCCGGTCTTTGCGCCGCCGGTTCGGTTGATCATGATTCCATCGGCGCAGCGAATGAAATGCTTGATGCTTGCGCCATTCTGGGCATTGGCGGCTGCGTGGGGTTTGAAATGAGGGTAAGCTTCAAAGGCCCCTTTGCCGTGCGGAAAATCAACAACCCCGATTCGGAAGGCTATGCCTACATGACGGTACAGGGGATTCCCAAGGCAGCGATTCCCCGGGCAATGGAATTTTTGGCTCCGGTCCGGGAGCAGCGGTTACAGCGAACCAGGGCCATGGGTCTTGCCGTTAACACCGTGCTGAGAGAAGCCGGCTTGGCAGAAATTAATTTTGACCGGGACATTCTTGCTGCTTCGAAATTTTCCGAAGGCGGCGGCATTACTGAACGGCATTTGCTTGCAGCCCTGGCAGAAAAGTTTATTTTGAAATACGGCAAAGGATCAGAAATTGCCGGAGGGCTTGAGAAAACGCTGGGTATACAAGTTTCGCCAAAAATTGCCGCCCTGCTTGCAGACCCGCACAACCCCCACTATCTGTATGATATTTTAGGCATTTTGAAATCGGAATTTCTTCCCCGCGTGTACATCCAGCCGGATGAATACGAATGTATCCCCGTAGAACAGGTAACGGCGTTTGCCGAATCCATCGGCGCGATTTCCGGTTACGCCTACCTTGGTGATGTGGGGGAATCGCCAACCGGGGACAAAAAAGCAGAAAAATTCGAGGATGATTTTATTGAAGAACTATTTGAGGAAATTTCCCGGCTGGGTTTCCGTGCGGTTACCTACATGCCTCCCCGGAATACCATTGACCAGCTTCGCAGGGTACAACGCCTGTGTACACAATGGGGCTTCATGGAAATTTCCGGCGTGGACATTAACAGTTCCCGCCAGTCATTCAACTGCCCGGAAGTTCTGCGCGATGAATTCTGCCATCTGCTGGACACCACCTGGGCATTAATTGCCCACGAGCGGCTTGCATCGGTTGACACCCATTTCGGCTTGTTCTCGCGTGAGAATCCCCTTGCCGGAATGGAGCTGCCGCAGCGTCTTGCCGCCTATGCTGCTGCCGGAAAAAAACTCGATCTGTTCCGCCCTGATGAATCTGCTGCGGCAATTGCGATACAATTGAAAAGAGGAGATGTATGAACAAAGGACAGATAACAG
>WRLF01000010.1 GCA_009777735.1 Treponema sp.
CACTTTGGCGGCCAGTATAACCGTATCCTGAACCACATCCCAGCAAATCCTCTCTTGTTCAAGCAGGACATTATTCCCCCAAAGGTTAGATTTTAGTGAATTATACAGTTTTTCATTTTCAATTTTATGCAGTTTTTCTTTTAGCTCATCGAGCTTATCATGTCGTACCAGCGATAAAAAATGGGCAAAAGCATCAGTAATCAGCCGTTTTACCGGCAGCGAATGAACAGAGCCAGAGGCAATTACCGAACCAATACAGTACCCTGCCAGTCTCTTGCAGCTTCAAGACGGGAGAGTGCTTCTCACTTACGGCGATCGCAACCCTGAACAAAACAGGATATTACTGAAATTGAGTTCTGACAATGGTCTTTCCTGGGGAGAAGAAGTACAATTAGGAGAAAATTTCGGTTGTTGTGATTTCGGCTACCCTTCTACAGTGGAAATGGCTCCAGGAAAATTATTGACAGTATTTTATGTTAACAAATCAGAAGAACCGTATTACTTCTTTTTTAATAACCCAGTTTTATATTCTACTGAATACGCCAAAGGGTATTATTATTTGCATTCGTTGGATTAAAATTGTGGAGATTTTTTCACATTGAATTGTTATAAGCAGGAGAAACATAATGGAAGAAAAAGTGACTGACACCGATGAGTTGCTGGTATGTACCTGATGCGTTTAAAACGGCAGAACTTTGCCTTGCCGCTGTTCAACAAAATGGCAATGCACTTCAGTTTGTACCTAAAGCCCTGAAAGAGCAGGTTCAAAAAGCGGCGGGGTATTAAACCTTCGCCATGAAAATATTTTTTAAATTTCCTCTTAAAATTTCCAAAAAAGAAGTATTTTTTCACATTAAATCATATAACAAGGATGTTAAATCAATAAAACGAGTAAACAACACGATAACCGGGAATAAATCTTCGGTATATCACCAATTACAATTCATAGTAAGGAGGTTTACCATGAGACACAAAGTAAAAGCAATAGCCTTATTTGCTTTGGCAATGATTGCAGCATTTGCATTTTTCTGTGCTTCATGCAGCAGGGTTTCTGAGGAATATCTTCTTGAAAATAAGGAAATACCTTTTAATGTAACAGAGAGATTTGAATGGATAGAATATCTGCGGCATAATGAGGATACATTAAACTCCATCAGCAATGAGTTTAATATCTCCTTGCGGGCCATTTTCGCTGGCAACGAGTCAGTTTGGGGAGAGGATGAACTGAGGATACCAAATATGGAAGGTATTGGCCATACAGTGGTACAAGGCGATACTGTATCTTCTTTATCCAGAAGATATAATGTCCCGCAGGAAATAATCATTAATGTTAATGAAATCATAGATGATACTCTGAATGAAGGTAAATGGCTTTTTATTCCCAGAGCATTTATTTTTTCAAATTTTACTAATACCGTCCACCTGAAAGAACGTTTTATTTACCCGGTTAAAGGTGCCATTTCTCGAAATTTTGGCTGGCACATTGATGAGTTGTCAGATGCTTACAATTATCATCCTGGTATTACCATTAAAATTGATACAGATACACCGGTAAGGGCTACTATGAGTGGCGTGGTTGAATACACAGGTATTGATCCGTTGCATGGAAAATTTGTTGTTATAAGACATCATTTTGCTTATTTTTCAATTTATGCTCATCTTTCACATATTGAGGTGCAAAAAGGGAGTTATGTGAGACAGGGAAACATAATCGGGCGTATTGATTATATTACTGAAATTGCTCCTCTCCTCTTTTTCAGTATTTTTAGGGGTGTTGATGCTATAAACCCTGAGAACCTGATAAGGGAAAGTAAAGACTATGCATTTGATGATATCAATGGTTTTATCATACAGACTATTGACGATGATACCGCAATACGAATCATCAGTTATATGGGGAACAATAGAGTCGCAATAATTCCTTATTTAATTAACAATCTGCCGGTTACTGAAATTGGAGATAAAGCGTTTTTTGAAAAAGGAATTACCGGGGTGACAATCCCCGATAGTGTTACTTATATCGGAAAATCGTCTTTTAATACAAACAGGCTAAACAGGATTAACATACCAGATAGTGTCAATGTTATTGATTACATGGCATTTGCGGATAACAGGCTGACCAGAGTGATCGTTCCAAACAGTGTCAGCATTATTGGGAAATATGCATTTTACCGTAACAAAATTTCCAGAGTAACCATTCCTGATAGTGTTACAACCATAGGCGGCGGAGCATTTATATCCAACAGACTCACCAGGGTAACAATTCCAAACAGTTTGACCGTTATTGAAGGATCAGTATTTTCAGAAAACAGATTAAGAAAAATAGTTATTCCTGATAGTATTACATCAATTGGCGGACGGGCATTTTCAGGCAATGCGTTAAGGGAAATCATTATCCCGGATAGTGTTTCATCTATTGGCAACAATGCTTTCAGAGGAAGAATAACGGGCAGACGAAGGACGATAAGAGAATTTTTAATGGGGCATAATATTGAATGCTTGATGTCATCATTATCCGCTGATAATGCTTCATTTGAAAATATTGAGTATTCAGGGAACAAAGCCAAACGAATAACAATAAATGCAAATGTAACCCTATCGGACTCATTTGAATTAGGCTTTGATGATTTTTATCTTGAAAACGGTAGCAAAGCAGGAGTATTTTCATATTCGAGTGGTTTGTGGAAAATGATTGGGGGAGATTGAGAATGGTGGAGAATGGGATGTTTTTTAAACCACTATGGGGAGAGTGATTTTTTTTGGATTCATCCTTATCGAAACAATCATCCACGACAGCATTTACCTTTATGAGAAGTGTTATTTACATATATCAAATTTTCAAGCGGTACAATATCGTTGTTGTCGATGCTATTCAGTGGTGAGTAACTGTATTCCCCGGAGACTTACACATCATTCCGTGAATACCGTAATCAGCTTCTCTCTTGCCCTGCGGCTTGCACTTAGACGAATTGCTGCAGACGGCGGGCTATGCCCTACGCAATTCTTCCAGCCGCGACGTTTGCATTATGTACTTTCTGGAGAAAACCATATATATTATGGATGATGTGAATACGCTGCTGTTCACAATCGGCAATGATCCACTGACCAGGATGCTGCTAATTAACTGAGGGGGAATTATCATGAAGTCAAATATTACAAAAATCAACGTAGTCGGAATCGGGGGAGCCGGATGTAATATTATTAATGGATTTGCAGGAAAAATTAAGAATATAAACACAATCGCGATTGATACAGATATTATATCGTTAAACCTATGCAAAGCCGGAGAAAAGATATTATCCGGTAATAGTTTTCTGGAAGGAAAAGGCTCCGGCGGGAAACCTGAAATTGGAAAAAGTGCAGTAAAAGATAGCGAAATTGAAATAAAAAATGCCATTAATGATTCCGGTATTGTTGTTATTGTTGCAGGGTTTGGCGGTGGAACTGGTTCAGGCGCATTTAGCATTGTAGCAAAGATAGCCAAGGAATTAGGTATTCTTACGATTGTTATATTTACAAGACCATTAAGAAATGAAGAAAAACATAAATTTGAAATCATGTTGGATGCAGTTAATAAATTAAGTGAAAATACAGATGCCAGTTTATGCATAGATAACGAGAAATTAATAAATATTTTCACTAATGTTGTTTCTCTGAATATTGCTTACAATTATATTAACGATTATGTTAGATCTTTCATCGAATGTATTTCAAGAATGGTTAACTCAAATAATACGATAATCATTGATTTAAATGATTTACAGGATATATTTGAAAACCCTAGTAAGCTTTCATTCGGATCAGGAAAAAGTCTAAGTAAAGAAGGACCGCTGATCGCATACGAAAGAGCAATTAAAAATGAATTCTTTGATGATTCAATCGAAAACGCAACAAGTATAATTGTTTTTATAAGTGGCGATAAAAAACTACGATTAGATTATATTTCTATCATTGAGGGATTGATAATGAGAAGAGGAAATGAAAACGCTATATTTTATCATGTTTTGAATACTGAAGAAAATGAAGGTTTTACTGTTTCAATTATAGCGGTAAGGGAGAATTAGAGCTAATCCATCATAACAAACGCAGCCCAATAATACGGCGATGAATACTGCTCGTCTGCACGGAAATGTTTCTGAGTTTCTTTAAATGCCTCCTGTTTGCTTTTCCCTTTGAGCCAGTTCTCGTAAAATGTTTTCATAAACTTATACGTAAATTTATCTGCTACCGCCCACAGACTCATTACCACTGTTTCTGCTCCCGCAAGCTTAAAAGCCCGTTGGAGCCCGAACACACCTTCGCCGTTTTTTATTTCCCCTAGACCAGTATTGCATGCCGATAATACTATCAGTTCTGCTCCCAAAAGGTTCATCTCGGCTATTTCGGCAGCAAAAAGAACGCCATTTTCTACACCCTCAATAGGCTTACCAGACCATGCGTTATTTGCCCCTGACAGGGCAAGACCTGACTTCATAAGCGGATTCTCATAAACTTTTTGCCTGTTACCCAGATATTTAAATTGTCTCATTTCTTCATAATCTTTAGTTATATCTTCTATGAAGAAACCATGAGTCGCTAGGTGTATTATCCCGGTTTTCTTTTTGTCCAGTTCCTTGAATGATTCTTTGTTGCCTCTGGCAGCAACGTACAAATCAGTGCGTATTTTACTATTGATTAACTGGTCGTGTATACGTATGCTTTCGAGCATTGTACATTCGAGCCTTGTAAAATGTAACTCCACCAAACGCTCCTCGCGAATGTTGCGAGGAATATCTTTGGGCAGATCAGCCTTCGTTTGTGTTTCTTGGTTTTGATAGGGTTTTGCCTCTTTCCTCATTCTGTCGGCTGGTAAATCGTACAGGAGTCCTCCATAAATTGCAGCTGATGCTGGATTTTTGGTATTTTTATTATGCCGGTATATCACTTCGCGGGTACTGGAAACTAGGTTCATATCATACAATTCTGATAGACGTTTTCCATCTGGTGTAGGGATAGCATTAAAGCTAAGCTTGTGTAAAAGACCGGAGGGGGAGTAATATATTGTTTTTACTCCTTCTAGTACTCTTACTTCTTCCAAAGGCTGCCAGATAGTTTTGTATAGTTCCTGACCGTATTCTATGTAAAGAATTTCCACTTGCTTTTTTGATTGATCTTCATCGTCAAGTTTCAATTTGTCAACACGGTTAGTTAGCCTTATAAATATATTAGATAACTCACCTTCCTCACAAAAGGGAACCCACTTTGGAGCATCCATACCTGGTCGTATGATAAGAGCTGCGTATTGCATTTTATTTGTCCTCTTTTTATTAAAAAGCCGAAAAGAGACAAATTCAATAGCTGCTTCATCTACCATTAAATAATCCTGCACATTCTGCCATCTGAGTGTTAAATCTGCTTGAACCTCCCGGAAAACTGCTGATTTCTGAGTGAGGTTTTTATCCAAGGCATCAGCCTCCTGTTCTAGGTTTAATATAAACTTCTCATCTATGTTACCACTCTGCTGCAATGCAGTTATCTGCTTTCTGATGCGGCCTAGCTCTTCGAATTGTGCGATAAGTTCATGGTCACCAAAATTGTATATGGAATCCCGTACAGCATTTGTTGTTCTGAGCATAAGACCTTTAGAGAAAAGTGTGTTGTCGTAGTTAAGGCTGTTGCTATAAGGGTTTGGGTTGTTCAAGGAATGTAAATAGCTTGTTTCAAGAAGGTCTTTTTTTAAGTCCCAATAATTGCTCCGCTGTTGTTCTGAAAGAAAGGAAAAATCCCAGATTAAAATATTTTTAACTTGACGACCTGCTTCTATATTAACCTTTAAGGCTTTTGTGTAATCTTTCATACATAAATACACCTCTGAAAGATTATATAATGAACCAATATATTTTGGATGTCTTTTTCCCAGTGTCTTTTTGATTATATTTATAGATTTAGTAAGATATTTTTTTGCTGAGACATAATCCCCCTTATAATAATATATAATACTCAAGTTATTTAATGATGTAGCATAAGCAGGATGTTTTTTACCTAACTTTCCCATAATATAGACTGAAAATAATATATATTCTTTCGCTAAACCGTATTCTTCTATATATAAACATAAATTGCCTAGATTGTTTAATTCTACAGCATAGGCAGGATGTTCTATATCTAATTTTTTTTTGGTAATATCCATTGCTTCTAAATGATATTCAACTGCTTTGTCAGGTTTGTCCATTTTATTATATAGTAAACACATTCCGGTTAATAAAGAAACATACTCTAAATGATCTTTACCATGTATTTTTTCTATCAAATCTTTTGCCTGAAGGTACAATAATTCTGCTGAGTCATAATTTCCTATGGAAACATACAACGAACCTAATTCTCTTAATAATACAGCATAATGTGAGTGTTCTCTATTTGGTTCTTGCTCCCAGATATCTTTTACCTCAAGAAGGAATTTTTCTGCTGAAGTATCGTCTCCTTCGAATTTAAACAACAATCCCAAGTTATATAAAGAATTGGTATAATTAGGCTCTCCTTTACTAGGTATTTTTTTCCAGATGTCTCCAGATTCACGAAGGATTTTTGATGCTGAAAAAAAGTCTCCCATTTCCCGATACAACACAACCAGATAACGTATTGAACTAGCATAACTATGATGATCTTTGCCCAGTTTTTTCTCCCTGATTTTTATTGATTTAAGAAGATATTTTAATGCTGCTTTATTTTCTCTTTTGTAATGATATATTACGCTCAGATTGTGTAATAATGAGGCATACTCTAGATCATCAGTACTCTGTGTTTTTTTCCACATATCTATAGCTTTAAGAAGGTAATTAAAAGCAGAGTCGTCATCTCTTTTGGATTCATATAATGCTGCACCTAAGCTTCCCAATAGCATGATATACTTCGCTTGATTTATATCGAGTTCCCTTTCCCAAATATCTTTTTCCTCATGTAAATATTTTATTGCTGAAGTATAGTCCCCCATAGCAAGACACATAACTGATAGGTCTCCTAGTATCTCAACATAATCTGCAGCATCTTTACCTGATCCTGCATCACTTATCCAAAGATCCTTGCACATAAGAAGATAATTTACCGCTGAGACATAATCGCCAATTTTTCCATGCGCCAAACCTAAAGCTGCTATTGCTTCAAAATAATCCGGTTTTAATAATATTGCTTGCTTATATCTCTCTATAGCTTTGATAAAGTCACCATTTCGAGAATATATTATACCTGATTTAAATAAATCTTCTGCACTTTTTTCTTTTTCGTTATATGACCAGGAAAAATAAAATTCATTTAAATATTCTATAACAAAATATAGATGAAATAGTATCATCACTTTATTTTCTAGTGGGCAAACTATTTCTGGTAAAAATACAAGTGTCGTCATGTGTTCAAGTATTTTTGGCTGTTTGGTTGGATAGCGTGATATTATATCTAGTATGTTTTCATCTTTAAATCCAATTCCACTTTCTAACCCCAGTTCTAATAAAAGATTATTTTGTGAAATAAAATTTATAAATCCATGCCTAGTATTTTTATCGTGAAATATTATATTGTTCTTTAGCTCTTGTATAAACATAAAATTTTGCTTAGTAAAATTCTCTATAAACTGTACCATTTCTTTAATTTTATCATTATTAACGATTTTATTTTTAAACATTGGGTGTTCAAAAAAAGAAATAATTAGTCCACAGAATTGTAGTATAATATATTGACCTACAATATCCAAAGGTTCCAATGCGCTTTTAATATATGCATCTAATATATCTTTATCCTCTACAAATTTTAAATATTTACTAATAAGAAATTCTCTGTAATCTTTGCTACTGTAGTTATTTTGCCTCATTAGTTCATTTTCTATAATAATAATATTATCAAGCTCTAAAATATTTTCTATTGGCATAGTGTACTCCTATAATACTTGAGGTGTTTTTTCACTTAGCCATCCAAGCAAACAAACGCAGCCCAATAATAAGGCGATGTATACTTCTCATCTGCACGGAAGTGCCGTTGTGTTTCTTTGAACGCCTCCTGTTTGCTTTTCCCTTTAAGCCAGTTCTCGTAAAATGTTTTCATAAACTTATACGTAAATTTATCTGCTACCGACCACAAGCTCATTATCACTGTTTCCGCTCCCGCAAGTTTAAAAGCCCGTTGAAGCCCGAACACACCTTCGCCGTTTTTTATTTCCCCAAGACCGGTATTGCATGCCGATAATACCACCAGCTCTGCTCCCAAAAGATTCATCTTGGCTATATCATCAGCAAAAAGAATGCCGTTCTCTACCCCCTCAATAGGATTGCCGGACCATGCGTTGTTTGCCCCGGCTAAAGCAAGCCCTGATCTCAAAAGAGGATTATCATATACTTTTTTCCTGTTACCCAACCATTCAAGCTGTCTCTTTTTTTCATAATCCTTTTTTATATCTTCAATGAAGAAACCATGAGTCGCCAGATGTATTATCCCGGTTTTCTTTTTGTCCAGTTTTTTGAATGATTCTTTGTTGCCCCTGGCAGCAACATACAAATCAGTGCGTATTTTACTGTTGATTAACTGGTCGTGAATACGTGTGCTTTCGAGCATTGTAAAATGTAACTCCTCCAGACGTTCCTCGCGAACGCTGCGGGGAATATCTTTAGGCAGATCGGTATTCGTTTGTGCTTCTTGGCTTTGATAGGGCTTTGCTTCCTCCGTCATTCTGCCAGCTGGTAAATCGTACAAAAGCCCTCCGTAAACGGCAGCCGATTCTGGCTTTTCGGTGTTTTTATTATGCCGGTATACCACTTCACGGGTACTGGACACGAGGTTCATATCATATAAATCCGATAGACGTTTTCCATCTGCTGCGGGGATGGCATCAAAACTAAGCTTGTGTAAAAGCCCGGATGGAGCGTAATAAATGGTCTTTACTCCTTCCAGCGTTTTTGCTTCTTCCATTGGCTGCCAGATTGCGGCGTACAGTTGCGGACCGTATTCGTCATAGAGAATTTTCGTCTGTTCTTTAGGTTTTTCCTCAGGTTCCACTAGCGCAACACGATCAGTCAATCTTGCGAATATATCCGCTAACACACCTTCTTCGCAGAGAGGTACCCATTCTGGGGCGTTCATACCTGATCGTAGAATCAGGGCTGCGTATCGGTTTGTTTTTTCTTTATCAAAGAGCCAAAAGGAGACAAATTCAATAGCTACTTCATTGGGCTGTAAATGATCCCGCACATCCTGCCATCCGAGGGTGAAATCTGCCTGTAACTCCATGAATGCTGATGATTTTTGAATAAGTGATTTATCCAGGGTATCAGCCTCCTGTTCCAGGTTTTGAATAAATGCTTCATTTTCGCTGCCGCTTTGTCTTAATGCGGCGATCTGCTGCCTAAGGCGGCACAGTGTTTCAAATTGCGCGATAAGTTCATGGTCACCTGAATTGTAGATAGAAGCCCGTACCGCATTGGTTGTTCTGAGCAAAATGCCTTTGGTAAAAAGTGTGTTGTCGTAGTTAAGGCAGTTGCTTTCAAGAGTGGGGTTTAACCATGAAAGAGAATAGCTTGCTTCGAATCTGTATGCCATTTTATCCCAATAATGGCTCCGTTGTTGTTCTGATAGAAACATAAAATTCCGAATCGCTAAAGTTTTAAACAGATGGTTTGATTTTCGTTTTAACGCTAATGCCTGGATATAATCTCCCATGTATGTATACATAACACCCAGGTTGTTTAACGAATTAGCATATCTCGGATGTTCTTTACCGAGTATTCTTTCTAAAATGTCTTTCTCTTCAAGATAAATTTGTTCTGCTAAGGCATAATTACCCATGGATTTATACATCTCACCCAGGTTGCTTAACGATACGGCATAATGTGGGTGTTCTTTACCCAATGTTTTTTCTCTAATGCCTTTCGCCTCAAGAAGATATTGTTCTGCTAAGGTATAATTTTCCATGGATTTATTTGCCGACCCCAAGTTGTTTAATGATGCGGCATAATTCGGATGTTCTTTACCTAATACTCTTTCAAAAATGTCTTTTGCCTCAAGAAGATATTGTTCCGCTAAGGTATAATTACCAATGGATTTATTCACAAACCCCAAGTTATGTAACGATATGGCATATTCCAGGTGTTCTTTACCCAGCACCTTTTCCAAAATGTTTTTCGCTTCAAGAAGATATTGTTCCGCTAAGGCATAATTTCCCATGGATTCATGGAATAAACCTAAGTTGAATAACGATGCGGCATAATGTGGGTGTTCTTTACCAAATACTCTTTCAAAAATGTCTTTCGCCTCAAGAAGATATTGTTCCGCTAAGGCATAATTACCCATGGATCCATACACTAAACCCAAGTTGTCTAATGATATGACGTAATGTGGGTGTTCTTTACCCAGCACTCTTTCTCTAATGCCTTTCGCCTCAAGATGATATTGTTCCGCTAAGGCATAATTTCCCATGTATACATATACCGATCCCAAGCTGTCTAACGCTGTGGCATAATCCTGGTGTTCTTTACCAAGTATTCTTTCAATAATGTCTTTCACCTCAAGATGATATTGTTCCGCTAAGGCATAATTTCCCATGGATACATACACCAATCCCAAGTTATGTAACGATGTGGCATATCCCAGGTTGTCTAACGATGTGGCATAATCCTGATTTTCTTTACCCAGCACTCTTTCCCTAATGTCTTTCGCCTCAAGATAATTTTGCTCTGCTAAGGTGTAATTACCCATGGATTTATACATCGTCCCCAGGTTGTCTAACGATGTGGCATAATCCTGGTGTTCTTTACCCAGCACTCTTTCCCTAATGTCTTTCGCTTCAAGATGATAGTGTTCCGCCAAGGCATAATCTCCCATGGATGCATGCACCGATCCCAGGTCATCTAACGATGTAGCATATTTCGGATGTTCTTTTCCTTGTGTGTTTTCTCTAATGTCTTTTGCTTCAAGGAGGTATTTTTTCGATGACGAATAGTCTCTAAGAGAACGATATGCCATACCCAAGCCGTCAATTGCATCAGCGTAATCCGGCTTTAGCTGTATTGCCTGTTTATATTCCTCAATAGCCTTGGCATAATCCCCTTTTCGGGCATATTCATTACCCAGTTTACAGTGATATTCCGCCGTTTTTTCTTTGTCATCACAGTACTCTTTATTTTTCTCCATAATTTCTTCCTAACAGCCTGACACAACAAATTAATTTGTTTTCTGCTCTGCCTTACATAGAAAAGATTATTTCCTATCTTAGTCTTGTAATTCTTCTAAAACTTGTTTTATGTCAGCAAAATCCGGATCTATCGCTATTACTGCCTCAAAAGCTTCCTGGGCATCTTTAATCTTGCCTTCCTTATAATAGATCGTCCCCATAACGTAGTAAATAGCTTTATTGACCTGAGTGTTTGTCCCTAAAATGGTTTCTAAGTCATTTAATGCTTTTTCATTATCGATATTTTTTTGACTACAAGCTACTCCGCGGGTAAACAAAGCCGAAGGATCATTATGTTTAACAGCAAGCACCCGATTGCTGTATTCAATGGCCTTATTATCGTCCCCATCTCTACCTCGGTTAATGTAAAGAGATGCCAGTTTGATACAGGTATCATAATCGTTAGGGTTAGATTGTAAAACCTCTTCATATTTTTCTATTTCAGTATCAAATTCACAATTTTCTTTTGTTAGAATACTTGATTTAGGCATGCTTCTCCTATAAAAATTTGCCCAAAATGGAATTCGGATGCCATAAACAATAAAAATTGAATCATGAGCCGAAACACTTAGGACATTTCCCTCTGAATCCAGATCTTTTGCCTTATCCCTGCTTACTTCCCGCTGAATTAGACCGCACCAATTACACGCTCTGACGTAAAATTCAACATTGTCCATAAGGGCAGCAATTAATAAAGTTTTATAGGTTTCAATATCAGATTCCAAACAATCATCAACATTATATTTTCTTTGATAGTAGGTATAATTCTCCTGTGCATGGGTTCGTGATATAAGTTTAAGCAGAACGAGGCGTTTTTTTACAGACTGGGTATCATCGGATTCGAATATTTTTATTATATTATCAATTATATTTTGATTTTGAACCATACAATCACTTATGGATTTTAAAGAAACTTTGTTTTCCTTCATAATGGAATTGAGAAATTGCCATCGTATTTCCTGTTGCATTAGCTCCATGTTCTTACCCCCAATGATAGCCTTCTTTTTCAAACCTGGCTTTTAATTTATCAGCAATATTTCGCATTTTTATTGCAAATACCGTATGAATATCCGGTCTATGAACAATATGCATAATTTCCTTATATTTATTGTAAATTTTGCTGTCTGTTGCACCAACCAACCGCCCCTCGCTTCTTGGCGGATAATCCTTTAAGTAAGAAAAAAGTGTATGCGGATTTTCTGCTTGAATATATTGCATCCAGTCGGATTCTGTTTCAGCATCAAATTCTTCCGTGAAACATGCAATAATAAATGGAAATAATCCAGTAATAATGTTTTTAAGTTCTTCTCCAATTAAGACATCAGCCGGGTTTTGTGTGGTCTCATCTTCAATAAGGCTTTCTTTCTCATTCTCATTATTTGTTTGAATTATATTCATAGGATTTAAAATCCCGCCAAAATGTTTTATAATTTCAAACTTTTGCTTAAAATCATATATGTCTTTATTCTTAGATATAAAGCGTAGTATTTTATTGATTTTATCTCTGGTTGTTCCGGATTCTTTAATTTTATAAAATTCTTCCCGCTCATTATCTGAAGCAAGGTAAAAAATTTCATTAAAATGGTTATTTAATGTTTTTAAATCGTTTTCGTCAAGAAGGCCAAGCATATCTTGAATGCTTTCTCTTGTTTTTATATTATTATAAAAATATCCGGCGGCTTGCTTTATAAATTTGTTATAATCTGTAGGATTATATGGAAATGTGCCTGTAGGTATTGTTTCAAGAACATGATTAATTATTTCTACCCAGGTTCCCGAAAACTTTTTTATATTTCCCTCAGCTTTATCTGTCTTTCTTAATACTGTACTGTTAATAATAAACTTTCCCGTTTTTATAAACCATTCAAATAGCTTATTATCTATATTTTTATTATTTTCAATTCTTTGAAAAAGCGGCTTGCAAAAGCTATAATGGATATCTTGCAAACTACTTTCAATGTTTTCATCAATTCCAACTGTTTCCAGAAGATGGTTAATATTGACAATTTCATCATATCCCCTATAAACAAAATCATTGGCATTTATCATCAAAAACCTTTCTGTATTACAAAGATATTCCGGCAGTGATTGCCTGTATTCACCTGGAATGAAAGGCCAATTTTTTTCTGCTTCCATGAATTTGATAAAATTTTCTCCAAATGAATACAGAGTACAATTTTTATGCGAAATATAATCAAAAGCATCATAAATTGAATTTTTAATATGAGATAAACTTGTATTGGAAAAATCCCAGATAAATTTACTCTTTATTCTGCCGTCTTCGTCTCTAAAAACTGAATATCGACATAAAAACTTTTCTCTATAGAATTGATCTACCAAAAAATCTTTATACTTAATTCTTTGTTCTTCGTCAAAGTTATTATTGAAACCAGCAGCAAACTCTTCTGCTTTTTTCGCTATAAAATATTTAACTATATCTGGCTGTATGCCTGAATTTTCCTGTTCATAAAGTTCATCGACAAAGCTTTCAACAATTTGCAAATCAGGAAACAGGGGATTGAAAAGATCATTCCTTGCCATAGCTAAAAGATCTAAATGATTGTTATTGATTAAATT
Source organism: Treponema sp. (assembly GCA_009777735.1). Lineage (GTDB taxonomy): Bacteria > Spirochaetota > Spirochaetia > Treponematales > Breznakiellaceae > WQXQ01. The sequence continues at coordinate 13,766 of WRLF01000010.1, forward strand.
ATCGAGGTTTTCATGTTGTATTTCTTCAAGGTCTGTTTCTACATTGACTGGGTTTATAAGCCCATAAAAAATGACACGTGGAAAGTAATTTTGCAGCATTATTTTTGCTCCCCCATGGTAGAACAAATTATAGCTCTTATCATTTAAATAAGTCAAGCAATTGAATTCAATAAAATCGCCATCTATCACCAATTTCAGCGCAAATTCAGGCATTTCTATGTACTTTTCAGGGCATAAAACATCCATTAAACCATCTCCTAAACTGTATATGCACAAAAAGATCGGAATTTTTGATGAAAATCCATAATTTAAATATTCTTATTTTTTCATCAAAACTCTAAAAAAGCAATGATTTTTTCACATTAAAAATATATCACCTTAACAAAAGGTAAAACAAGAAAGAAAAGGAGAAACAGTATGACAAACGTAAAAAAAACAGGTTGTAAACTGGCAGCGCTGATTTGCCTCTTTTTGGCATCAATGTCTTCAGTATTCGGTCAAAATGGAATCAGACAGCTCAATGAGGCAATAAGAAGCGGTGATGTACTACTCCGCTGCTCTATTGAAGGATAATTTGGAGGTAAAATGTTCCAAAACGAGGCTATTTTTATGTATCAGGAAATATTTTAAAGAAATTTCGTTGAAAATCGAAAAAACCTTTGAAAATATCGCATACCTAATAGTATAACAGCCTTCATTGGGAGGCTGAAAAAAATTAACAAGAGGAGCATACTATGAAGAAAACGCAGAAATTAACGGTCTACCAGACCATGGTTTGTCGGCATATTGTCGGCATTTTCGCTGTTGTGCTTACCCTGCTTCTGATAACAATCGTATCCTGCCAGGTTCCCTATGAAATGGATACAACCAGAGTACATGAGAATCACAATGAAGAAACAGATGTAAATGATCCGCAAAACACCAGAGATATTCCTGTAACACACAGAAATAATGTGTATGTGGATGTAGCATTAGACCCCATAGAGGCTGAAGGCCTTCATGAGGTCTACAGATCGGCATGGCCATTCGATATACAGGCGATGATGAGAGATCGTATTATTGTTGATACCTCTGAATCCATTGTTAATATTAGTTATTCTACTGGCGAGAATGCTTTAATAAGTATTACCAACAGCAACAAACAGAATTCTGGGGGAGCAGCGATTCCTTATGAAGCGCTATTATTCCATGCCAAAATGGTTAAAGCGCAAAGTAAATCAAGGTACTCCGCGAGCCACTCCCGCTACGGGCAAATGACTGTTCGTATTGTGACAAGCAGACAACGGGTAATAATCCTTTCTCCAGGTGAATTGGCAAAATACTTTTCTGAACAGTTTATTAAGGATGTAGAGACTAAAGAAGCTCACGAGCTCATTTCAACCTACGGAATCCTTGTGGGGCTTGGAGTAGATAGTGGCCTTCTGATCGACATGAGTGTCGTGTCGGATATCCATACGACAGGCACCGCATCTTCTTATGAAGACAGTTTTGGACTGGGCGTTTCAATTATTAGCGAAAACCTGGCAGGTGTAAATTTTAATGGCAGCTCTGGTTCTACAAGCGAGCTGCGAAGCGTTTCAGAGAATTCTTCCATTGATATTACTGTCCTTGGCGGTTCTTATCGAAATGTTATACCCAATTTTGAAACAGCAGTATCAGTAATACCTGCTATTGCAGGAACATTGAATGACAGTACTGCAGCAATCATTGGATTACCGTCTTACAGGTATTCGGTTTTCTTATCAGCTTTGGTTAAGGAGCTAAACCCTGCAAAAGCGAGACAGATTTCAGACTTGGTGGCAAGAAGAGTGGGAGACAAAGCAAGAGAGCTTGACAAGATGTTTCCTGGATTGTGGGTCGAGACAATTGAATATACGAGTGCCGGCTCAAACATGGTAGCTCTCACCATCAGCCCTCATTCTTTGATACAAGTAGAACAGGGGGGATCTTCCGCAGGAGAGGAAGGTATGTACGAAGTAGAGCAATTTGTTGGCTGGGTTAGAACATATCATGCAAAGAACTGGGGCCGAGCCGGCCAGCCCGGGAATGCTACGGCTTTATTGATTAGAGCAGACCCTGATTCTGAACAGGAGGAAGTTATAATCCGTATCTCCACAATTTTAGGAGGTCCCGGCTGGAAAGGCGGGAACAGATCGGGCTCTAATAAGTCCGGAATCGGGCATCCAGGCGGGAGCAGCCAGCCGTCGTTAACCAGAATCGAAAGAATGGATGGAACATACGCTGAGCTTACTACGCTTGAATCTGTCGGCGGCGGTGCAGGGCCTTGGAATACGGTTCCGGGACACTTGGAAACCCATAGTGAATTTACCGGTATACTGGAGTATAGAAGCAGCACTGGCATTGGAACTCAAGGCGGGTTAATAGAAGGTAGAATCGTTGGTGCGAATTCTTCGGGCATGCAAGGAACTACCAGGATCACAGTGATTCGCTTGTAATGAACGGAAATTAGCAGGGGGTTATCTTGTTGTGGCTCCCTGCTGATTATTCCAAGGTAATATTATCTGAAAAAAGCAATATAGAGAAAAATAAATGTGGAAATACCAGAAATATTATTAAAAAACCACAATTTTTTCACATTAAGAATATATCACCTTAACAAAAGGTAAAACAAACAAGGAAAGGAGAAACAATATGACAGACGTAAAAAAAACAGGTTGTAAACTGGCGGCGCTGATTTGCCTCTTTTTGGCATTAATGTCTTTAGTTTTGGCTGTCATAGCCTGCGAAAACACTGCCGGGAATGATAACCCTGACATTACGGGCCAAGGGAATGATATTTCCAGAGTAACCGGACTTTGGCTACCTGAACACTACATTGATGAGAATTTTTGGGTTACTGACCCTCCTAATTTTCATAGGACAGTACCCGTATTTCAGTTCAATAGCGATCTCTCTGTGTACGAATATTCTCTGTGGTGGATTTTTGGAAATTTGCTTTTAACCGGGAATTCAGAAAATAATACAATTGGGCATACTGAAATATCACTTGAAAATATTATTTCGAATTACTTGCATAATAAATTGTATTTTTTCGATCATGACGAGTTTTTAAATAATTCCAGAATAAATACATTCAACGAGTCTTCAGTAAATACGTTCATTTTTGGAGAAATAGCCTTTGTTTTGGAAGATGGTATGATTATTCTCGGAAACGGAGTCAAGCTCCATCGTTTTATATATAGCAGCGAACCTCTCCCCAGTGAGATTTTAACTCGTACAATTGGTAACAATCGATCGAATTTTCCTGCACTCGGCAGAATATTCCTTGAAGATAAGACTGTAATAATTGGTATGCCTGATGCGGTATCGCCCCATGCTGATGTTGAGGTTTCTGTTCAACATAACAGTGCAACTCGTCTAATTGGCAGGGGTACGGCTGCAGAAGACGGAAGTTTCAGGGTAGTGCTGCATGAGCTTACTTATAGCGAGGTGCTCATGTCAGATGGAATTATATATGTAGCACAAAAAGAGGAAGGTAAAGATTGGAGTAATTGGACAAGGTTAGCTATTCTGATTGGGGTCTATTTTTACTAAGGAAATCTGCCTTGCCGCTGTACAGCAACATCGTAATGCTCTTGAACATGTACCGAAAGGCATTAAGGGGCAGATAAAAAAAGCGGTGGGGATAGAATAATACCAAAACATTACGCCCATAGCGGCAAAGGAGGTTAAAAATGTCTGGAAGTACAAGGTTTTCATTGCCGGAATACCAAAAGTTTTTAAAACTGTTCTGTTTGAATCTGGTATCCCAGCACGCAGTCGATACAGTTAAAACTGATATGACTGTCAAAGCAATGATTAGGAAGAGCTTGCGCGTATCGACCGAGCAAGATCCTGCGTCAATCCAAGGTCACTCATAGTGTCCTCATAAAGGGTACTTCACCGTGCCCTTTATGAAATACATTATTGTATTTTATTCCGAAAGGAGATTATTAAATATGACAAAATCTAAATTTTCGATGATGACAGACAATGAGCTTGATAACAACCATATCAAATTTACAATAAAATACGGTCAAGCTATAACAAAATCTCTAAAAGAAGATATTCCGCTTGATGAAAATATGATATCTGACATGAAATTTGACAATCTCTGTGAATTCGTTTTAGAATGGCTCATCCGATCATTTAGATATTGGGCATTAATTATATATCTAGCTATGGAAAAGACGAAAAACTTTTTTCCACATGGGGAGCATCGGACTAAAATTGGTTTTATTAGAGTAATAAACCATATTCCCAATAATCGAGAGGTAAATTATTACGATTTGGACAGCTTTAATCTAACAGTTAGTTTATGCGATAAAAAGTACGGCGAAAAAACAGGAGAGGAATTGGTTGAGTTATTAAACGGTTTCTCTATAGAGTTATTTGGTAGTAAGTATCCGCACACAAATTTGCACTTATTGAAAAAATTGATTAATCTGTTAAATGTTGATTGTTTTTTGTTTAATACTGACTCGTCACCATACGGATGTCGGTTTCTTCTTGGCCGTATGGAAAAACGATTTGTAGATCAAGCAGAGTTCTACATGGTCATAACGGAGTATATCCGTAGCCCACAATTGGTGTTATCTCTTGCTGCAGAAGTCTACGGTAAATCGTCTATAATGAGGAAGACAGCATTAGAAGTAATTACATTTAATAAATCTGAAAAATATTTTGACCAAACGAAATATGAGTTGAATAGGGCATTGAGACATCCCAATTCAGCCATTAGAGAGGGACTAAAGTCATGCATCTTTCATTTTTACGGTATTAATAATAAAAAGCAATTCCTGGACATCAAGGACATTTACCTAAATGAAATGGTTGAAATGATTTTTATGCATGAAACGGGCCATATTTTGACATACAAACAGCTGGATCCTGTAGAGTACGCTTTTCAAAATTGCTTCAATGAATCCGATGATGTCTTACATACGCTCTCGGAAATGCTTGCTGATTGGGCAATTGAAAAAGACAGCAAAAAGGGAACAATTTCTAAAATTGTGGAACTATCAAAGGTAGATATAAAACGGGCAACGAAAGAGTTCTATACTCTGCTCAGTGACAACTGGTTTGTAGATGAGGAAGAAGAATATCTCCCTCTATTTTCAAATTGTCAGGTAGGTTTGGGGTCTGCTTTTATCTGTGCAGATAGAAGTATAAATTTCAAGAAGCTTGAGGCGGAAAATGGTGAAATTTATCATTTATTGTTAATGATTTTCAAAGATATTATACATAGACTTTTAGATGTTATCCATAATGCTCATTATAATTTCGGAGTGAGTACACTCGATTACGATGATCTGGAACAACAAGTATTCGAAATGTATGAAAATTCCCCTAATGCTAAATCTTCTATTGAAGAATTACGTAAGTTTACTTTCTACTGGAAAAATATCATTGGACAATTAGATTATTCTCAAGATGGTTGGGAACAGTTTAACAAAGTATTTAGTGAAGGCGCTGCTTTCCTGGAACAGACAATATTGGATTTTGCCTCTGGGGGAAATGCCCAAAAATACGGTAATTCACTCAGGAAATTTATTGTGGAGCGTGCAAAGGAGACTGGAATAATAAAACAATTGCCTCAGGTTGATACAGCATTGGCAGTACAAAAAGCCTGCAAGGCAATTGGGATGCCGGATATAAAACAGAAACATGTTCAGGAAAAAATCAAGAAAATTTCTGAAGGGTATAATTATTCTGCGGAAATATATTATGAGGGAGAAAAAGATTCCTTTATAGAGATACTACAGGAAATGATGTTTGAAAGCGGATACGGAGAAATTGAATCCGGCATGATCATCGACAATGAGTATTTTTCTGATATGATGCTTGATGAACAAAAAATAAATATCAAGGACGAACTGGAAAATCTTCTCTGTCAACTCGAAGCCGAATATTATTTAGAAATAGATGTGCTTCGGATAAATACAAAATATTCAACAATGAGACAAATAGTCGAAGAACTGCTGCCGACAATGAAGTTTATAAATGGCAATAAAATGGCTGAAAAAATAAAAGCCATTGAATACATAGACCTTAATAATGATGCCTTAATGGAAGTACTTATTCCCATATATCCTGGTTATATGGATTGGAATTCTATACAGGCTGTTTGGGAGATTAATGAGGATTTACGGCCCGATGAATTTATGTTAAGGTGGATCATTGACAAGGATTTTCTAGAAGCTCTGAGCGATGCTTATTTATTACAAACAGATAATAAAGCAGGGAAAAACTAGATGATTAATTATGTTAAACATATTGTTAATGGTATATCTAAGGGGGTATTCAATATGAATAAAATTACTTATTATTTGCTTTTTTGTGTATTCACATTGCTCACTGCTTGTGGGTCCTCTGCATCAGTTCAATCTGATTTACTTACATCTGATCCAGATGAATTTCTGCATCAAGATAGTTTTAGTTTCCCAATCTCTGGACAGATAATTACGCCTCACGGATGGTCTGTCGACCCCATTACCGGGAACGAAAAATACCATCAAGGTATTGATATAGCATCAGAAATTGGTACCCCAATAAAAGCAGCCAGTTCAGGCATAGTAATAGTAATAAATCTTAGCCAAACGCTTGGCGGATTTGTAGTTATTCGTCATTATGATTCAATTCATACTATTTATGGTAACCTTGGTTCATTTAGTGTAAGTAAAGGGGACTTGATCGCTAAAGGAAGCCTTCTTGGTACAGTTGGTGGAAACAGGCATAGCTCAGAGCCGCATCTTCATTTTTCTATGCACAAAGACGGGATAGCTGTCGATCCTTTAGAATATTTAGATACCCCATAAGGTTAAATAAGGGGTATAATCGATTAAAAAAACGCCATATTGCAATAAACTGGTGCGATCAATACCTTTGCTTAAACATTTACATTAGCCAAGACCGGGAATTGAACCCGGGACCTGCGCATTACGAGTGCGCCGCTCTACCGCCTGAGCTATCTTGGCAAATTATTTGCTATTACATACTACCCGCACTTATAGTAATTTTCAACAGCCTCCCTCTCACCTCTTACCTCTTCCCTCTGTGTCCTCTGTGCGAGATCCTCTCGAATCAATTGCCAACCAGTTCCCCGTCCCGCTCAATAAGCTGCTCGGATCCATCGGCAAAAATTGCGGTGATGGTGGGTTTTTTTACCAGCCCGTCAAGGTGGATAAGGCTGGGGGCATCTTCGTCGTAATTTGAGCCGATGGCAAAATGGCAGGTGTGAAAAGCTTTTTCGTCTTCAAGCATTTTGCCGATGATGCGGGCTGCGGGGTTGAGGCCAATGCCTAACTCGCCAATGTTGCGGGCATTGCGGGCATATACATCCCCTTTACCGGACGGCAGTTTACCGTCCCGCTCAAAATCATGGGCGTTGGTTTCAGCAGCTTCAATGGTCTGCAACAGGCAAGCCGCCTCTTCTCTGCCTAAAATCTCCCGTACAAATCCATCTGCAACAATACATTCGATGGGTGTATTGATGACTATTTCGCCTTCTTTGACACTGATGGAACCGTCAAAACAAATGCGGCCTTGGGCAGTTCCGTTTTCCGGGCTGATAAATGTTTCTCCTGCAGGCAAATTTCCGCCTGAGCCGGGGACAGAGAAGTTCCCGTCATCAGATTTTGCTTCCCTCCCCCGCAGCCCCATGGTGATGTCTGTCCCTCCGGGAGCGGTAACACGAACAGTTACCGCCCTGTCCAGTATTTCCTTGATTGCGGCGCATCGGCGCTGTAATTCGACATAGTCGATGGGTACGGTGCGGATAAAGGATTCTACTGTGGTCGAAGGTGACCAGAATGAACGGCAGGTTTTCGCCCCGTACATCTGCAAGTGGAAAATGTGATCGTATGGCACATCGTTATGTATATAGGGCGAAGCAATGCCCACAGGGTCTTTCCCCAGCTTTTCGTCGCTCAGGGATATGGCCACTTCCGGTTTTGCGCCAAAAGCGGCAATTACCGCCGGCTCGGCAAAGCTCATCTGGGGCTTTACCGGCTGAAACAGCAATATCGGCCTTCCGCCTGCGTCAAGGCTTGCATCGTATAATGCCTCCGCAATGGCGGCTACATCCGGCCTGGGGTTACTGATAATTAATACCTGCTCCCCTTTCTGCACTTTCAACGAGACTGCAATCGCTATTCGAGCTGCTTCCCGGAGTTTATCGTCAGCAAATTCTGTGCTGCGGTATCCCAACTCTGCAAATTTCGACAATGTTTTATCCATAGAAAGTATTGTACTCATCAGCTCCATATACGGCAAGTGATGTGTCTGTCCCCATGTGCTTGCAAGTGAGCCATTTTTACCATATCCTAAGACAATAAGTAGAAAGGAGGATGGAAATGCACTATAGGAACTTTGATACAACAACTGCATACCGGCAGCTTGCCGATTATGCCGCAGCATGGAAAGGCTTTAATTTTAAAACGGATCTTGTTGATGGACGTGTCCGGCAATGCCAGGCGCCAATGGCTGCAGGACTTATGTTTTCCTGGGCGGCAAAGGCCGTAGATGATGGGGTGATCAAACTGCTGCAAGGGCTTGCCGGCGAACAGGAGCTTATCGCCAAGTACCGGGCGCTCCTTGACGGGGAGATTATCAATACCGGTGAGAAGCGAAAGGTGCTGCACCAGTTGTTGCGCGGTGAACAGGGACAGCCGGTCATCGAAAATGGTAAAAATATCGGTGAATTTTACCGGGGCGAATTGCAGCGGGTTTATGAATTTGCCGGTAAAGTGCACAGCCGTCAACTCACGGGGAGTACAGGAAAGCCTTTCAGTACGGTAGTGCAGATCGGTATCGGCGGATCGGATCTGGGGCCGCGGGCGCTGTACCTTGCGCTTGAGAATTGGGCCGCAGCCGAGGGTAAAAAAAAGCTTGATGCGCACTTTATTTCCAATGTTGACCCGGACGATGCTTCGGCGATAATGGCCTCTGTGCCGCTGGAGCAGAGCATTTTTGTGCTGGTTTCAAAAAGCGGTACTACCCAGGAAACGCTTGCCAACGAGCTTTTTGTCAAGGACAAACTGCACAAAGCCGGGCTTGACAGTTCAAAACACATGGTCGCCGTTACGAGCGAGACCAGTCCCCTTGCCCGTAACCCTGCATACCTTGATTCTTTTTACATAGATGATTATATCGGCGGGCGTTATTCGTCAGCATCTGCGGTTGGGGGCTGCGTTCTTTCGCTTGCCTTCGGCGCCGATGTCTTCAAAGAATTGCTTGCTGGAGCGGCTGAGGCTGACAAACTGGCGCTTGATCCGGACATTCTCAAAAACGCAGCCCTGCTTGATGCTTTGATTGGTGTGTGGGAGCGGAACTTTTTGGACTACCCTTATACTGCGGTGCTGCCCTACAGTCAGGCCCTCTCACGCTTCCCCGCTCACCTCCAGCAGCTTGACATGGAATCCAACGGCAAGCGGGTGAACCGGGACGGCGAGCAAATTGCGTATAACACAGGGCCGGTAGTATTTGGTGAACCGGGAACAAACGGTCAGCACTCATTCTTCCAGCTTTTACACCAGGGGACAAGCACTGTCCCTCTGCAGTTTATCGGTTTTACGGACAGCCAGCGGAATGATGATGTCAGTGTTGACGGTTCCGTCAGCCAGACGAAGCTTAACGCAAACCTTGCCGCGCAGATTGTTGCCTTTGCCAAAGGGCAAAGTGATTCCAATCCGAACAAGGATTTTCCCGGTGGCCGGCCTTCCAGCCTTATTTACGGGAAAAAGCTGACCCCTGCCGTTGTAGGCAGCCTGCTTGCCCATTTTGAAAACAAAGTGATGTTCCAGGGCTTTGTATGGAATGTAAACAGTTTTGATCAGGAAGGGGTGCAGTTGGGAAAAATCCTCACGAAAAAAGTCCTTGCCGGTAATTCCGGCGATTCTGCTTTGGATGCGTACAGTAAAATGTTAGGAGTGGGGACAAAGTAAAATGTAAAAGGGGAAAGTTAGGAGTTAGGATTCCCTATTTTCGTGTATTTTTCGATAAACTCGTGATTAATCCGCAGAAGATCATCCTTTGGCAATGTGGATAAAACCTGCCAGCCAAGATCCAGCGTGTAGTCTATACTGCGGTTTTCGGTTTCGCCCTGGGTAAGGAAGACACGTTCAAATTGTTCGCCAAATTGCAGATAACTTTTGTCGTGATCTGAAAGCTCTTCTTCGCCGATTATCGATGCAAGGTTACGAACCTGTTTTACTTTCGAATACGCTGCAAAAAGCTGGCTTGATACATCTTTGTGATCTTCGCGGGTCATGCCGGGGCCAATGCCGTCTTTCATGAGCCGTGACAGGCTGGGAAGCCCGGCGACCGGCGGATAGATTCCGCGCTGGAACAATTCGCGGTCAAGGACAATCTGGCCTTCGGTGATATATCCGGAAAGGTCGGGGATGGGATGGCTGATATCATCGTTGGGCATGGATAGAATCGGCAATTGGGTGATTGATCCGTCTGAGCCTTTAATTTTTCCTGCTCTTTCGTATAACGATGCGAGATCGGAGTAGAGGTAGCCGGGATACCCTTTGCGGCTGGGAACTTCTCCCCGGATCGACGAAACTTCCCGCAATGCTTCGCAATAATTGGTCATGTCGGTCATTACTGCAAGGACATGCATATCTTTTTCGAAGGCAAGGTATTCTGCGGCGGTAAGTGCGCAGCGGGGAGCGATAAGCCTTTCCAGCGAAGGGGCATCGGCCAGCGATAAAAACATCACCACATTGGACAATACTCCGGAACGCTCAAATTCATCCAGGAAAAAGCGTGCCGCATCGTACTTTACCCCCATAGCACAGAATACTATCACGAATTGCCCCGCATCGCAGATGCGAGCATCTGCGGAATTTAGAATTTTAGCCTGCCGGACAATTTGCGCGGCAAGCCGGTTGTGGGGCAAGCCGCTGCCGGAAAAAATCGGAAGCTTCTGTCCCCGGATAAGGGTGTTCATGCCGTCGATGGCGGAGATGCCGGTTTGGATAAAGTCATGAGGATACACCCGTGCATAAGGATTAATGGGAAGACCGTTAATGTCACGCATGGTTGATGATAAAATGTCACCGTAACCGTCAATCGGCTGCCCCAGTCCGTTGAAAACACGCCCCAAAAGATCTGTCCCGACCCGCAGTTCCATGGGTTTCCCCGTAAACTCTACCCGTGAATCATCGGCGGAAAGCCCGGTACTGTTGCCAAAAACCTGTATCGCTGCCCATTCATCGCTGAGATCAACAACACGCCCCAACCGCCTTTTCCCGTCACGTCCGTAAACGGCAACTAACTCGTTATACCCAACATTGCGGCAGCGGCTGGTAATAACCACCGGACCCTCGATCCGGGTAAGTCCCTTGTATTCAATGCCCCTCATGTATGTTCAGCCTACCCTGTTTTTTCGCTGTGTTACAATACTGGTTCAGAACAGAAATGTATACTCACTTTGAACTTATGCGGGGCCCGCCTGCGGCCAATCGCACCGCTTCGCGGCACGCTTGCCGCAGGCACCCGCCCTAATCATGTTTTTATGAGCATACATTTCTGCCTTATTCAATGTGATACCGCCAATCAAGGGTTGCTTTTTAATAAGAAAAAGTCTGCGGGGCCCGCCTGCGGCCGACGGGCCCCATTCCCCATTATAAAGCACCTCCCATTGATATCCCGTTGAATAAGGCAGCAATGTATGTCCTGACTTGATTAAGGCGGGTGTCGGTGGTAAACGTGCCGCGCAAGCGGTGCGTTTGACCAGCCGACGGGCCCCGCATAAGTCTGGTGGACATACATTGCTGTTTTACCCAGTAGTGCAGCAACCAATGGGGGGTGTCACGGAATCACGCTGTATTCTCTGACAATTTGAATCTCGCTGTGTACTTCAAAAGTACCAGCCGAACCGGAAATTATATGTGCTGCCTCCAGAGCCGCGTCAACATAAGACTGGGAGTTTGCTACTCCGTACAGGGTAATTGTTGCACCGGTTACTGTTGTCTCAATGAAATGAATGGGGATTTTCTTTTCATGCATAATGTGATGTTTTATGTTCTGTTCAAGGATGAGTTCCTTCAGGCGTGTTGTGTTTTTGGCTTCTGTTTCTGGAGTAATTACCTGTTCTTTAATTTGCTTGACAATATTGGCACAAGTGGCAGGATGAAATACTCCGGTGTTGAGTACCACATGGTAATTCCCCGGTTCTTTCCACTTACTGTCAAAGAAATAACGGTGAAAGCCAATACGGTCCTGATCACTGCTTTCAATTATCTGCCGTGCTCTCCGTTCATCGCAGTGGAAATAACTTTTTACCCGTTCTATACGTATTTCCGTCGGTGCGGCAAGGAATATCCGGACAAGGCCCGGCATATCCTTGAATACTGCTCCTGCACCTCTGCCTATAAAAACGCAGTTACCTTGTTCCGCCTCGGAAAAAAGAGCTGTTTTTAAGTAATGCAGATAATTGGCCTTGTCCCGAGAAAGCGAGGCAAGAAATGAAGGTTTGCGTTCGTCGTATTTTTTGAACCTTTGTTCATCAACGCCATAAGTCTTTATCCTGTCATCCAATGCTTGTTTTTCAACAAAACGGTACCCCAGCAGTTTTGCCGTTTCATGAGCAGTCTCATCGCCTAAAGCTGCAAGTTCGCGGGAAACGGTTATAATACCCATAGCAAACTCCTCTATACTATCATTTTTTGGGGATTTCTGACTTTCGTCAAGGGTACGCAGGCAGGACTATACATCCCAAACCGGCCAGGCGATAACATTCTTGTTTAACGGCAATGCCGATTGACGTAAGCACAGAACCGCGCCTGTTCCGGCAGATTTGCCGAGTTTTTCCGATAATGCAAAATATTTTGCGCTCTCCGCTTGAGGAACAGATGTTTTTTTTACCTCTATTGGGTATAGAGTCATATTTCGCTCAATAATAAAATCAATCTCCCTTTGATCAGCATCACGATAATAATACATTAATGGGTCAAGGCCGTTGTTCCAATAGCTTTTTATGATTTCGATATAAGCCCATGTTTCAAGTATTGCGCCGTTCAGATAACCTGCCTCAAGGCTTTGGGGAGTATCAAATTCACCAAGAAAAGCACAGAGACCGGTATCCATAAAATACAACTTCGGAGTTTTAATCATTCGTTTTGTGACATTTGAATAATATGGATACAGAAGCCTTACCAGCCCGGATCGTTCCAGCGCGGCAAGCCATGACTTTGCGGTTCTTACATCAATGTCGGCATCTCTGGCAAGATTTGCATAATTTAAAAGACTTCCGGTCCGCACTGCACAAGCGCGGATAAATTTTAAAAATCTTATGCTGTCTGTAATACCCTGATAATCCTTTATATCCCTTTCAATATAAGTCTGAAGATACGAGCGGTAAAAAATTTCCCTGTTTTTTCCTTTGTTGACAAATAATCCCGGATAAGAACCATTCCAAATGGTTTTATACATGCCAGGAAGGTTCATGGGTTTTTCTGTGCTGTGTTTTATCATATTCATGGATGGCAGAAATGGCTGGGTTTGCGGTTTTCGTATCATTTCACGGTACGACAGCCCCAGCAAATCCAGAATGGCGATTCTTCCCGCAAGCGACTCCTGTATACCTTTCATTAGAGAAAATTTTTGCGATCCGGTCAGCCAAAAAAGCCCGTTTTTTCTGTTTGCATCTACATGAATTTTTATAAAGGTGAGCAGTTCGGGCGCATATTGTACTTCATCAATAATAACCGGAGGTGAATACCTTTGCAGAAAAAGATCGGGGCTGGTTTTGGCAAGTTCCCGTTCATCGGGATAATCAAGAGAAACATACTTTCGCCCCTGCTCCATGATTTTTTTTAATAGATATGTTTTTCCTGTCTGTCTCATGCCTGTAAGCAGGAGTACAGGAAATGTTTTTGAGACTTTTTTTATTGTTGCAAAAGCGGTTCTTTCAATATCCATAAAGACCTCGTACGATCCTGCATACTATTGTCATTTTATACGATATCGTTATTTTTGTCAAGTTATTTTTTAAACGAAGAGTCCCGGGAGTATTTCCTGCTATTCCTCGCACGGAGGCACGGAGAACACGAAGGCGCAAAGAATTGGGAAATTATGAGGCATCGTGATAGAAACCCGCTCAGCCCTCACTCCCTGTTCTGTTCTCTATTCACTATTCTCTATTCTCTGTTCTCTGCTAATTGGCATTGCGGACATTGCGGGGATCTGTCTGCCTCCGCTTGCCTGGGATACCGCAGCTCCGGTATTGCGAATTACCTCCGTTATCTCTAAACCGGGGGTGCGTATATGATTCAACAGATGGGTGGTAAACAGGCCGTTTCTTCCGGTTCCGTCAGCCGCAGGCCGCCCGTCGGAGGTGGCATAAAAAATAATGCTTCCTGGTGGGGCATTTGAAATTCAAAACAGCTGGGGAACCGGTTGGGGTAACAACGGCTATATCTGGATACGATACGAAGACTTTGCCGCTAGAACCCGTACTTCCCATCCTTCAGGAACGGTATTCCAGTTTCTTATGACAAACCGACATCCCGCTGCAAAAGAGAACCGGTCAGAGGCTGCGCAAGCGAGTTCCCCCACATGTTTTGCAGACGGCTCGTCACCCCTATGACGGTTTGTTTCCAGCCTAACAAACCAGGATTTTTGCCGCTACCCACTTGACCAAAATATATATTTTTTGTATGTTTTCCGTAACTGTATAAACTAGCGGGAGTCTCCCCAAAACGGCTGAATTGGGGACATGCTGAGTAGTGTGCATGCCCTTGTAGCTCAGTTGGCAGAGCATATCCATGGTAAGGATAAGGTCAACGGTTCAATTCCGTTCGAGGGCTGAGGAGAATGAATATTTTACCAGGGGATTAGTTCCCTTTTATGAGGTTGATGTATGGCAAAAGGCAAAAAACAAGTGGTCGAGCTTATCGCCTTGCAGTGCGGTGAGTGCAAACGGCGGAATTATACTACCAGTAAAAACCGCCGGAATCTCCAGGAAAAGCTGGAATTCAAGAAATATTGTCCCTTTGATCGGAAGCATACGCTCCACAAAGAGACAAAAATTAAGTAAAATAGGCGTATAGCTCAGCTGGTAGAGCGGCGGTCTCCAAAACCGCAGGTCGCGGGTTCGAAGCCTGCTGCGCCTGGAAGCGGCTAAGTTACCGCAAAACATGAGGATAACATGAAGAAAATAGTACAGTTTATCAAGGAATCATACGCTGAGCTACGCAAGGTGATTTGGCCGAGTAGGGATGATGTCATTAGTTCGGTAAAGGTTGTGATTATTTCAACTATAATAATTGCGGCAATTTTAGGTCTTATAGACGTACTTCTGCTTCTTGGCATTAGGGCTTTATTCTAAAGGAACAGGTCCCAGGGGAAACCCCAGCGGCATCAAAGGGAAAACAATGGCTAGAGGCTGGTATGTTCTGCATATTTACTCCGGGTATGAGAACAAAATAGATAAAACCATTCGCATGATGATCGACAATGGTGAACTTGACAAAGAGGTTGTCCTTGATGTGAAGATCCCCTCCGAGGAAGTCGTTGAGGTCAAGGATGGCAAGAAACGTACGCTGAGTAAAAAATTCCTCCCCGGGTATATACTTGTAGAAATGGATCTACCTGATGCTGATATGGGCTGGAAGGATCCATGCTCTAAAATCAAAAAAATACAGGGTGTTACCGGTTTTGTGGGAACCCCTGCAGGCCGCAAACCGGCTCCGCTTTCCGGTGACGAAGCGCGGGCTATTTTACAGAAAACCGGTGAAATCAAGGGAGAGCGTCCGGTTCGTACCCGTCAGAGCTTTTCTCAGGGAGAACAGGTCAAAATTATCGACGGGCCGTTTCAATCGTTTACCGGTACTATTGATGAAGTGAATCACGAGAAAAATAAACTCAAGGTAATGGTGGGGATTTTTGGCAGAAATACGCCGGTGGAAGTTGACCTTCTGCAGGTGGAGAAAATATAGTTTAGCCGCTTTTGCGGTTAACATAAATAGTGGGAGCTCGACCACTTAAATCGGTTCAATGCAGATTTAAGTAGTCAGGCGTTATGGAGTTTTTCGAAGGAAAACTCCCATGTACAGCGCCAAAGGCGCTGTACGAGTACCACAAAGGAGCATGAGAATGGCAAAAAAGAAGGTTGCAGCTATTATTAAGCTGCAATGCCCGGCGGGAAAGGCAACTCCGGCCCCGCCGGTTGGGCCGGCATTGGGGCCTCATGGGGTCAGTGCGCCGCAATTTGTCCAGCAGTTTAATGACCGGACAAAAAACCTGGAACCGGGGCTTACCATCCCGGTGGTTATTACCGTCTATGGGGATAAATCATTTACCTTTATTCTCAAGACACCTCCTGCAGCGGTTCTGATAAAGAAAGCAATAAGTCTGGAAAAAGGTTCTGCAGAACCTCACAAGGTCAAGGTTGGTCAAATTCCACAGGCAAAACTTGAGGAAATTGCCAAGGCAAAAATGGCTGATCTGAGTGCAAATGATGTAAATGCAGCTATGCGGATCATTGCCGGTACGGCACGATCTATGGGTGTTGAGGTGGAACAATGAAACGCGGAAAAAAATACCGGGAATGTTTAAAAAAATATAACCCAGCCGATGTTTTTGGACTTGATGAAGGGTTATCAATGGTAAAAAACATGGCTTTTGCCAAATTTGATGAAACTGTTGATCTTTCGGTCAAACTGAACCTGAAAAAAAGCCAGTCTGTGCGGGATACTGTCGTTCTTCCCAATCAATTCCGGGGCGAAAAAAAGATACTGGTATTCTGTAAACCTGAAAAAGAAAAAGAAGCCCAGGATGCGGGAGCCGCTTTTGTGGGAGCGGACGACCTCATAGAAAAAGTAAAAGGCGGCTGGACCGATTTTGATGTTGCCGTCGCAACTCCCGATATGATGAAAGATGTCGGTAAACTTGGTATGGTACTGGGCCGCAAAGGCCTTATGCCTAACCCTAAAACCGGGACAGTTTCCTTCGATTTGAAAGGTACTCTGGCGGAACTAAAAAAAGGCCGTACTGAGTTCCGGGCCGACAAGACAGGCGTTGTACATCTTGCGGTGGGCAAGGTTTCCATGGAGCCTCAGTTTGTAGCGGAAAATATCAAGGCAGTAGTCGCAGAAATCAAAAGAAAACGCCCGGTAGATGCCAAGGGCGAGTTTATCAAGACCATTTCTGTGGCATCGACAATGGGACCCGGCGTATGGGTTTCGGTTACGGAGGAATAACATGGCGATTATAGCAAAAAAAATACAGGAAAGTAAAACGAAGGCCATTGGTGAATTAAAAGAATCTTTTGGCGTTTCGGAAGACTTTATTTTTACCGATTACCGGGGACTTACGGTAGAGCAGATTACGGCACTGCGTAAAAATCTCCGTGCTAAAGAAGTTGAGTACAAAGTTGTTAAAAACAATTTTGCCCGGATTGCATTTGAGCAGTTGTCCGCACCGGATGTGTCATCTTACCTGGTCGGTCCTACAGCTGTGGCGATATCGCCGAAGGATTCCAGCGAAGTTGCAAAAATACTTTTTGATTTTACCAAAGAAGCACCTGCATTAAAAGTAAAAGGTGCTCTGGTCGGGGGAACTATTTACGACAGTTCTCAAACAGAAGCATATTCCAAACTGCCCGGCAGGCTGGAACTTATTGCAATGCTCATGTCGGTGATGAACGCCCCGGCACGGAACCTTGCCGCCGCTCTCAACGACATCCCGTCGCGGCTGGTACGAACGATCAAGGCCATAGCCGATAAAAAATAGTTTACGACATTTCGCCTGCGGCGAAACATCGCAAACCGCCATAAGGGGGATAAAGCCTTCAGGCTTCGGGTGCTGCCGTTCCTGCTGGCTTATTTATAGAAAACACGCATCGTATGAAGTGTGTAACATCAATGTTAAGGAGAAGATAATATGGCAGCGACAAAAGAAGAAATTTTAGAAGCGATTGCTTCAATGACCGTTCTGGAGGTTTCCGAGCTGGTTAAAATGATGGAGGAAAAATTCGGCGTTTCAGCGGCGGCCCCGGTGGCAGTAGCGGCAGTTGCGGCGGGCGCGGCTCCTGCGGCGGCAGCGGAAGAACAAACCGAATTTACGGTTACCCTTAAGGCTTTTGATGAATCGAAGAAAATTGCGGTCATCAAGGAAGTAAGAGCAATTACTAATCTGGGTCTCAAAGAAGCCAAAGACCTGGTCGAAGGCGCGCCGAAGCCTCTTAAAGAAAATGTTTCCAAGGATGAGGCCGCAAAAATCAAAGAAGCCATCACCGCGGCAGGCGGCACAGTTGAAATTCAATAACAGGGAACAGGGAACAGGGAACAGGGAACAGGGATTGTTGTTAGTAAGCGTAGCGATATTACATCACGCTCAGATTACATACAATGATACCCCGATCCCTAGTCCCCGGTCCCCGATCCCTCTTGTTTATTAGTATGAGGGGTAATCAATGACGAAAGCAAAATCAACAAGCAAGCGATTATATCTGGGGAATGAAATTCAGGATATCATGGAGTTGCCGGATCTTATCGATATTCAGTTAGATTCTTATGAACGATTTTTGCAGAGGGAAAAGACAAGAAATGGCGAAAAAGTAGCCAAACAGGGGCTGGAAGAAGCTTTCCAGTCCACTTTCCCGATTGACAGTCCCAATGGTGACATGCGGCTTAGTTATGAGTACTACTCCCTGGACGAAAACGCCCTGAAATACTCCGAACAGGAATGTAAGCAAAAAGGCATTACTTATGCACTGCCGCTGAAAGCACGGGTAAACCTGATCTTCCAGCAGACCGGTGAAATACGGCAAAAAGATATTTACATGGGTGATATCCCAATTATGACTGAGTGGGGAACCTTTATAATTAACGGCGCGGAGCGGGTAGTTGTCTCGCAGATTCACCGTTCACCGGGCGTTATTTTCAGCAATGAAAAAGGCATGTTCTCTTCAAGGATCATCCCTTACCGCGGAAGCTGGCTGGAATTTGAGATTGACAAAAAAAAGGAACTCATTTACGCAAAAATAGACAGGAAAAAGCGAATCCTCGGTACATTGTTCCTCCGTGCTCTTGGTTTTGACAGCCGCGAAGAGATTATTAAAGCTTTTTATTCGACCGAGATCATTAAAGTTAAAGATGACCGCGAAACGAAAGAAAAAATATCCGGCTGTGTGCTTGCAGCTCCGGTATGGGTAAAAGATGAAGCTGCTGTACCGAAAAGCAAAAAATCAACCGATGCCTCCGGAGAAAGTGAACGTGAGGGCATGAAAAAACTGTACAAGGCAGGGGAAAAACTCCATTTCCATGACGTTGACGCTATCCTTACAAATGGAATAAAAAGCATAGAGGTCATACAGTTTCAGGATCTTGATGACCCTTCCGATGAAAAATCTTCGAACCTTTCTCTGGATTCGGATATTTTGATCAAGTGCTTCGAACGTGAAAAGTCAAAGTATACAACCGAGGATTCGGAGCGGGACGAGCCCACGAAAGACGAAGCCCTTATGGCAGTGTTTTCGGTACTGATGCAGGGAGAGACGATTTCTGTCGAAGCTGCCGAGAAAGAGCTTTCAGGAATGTTTTTTACCGCACGCCGCTATGATCTTGGCAAAGTTGGTCGTTACAAGCTTAATAAAAAATTTAATTTTAACCCTCCTCTTAATGATCATACCCTTACGAAAGATGACATCATCGCCACGATGAAATTCCTCATCAAAGTGTATGTGGGCGATGAAAATTTTGACGATATTGACCATCTTGGCAACCGGCGGATACGTTCTGTCGGTGAGTTGATGGGCAACATCATGAAAACCGCATTCAGCCGCATGGAGCGTATTGCCAAGGAACGGATGAGCCTGAAGGAAACCGAAACCATCAAACCCCAGGATCTGGTCTCTATCAAGCCGATTGTCGCGGCAATCAAGGAATTTTATGGTTCCAGCCAGCTTTCCCAGTTTATGGACCAGGTCAATCCCCTTGCCGAGCTGACCCACAAGCGGCGGCTTAACGCTCTCGGCCCCGGCGGTCTTTCTCGTGATCGTGCCGGTTTTGAAGTTCGTGATGTCCATTACACCCACTATGGCAGGATGTGCCCTATCGAGACACCGGAAGGTCCCAATATCGGCCTGATAGTTTCACTTGCGAATTATACACGGGTTAACGAATACGGTTTTTTGGAAACTCCGTATCGCAGGGTAAGTAAAGGCAATGTTACCAGAGATATTGAATATCTTTCCGCAATGGATGAGGATCGCTACTTCATTGCCCAGGCTTCGGCAAAGCTAAAAAACAACGACTCTTTTGAAGATGATCAGATCTCCTGCCGCAGGCAGGGTGATTATACCACTCGTGCGCCGGAAGACATTCAATACATGGATGTATCACCCAAGCAGATCATCTCGGTTTCTGCTTCCCTTATCCCTTTCCTTGAGCATGACGATGCTAACCGCGCCCTGATGGGATCCAATATGCAGCGCCAGGCAGTGCCTCTCGTATTTCCTGAAGCTCCCCGGGTTGGTACCGGTATGGAGAGCAAGTGCGCCTACGATTCCGGCGTGCTCGTCAAGGCTGCCAGAGCAGGTACCGTTATTCGTGTTACATCGCACGGTGTTCTCATAAAACCCAACAAGCCCAACGCTGCAAAATTGACATCGCAAGTTACAACCGACGAAGACGGCAATGACCTGTATAAACTGGTAAAATTCCAGCGTACTAATCAGGACACCTGTTACAATCAGCGCCCCATTGTTGAAGTGGGTGAGAAAGTACTTGCAGGGCAGGTCATTGCCGACGGTCCTGCGACCCAAAACGGAGAACTGGCGCTTGGCAGGAATATTCTGGTAGGGTTTATGCCCTGGAACGGTTATAACTACGAAGATTCGATCCTCATTTCCCAGCGTGTGGTAAAGGAAGATATGTTTACCTCAATACATATAAAGGAATTTTCAACCGAAGTACGGGAGACGAAGCTGGGACCGGAAAAAATTACCGGTGAAATTCCCAATACATCCGAGAAAAGCCTGGACAACCTGGACAGAGAGGGAATTATCCGCATCGGAGCAAAAGTGCGCTCCGGTGATATTCTCGTGGGCAAGGTTACGCCGAAAAGCGAAACTGAAACAACCCCGGAATTTAAACTGCTGAATTCGATATTCGGCGAGAAAGCCAAGGAAGTGCGGGATTCGTCCTTGCGGGTACCGCACGGTATTGAAGGAACCATTATCGACATACAGCGGCTCAAACGAACCGAGGGTGATGATTTGAACCCCGGTGTTGACGAAGTGGTAAAGGTACTTATTGCCACGAAGCGTAAGCTCCGTGAGGGCGATAAAATGGCAGGGCGGCATGGTAATAAAGGTGTTGTGGCGCGCATCCTTCCCGAAGAAGACATGCCTTACATGGAAGACGGTACGCCGCTTGATCTCTGTCTGACTCCGCTGGGGGTTCCGTCCCGTATGAATATAGGCCAGTTGCTGGAAACAGAACTAGGGTGGGCCGGATCCACTCTGAACGAGTGGTATTCCGTACCGGTGTTTGAGTCGCCATCAACCGGCGAGATAGAAGGGAAATTACAGGAAGCCGGACTGCCTTTGACGAGTAAAACAATGCTCCGCGACGGCAGAACAGGTGAATATTTTGTTAACCCCATATTCTGCGGGGTAATTTACTTTCTCAAGCTCCACCACCTGGTGGACGACAAGATGCACGCACGCTCTACCGGCCCGTATTCGCTCGTTACCCAGCAGCCGTTGGGCGGCAAAGCCCAGTTCGGCGGACAGCGTCTGGGCGAGATGGAAGTCTGGGCATTGGAAGCCTACGGTGCGGCGCATACACTCCAGGAACTGCTGACGATCAAATCCGATGATATGACGGGACGCTCTAAAATTTATGAGGCTACGGTAAAAGGTGAGCCATCAACCACAGCAGGCATTCCCGAATCGTTCAACGTACTGGTGCAGGAACTCCGGGGGCTTGCCCTGGATCTGTCCATTTATGATAACAAGAACAAGCAGATCCCCCTTACCGAAAAGGATGAGGAACTGATCGCAAAGCCAGGAAGTAATTTCTAGGGAGGATTCATATGCGGGATATTCAGGACTTTGATTCGATTAAAATTCAGCTTGCTTCCCCGGAGATGATCAGAAACTGGTCATACGGGGAAGTAAAAAAGCCGGAAACAATAAATTACCGTACACTGCGCCCGGAAAAAGACGGTCTTTTTTGCGAGCGGATATTTGGAACAACGAAGGAATGGGAATGTTACTGCGGCAAATTTAAATCAATCCGTTATAAAGGGGTTATTTGCGATCGCTGCGGCGTTGAGGTAACACACTTCAAGGTACGCCGCGAGCGCATGGGTCATATTGAGCTCGCCGCCCCGGTATCGCATATTTGGTATTATCGGTCCGTTCCCAGCCGTATGGGGCTGCTCCTGGACATGGCAATGAACGCCCTGCGTTCGGTGCTGTACTATGAAAAATATGTTGTTATCGATCCCGCCGACACAGACTTAAAAAAAGGGCAGTTGCTCACCGAAGACGAGTATAGTAACGAGCAGGAACGGTACGGAGGCGGATTTACCGCAGGCATGGGCGCCGAGGCGATACGCACCCTGCTAGAAAACCTCAACCTTGATCAGATGGCCGTAGAACTGCGGGAAAAGATGATCGAGAAAAAAGAAAAATGCGACAGACGCCTCTTAAAACGCATTGAGATTATTGAATCTTTTAGAAAGTCACAAAACAAGCCGGAGTGGATGATTCTTGAAGCAATCCCGGTAATTCCGCCGGAGCTCCGTCCCATGGTACAGCTTGATGGGGGGCGTTTTGCCACCAGCGATCTGAACGATCTGTACCGCCGGGTTATTAACCGGAACAACCGTCTGAAAAGACTGCAAGTCCTCAATGCACCCGATATCATTATCCGCAACGAAAAACGGATGCTGCAGGAAGCAGTGGATGCCCTGTTTGACAATTCCAAGAAAAAGAAAGTGGTAAAAGGCTCCTCGAACAGACCGCTAAAATCGATCAGCGACATGCTCAAGGGAAAACAGGGCCGTTTCCGCCAGAACCTTTTAGGAAAGAGGGTGGACTACTCGGGCCGGTCGGTCATTACCGTCGGGCCTGAACTGAAAATGTGGCAATGCGGGCTTCCAACGAAAATGGCAATGGAGTTGTTCAAACCATTTATCATGAAAAAACTCGTCGACAAGACTGTTGTGTACAATATCAAAAAAGCAAAAATGCTCGTAGAAGATGAAAGTCCGGAAGTGTATGCCGTTCTTGACGAAGTGGTAAAAGAGCATCCTGTATTGCTCAACCGCGCTCCGACCCTGCATCGTCTGGGCATTCAGGCCTTTGAACCGGTGTTGGTTGAAGGAAAAGCGATCAGACTGCATCCTCTGGTGTGTCATGCCTTTAATGCCGACTTTGACGGCGACCAGATGTCGGTGCATGTTCCCCTTACCCATGCGGCCCAGATGGAATGCTGGATGCTGATGCTTTCTGTCCGTAACCTGCTTAACCCAGCAAATGGCAAGACCATAGTGTTCCCTTCGCAGGATATGGTATTGGGAATTAATTTTCTTACCCGGATTAAGCCAAATGCGGTACGCCCCTATTCCTCTCATCCGGAGCACAAGGATAAAGTTCCCTATTATTCCAACGCCGAAGAAGCCCTTATGGCAGTGGAAAATAAGTATTTGGATTTTGGGGCGGTTATTCGCATTAAACCGGTTAAATTTCCCATTTGGGATAAACTGGGCCATGTGGTTCATGCCCGTGAAGATGGAACCATTGAGACCACCACCGGCAGGCTGGTATTCAACGAAGAATTACCCCCTGAAATTCCTTTCATTAATTATGAAATGAAAGATAAAGAGCTTCGCGCTCTCATTGAATTCATCTTCAAAGAGAAGGGTTCATGGATCACGGTGGCTATGCTGGAAGCCATTAAAAATACCGGGTATCATTATTCAACACTCTTTGGCGCTACAATAGGCCTTGATGACATTGTGGTTCCTAAAGAAAAAACGGAAATGATTGAAAAAGCAAACCGGGAGGTTGAAAAAATTCAGCTTGACTGGCGCAAGGGAACCATAACCCCGGAAGAACGGTATAGTAAAGTCGTGGATCTGTGGACGAAGACGAACGAAGACCTTACGACCAAAATGATGAAAACCCTGGAAGAGGATCGTGATGGCTTTAACTCGATTTTCATGATGGCGCATTCCGGTGCCCGCGGAAGCCGCCAGCAGATTCGCCAGCTTGCCGGCATGCGGGGCCTCATGCAGAAGCCCTCCGGTGAAATTATTGAACTGCCAATCCGGTCAAACTTCAAAGAAGGGCTTTCGGTCATCGAGTTCTTTATTTCAACTAACGGCGCCCGTAAAGGTCTTGCCGATACCGCACTTAAAACCGCCGAAGCAGGATACCTGACCAGGCGCCTCGTGGACATTGCCCAGGATGTGGTAGTAAACGAAGAAGACTGCGGTACCATTAACGGTATAGATTACACTGCGATAAAAGAAGGCGAAGATATAATTGAATCGCTGAAAGACCGTATTGTGGGCAGGTATACTCTTGAACGGGTAAAGCACCCCATCACCGGTGAGATAATTATAGATGTGAACGAGGAAATCACCGAAGAAATTGCCGCCGCCATTGATGCTGCCGGAGTTGAAATGGTGCGGTTAAGGACTGTTTTGACCTGCGAAGCGAAGCATGGTGTTTGCCGTATGTGTTATGGGCGCAATCTTGCCACTAACCGGGCAGTGGACATTGGTGAAGCGGTGGGAACCATTGCCGCCCAGTCCATTGGGCAGCCGGGTACGCAGCTTACCATGCGGACATTCCATACCGGCGGTACCGCTACAAAAATGAGTGAAGAAAGCCGCATCTTCTTTAAGTACCCTGTCTATATCCGTGATGTTGCCGGTGTCCACGTAGAACTTGAAAACGGACGCTGGCTTTTTACACGCCGCGGTCATGCTATGGTATGTAAGGTAATGCAGGAGTATACACTTGAATCCAGTGATAAACTTCTGGTAGAAGACGGAAGCCGGATAATCCGCGGCGATCCAATTATTAATCGCAGCGGAGAAGATATTGTCTCACCGGAAATCGCATACTCCCTCGTATTAAAAAATCCCGAAAAAAATACTACAACCCTGTACCTGATTGGACCGGAACAAAAAATTGAAATCAGAAACGGCTCTGAATTTATTATGAAAAAAGGAATGGTGGTTGGGAAAGAAAAAGCCATTGCCATGTTTGATCCTTCTTCGGATCCCATCATTGCCGAAGCGAGTGGAACCGTCCAGTATGAAGACATTCTTTCCGGAACAACCCTAAGAGAAGAAATAAACGAAGAAACGGGAAATATTGAAAAACGTATTACCGAATTCCAGCTTGAGAACAAGCAGCCTCGTATATTTATTTTGGACGGAAACGGAAATGAACTTGCGTCATACCATCTTCCCGGGGGAGCGGTTCTCCAGGTCAACGATGGTGATAAAATCAAAGCGGGCCGTACAATAGCAAAAATACTCACCACATCATTCCGGGCGCTGGATATAACCTCCGACCTTCCCCGTGTCAGTGAGCTGTTTGAAGCGCGTAAACCCCGAAGCCCGGCAGAACTGGCAAAAGTTTCCGGGAGGGTTTCTTTCCATGGAATTGTTAAAGGCAAACGTAAAGTCTCTATCGAAGATTCTTTTGGGCGCGAACATGTACACTATATTCCCATGACGAAACGTCTTCTGGTGCGTGACGGCGATGTGGTGGAAGCCGGGGAAATTCTCAGCGCCGGTACGAAAAACCCCCATGATGTATTACACATCCTGGGCGAAAATACCCTCCAGCGCTATTTGATGGACGAAATTCAGCAGTTGTACCGGGTGAGCGGCGTGTCAATTAACGACAAGCATATTGGTATTATCATCCGCCAGATGATGCGCAAAGTAGAGATACGTTCTGTTGGTGATACAAGCTTCATTTATGGTGAAAGGGTGGATAAATACCGGTTTCATGAGGAAAACACCAGGGTTATTAACGAGGGCGGTCAGCCTGCTATTGCCCAGCCGATTTTCCAGGGTATTACGAAAGCATCACTCAATGTCGACTCGTTCCTTTCGGCGGCAAGTTTCCAGGAAACCACCCGCGTGCTGACAAATGCCGCCATAGGCGGCAGCGTTGATTACCTCCGGGGCCTCAAGGAAAACATCATTATCGGCCACCCCATACCTGCGGGTACCGGCATGAAACGGTACCGGGACATCAAGCTGTATGATGAGTATAGCCAGGATCTGGAGAAACAGATGCAGGAAATCCTTGAGCAGCGCAGACTTGAAGCTCAATACCGGGCGGAAGCCGCAGCAACAGCTACAGTGGAAATCAGCATTGAAGAAACCGAAGAAGATTAATTAGTGTCAGTCACCGATTTCTTCTGGTGTCGTTAGGTGTAATCGACACCATATATAGCGTACCTCCTGGCTTGGCAGAATAAATTTTTACGGTGTGTCGGCATTTTTTAAAAAAAAGTTAGCTTTTTTTCCGGTTTCTCTTGCAATATAAATAACTATAAACGATAATCTATAATATAAAACGTCGGGAGGCGGTTACATGAGTTTGTCAGTTAAGGATATCGCGGGAGCATTAAAGCTGGAGATTAGAGCAGTTGAACAGCTTGCAAAATACCTGTATCCAAACAAGGTATTATTGACCCACGATGAGGCTCTGGTTTTGCGGGATTACTATTACAAATTTGGGGGGGGGCCCGCAGGAATTGAAGTTGGACCATATAATGAATGGATGAAACTGGAAAGGATGAAAGCGCTCATAAGGGCCAGGCTAGAAGTCATTGAAGATAAGCAGGTGGCTTGTGTTTCAAAATTAAACACCCTTGCCGGTGTTTTTCCTGCAACGAACGAGACACTTCCGGCTACTGTTATGCCGCGGGGACATGATCCTGCCGCATTATTAAAATTTCCGGCTACAAAGGTGGTTGCAAAATCTGTTCCGGGCAAGGAACGAAGGGCTGGTCTCTTTACAGGGGTTTCTGTTAAATATTAACCCCATGTACGGATAGCTTCCAAAAGATCATCTTTTGGAATGCCCCAGTTACGGTCAAAACGTAAAAAAAGATAATCCGAAAGAGCCAAAAAACGGTCAAAAGCCGGCTGCTGGCACATGTCTGCAAGTCTCCGGTTAACGATGAGTTCCCAAAAACGGGCGAAGTTTTTCAGGCGATTCATATCGGGTGCTGAGATGGCCGAGGTTGCCAGAACCTCATAAGGCGGAGCGGAACTATAACACATTCCAAAAGCATCCGAGAGCCGGGCAATTGGCGCACCGGGCAGCAGTTTAAGAATACCTAGTTGAATTTCATTATCCTTGCGTGCAGATGCCGTGTTAAGGGCATCTACAAGTGAATCAAAGCCTTTTCCAAAAGAAATCATGTCTTCACCGGGGAGCCCGGCAATAAGATCGGCATGAATAATTGCGTTGGTTTTTTCCCGTAAAAGGCGAATAGCTGCAAGTTCCCGTTCCGGATCTGACGGCCTGCCGATACGGGCGGAAACATCAGGATTGAGGGTTTGAATGCCGATTTCCAGACGCAGCGTTCCGGGGGGAAAACGGGTTATGGTTTCTGTCAGTTCCGCCGGGAAACGGGAGGGAACCATCTCAAAATGGATGGTAAGGGGGCGGTTTTGTCCCGTTATTTTTTTCAGAAAGTAATCCATTATTTTTTGCGCCCGCCCGATGTCAAAATTAAATGTCCTGTCAAGAAATTTAATGGTCCTTGCCCCTCGCTGAATTAACTCATCCATTTCAGCAAAAAACGGTTCAAGAGGAAACTCCCGTATTTTTCCGGAGTGAGCGCTCAGGCAAAACGCGCAAGCATAGGGGCAGCCGCGGCTTGCTTCTGCATAGATCAGCTTTTTATGCAGGTCTTCATCTGTGTATAAACCGTAACCGCTTTGAATATGAGCCGGATTGACAGGTATGAATTCCCGGTTCAAAAACACAATGGGCTTGTTTGGTTGTGCCGGATACCCGGTGTTTTCTTCATGCAGAATTTCTTCGCATAGCCCCCGAAAAGCAATCTCTCCCTCGCCGCAAACACAGTAATCTGCGTAGCGAAATATCTCCGCATCAGGAGGCAGATATGATACTTCCGGTCCGCCAAGGACAATGATAGGCCGTTGCGTGTGTGTCCCCCATTCTTTTCGCAGCTCACCGAGCAGTTCCAGTGTAGCTGTATGGTTCCAAATGGAAACTGACAGGCCAAGAATTTGCGGTCTGGCTGCAAGGATGGGGCCGGTTTTTTCCTGCATTGGCTGGCGCAGGGCAAACTCAATTATATCG
The DNA here is from genome assembly GCA_009777735.1 of Treponema sp. GTDB lineage: Bacteria > Spirochaetota > Spirochaetia > Treponematales > Breznakiellaceae > WQXQ01. Next base: position 42,105 of record WRLF01000010.1, read on the forward strand.
CAGGAGTTTTCCAGCGGGCCAAGGTTTGCTTTCAACAGCCGCAGGGCCAATGACGGATGTATCCATTTGGCATTTATCGTTGCAAGGAGGATGCTTCCGCGTTTCATGGGTTCTGCTCATTCTGCGGGGGAAAAGCGTCTGAGTGCTTTTTTCCGGCTATGGAGATTTTTCGATTTGAGCCGTTTCTCGCGGGCGGCTTGTGAGGGCTTTGTCGGGCGGCGGCGTTTGGGCAGACGCGCTGCGGCAGTGATGAGCGATTCAAGGCGAAAACAGGCGCGATCCAGATTCGTGCGCTGGGATCGCTCTTCGTCTGAGCTTATGACAATTGCATCTTCGCTGGAGATGCGGTTTGCCAGCAATTCCCGCACTCGTGCCATTTCAGCTTCCGACAGACCGTCAATGTCGGCAAGCCGCAGCCGCAGAGTCACCTTGGTGTTGACCTTGTTGACATTCTGCCCTCCGGGGCCGCCGGACCGGGAAAAGCTTGCGGTTGCAGCGCTGCGGATAGACTGTTTCAAAAGAACGGTATTCATGCCGCGCCTAGTCCAAAACCGCAACGCCGTGTTTTTTCGCGGCGGCATGCAAGCTTTCGTCGAGAGTACAGAGCGTAGCGTTCTTGCGATCCGCTAATTCCAAATAAGCTGTATCGTAGGCACTGAGGTTGTAATCATTGCATAGGTGTAATAGTTTTTGTGCGTAGTCAGTCCCTGTTCCATAATCAGCTATTATATTAAAAGAAGTCAGCATTGGGAAAAACTGTACAACTCTTTCATAGGTATAACGCCTGCGTCGTATCAGATTTTGAAAAATATTAGCGATTTCATACCAGAGTATATGCGGAGCATATTTTTCATCTTCATTTTGGATACTTCTGTACAATTTTTTTACATACAGATTATTTTCATCCGGAATAATGAGCGCAGCGATAAAAGATGCATCAAAGATATAAATCACTATGGCCGTCCTTCTTCAATTGCTTCACGGATATTAAACGATCCCGGTTCGCCCCTGTAGTACTTTCGCATTTCCTGGAGTTTTTCCACCGCTTCCTTAAAGGTCATCTCCGGTTCCTTCTGAAAAGGAATGATCTTTGCCACGGGTTTCCCCCGCCGGGTAATAATGAAATCCGCGCCGTGTTCGGCTTTTTCGAGAATTTGCGAAAAATGAGTCTTTGCTTCAAAAGCCCCGATTTGCTGTGTCATATCTGCCTCCATCAACCAGTTTAACAGACTGGTTGGTAAATGGCAAGTAACCAGTTGATAACCAGTTGGTATTGTATTTAGCAGTCCTGTGTGTTGAATTCGTCGGACGTAATGGAAAATTATCCATACATTCCGACAGGCGAGCGGTGGTCTTATATTAATAACGTACTCCAGAGAGCCGTCATGATACATGACGATATTGTCGGCATCTGGACTATCTGGGACCCTGATGTTTTTGAAGGGAATGATCGGCAGAGGTATTACGTTATAAGGTTGAGTGATATAATATAAATAATGATTAGTAAATACATTCTTAATTTACCACTTCGTCTAAGAGCAATAGTTATTATTATCATTACGAATGTGATTATTATTTTGTTCAGCGTTTTTGTTGGCATTTGGTTTGTAAGAGGTTATATTACCAGCGCCAATGAAACTGATTTGTCTCTGGTAGCGGAAATTGCCGACCATTTTATCAGCAGTGAGATTGATAATCTGCGATTAAAAGTTTTTAATATTGCTCAAAGCCTGGCAGATACCAGTGAAATAGATTGGCCGGAAATCGCTGCAATGCAAGAAAGCCTCTACCCCGAGTTTATTGGGATAGCGGTTTTTGATGTAGAAGCATCATTAAATATGCGGATCATTTTTGAAACAGGTACAATATCGGCATCCCCGGAAATAATCGAAGATATATTTGTGAAAAATTCTTTCCGGGAACATCCGGCCTCCGAAACTGCTCACTGGGAAAATATATCTTTTTCATCCACCTATCCTTCCGGCGCCGGAATGGTATTTTATTTGACTGTTTCTTTACTGACAAATTATGGTGAAAGATTATTGGTACTTACACTTCCGGGCATGTATTTTAGCGATCGTTTTAACCGGTTTGTTATATGGGAAACAGGCCATATTTTTATGGTTGATGCTGAAGGAAATATGATTGCCAATATGCGGGAATACTGGGTACAAAACCGTATTAATTTTTTCAGGGAGGCGGAATCAAACAGGGAAGAATTTGGAGCGGTAGCTGCAGTATTGGAACGAGTAGTAAAAGGTGAAACCGGAATAGGGTATTTTCCCATGGCCGGTGTCCCAAGGCTCTGTTCCTATAGGCCGGTGAGTGCCTCGCTGGAAGGCTGGGGTATGGGGATTATAGCGCCCCTGCCGGAAAGTCCTTTCAGAAATATAGACAGAGGACTCATTGCCGTCGGACTTGTAGCTTTTTCATTGAGTGTTGCCGCCTCAATATTTTTCTCAAGGCTGATTATTAAACCCTTTGCAGAAAAAGAAGTGGCAGAAGCAAGCTCAAGGCATAAAAGTTCCTTTCTTGCCAACATGAGTCATGAAATACGCACTCCCATGAATGCAATCCTGGGTATGACCGAATTAACCCTGCGTGAAAATAACCTCGAAGCTATCTATAAGAATACATTGATGGTAAAACAGGCCGGAACCCATCTCTTGTCCATTATCAATGAAATTCTGGATTTTTCCAAGATAGAAACAGGAAAATTGGAAATTATCCCTGCCGAATATTTATTGTCAAATTTATTAGACGATGTAATTAATATTATTAAAATGAGAACCATAGAGACCCGGCTGCGTTTCGTTGTAAATATTGACAGCAAGATACCCAATACATTAATTGGTGACGATCTAAGGGTGCGTCAGATATTGATAAATATATTAAACAATGCGGTTAAATTTACAAAAAAAGGATTTGTTTCACTTTCGGTACAATGCGAAAAAACCAGTGAAAAAGAAATAAATTTACTTATGGAAATAACTGATTCGGGAATAGGTATAAAACAAGAAGACTTACAAATATTATTTGGTGAATTCATTCAAGTTGATATTAGTAAAAATAAAAACATTGAAGGTACAGGACTGGGGCTTGTAATAACGCAAAAATTAGTGCAGGCTATGAATGGAACTATCAATGTTACCTCAGAGTATGGAATAGGCACTACATTTTCCATCAAAATACCTCAGGGGGTTCATTCGCCGGAAATTCTGGCAACAGTAAAAAATCCCCGTGATAAGAGTGTTATTGTCTATGAAAATCGTAAAATAACCGCCAGTTCCATTGTCTATGCCATAGAAAGTCTTGATGTACAGTGTACGCATGTTGCCAGCAATGATGAATTAATTGAAAAAATGTCAAATGAGCAGCATGCGTTTCTTTTTATTCCTAATGCCTTGTACCAGAAAAACAAAGATGTCATTGCCGATCTTTGCTCTGATACTCAAGTTGTTATTCTCACTGAATTTGGCGAAACTGTATCTGACACAAAATTGAGTACTCTTGATATGCCTGTATATTCGGTGTCTATAGCCAATATTCTCTACGGATTAACCGGAAATATTTTCATAAACGATGAGAATAACTTAAATGTAGAGTTTACCGCACCTGAGGCAAACATTCTTATTGTTGACGACATCATTACCAATTTAAAAATAGTCAAAGGGTTGCTTGAACCTTACAAAGTGAAGGTTGATATGTGTAAATGCGGTAAAACGGCTATTGAATCCATAAAAGTAAATCGCTATGATCTGATTTTTATGGATCATCTAATGCCCGAAATGACCGGTATTGAAACTACCAGGCGTATAAGGGAATGGGAAAAAGAATTAGGGATCGGGGAACAGGGATCAGGGAACAGGGGTCGTAGTTCGTTAAATAACAGTGATTCTGAGTTATCTCCCGATAGTCCGAATGAAGACTTCCAATCCCCGGTCCCCATTATAGCTCTAACCGCCCATGCGGTTTTAGGCTCTAAGGAAATATTTTTAGAGAACGGGTTTAACGATTATTTATCAAAACCATTAGACACTGGTAAACTTAATACTATTCTGGAAAAATGGATACCATCTGAAAAAAAAATAAGAAAATAAGCGGCGGAACGATCAACCGGGAAACCACAGCCAAACTAATGACAGAGGTTTATAAGTTTAAGATAGTGTAATTTGAATTGACAATCCAAATAGAACAAAGTAATCTATACAGAAGGCCAAGTCTTTCTAAAAGGAGTCCTGCTGTGAAACTGAGTACCAGAATACCATTGCTCTTTGGGATCGTTGTGCTGATAACTACAGCCAGTATTATAATTCCCATCCAGATTTTGTTTAGTAACAATATCAAGGCGTCTCATTTTGAAGAGTTAGCCATTAGAGTAGAAGCAAATGCCGAGCTTATCAACAATAAGCTTGAGGGGAGGCTTGGGGTACTCATGGAAATTGCCAACCGGCCCAGTACCCAGACCATGGACTGGGAAACGGTCCGGCCCTCTCTTATCAACGATATTGCCCGTATTGGCGTACTTGAACTGATGGTGATATACCCCGGAACAGATCTAATTAACGGTATTAACCACTATGTTTCTGACGGCAATATCCTCACTATACCCCGGGCGAGTTACAGCCAGGCGGCTCTTGACGGGATAGCCGGAACATCTGATGTGATAATCAGTCAGGCTACCGGATCGACGGTGGTAATGCTGGCAGTCCCGATTTTTGCAAACAATGAGCCCGGTGCGCCTGTTGTCGGTGCAATGATGGCTCGGGAAGACGGCGGAAGCGTTTTGTCTGATTTGGTGGACGGGATAGACACCCGCTTCTCAAGCAGTTACGCCTTTATGATAAACAACGCCGGCGCTTTTGTAGCCTATCCGGACCATGAAATGGTTCTTAACCGCTTCAATTTGCTGAGCGAAGCCGAAAACGATCCTTCCTTAAAATCCATGGCAGATATGGCAGCCGAAGCAATTCAGCAGAGGACCGGCTACGGCTATTATACTCAGAACGGTATAAGGTATAAAACCGCTTATGCGGAAGTCCCCGGCTATCCCTGGGTACTCTTTATTGCCATGGAAGATGACGAATTTCAAGCGGAATTATCCGGGACCACTGCTATTTTGCTTTTAATTGGGCTTATCTGCCTTGCGGCCGGAATACTAATTGCAATAATTGTGGGAAGGTCGATTTCCAGCCCCATACGCCGGGTAGCTCTGACACTGGAAGATATTGCTCAGGGAGAAGGGGATTTGACACGTGTCATCAGCATTAAATCCGGAGACGAAACCGGTGATATGGCCCATTACTTCAACATGACCATTGAAAAGATCAGGAATCTTGTGGGAACAATTAAATTCAAGGTCAACGCGCTTACGAATACCAGTTTTGAGCTTGCTGCCAATATGGCTAAAACATCGAAGGCAGTAGATGAGATTGCCAACAATTTTAAAAACATGAAAGTCCTGGAAGACAAGCAGGAAAAAGAAGCAACTGAAGCAAACGATGCTGTGGAAGCCATTAAGATAAGCATTACCACGATGAACACGCTCGTTGAAGAACAGTCTGAAAGTGTCAATACATCATCTTCAGCCATTGAGGAAATGACGGCTAACATTCAGTCTGTTGTCAGATCGTTGGCGGAAAATAAAAAAAATGTTATTTCCCTTGCAGAAGCATCGGAAAACGGTAAAACGAAACTCCAGACAGTAGCGCAGGCCATACAGGATATTTCACATGATTCAGAGGGTTTGCTGGAAATTAATGCCGTAATGGATAATATTGCCAGCCAGACAAATCTTCTTTCAATGAATGCTGCTATCGAAGCGGCTCATGCAGGAGAAGCAGGAAAAGGTTTTGCGGTAGTGGCCGCTGAAATTCGCAAGCTGGCGGAGTCCTCGGCATCACAATCGAAAACCACCGCATCTATGTTAAAAAAGATAAAATCATCGATAGACAGTATTACGAGATCATCCAATGAGGTGCTAGACGGTTTTAACGCCATAGACACGGGCGTGAAGACGGTTTCTGAACATGAGTTGAATATCCGTAATGCCATGGAAGAGCAGGAAATAGGAGGAAGGCAAATACTGGAATCAGTCGGCCGTCTTAAGGACATAACATTATCGGTCAAAAAAGGAGCCGCAGATATGTCCGGATCAGGCGATGAATTGATCCGAAAAACCCATGAATTTATTAGTATCAGCAGTCAGGTCGTAGAAGGGATGAATGAAGTATTGAGCGGCGCCATGTCCGAGATACAAACCGCTGTAAAACTGGTAGACGAAATTAGTGTAGAAAACGACAGAAATTTTAACGATCTTAAACATGAAACAGAAAAGTTCAAGGTATCTGTCGGCAATGAAAAGAAAATAGTACTGGTGGTAGATGATGATACAACCCACCTTACCTCTGCCAGGGGTATGTTGGAACAGAACTATGAAGTCGTTACCGCTATATCAGGTCAAGAAGCTCTGGCTCATTTTCATCATGGCCTTACCCCCAGTGCGGTACTATTGGATTTAGTCATGCCCAATATGGATGGTTGGGATACATTCCAGCGCATAAAGGCCATTGGCAAATTACATAGAGTACCCATAGCCTTTTTTACTTCATCGGAAGATCCTCGTGACAGGGAGCGCGCGCATCAAATGGGAATAGATGATTATATCAAAAAACCCTGTAAGAAAAGCGAGTTGCTGGAGAGGGTAGAAAAGATGATTAAATAATTTCCAGGGCTTATAATACTCGTTTGAGTTCTTCAACCTTGTCGGTTTTTTCCCACGGAAATTCGGCGCGGCCAAAATGCCCGTATGAAGCTGTTTTCCGGTAGATAGGACGGCGTAAGTCAAAAGATTTTATTATTCCCGCAGGAGACAGATCAAAAACCTTTTGAATAGCGGCTTCAATACGCCGGTTGTCAACTTTTGCGGTTCCAAATGTGTCCGCCATGACCGACACGGGGAATGGTACGCCGATGGCATAAGCCAGCTGCAGTTCGCAACGGTCGGCAAGTTTCGCGGCGACCACGTTTTTGGCAACATAACGGGCGGCATAAGCGGCGGAACGGTCAACCTTCGTGGGGTCTTTACCGGAGAAAGCTCCGCCCCCGTGACGGCCCATACCGCCGTAGGTATCCACGATGATTTTTCGTCCGGTAAGGCCTGAGTCGCCGAATGGGCCTCCCACTTCAAACTTGCCTGTTGGGTTGATATAGTACTTTGTTTTTTTATCCAAAAGACCGGTCGGCTCCAGTACCGGTTTAATGATCTGTTCGATGATCGCAGATTCAATATGTTTGTGTGTTAATCCGGGATCATGCTGGTGGGCAACGACAACTGCATCAATACGGATTGGCTTGTGGCCTTCGTATTCTACCGTTACCTGGCTTTTGGAATCGGGCCGCAGCCATTTTATTGTTTTATTCTTGCGAAGCTTTGCGGCATGAAGCAGAATTTTGTGAGCCAGGGTGATGGGCAAAGGCATCAATTCTTTTGTTTCGTTGCATGCAAAGCCGAACATCATGCCCTGGTCGCCCGCACCCTGCTGCCCCTTGTATTTTTTCAGACCAGTACCGGAAACGCCCTGGCTGATGTCCGGGGACTGGTTGTGGACCATGCTCAATACCGCCATTGAATTGCAGTCAAGGCCGAAAGCAGGGTCTGTGTAGCCGATATCCCGGGCCACCTCGCGGATGATGTGTTGAAAATCCACATAAGTAGTGGTGGTAATTTCCCCGCCGACCAGCACCAGGGAGGCAGAGGCAAATGTCTCGCAAGCAACCCTGCTTTGGGGATCGTCTTTCATGCAAGCGTCAAGAATTGCATCAGATATTTGATCGCATAGTTTATCGGGATGACCTTCGCTCACTGATTCCGATGTGAAGAAATACCGGCGGTTTTTCATCATGTATCTCCTTTAAATATTTCACTTGGCATGATTTTCATGCATTTTCTTTAAAAGAGCAATAGACATTTCGGTAAATAAGGGTAAATTAGATGATTTATCTTAATACACTTAATATATACATGTAATATATAGTATAAGTCATATAGTATATTTTTATTCAATAAATATCTATATTTTATATTGATATTGTTTTAAAATCCATATAATATATGATATAGAGTATTTTGTATAGAATACCATTTTTTAAAGGAGATTAAAATGAAAAAGATAATGCTCTCATTGGCGTTTATAGCGCTATTTTCCGGCTGTCCCGGTCACATCAATGAAAACAGTATTGTTGTTGTTGCCCAAAAAGCCGGTTTTACAGACACAATTTCCAATATTGAAAAGGCAAGGACCAGGATACCGGACGGAACCTGGAGGAAATTTGATACAGTGACCGAAACTTTTAGAAACTTTATGGGTGATAAATACGATTCGGGAATGAGTGCAATTGCCAATATAAGCGTTCGTTCGGAAGCGGAAGCAGTATTTGTCTCAAATGCTTCAGGGGTAAGCCTCACTTACATAGAAAGAACTATTTTTCAGCCTACTACATTACAGTTACTGATATTTGGCCCTGCATGGAGGCCAATGCAGGGCAGATATCCTATTGAAATGTGGACAGAACTGCGGGAAAGAACAAACAACGGCATCAGGCTATGGATAACAGGCGGCAATGGCACAGGCGTTGCCCACGGTCAGGCCGACGGCGACCTTATCTGGATAGTCGAAAGCGGTTTTTTTGGTGCAGGAGCCGCTTCAGGCTGGGGTTTTAATGTAATGAAGGATTACCATATTGGTGGTGGTGCAACTATACACTGCACTCCCAATAGCAGCGATCGTTCGTATGTCATGACCATAACGATCCCACTGGATGATTATTATCATACTGCCGGTGTAATTGCATTTAATGCGGATACCAGCGAACTGACTACTGCGATTGCTTTTAACCCTGTTGTTTCAAATCTTCTGAAAACATCAAAATTCTTTAAATCTGACACCTTTACAATGCATGACTTTTATGGACGTTCTCAATAATCCTGCACTGCCGTTTTTAATCGACATAAAACCGTTCTTCGGTTACCATATAACAGTGCTGTTAACCATTGACATAGGAACATCGGTTTATAAAACCGCCCTCTGGGATTTTGAAGGCAACCGCAAAGCTTTTGCCTCTGTTCCGCTTCCCATCAGCTTGAGTCACGGGCTATGCCATGAGGCGGACAGTTCTCTATGGCTAAGGGCATTTGCAGATTGCTGCCAAAACCTTGGCGCTGCTTTTCCGCTTGCCGCTGTTGAAGCCGTAGTAATCAGTGGGAACGGCCCCAGCCTGACCCCGGTATTGGGTCCGCCGGAAGTGAATGCCAAAGGTTTACATCTGCCTGCGGCCCCGGCGCGGCTGTGGCTTGACCGGCGGGCAGCAGATGCGGCGCAGCAGGTTTCTGCTTTCGTTGGCGGCTTTGTCGATGCAAGTTTTTTCCTGCCCAAGGCGCTGGACATTAAAACCAACGAACCACAGTTGTACGAAAAAACACAGTACTTTCTGGGCTGCCCAGAATTTCTTGCTTTTGCACTGACCGGCGAAGCACGAATAGTCTTCCCTTCAGACGGATTTGACCGTTGGTTTTGGAATGACTCAGTCCTTGCACACTTTGGATTGGATAAAGAAAAATTTCCCCGGTTCATCCGTCCCGGCGAAACATTCGGCGCTCTTGCCCCTCAGGCAGCCGCCCGTTTTGGTTTGAAGCCGGGCATCCCGGTTGTTGCAGGCGGCCCCGATTTTTTTGCGGCAATACTGGGCGCCGGTGTGGTAAATCCGGGGCAAGTCTGTGACCGCGCCGGTACTTCTGAAGGGATAAATGCCTGCACAGAAACCTGTATAACCGACAAACGGCTTATGTGTTACGGTCATCCGGTTAAGCCATTCTGGAATCTTTCCGGTATTATTTCCACTACGGGAAAAGCCGTTGAGTGGGCTCGCGATTTTCTGGGACTCACTGCCTACGATGCATTTACTGCTCTTGCACAAAATGCACAGGCCGGATCCGGCGGGCTGGTGTTCCTGCCCTACCTTGCCGGAGAGCGTTCTCCGGTCTGGAATCCATCGGCGCGGGGCGTGCTGCGAGGCTTAACCCTTTCCACCGGTCAGCCAGAATTTGCCCGCTCGGTACTGGAAGGCATCGGTTTTGCCATCCGTGATGTTATCAGTGTAATGGAAGAGTCCGGCGCGATTATTGATGCATTACATGTCGCCGGCGCCGCTTCCGCCAGCGGTATATTGAACCAGATAAAAGCGGATATTACCGGAAAGCCGGTACATGCCCTCCGCCAGAAGGAAGCGGAACTTCTCGGCCTTGCCATCATAGGCGCCTGCGCTCTGAGAAAATACACCTCGTTTACCGAATCGGCTCGCGCCCTTGTGCACATCGAAAAAACATGGCTGCCCAATGAAAACAATGCTGCGTTATACGATGATTTATTCGGAGAGTACCGGGTGCTGCAAAACGCAATCCCTAATTTGTCGGACTGGTAACGAGAGCCCCCTCTTGACAAATTATTTTTATTGTGTTTATATACCACCATGGCTTTTGTTATTCATGCCAACTGCTATCATTACTCCTATCTTAGCCCCTCTTCCGGCTGATCGTGTGTTGCCGGGTCTCTGAGGGGCCATAATCCGTCGTTTTTTATCTTTCACTAACAATCATTTTTAAGGAGATTTCTATGTCTAATCTAAAACTATTTTCCGGAGAAAATATTCCTCTGGAGATGCACAAAGTGCGGATGGTGCAAAAAATTAACCTTCTGCCTGTTGAAAAGCGCTCACAATGCATGAGCGAAGCCGGTTTCAATACTTTTTTATTGAAAAATCTTGATATTTTCCTCGACATGCTGACAGACAGCGGCGTCAATGCCATGAGTGAAAATCAATATGCTGCCATGCTGCAGGCGGACGACAGCTATGCGGGGTCGGAGACATTTTACCGGCTGGAAAAAGTTTTGAACGATATGTTCGGCATGAAGCATTTTCTTCCGGCTCATCAGGGACGGGCATGCGAACATATCATTGCACAGACACTGGTAAAACCCGGATCCGTCGCGTTAATGAACTATCACTTCACCACAACAAAAGCGCATATTTGCCGCATGGGCGGCGTCATTGAAGAACTGGTCATTGATGAAGCGTTTAAAATACAAAGCAATGAACCGTTCAAGGGCAATATGGATATTAACAAGTTGAACGAAGCGATTAAACGGCACGGAAAAGAGAAAATAGCGTTTGTACGCATTGAGGCGGGAACAAACCTTATCGGAGGACAGCCGGTATCTTTGCGAAACATGCGTGAAGTTTCGAATATTTGCCGCAAGGAAGGCATAAAGCTGGTATTTGACGCAAGCCTTTTAACTGATAACCTGTATTTCAACAAGCTGCGAGAAGCGGAATACAAAAATGTTGATCTATTTGAAATAACCCGTGAAATCGGCTCGCTTATGGATATTGTGTATTTTTCGGCGCGAAAATTGGGCGCTGCCCGCGGCGGCGGCATCCTAACATCAGACGATAAGTTATTCTTTTTCATGCGTGAACTGGTACCATTGTTCGAAGGTTTTCTGACTTATGGCGGCATGTCGGTGCGAGAAATGGAAGCGATGGCAGTAGGTTTACAGGAGTCTCTGGACATGGACGTAATCAGCCAAACGCCGATTTTTGTAGAAGCTCTGTGTAATGAATTGCTGGCAAAGGGCATTCCGGTTGTTACACCGCCAGGCGGTCTTGGCTGCCATATCGATGCAAAACAATTCTGCTCGCATATACCGCAGTCCGAATACCCCGCCGGCGCACTTGCTGCGGCAGTGTTCATTGCAAGCGGGGTGAGGGGCATGGAACGCGGCACTATCAGCGAGCAGCGCCTTGACGATGGCAGCGAGCATTTGGCAGACATGGAACTGCTGCGTCTGGCGTTTCCCAAGCGGGTGTTTACCCTGTCGCAGGTCAAGTACATTGCAGATCGCATAACATGGCTGTTCAGCAACCGCAGCCTCATTGGGGGGTTAGAGTTTGCCGAGGAGCCAAAAGTGCTGCGGTTCTTCTTTGGCCGCTTAAAACCAAAAGGCGACTGGCCGCAGCAGCTTGTAAGGCAATTCCGTAAGGATTTTGGTGAAAGCTTGTAAAAAGCGATATATGCCTAAAAGACTCGTGCGGGGCCCGTTGGCTGGTCTCGCTTGCCCGGGCAGGCGAGACCAGCCAAAACCCGCCCTAATCATGTAAGGGTATATATTGCCTTATTGGTATAGTATTAGAGCGTTATAGGTAGAATTAAAATTCGGGGAGGGGGGATTTGAACCCCCGATCTCCAGTTCCCAAAACTGGTGGTTTAGCCGCTAACCAACCCCCCGGAATTGTAATCTTACCTGTTTTTTCTTTTTGGATCAATGTATTCGGGCAATTACTGAAAAACCTGTTCTCTGCCCCGCCTTTCCAGAACAGTAAGTGAAATCAGTTCAAGGTAGATATAATTATTCTGATAGTCTTCCTTCAGAATACCTGAGGCTTCTACCCAGGAGTCATGTTCGGGATAATGTTCCCGGTTTCTGTCCCACGACACTTCAAAGCCGATAAAACCGTCATCGCCGCAGCAGTTGGGGCCATTGCGGCCTACAAAATTAAGCAAATTTCCTTCGTGTTCCGATTGAATAAAAATCCCTTCGATTTTTATTGTTTTTCCCAGATAGTCCGCACGGTTAATGTATATATTATTAACCTGACCGATAAACATTCTTTCCGTTATTTCAATAACCCTGTTTTGTGATCCTTCATTCTCTGCCCTGGTGCAGCCTGCCGTTAAAACCAATAATACCGGAATTATAATGACTGTAACAAAAAATTTACCCATGTTTTCTTCTCCTGATAACTTCGAAAAACCAAAACAATACAAAGACAATGATATTAACCCCCACTACGCTTGCGCCGGTGGGTGTTGCGTATAGATAGGAAATTACCACTCCGGTAAAAAAACACAGTATGGAAATAATCCCGGAACAAATGGTAACGCTTTTGAATTTTTTAAATATCCGCATTGAACTGAGTGCGGGAAAAATAATCAGGGCGGAAATAAGCATAGCTCCCATCATACGCATCCCCAGCACTATGGTAACAGCGGTCAGAAAGGCAATAAGCATATTGTACAGCCCGGTTTTTACACCCCCGGCTTTGGCAAATGTTTCGTCAAAAGTGATGGCAAATAATTTGTGGTAAAACAGGATAAACAGAACCATCACAATAATCGACAGGACTATACTTAAATGCACATCAGCCCTGTTCATCACCAAAATGCTGCCGAACATTATATTGCAAACATCGGTATTCATTCCCGTGGTCACCGATACAATAATTACGCCGATTGCCAATGAACTTGTCGAGACAAGAGCAACTGCGGCATCGCCTTTAATCTTGCTGTTTTCGCTCAGGCGCAGCAGTAAAAATGCGGCGGCAATGACTACCGGAATCGAAAGGCTTAAGGGGGCCATGCCAAGAGCAGTCGCAATTGCCAGTGAACCAAAGCCGACATTGGAAAGCCCGGTTCCGATCATTGAGTATCGCTTAAGAACCAGGCTGACCCCAAGCAAGGCTGCGCATATCGAGACAAGTGCGCCGACAATAACTGCATTGACCAGAAACGTGAAACTAAACATTTCTTTTAAAATTTCAATCATTATTATCCCCCGGTTTGGCAAAAAAATTTCTGCCGATTTCCGACTGCCGGTATGCTTCCATGCTGCCAAAAAAAAGCTGTTTCTTCTGTAAATGCAGGGCATGGGTAGCGTAGTCTGCAACTTCAATATCGTGGGAAACCATAATAATGGTCATGCCCATTTCGCAGTGTATCTTTTTTAGAAGCAGGTACAGCTCGGCGCTTATCAGGGGATCGAGGCCGGCGAACGGTTCATCCAGTACAAGGAGTTTTTGTGCTGCGCACAGGGAGCGGGCCAGTAACACCCGCCGCTGCTGCCCGCCGGACAGTTCACGGAAACAGCGGTTTTTCAGGTCAGCAATGCCCAACTGACGCAGGCGTTCTTCTGCATGGTGTTTTTCTGCCGGTGTATAAAAAGGCCGCAGACCCATTTTTCCCAGGTTGCCCGACAGCGCTATTTCAAACACGCCGGCGGGAAAATCTTTTTTTTGTATGGCTTCCTGGGAAAGATACCCAATGCCGGTTTGCCCCAACGCAGGGCTGAAAATTATATTCCCTTCCATTGGAGTTAACAGCCGCAATAAGCCCCGCAGCAGCGTCGTTTTGCCGGAGCCGTTTTCACCGGTAATACAGAGGAAGTCTCCGGTCTGTATGGTAAAATTCAAGCCCCGTGCAATGATATGCCCGTCATATCCAAATGAAGCATCCCGGCAGCTTACCAGCATAGTATCACTCATTAATATAGTGCCTCACGTAAATTATCAACATTACGGTGCATTATTTCAAGAAAGCCCAGACCTGCGTCAAAATCCCGCCTGGTAATATTGTGTGCCGAATGGAGCAGTAATTTTTGTGCTCCGGTTTCCCCGCTGATGGTATCGGCCATCCGTTCGTTGGAAAGCTCAATGTGGAATATAACGGGGATTTGCTCTTCTCTGATTTTATTGATGAGAAAAGCGACAGTAGCCACACTCGGTTCCGTTTGTGTGGAACAGCCGGGGAAAGCGGCAAAATACTCAAGGCCGTAGGCATGGGCAAAATAGCGGAAGGGGAAACGGTCGCCGAAAACAACTGTCCGCCGTTGTGCTCCGGCGATAACCGCTTCAAAAGCGGCGTCCAGCTCCTGCAGTGCTTCTATGTACGCTGCTGCGTTATTCCGGTAAAAATCGGCATTTACGCTGTCAGCTTCGCACAGTATTTCCGTTATCGCTTGAATTATCGCCATTGCGTTTCTGGGCGAAGTCCACACATGCTCGTCAAAGACAATTTCATGGTCATGGTCATCGTCGTGATCATCATGATCGTGATCTTCCATACCTTCGACTATTTCTTCTTCAAGTCTTTCAACCATATCCATCAAGGTAAGAATTTTCATAGTGTCCGTGTCCATTGATTCAAGAATACGGGCAACCCACTCATCAGACTCACCGCCAATGTAGATAAAAACATCAGTGTTTTGAATGGTGATAATATCCCTGGGTGAAGGCTCAAATGAATGGCTTTCCGAACCGGGCGGCAGCAGCATGGTCAGGTTTACCCTGTCCCCCGCAATGTTCCGGACAAAATCATACGGCGCGAAAATAGTAGTGGTTACATGTATCCTGTCGTCTTCGCTGCGCATAACGGCACGCCTGTCTTCCCGGCACCCGGCAAAGCAGGCCATGCTAATGGCGAGTAGTAATATAAATTTCTTCATGTAGTATGTATATTAAATTATGGGTCAATACTCAATATGATCCAGGAATAAGTGATCTTTTATTTCTTTTGATGCCGTAAAATATACGGTTACCAACTGGCCTGCCGAAAGTACCGGAATCCGCCACCGCACCCTAATATAGATAGGGGGGATAGTTTCATCGTCTGTATTATCAAAATGGAATCGGTAAAGTATCCCATCCTGGGACTCAAATCGTACTATTGCCCGGAATTGCCGGTCATCATCGTCTTCCTGTGTGAAAAGAGCATCGTCTTTATAATCAACGGCACTGATTTCCGTATATAAAGATCTGTTGACGCCGGATGAAGTATTGACAGATGATTTTACCAGGCCGATTCCGCTTTCTGTGGTTACGGTGTAATCAATATCATCGAGAATCCGCGTATCATTGATGTTGCCTTTGGTCGCGGTGAAATAAATGACGGCTGTCCGGCCGGGAGACGGAGGGGCTATTGATACGGGGGCTCTTACGTCCAGCCTGGTATTGCGGTCAGCACTGATAAAATTAAAAATCTGGCCGTTTTGAGACACAAATTCAACTACGGCTTTAAACCTTCTTACCGCCCGTCTTGCCGCCTGTTCTTCGTTCAGCCAGTAATCAAAGGGATCTATGGCAGTGTAACTGTCCCTGTTAACAGCCTGGCTAAAAACCGGTATCGAAAAAATACAAAAACAAACAGCAAATCCTATGAGCTTTTTCATGTTTCCTCTCAATATT
This sequence comes from Treponema sp., assembly GCA_009777735.1. Lineage (GTDB taxonomy): Bacteria > Spirochaetota > Spirochaetia > Treponematales > Breznakiellaceae > WQXQ01. Next base: position 58,179 of record WRLF01000010.1, read on the forward strand.
ATAAAGTACTCTATTTATAATAAAAAAACAATGCAACCCTTGGGTTACACGACCCCCCTATAACAGCAATGTACGCCTAATAATTATACTTAAGCGTGGCACACTAGGCCGTCAGAGGGCGGCAGGCAGGGCGGGCATGACTTTTGCGACAGCGAGAAAAGTGGGTAACCAACCCCGACCATTGTGTCGGCTTGCCTGACCCTAAAAAACTAATTATAAATTTAAAAGGTCAGGCAAACAATGGCGTGTTTAAATATTTTGGAGCAAAGGAATGCCCGCCCTGCCTGCCGCCCTCTGACGGGTTTGTTACCAGGCTGACAAATTAGGGTTCACATTGCCGGATCTTGTTTTCTGCAATGTTACCGCAATTTCATTCTTCAGTTCCTCAAACCCGGTGTGATTCCTGGCCGAAACGGCAATGCTTTGGGGAAAACGGGCAATGAGGGCTTCTTTGTACCCGTCTTCCTGCAGCAAGTCAGTTTTATTTAATACGGTAATTGCCGGAATTTCTCCTGCACCCAGTTCTCCCAGAACCGTAATTGTTGTTTGATAACAGTTTTCGATGTTTGGGTCCGAGGCGTCAAGCACATGGATCAAGATGTTTGCGCGGGCTGCTTCTTCAAGCGTTGACCTGAACGCTTTGATCAGGGAGTGGGGGAGGCGGCGGATAAACCCTACCGTATCGGAGAGTAAAACCGCCATGCCGGGAACCGGTTCAAAACGACGGGTTGTAGTTTCCAGTGTCGCAAAGAGTTTATCTTCAACCAAAACAGCGGAACCGGTTAGGGCATTGAGGAGGCTCGACTTGCCTGCGTTCGTATAACCGACAATGGCGCAGACCGGTACCCCCTGACGCTCGCGCTGCCGCCGCTGTACCTGCCGCTGTTTTGCCACCTGTTCAATTTCCTTTTCCAGTTTGTGGATGCGCCGTTCAATGGTACGGCGATCTGTTTCCAGTTTTGTTTCACCTGCTCCCCGCGTACCGTAATGTCCTCCGCGCTGCTGGGATAGGTCGATGTATTTGTGGGTCAGCCGCGGCAGCCGGTAATGCAATTCCGCAAGCTGCACCTGTAAAGCCGCCTCTCTGGTTGTCACCCGGCTCGCAAAGATTTGAATAATCAGCTCCTGCCTGTCCAGCACGGGAATTCCCGTGAGATCCTCCCAGTTTCTCTGCTGCGAAGGGCGCGCCTTCTCCGGAAGGTGAGGATCCCAGTCAAATACCAGCAGGTCTGCCTCAAGCCGTGCGGCCATGTCCGCCAATTCCTCTGCTTTCCCGCTTCCCATGCCGAATCGCGGCTGCCGTTCCCGCACATTGACAATCTCATGCCCGGCGATGTCCAGTTCCAGTGTCTCTGCAAGCCCCGCCAACTCCGCAGGAGATGAACACTCCGCAGGCGATGAGGATGTTTTGATACTAACCAGCAAAGCACGTTTTTTCCGTTCTTTTGTTTCATGTAATTGCTGCATGTAAGGTAAGTATACAATTCTTTCCTATCATAGAGCACTCCCCCATTGCCGTTTCACTGAATAAGGCAGCGGTCAATGGGGGATAGCGGGTCACCTTGATATTTCTCGCCTTTTTTGCTATCATTGGTATAAAGCAGGACAAAACATGGAGCTGATTAAAAAAGGGAAAACAAAAGATGTCTACAAATTGCCGGACGGCGATTTTTTATTCAAATTCAAGGATACAGTGACCGGCCATGGTCCGGGGCAGTCTGATCCCGGCGGAAACAAGGTTATCGGTTCAGTGGCGGGAGTAGGTTCGGGAGCCCTTAAAGTGACAACGTATTATTTTGAACTGTTTAAGAAGCATAACATACCTACTCATTATGTAAGTACGGATTTTTCAAAAAACGAAATGGTTATCCGCCCGGCTGTGTTTTTTGGTCAGGGGCTGGAATTTGTGGTGCGCTACAAGGCTGCGGGAAGCTTTGTCGGGAGATTTGGGATGTTTTGCAGGGAAGGCGACGAACTTCCCGGGGTTTTTGAGGTAACTTTAAAAGATGATGAGCATGATGATCCTCCGGTCACCGGGGAAATACTCGCTGCTTTGGGGCTGGTAACGCCGGATCAATATACATTATTAAAAAACGAAACCATAAAAATTTGTGATATAATTAAACAGGATCTTGCCAATCGCGGACTTGAGCTAATTGACATTAAAGTTGAGTTTGGCATGGTAGACGGTACAATCGCGCTTATCGATGAAATAAGCGCGGGAAATATGAGGGTATTCAGGGACGGCATAAAACTTGATTACCTGACCCTTTCCGGTTTAATAGGCGGTTAAGCTACGGCTGTACAATTATGGCAAACAATCCGGCACAAGTTAACACCCATTCACTCCAATGGTTAATTTCAGGTATGAGCCAAAAGGAGAGGATTGATCTCCTTACGAAATTAAGGAGCAAATCGCATATATCCTCCGATCCTCTGTATGAAAAAGGCGAGGCAGCAGAAGCAGAACCGTTAAAGGATCGGTACCAGCAGCTTCCCTGGCTTACCCGTTTGCTCTATTACATCAAAAGTATTTTTACAAAAAAACCGGGATCAAAAATTTTTGAAGAAGAACAAATCACCAATCTGGGCAGGCAGATTCAAAGAGCGGCCCCTGCAATTTTCGATTGCAGCCAAAAATTACTGCTGGCCAAGTTTCACAACCTTGCATCTGATTTAAAGGAATCGGCGCGGTTTTTCTTTACTGCCCTTGATTCAAGCATTAACCGGGACAAGGGAACATTTTTTGCTTTTCTCGGTTCGCTCGTAATGGAGAAAGTGCACCTGAAATTGTCAAACGATACATCCCCGGAGGCTCTTCTTGCAATAAACTCCAATATGTCGGAATCCGAGCTGCGATCTTTGGCAAGCAAGGTAATGGAAGATGCACTGAAGATGATTACGAAAGATCAGCGGAACGCGATGTACCACAATGTTCATTCATTGGTTGCCCTCAAGGAACTTTCTTCATTTCCGTTTGACCGGTTTTTAATGTCTTTTAACACTTCACGCGGCGGCAGACTGAGCTGTCCGGTAAAAGCGATAGATGACATGTTGTACAAGCTCAATGATATTCTGTTTTCTCTTAAAGAACCGCCCTCCGTTCCCCTTCTGGAATCGCTTTTTATTTTCCAGCTTCAGATTAAAACTTCGGGAGTCGATTCCTCTGCCGATCGTGATATGAGTAATCTCCTGTCCAAAGCCGAAGAGAGTATTACCGCTATCCGGAATTTTAACAAGAAAGTTCCCCTTACCAGAATTCTTCGCTTTGCCTACAAGGAATTGAACCTTGTGCCGCAGCAGATCTCGGGCGGCGAGGACTGGTTCCCCGTGTACCGCGACTACTGGAAAAAATATATTGATTTTTCGATTACGGGTTTTTACCGGCAGCGCGGACAGATGGAACTGAACGGAATGATGATAAAATATTTCGGCGGTGCCGAACTGCGATTAATGGATTACGCATATTCCGATAATAACCCAAAAGGGTTTCCCCTTCCGGAATCATTTGCACTGAATTTTTTACTGAACTTCCATACATTAATACTTACAAATGAATCCTATACATTTTTAAATCTTATCCAGGTTGAAGGGATGTTTGTAAAAATAGAAAACCGCACGGAATTTTCGGAAGCGTTTTATTCCCTGCAGCAAATCGAAGAAGAAATAACGAAGTTTGATAACAGTCTCTCGCCTTCCGGCGAATTCGGAAAGCGTTACGCGCAAGCAAATGATTCCGGCCCCGCGTCTCAGACAAAAACAAGAAAGATGCAGCTTGTCAAGGAAGAAGCCTCACGAAAAGCAATGGAAATAATGTCGAATACCGTCAGTGCTTTGCTTTCATTGCTTAATGTACTCAGGGGGATCATGAGACATGATGTGGATATCAAATACGGTACAATTTTTAATCTTGACGTGATAGGCGGCAATAACCATGATGCCGTTATAAAAGGATTAAATAAATCGATAGTGGCATTTCAGCAGGCTTTACAAATTCACGGTAGAATCGAAAGAAGTAAAGAGTTATTTAAATAATGGCGGCGCCCGGATGGAAAATGAATCAGCGTTAAACGAAACAGAAACGCAGGAATTTTCTCCCGTGTTCTTTAACCGTGATCTGTCCTGGGTAGATTTTAACGGGCGGGTTCTGGAAGAAGGTTTGAGGAAGGATCTGCCCTTGTTCGAACGTTTTCGTTTTTTATCAATTGTTTCTTCCAATTTTGACGAATTTTTCAAGGTGCGGGTGGCGGCTGTCAGACGGGCACAGCAAGCGGGGCGTACAGGCGACCCGGCAGGTTTAAGTCCGGCGGAGCAGCTTAATGCAATTTCCGAAAAAGTGCGCTCAATAATCCGCCGTCAGGATGCCTGTTATTCGGATGACATTTTCCCCGGTTTAGCTGCAGGCGGCCTGGAACTGGTACGTCCCGATTCTTACACTGTCTCCCAGATGGACTATCTGGAATCATTTTTCATCGGGCAGATATATCCCGTCCTTACGCCCCTGCGTATTGAGGATGACCGTACCGAAGGTGTGCATGCCGAAGGTACACGTACTGAAGGTACGCAGCCCATACCTTTTTTTGAAAGCGGTTGTATTAACACCGCTTATCTCCTGAAACCGGAAAATGTGTCAGATACCGGAACAGACGCGGAATATATTGTCATGGTGCAGCTTCCCGTTTCTCTTGACCGTATAATCTGGCTGCCGGCGGATGACAACAAACTGCGCTGGGCGCTGCTGGATGATGTCGTATTAACCTGGGGCGGCTATCTCTTTCCCGGTTACCATATACAGGAAAGCCTGCTGTTCAAGGTAAACCGTGACGCCGATTTTTCCGTTGACGAACGGCGTGATGAAGATTTTATCGAGGCAATGGAGGAAGTTCTAGAGGACAGGGAAAAATCCGAAGTGGTGCGGATGGTACATTCACCCGGCAGTGTCCGGCTGCGGGATAAACTGGCAAAACGGTTTTCTCTTGAAAGCGATGCTCTGTATGAATACAGAGGGCCGTTTAATGCCGGCAATTTAGCTGAACTTGCCGGCGTTGCCGGTTTGGAACATTTGCAGGAAAAAGCCTGGAAAATACATCCCGTTCCCGGCTTTACCGGCGATATTCCCGTATGGGACCGCCTTAGCTACGGCGACGTGATGATTCATTTTCCTTACCAATCATTTGATCCGGTAATCCGGTTTTTCCAGGAAGCGGCAGCTGACCCGCAGGTTATATCGATAAAAACCACATTATACCGTACCGGATCAGCCTCGCCCATTGTGCGGGCGCTGGAAAAAGCTGCGCTTAACGGCAAGCATGTAACTGCCCTCGTTGAACTCAAGGCCCGCTTTGATGAAGAGCGGAACATATCCTGGGCACACCGGCTGGAAAAGGCCGGGGTAATAGTGGTATACGGGCTTTCAAAGCTCAAGGTACACGCCAAGGTTACCCTGGTGCTGCGCCGTGAGCATGACAGGCTCAAACGGTATGTGCATCTTTCCACCGGCAACTACAACGACAAGACAGCAAAGTTGTATGAAGACATCTGCTTGTTTACCTGCCGCGAGGAAATCGCCTTTGACACAAACCTTCTGTTCAACATGATTACCGGCTATTCGCAGAAACAGACAATGCAGCTGCTGGCAATAGCTCCCTATGACATCAAGTCCCGGCTTTTGGATCTAATTGAGAACGAAGCAAAACGCGCTGCCCAGCAGTACCCCAGCAGGATCATGATTAAGTGCAATTCCCTAACCGATACCGCAATGATTGATGCTCTGTACCGCGCTTCACAGGCAGGGGTGAACATTCTCCTCTGCATTAGGGGGATATGCGCATTGGTTCCCGGCATACCGGGACTTTCCGAAAACATCCGGGTTATCAGCGTCATTGATTATTACCTTGAACACTCCCGAATTTACTATTTTGCCAATGGCGGCGCCGGGGAATTGTACCTTTCCAGCGCCGACCTGATGCCCCGCAACCTTGATCGCCGCATTGAGCTCCTGTTTCCCGTTCTTGATCCCAAAATCCGCGCCGAACTAATCGACCGGTTAAGCGCATACTTCCGTGATAACTGCCAGGCGCGTGAACTTGATTCATCCGGCCGGTGGAAACGGCTTGCCCCTGCTCCGGGAGAAGCGCAATTCCGCATCCAGAAGGATATGCTGCAGCGTGCCGCCAATGAATCTGCCCGCCCTGAGCCCGTAAAACAGGAATTTACCGTCCGGCGCAGCCCTCCGGTAGAATAGTAATTAAATTTTCCCGTTTATTAGCCGATAATGTGGCTGTATGCAAAATTATTCACGGTTTTTTTTGGTTTTTTTAGTATTGTCGGCGGCATTTTTGCCGGTTTACCTGGGTGCGCTGGAAACCACAACCAGTAACGGGGCAGTTGCACAGCCGAGAGGCGGCTTTTTCCCGAGGATTTACTTTACAAATGTGATTGAAGCCATCAGAAGAACGGAAGATGCCAAACCGTATTGGGTATCAACTGAAAACGAACTGGAAGCGGAACGTGAGGCAAGAGCCCGGGAAATCACTGATTATACTTCCCTGCTGCTCAACAATGACATTTTGGCATATTACGGGCATCCACGTTCGCGGATAATGGGCATACTTGGCCGTTATCCGATTGCAGATCTTGATCGCAGGCTTACGGAACTTGCCGCCGAGTACGAGGCTGCGGGCGGCCGGAATGTAATAAAAGCATTTTACATTATTTTTGGGACCGTCTGGCCAAGAGGTGAAATTGGTTATATAAACGCAGACCTCCTCAGGCACTGGGTAGAATACGCCCTTGAAAACGATATTTTAATATTTATCGATCATCAGATAGGCCGTTATGATCCGATAGCCTCCCTGGAAAAAATGCTCCCCTGGCTGCAATACCCCAATGTACATCTTGCCCTTGACCCCGAATGGCGCACATCAAGACCCATGGCAGAAATCGGCTATGTGACCGGTGAAGAAATAAACCGGGCCCAGCAGATCATGGAAGATTATTTGTATGACAATGATCTTCCCGGCGAACGTTTTTTGGTAATCCATCAATTTATGTCAAGAATGATTAGGGACCGTGATGATGTCAGAAGCAATTTTCGGCGTGTGCGGGTTGTCCATTGTGCAGACGGTTTTGGTTCCCCTGCTGTTAAGCGAAGTTCTTACACTGCCAATGCAAGGGCAGAAAATATGCCGGTTAAGTCTTTCAAGTTATTCTACAATTTTGGAACCCCCGGCGCCGGTTACGACCACCCATTAATGACTCCCAGTGAAGTATACGCCCTAACCCCAAGACCCCAAATTATAATGTATCAGTAGCCCGCGATAGTCCTCGATGGTTTGAGCGCGGACAGCCTGCGCCCGTATTGCCGCGCCGCCGGGAATCCCCTTGGTATAAGCGCAGAATTGTTTCCGCATTTCAAGACAGGCCGTCCGTTCGCCGATGTCTGCGGCAAGCAGTTCCAGATGGCGGAAAGCGGCAGCCAGGCGTTCCGAAAACGGAACCGGTTCCCACGCACCGGTTTCCAGAAAAGACCGTGCCGATGAAAAAATAAACGGATTACCCATAACGCCGCGCGCAAACATCACCGCCGCACAGCCTGTTTCACGTAACATTCGTTCCGCATCCTCCGGCGTATACAAGTCGCCCGATCCGGTGACAGGCACCGGAAGCCGTGATACAAGGTCGGCGATACAGGACCAATCGCTTGTGCCGCCGTAATTCTGGCTGCGGGTACGCGGGTGCAGGCTTACCATCGCCGCGCCGGATTCCACTGCAATACGGGCGCATTCCGCATAATTGACGGAACCGGAGTCCCAGCCTGAACGGATCTTTATCGTTACCGGCACATCTCCCAGAGCCTCGCGGGAAGCTTTCCCCGCCGCCTCCACTATCCTGCCAAGCCGGGGAGGATCTTTCATCAGCGCCGACCCCGCACCGTTTTTCACAACCTTTGGCACAGGACAGCCGGCGTTAATATCCACAGCATCCGGTTGCAATGGGGCCAATTGCAGCGCCGCTTGGTAAATGACATCCGGGTCGGAGCCGAACAGCTGCACCGCATAATGCCGTTCGTTTACGGCGCGCCGTACCAGATTTTTTGCAACAGCAGAAACCCGCATGCCGGAGGCGGCATCCCCGGCAAGCCCGTAATGACCCGGGTTGCGGTACAGGGCATCTGCGGAGACAAGTTCGGTAAAGCTGAAGTTTGCCCCCTGCTCAACGCACAGCGAGCGGAAAGCCCGCTCCGTATACCCGGCAACCGGCGCAAGAAATAAATTTCCTTCAAGTGAAAGTGAGCCAACAGTAACAGGCCGGTATAGTTTCATCATCCATCATTGTACCGGGAAAAAAGGTATGAAAAAAGATGTGTGTCCCTCAAGCAAAACGCATTTTCACGCCATATATATAGTATCATGTAATAAAAACATGCTATTCTAACTGAAACAGGAGAAAAATATGGGACTAATTTATGAAAACATCACACTTAAAAATTCTTTTGATGTAACGAATCACAAACGCGGAATCATCAATGAATCTGAAATCCGCCAGATAAAAGTGTTGGCTATGGTTGACACCGGTTCTGAAATGCTGGTTATCAATGATGCAATGCGGCAGGAACTGGGGCTTGAAGTGGATGGCGAACAGCCAATACGGCTGGCAAATGATTTTACACAAGTATGTAAATACACAGAACCAGTAAGGGTTCATTGGAAAGATCGTTCTACTGTTACAACAGCAGTGGTTTTGGACGGAGCGGACGAGGTTTTGCTGGGGGCTATCCCGCTTGAAGGTATGAACGTCATGGTAGATTCGGCAAGCCAACAATTGGTTGGTGTTTACGGTGATCAGATAATGTACAAAATCAAATAATATACCGGGGATTTGCACATGAACAACATTCAAGAACAATTGCGCAATGCCGGCATTGAAGTCCCCGAAATACTGCTGCCGCAGGGAGCAAACCTGCGGCAATGGGCAGTAATAGCCTGCGATCAATTTACCCAGGACCGCGATTACTGGAAGCGGGCAGGGGAGGCCGCCGCCGGATCACCGTCTGCGTTACATGTAATATTCCCCGAAGTGTATCTTGATGACGGAAACCGGGCCGGACGAATCGCCGCCATCCACGAGACCATGCGCTCCTATCTGGACAGCGGTGTTTTTGCTCCGCCGCAGTTTGGCTGCATGTACATTGAGCGGGATACGCCGTTTAACCGGGGGCGCAGGGGGCTGGTCGCTGCCGTAGACCTTGAGCAGTATTCGTGGCAGCCGTCGGGGCGCCTCTTGATTCGCGCAACAGAGGGCACGGTAGAAGAGCGCCTCCCTCCCCGAATGGACATCCGCCGGAATGCCCCTGTTGAAACACCGCATATACTGCTGCTCATTGATGATGAAACAGACACATTGCTGAAAAGGCTTGGGGAACGTGCCCAAAAAAAAACTCCTGCTTACCGGGGCGATCTCATGCTGGACTCCGGCAGCGTCAGCGGCTGGCTGCTTAATTCGGAAGATGATCTAGCCTTCCTTGCCGCCGGCCTTGACGATCTTGCCCGCAGATCAGTCACCCGGTATGCTTCCGAAGATAAATTCCTTTTTGCAGTCGGCGACGGCAACCACTCACTGGCAAGCGCCAAAGGCATCTGGGAAGAATACAAAGCCGCATCTCCGATCCCTGATCTCCGTCACCCATCCCGATACGCCCTGGTAGAAATCGAAAACATTTACGATCCGGCAATTACTTTTGAGCCAATACATCGGGTAGCATTCGGCATGAGTTTTGATCATGCATTGAAGCTGCTTTCGGCGCTTCCCGGTTTTACCAGCCGGAACATTTCCGGCCGTGAAGAGCTTGTCCGGCTGACCACCGAACGGGTACAGGGAACCCGTTTCGGCATCATTGCCCCCGCCTGCCAGACAGGGCAAAGCGCAACCGCAAGTAGCCGTTTTGCTTTGGTTGAAACAAGTGCAGGAGGCGTGTCCACCATAAGCCTGCAGCCCATACTGGACAGCGCCGGTTTTTTGATTGACTACATCCACGGCAAAGACGAACTGTTCCGCCTCGCTTCCATCCCCGATAAACCGGCAACCGGCTTCCTGCTGCCGCCCGTACACAAAGACGGTTTTTTTGAAACCATAGCCCGCAGCGGCCCATTACCCCAAAAAAGTTTTTCAATGGGAGAAGCCCCGGAAAAACGCTTCTACATAGAAGCAAGATCCCTCTTTACAAACCAAATTCTGACCCGCCCGTAACAAACCATGCCCTGGCGTCCCCCAGCCCCCTGTAACCACCCTGTAACCACCCTGTAACCACCCTGTAACCACCCTGTAACCAACCGGCGGCTGGCGGGCAGCGGGGGGCGGCGGGCGGCATGACTTTTGCGACACCGAGAAAAGTGGGTAACCAACCCCGACCATTGTGTCAGCTTGCCTGACCAAAAAAACCAATTAGTAATTTAAAGGTCAGGCAAATGCACAATGGCGTGTATCCATGACCTGGAGCAAAGGAATGCCGCCCGCCGCCCCCCGCTGCCCGCCCGCCGCCTTGACAGGATATAATGGCTAGGATACCATACTACCATGGCAGACAGTGATTTCCTTAATAATGCCGATTTTGAAAAATACCGCGCTTACATATATGAGCAAAGCGGCATAACCTTCACTCCGGCAAACCGGGCTATATTGGAAAGCAGACTGAAAGAGCGGCTTCGGGAAAAGGGCATTAGTTCTGTTGGAAATTATTTTTCCACAATTTCAACTGATAAAGAAGAACTAAAAGGTTTCCTCGATTCGATAACCACGAATCTAACCCGGTTTTTCAGGAATCAGCCCCAATTTGACGCTCTCGAGAAATATGTTATCCCCGAACTGATCAACATCAAGAAAGCAAGCGCCAACAACACCATCAGGATATGGAGCGCCGGCTGCTCCACCGGGGAAGAGCCGTATACCATTGCCATGCTTCTCAGCACAATACTGCCCGTTGGCTGGAAGTACGAGATTCTTGCCAGCGACCTCAGCCTAAAGTGCCTCATGACGGCAAAAGAAGGTTTTTACAATGAAAGCAGAATCGTCGGCATCCCCGATAATTACCTCGTCAAATTTTTTGATAAAGTAGGTGACGGGTACAAAGTAAAGGCCGATATCCAGGCAAACATAAATTTTGACTACCATAACCTGAAAAACGAGTCGGGGCACCGGGGTTATGATGTTGTTTTCTGCAGGAATGTGATTATCTATTTTGATGAAGCCGCTCAGTTGGCGGTTATCAACCGTTTCTGGGATGCGATGGCTTCAAAATCATATTTGTTTATCGGGCATTCGGAATCTCTGTTCGGCATGAATACAAAATTTGAATTTATTAAAACCGAGTGGGCAACCCTGTACCGGAAATTTATGTAACGGAGGTTACTGTGTCTGACGAAATTGGTGTTTTGATAGTTGATGATTCTGCATTGATGCGTAACTTAATCGGCCGCATTGTAGATAGTACTCCCGGTCTCGTCATAGCCGAAAAGGCGATGAACGGAAAATTCGCACTGGACAAAATACCGAGGGTCAACCCTGATATAATCATACTTGACCTCGAAATGCCCGAAATGAACGGCATTGAATTCCTCAGAGAACGGAAAAAACTCGGCATTACAATCCCGGTTGTAATCCTTTCATCCATTGCCCGCAGGGGCGCGGAAATAACCATGGAAGCCCTTTCCCTTGGTGCAAGTGATTTTATTCAAAAACCTTCCGGCTCAATATCGGAAGACATACATGTGGTAAAAGACACCCTTGTTGGAATGTTATTCGGCTATGGCGGAGCGTATCGCAGAGCGCAGGGAAAAAAAGTACTTGTCCCTTCAGAATACCCGGTAAAGCCCGCTCAGCAAACCCAAAGCTCAGACCTGCTCGCCCATTTGGGTCTCAGTCCGCCTGCTGCTCCGGCCGTACCTCCGTCCCGGCTTCGCAAACCGGGCAGAACCGATGTCATTGCCATTGGCATAAGCACCGGCGGTCCCGATGCCCTCAGGGTTGTTTTTTCGCAGATAGACGGCGATTTGAAAGTTCCTATATTGGTAGTTCAGCACATGCCCCCCGGTTTTACCAACGAATTTGCCAAAAGCCTTGATCGTATTTGCCCTCTTGAGGTAAAGGAAGCAGAAGACGGCGATGCGATCAAACCCGGCAGAATATTGATAGCCCAGGGCAGCAAGCATCTTGAAGTAGAGAAAAAGCCCCTTAACGCCGTAGTCCGATTATCCGAATCACCCCTTGTTTCCGGTCACCGCCCTTCAGCCGACGTCTTATTTGCGTCGGTTGCCATGGCGTATCAGAACAATGCCCTTGGCGTGATCATGACCGGCATGGGACGTGACGGCGCCCAGCATCTTGGCACCATTTACAAGGAAGGCGGTATAACCCTGGGCCAGGACGAAGCCAGCTCCGTTGTCTACGGAATGCCCCGTGTCGCATTTGAGCTTGGCCATGTAACAGAACAAGTCTCCCTGCAAAACATGGCCCGCCGCATCTGCGACGTCGCAAAAACCCCCCGGTAAGGTACCCTTCTGTTTCCGGCATAGCCGTACAGACCACCCTGCCCACACAACAACCAGCCTCCAAACAACAATGTGTGTCTTTCAAATAAACTTATACGGGGCCCGTCGGCGGCCAAGTTTCAGGGACACACATTGTTACAGTTGCTCAATGGTTTCCATGTCAAGGCCGGTAATTTTTTGGATGTGTGCAATCGGGATGCCTTCCGCCAGAGCATTTCGGGCATTTTCCATTAGTTCTTTATCTCGTTCAAGCTTACCTTCGATTTTACCTTCGAGCTTACCTTCGCGCCTGGCAGTGACCAGTTGACTCTGCATATCCATCTGGTACTTGAATTCGCTCTCCAGCCGGGCACGTTCATGTTCATCTCTGCTAATTGTCATTAACACCTGATTTGCCATCGCGATGCCTCCCTCCTGTTCCAGTATGGCATTGATTGTACTGCGTTTATTCCTGTCTGTCAAATATTCCAGGAAAACGGCCCAGCGCTCGGAAACGGTCATCTCGTCTATGGGCTTTTCTGCTATAATGTCCACCTTGGAGAGCTCAAGGGTTATTATCCGGGTTTTGCCATCTAGCGAGACTTTGCGAATAGGATCATAGTATTCAAAAGCGTGGTAATGCGCATCATCCGTGAAGAACTTTTTGTTTGCCAAAATAGTAATCTGGTAAGTCTGTTTGAGGTCTTTATAGCTGCTATCGCTTCCTCTGACATCCTGCCCGCCGAATAGCCGGGAAGTGTAATACTCCAGGCGAATGGGTTCAAACACACCAGGGTTAAGGCTCATCTCTACATTGATTAGCTCGCCATTTTCAGCCTTGCAATTAATATCAAAGCGTATCTGCCTGTCCCGTACATTATCGACAGGCGGCTCGTTGGCAAGGATTGAGACGATAGTGACATCCCTGCCGATGAGCGCTGAAACAAGGCGGGAAAGCGCCTCTGCAGATTCTGGTGTATCCTTGGTGAACACTGCCTTGAACACATTGTCCATGCGGATATCCAGAGGGTCATCGTCCGGCTGGATAGAGGAAATCGGGTAATGCATAAATTTTCCTCCTTAAGGAAATTGAAATACACAGCTTGGTACAAGCTATACCCTCTATATGGCGCGAAAATGGTTTTTGCTTTATTCCAACGAAAAAAAAGGCCGCAATGTGTGTCCCTCAAAGCATGTACTAACCTTGATCCGGCAGCGGGCGTGGCGGCGGGGAGCGGCCCTCCTTTGCTCCAGGTCATGGATACACGCCATTGTGCATTTGCCTGACCTTAAAATAACAATTTGGTTTCTATGTCAGGCAAGCTGACACAATGGTCGGGGTTGGTTACCCACTTTTCTCGGTGTCGCAAAAGTCATGCCGCCCCCCGCCGCCCCGCCCGCTGCCGCTTCCATACAACAGCCCATCCTCCACAGCCCAACCCGCAGTCCTCACACTGCAATGTGTGTCCCCCTATGCGAAAGCCCCCCTCCATTAACGCCCATCCGGATAAGGCAGCAATGTGTGTCCCTCAAACATGATTAGGCGGGTGTCGACGTGTGTGTCCCTCGAACATGATTAGGCGGGTGTCGGCGACAAGCGTACCGCGAAGCGGTGCGATTGGTCGCCGACGGGCCCCGCGTAAGTCTTTTCAGGGACACGCCGACGGGCCCCGCATAAGTGTATTTCAAGGACACACATTGCTGTTTGTATAGTCATGCAGCGATCAATGGAGAGCAGCGAAGCACCGACGGGCCCCGCATAAGTATAATTTAATGGATAATTAATACTTGATACTTGATAATAGAGCCAGGTATACTGCAAATAAAATGAAGCTTAAAAAAAATTGGTATCTCACCATGTCCTTTTTTTTCCCCTTTGCCATTATGGGAACGGCATTCGCCCTTCACGGGGTGTCCCCTTTTGGCGACAGGATAATATTCACTCAAGATTCATTCCTCCAGTACTATCCTTTCTTCAGCAGCTTCTGGCATACACTCAGGGAAGGTTTTACAGCGCCATGGTCATGGATTGCAGGCGCTGGCTTTGATTATGTTGCGTTTTTTGCTTATTATCTGGCAAGCCCGTTAAATCTTCTTACTGTTCTTGTTCCATACGCCTGGCTGCGCGAAGCGGTGACATTCCTGCTGTTGGTAAAAATCGGCTGTGCAGGGTTGTTTACCGGTTTATTTTTACAATATATGTTTCAAAAAAACAAACCACAATGCGGAACAATATGGCTTCCGGTTTTTTCTTCTTTTTATGCGTTAAGCGCTTTTACACTTGGCTATTACACCCACATCATATGGTTAGACAGCTTTGCACTGCTGCCTCTGGTCATGCTGGGGCTAATGGCACTAATTAATGAAGGAAAGTATCTGTTATATGTGATCTCTCTGGCTTTGGCAGTACTTGCGAATTATCTCATTGGTTTTTACATCTGCATTTTTGTCGCAATAATATTTTTCAGCCAATGTTTTATATTAAAGTACAATCACCGGGATTTCATGCACAAACTTGGCACACTCGCAGTTTCTTCAATGTTGGCTGTCGGGATGACGGCAGTACTGTTAGTTCCAAGCTGGTCTGCCCTCCAAAGTACATATATACAAGAATATGCATTCCCGTCTGAATCATATGTATTACACAGCTTTTTGGATATTCTGGGTAATTTCATCGCTTTTCTGCCACCTACAGTTTATCGCGGCCTCCCTAACCTGTATAGCGGTATGATTACAATTATGCTTGCCGCCTTGTTTATCTGTTCTTCAAAAATATCACGCCGGGAAAAAATTACATTTGCCGGTATTGTTGTTTTCCTGCTTTTATGTTGTAACATTAATGTACTGGAATATATGTGGAATGGGTTTAACCATGTCAGGGGAATGCCCTCCCGTTATTCATTCATAATAAGTTTTCTGCTGGTTATCATGGCATACCGGGCATTGGTATTCGGCGAAACCATAAGCAGAAAAGGACTGCTGACCATAGGAATTAGTGCCGCGCTGTTTCTGCTTGCTGCGGCGTTTGGTTCGCAGGGAAAAACAGCCGTCATTGGCAGCGCTGTTTTATGCGCTGTTTACCTTTTGCTGTTATTTTTTCATGGAAAAGGATCAGTGAAGGTACAGCGGTTTACAACCGCAGGTTTTCTCCTGGTAATAGTAACCGAGCTTTTAATCGGTTCATGGATAGCTATTAGGACGGCCGGCACTACCCTGGATGAAAACCCCGAGCGGTATGACCATATACAGGCACTTTTGGACCTTCGCCAACCTGCCGGAGTTGATTTCTACCGGACAGATAGTATTCATATACAGACTATGAATGACCCATTACTGTATCATTATAATGGGATTTCCATTTATTCTTCAACGTCTAATGCTGCTATTGCACAATATATGCACGGACTTGGACTGATGACGAGAGAACATTCATATATATATTTCGGGATGACTCCTTTGCTTAACGCTTTTCTTAACATGCGTTACTTGATTTGTGCAGAAACTCCGCCTAATGATAATGGAATCTACTGGGAACCTATAGGAGAATCCGGTACAATGATTCTGCTTGAAAACAAGTATTATCTGCCTTTGGGTTTCATGGTTCAAGAGGAGTTAGCCGCTTATGTTGGTCAATATGACAATCCTTTTTTATCTCAAAACGATTTTTTCAGCCGGGCGACAGGGCTTGACAGGAGCTTGTTTACAGTTACACAGGTAACAGAAACTAATCCGGGCCGGACACACGACAGGAGCGGCAATAACTTTTTATTCTGGCATTACACCATGCCTTATGATGGGCTTTTGTATATTTATGCCGGAAGCCCGGAAGAATTGCAGTTAGGTGTTTTTGTGAACGATACGTTCGTTGGCAGCATGCTCATTCATGAAATGCGGTTTTACATCTCGCCAGCGGGATATTTTTCTCAGGGTGACAGGATTACGTTCTCTGTCCTGGAAGGAGGCCCGGTATTTATTTTCGCAAGCCATTTTGACTCAGCCCTTTTCGAACAGGGTTATGCGCAACTTGCATCCCAGCCGTTAACCCTGACACAATTTGCCAACACACGGGTAAAAGGCAATGTAACGGCCCTTGAAGACGGCTTGCTGTACACCTCTATTCCCGGAGACAAAAACTGGAGCGTATATGTAAACGGCGAAAAAAACGACATAGTACTGATTGACAATGCCATGGCAGCTGTCCGCTTGAGCGAGGGGACTCATGAAATCGAGTTCAGGTATTTTAACCGAAGTTTTCTTGCGGGAATTATCGTAAGCCTTGTTTCCCTTACAATATTTGCAACACTGATAGTGATAGAAAGGTATAAAGTAACAGGTATCAGGTAAGATGAAAACCATAAACATAGTACCGGATACTTTTATTGAAACCGGTAAAAACAGCAGAGCTGCTCCAAAACAGCTTGCTTCGGCAAAACACAATGCTGCGGCAGCAACAGCTCAAACCACAGCCAAAGCGAATGTCCCTGCACCGCAATCGGCGGGCGCTGTTCCCCATACAATGTCTGCTCTGATTGCCGCTGCCGGGCTGCCTGCGGACAGGTTATCCGCTGTCGTCCTATCGTTTGCACGCTATTTTTCCCTGCCGCTAAAACCTGAATTGATGGCAGCGCTGCGCCGTCAGGTTATTTCTTCGGCAGCCGCTCAACCGCCACCCGGCGGCAGCGTGTCCCCGGCAGAACAGACGGATGCTGTCAAATCGGCACCGGCCAAAAACATGGAAACCATCATTAAAAACCGGGAAGCGTTATCACTTGCAGCAGCAGCAGCAGAGAGCAAGGGAGTAGAACTTACCCCAAAAGGGCTTACGTTGTTTGCCGAAGCGGTTGATCCGGACTGGCAAAGACGGCACGGTCATGATGAGCGTAACCGGGACAGAAAACAGCATAAAGAACAGGGCGATCAAGGAAAAGAAAGTGTAACCGAAAAAAACGGTGTAATGACCGGGGCCGAACTTAAGGAAATGATCCTGCAATCTGCTGCAAAAGATCCCCTGCTTGCCCTGTTGAACAGGCTGCCGGGTAAAAACGGACAACGCTGGATCGCGCTGCCTTTTGATTTCACCCATGACGACAGGGATTTTAACGTAACACTCAGGATTCTGGTTGACGGGAAAAAACAGACGGGAAATAATGCCGGCCGGATGGTTATGGATATTGTTGAGAACGGGACAGCAGAAAAACGCTGGCTGTTCACAGCGGAATCGGCAGGTTTTTCATTGAGCCGGCTTTCTGTTTCCCTCCTGCCGGAACTGCCGTCAAAACTGCACAGGCAGTTTATTAACGGACTGTCTGGCTGCATGGGAATTCCCCCCGGACACATTACGGTTAAGAACTTTGAAAACCCTTTCCCCTGCGAATCAGATTCCGCCATGAATATCACAGCAGATTCTGCGAGTGCTCTATTGCGTATAATTGATAAGGCAGTATAATATGAAGAAAAGGAAGCTGGCATCCGCCATAGGGTATTCTCCGGAAGATCCCGCGCCGCAACTGCTTGCTTTGGGAAGAGACAGACAGGCAGAGCGCATTATTGCCATTGCACAGGAAGCGGGAATTACGGTTGTGGAAGACGAGGCGCTTGCGGCTATGCTGGATCTGAGCGCAAAACCGGGCGATTTTATTCCGCCATGGTGCTGGGAAGCGGCAGCAAAAGTTTTGGCTTTTGTAACAAAAGAAGGAGGCTCTTCCAAAACTGGCCCGAACTGAAGGTTCGCAAGTTTAGCAAGAGACTCGAAGGGCAGAAGTAGCAAAAATGAAGAGCATATCGGCAGACCTCCTGAAACCGGGGATGATTTTTTCGAACCCGATATATACAAGCGGGAACAATATCTTTGTCCACGCAGAAACCCCCATTGAGCAAAAAGACCTTGATAATCTCCGGAAAATGGGTGTTAATACCGTACAGGTGGATGGGGTTCCCTATTTTAACGAGACAGAAGATGAGCCTTCCGTAAAAAACAAAGCCGAAAGCAGCTTGAATGCCGAATCGGGCAACAGTGATTCACCGATTGTTGACATTCGCGCAATTTCCGATGACCAAAAGAACAAAGGCGCGTACCGGACATATATATCGCTTATCGAACGAATGAACATGTCGCTTCTGCGAATATCTTCAAAGGATGCCATCCTGGAAAACCAGTCCATCAGCCTTATAAGCGCTGAATTATTATATGCAATAAAAG
The DNA here is from genome assembly GCA_009777735.1 of Treponema sp. Classification (GTDB taxonomy): domain Bacteria; phylum Spirochaetota; class Spirochaetia; order Treponematales; family Breznakiellaceae; genus WQXQ01. The sequence goes on from WRLF01000010.1 coordinate 76,902, forward strand.
ACCAGAGGGAGCAGTTTGTCAGTTTTATTTTGGGCGGCAAAGTCAAGGGTTACGAGATGGCAAAAAGCTCGATTAATACCGCGATTCTCTCCGCCCTGGTAACCCAGGAACTCAAATTTCCCAACCATAAAACCATTAACATCATCATTGGCGCACTCCTCCACGATGCGGGCATGCTCAGGCTCCCCAGAGAAATTACCGAAAAACGGGGAGAATTGTCCGAAGCAGAACGCCAGCGCATGCGCAGCCATCCCCTGCTTGCCCACAGAATCATTACCAAAGAACTTAAATACAATGATGAAATTGGAGATGTTGTTCTGCAGCATCATGAACGCTGGGACGGCGATGGGTATCCGTATGGTTTTACGGGTAACAAAATCGATGTGGGTGCCCGCATTGTATCCATTGCCGATGCATTTGAAGCTATGGTCAGCCAAAAGCCATATCGAAATCCCATAGTGGGATATCAAGCAATAAAAAACCTCCTTGCCGACAATTCCCGCCGTTTTGATCCCAATCTCCTCAAGGTTTTTATCTATATCATGGGAATTTACCCAATTGGCTCCATAGTCCTACTCAACAACAACATTGTTGCCCGTGTAACAGAAGTGCGAGCAGAGGCCCCTCTTCGCCCCAAAATCCAGATTCTGATCGACAAAGATAAAAAAATATATGCCGGAGATGAAGAACACTATATTGATTTGCTGGCGGAAAAACACATTTATATCACCAAGGCAATGACCGCAAAAGAGATTTTTGATCTGAATGTATGATGAAGCCGATCTCGCTTTCCAGGCGGGCAAAAAAGGCGAGGAACGTGCAGGACAGGCCCTGGAATCGGCTGGTTTACACATAATTGCCCGAAATTTCCGATCTAAAGCCGGAGAAATCGACATTATCGCGATCGACGGCGAAACCCTGGTATTTGTCGAAGTAAAAGCCTGGACGGCTCTTGGCATTGAAAACCTGTCATACAGCATTAACCCCAAAAAACAGCGCCGAATCATAGAAACAGCTAAGTATTTCCTTTCTATCAATCGACAATATTATGGGAGGGCTATTCGTTTCGACGTTGTTTTTGTCGGAAAAGAGACGGTTACCCATCTTGCATCTGCCTTCATGGAGCGTATATGATGATTATGGAACAGAATTTAAGTTCCTCAAGACTTGAGCAGCTGCGAAAGCGTATTAATGACCAAGAATATATGTATGCGGCAATTCAACGGCTCGCTCTGGTATTAAGCAATGAATTGGTGAGCATGTCACAAGGCGGAGGGAGATATAATGAGCGGCAGCGGAAGAGGCGGAGATAATCGGGGGAACTGGCGCAAATCCATCAGGCGTCGAGACTGGGATTCCCAGTCAAAAGATGCCTCAAAAGGCGGGGAAAAAAAACCAATGGATTTTTCCCCTATCAGTGACGGAAAATTTGAAAAAAAACGAGTGCTTACGTATGATCGCCCCAAATGGACCCCTCCCAAGCCCCCTGCCCTTTCCCTGCCTGCTGCTGACTGCGCCTGGTGCGACAAACCAATCAAGGATATTTCAGCGGCAATTGCCGAACCTGATACCGGGAAGCCTGTGCATTTTGACTGTGTGATAAACCGAATCATCGGAAGAGAAAACCTTGAATCGGGCGATACGGTTAGCTACATAGGCGGCGGGCGCTTTGGTATCATCCATTACAATAATCCTTCGGACATCAGGGATTTTAAGATAAAGAAAATTTTTGAATGGGAGAATCGGGAAAACCGATCGGAATGGCGCGTAACGCTCAGTGAACACTATTCGGAAACCTGAAAGAAAATGCGATGGATAATACCACGAACCTTGATTACGAGGACGTAGAGAAACAATTTCACGCCAGTCCCCAAATAATAGAAAATTTTGATTTTCTTCAAAGCATAGGAGTCTTCGAATTTATTGACAGCCTGACAAATGAAATACGTAATTATAAAACCCTGCTGACCAGAGGGCTGGATATTTTTAACCGAACTAATATTAACGATATAATGGATACAACCGTCTGGCAAATATCGTATCTTTTTCTTCCTTCATTTATTTCATTTCTCTGGAAACCGATTCAAAGCCGTCCCGACATTACCATTCGTTCCTATCAAAACTACAAATTGGTTGATCTGGATTTAAAGATTGACAACATAAGTGAATTTGAAAAATTTTTTAACCAATTCCCCAAACCAATAAATTTCAATGTCCTGGAAAAAAGACTAAAAAACAACAAGGCTCTTGCTCCTCTAAAAAATCTGCCGCCGGAAATCGTAATCCCCATTATTGGGCCTTTTGGTTTGTACGGGCTTATACTGGTCGGACGCAAGATGCTGGATGTCGAATATGACGGGCACGAATTGGCATTTCTCCAGAAGCTTATGCCTTTTGTATCCCAGGCGATAAAAAACAATTTACACTATGAACATTCGCTAAGGGACGGTAAAACAGGCCTGTATAATCACGGTTTTTTCATGACCCGCATGAAAGAAGAAGTAATAAGGACAAAGCGCAGTTCCAATGTTTCTTCGGTAATTGTCATTGATGTTGATAAATTTAAGAATTTTAACGATGACTACGGGCATCTTGCCGGTGATCAGGTACTGGAAACACTCGCTCAGGTTATCAGACAGTATGTCCGCGTGGATGATATTCCTTCCCGTTTCGGCGGTGAAGAATTTACCGTTCTATTGCCTCAAACAGAGACTTCTACTGCCTGGATGATTGCAGAACGCCTGCGTACCAGTGTTGAAGAAATGCAGGTACCATGGGAAGTTCCCCTGCCACAGGTAACGATCAGTCTGGGTGTATATTCCTTTGACAAGAACTGTGAACTGGATACAACCGGCATACTCCGCCGTGCCGATGAAGCCCTGTACATTTCCAAAGCAAAAGGCCGAAACTGCACCACCATCTGGAAACCTGATCTAATTAACACCGTCCCTGCCCGAACTGAAAGCAATATTCACTTGCCTTGACATAAAAGAATGGTTTTGTCATAGTAAATTAAGAAAAACCTCCGGTTTCAGCGGTCGTCGTATAACGGCATTACCCGAGCTTCCCAAGCTCGTGACGTGGGTTCGACTCCCATCGGCCGCTAATTACTTGCGTTAGGGGAGTCGAACCGGAGCCGCGGCCCCTGAAAAGCCGAGACTCGCAGGGTTTTCAGGGGCAAACCGCCATGGAGGGCGGTTTAGCGGCGCAGGCGGCCTGGAGGCGTGAGACAGGATGTCGAACGCCGGAAGGGACTCCCATCGGCCGCTAATTGCTTGCGTTAAGGGAGTCGAACCGGAGCCGCGGCCCTACCTATGATCAATCACCAAAAGCAAACCAAAAACGGCATGTTCATTAGGAGACTGGGCGGTAAACGCAATCCGGTCTCTTTCGTAGCTGGCTGTATGGGGGCGGATGAAGTTTTGCCCTACCGCCTGCTCAACCCTTTCCACTAAATTTCCCTGCGCGCTCCTAAACTGTTGACCAATGGCGTCAATATCCAGTGGGCGTTTGGAAAAAAGGACAACAAGGTATTCGGTGCCTGTTGGCCCGTAAAGCTCAAGCCAGTCAATTTCACCGGGTCTATCGGGGGGAAAGGCAAAATTGTTTTCCCGGTAGTCCAGAATGGCGAGTACTCCATCTTGCGGAAAGATGCGGTAATAAGAATCAGGATCATGATCATTGATGGCAAAGGAGTACAGGTAGGCAGGCTTGTCGCAGTTCATGATGTACCGGAAGCCGGTTCCGGTCGCATGGGATGTTGTTGTCCGGTAATAACCGTTGCCGGTGAATTCCACATCCATCCTTTGGTCCGGCAGTTCCATTTCGATTTCTACCGAGCCGGAAAATTCCGCTATGTTCTGGTACCTCATGGGGTCTTCGATTAGTTCATATGCTTCTACAACAAAATTTGCAAAATCGTTATAACTAATCCAGATATACCCCTCATTACCCCAGCTGGTACCCCAACTGTTTTGAATTTCAAATGCGCCGCCATGTATATCGTCATCGTATCCAACTACAACCATGGCGTGGCCCCGGTAATTGTTTAAATCATAATTAAATGGCTGCTCAGTTGGGACCCAGCGGCTTGTTGTGTTATAAAATGAATGAGGTGTATGCATTCCTATGACAACGGGTTTTCCTTCGGATAGGGCTTTTTTCACCGTTCTGATTTTTAATGCATGATCTGCTGAATGCCAGCCGCGAACGGCAGTCCTCTCCATATAAAAAAGTCTGGCATAATCTTTAATCGGGTATGTTCTGTTTGCGGCAAACAGAGACAGAGTAACATTGCTTAAACCCTCTGCGGAGGGCCGTGCTGTAATTTCCAGACTAACCCTTCTTGGCGCTCCTTGATTCTTTATTAATTCAAGAGCATGTGGAATAGCGGAACCGTTTCGAAGTGTAGGATCATTGGAAATACTGCGGTATACAAAAATAGGAGAAAAAGCGCTGTTTGTCGTCAGTGTTCTGTCTGTTCTTCCCAGGCTAACTGATTCTGAAGTTGTCCGTGCGGCATAAGCTGTAGCCCAGCCGGTACATGTACCTGTTTCGCCCTGATTTCCGGGGTACGGCGCATAACCTTTAACCGAAGCAGCACGAGGCAGCGGCGTTACATCACGGGTTGTTGCCCTTAAGGGTACCTGTGCGTACAGCTCAGGGTCAAATACTGCCCCCATGCCAAATTCCTGAGAAAAAACCGATAGAGCGTTAAGCAGTAAAATTATTGCAAAAAGGTATTTTTTTAACATCAATATACTCCCAAAAAATACCCTACCTTGTCACCGAAATAATAAAATCATGATAGTTGCCGTCCTGTACCGTGGAAACCGGATGCTGCGCTCCGTTCGTCAGTTCCGGCACCATGCGGGAAACATACATGTCAAGCGCTTTCATGGTAATATGCCCGCTTGCATCAGGATAGGCTTCACCTCGTAAACCCTGCAGCAGGGCATAGGTAAAAACGCCATGCCGTAAACGGGGAAGTTCCTGAGACAACTGCCTGCCGGTACTCGAAGTGAATATAAAAGTGCTCGGATCCATCAGGTCTCGCAGCAGGCGGGTGTTATCTGTTACAATTGCGCGGGTGTTCGCACCTCCGGCATTCTCGGAATGGCAAGCGTCAATAAAGATCAGTTTTTTCCCCGGCAGATCCCGCAGCCGCATAATTTCTCCCCTTTCAACCGCGCGGGAACGCACTATCGAGCCGTCACTGCCAAACGAAGCATCGGACGGTAAAAAATAAAAATCCCCCCGGTTGTCGTTTACCCCGTGACCGGCCATAAACAGCAGTATGACATCATGCTGGCTGGCACGGCTTAAAAAATCAAACCCGTCAACGATATTTGCCCTTGTGGGTTTTACTTCGGCTTCATCGGTTATCAACAGGCTGTTCACCCTGCCAAAACGCCTGCCTTCCTGAGCTCTAAAAGCATTGACAATTTCCCGTGCATCATTCACCGCATAGCTCAGGTTGCTAATATCAGGCGAATCGTATCGATTAACGCCAATGGCAAGTATCCACAGGTTGGGAAGATCTCTCCTTGATGTCTCATAACGTACTTCTACCGCCTGCCGAGATTCAGTATTACTGGTATTAACAGCGACTATTTCGATACGGTTATACCCCGGTTCCAGCGTTACCGGAAAACTGATTTCCATACGGCGTTCGTTGGGCGGCGCTTCAATCCGTTCGGTGCGGATTCTGATATTCCTCGTGCCGGTTGCCCGCGCAAGCTCATCGTTGCCCACGAGCCGGCCGTTTACCAGTACCCGTACATCCCTGAGCGGGTGCCGTTGATCTTCCACCAGAATAGAAAGCTCCGCCTGTGCTGCCGAAAATTGTGCCCCCTGACTGGGACTGCGGATGGTGATTCGCGGCGGCTCGGTAACATCGGTTATTCTGATGGGCGGAACATTAATATTGGTGTTGCCTTGCAGGCGAGCTTCCACAATATTCGGCTGGAAAAAATTAGCACGCCATTGGTCTATGCCAAAAACGTTGTTACCAACCCGGACATTGAGGTGCCGGTCACCGAAGGGGGAAGCGTTGTAGAAGCCGTCGGGGGTGATGGCAATCCACTCATCGTCTGTGAAGCTGATGAACTGGGCGATTTCCTGGCCTGTTGCTACATCCCAGAGTTTAATATCATTGGAGCAAGAAAGCACCTGTCTTCCATCAGGGTTGAACGATACAGAACTAACACTATTTGTATGCCCAGAAAAGGTTCTGATTTCCCGACCGGTTGCTACATCCCAGAGTTTAATGGTATTATCCCAGGAACCAGAAAGCACCTGCCTTCCATCAGGGCTGAATGCAAAATTAACCCAACTGTCATGCCCAGAAAAGGTTCTGATTTCCCGACCGGTTGCTACATCCCAGAGTTTAATGGTATTATCCCAGGAGCCTGAAAGCACCTGCCTTCCATCAGGGCTGAACGATACAGAAATAACACTATTTGTATGCCCAGAAAATGTTCTGATTTCCCGGCCTGTTGCAACATCCCAGAGTTTAATGGTTCCATCATCGGAGCCAGAAAGCACTTGCCTTCCATCAGGACTAAATGCTACTGAATTAACTCCTCTAGCATGCCCAGAAAATGTTCTGATTTCCCGGCCGGTTGCTACATCCCAGAGTTTAATATCATAGGAGCCTGAAAGCACCTGCCTTCCATCAGGGCTGAACGATACAGAAATAACACTATTTATATGCCCAGAAAATGTTCTGGTTTCCCGGCCTGTTGCAGCATCCCAGAGTTTAATGGTTCTATCACCGGAGCCAGAAAGCACCTGCCTTCCATCAGGGCTGAACGATACAGAACTAACCCAATCAGCATGTCCGGAAAAGGTTCTTATTTCCCGACCGATTGCTGCATCCCAGAGTTTAATGGTATTATCCAAGGAACCAGAAAGCACCTGCCTTCCATCAGGGCTGAACGATACAGAACTAACCCTAATTGTATGCCCAGAAAAGGTTCTTATTTCCCGGCCGGTTGCTGCATCCCAGAGTTTAATGGTTCTATCAAAGGAACCTGAAAGCACCTGCCTTCCATCAGGGCTGAACGAAACAGAAATAACCCAACCACTATGCCCAGAAAATGTTCTTATTTCCCGGCCTGTTGCCACATCCCAGAGTTTAATAGTATTATCCCAGGAGCCAGAAAGCACCTGCCTGCCGTCTGGGCTGAATGCTACGGAACTAACCAAATAACTAGGTCCAGAAAAAGTTCTTATTTCCCGGCCGGTTGCTGCATCCCAGAGTTTAATATCATAGGAGCCAGAAAGCACCTGCCTGCCGTCTGGGCTGAATGCTACGGAATTAACCAAAGAACTATGTCCAGAAAAGGTTCTTATTTCCCGGCCTGTTGCTGCATCCCAGAGTTTAATGGTATTATCCCGTGAGCCAGAAAGCACCTGCCTGCCGTCAGGGTTGAATGCTACAGAAGTAACATCTTCTGAATGCCCAGAAAAAGTTCTTATTTCCCGGCCGGTTGCTGCATCCCAGAGTTTAATGGTATTATCCAAGGAACCAGAAAGCACCTGCCTTCCATCAGGGCTGAACGATACAGAACTAACCCTAATTGTATGCCCAGAAAATGTTCTTATTTCCCGGCCGGTTGCTGCATCCCAGAGTTTAATGGTATTATCCGAGGAGCCAGAAAGCACCTGCCTGCCGTCAGGGCTGAATGCTACAGAAGTAACCTCATTAGCATGTCCAGAAAAGGTTCTTATTTCCCGGCCGGTTGCTGCATCCCAGAGTTTAATGGTTCTATCATTGGAGCCAGAAAGCACCTGCCTACCGTCTGGGCTGAATGCTACGGAATTAACCGAAGAACTATGCCCCAATTGCGGAAATACTTCGATGTTTTGCGCGGGGAGAGCGGTGGCGGCGAGGAGGGAGGTTAGCAAGATAGCGGCTTTTTTAAGCATGGGGTGGCTCCTTTTTTTGGTTCTATTTGAAATTATACAGTTGGTGGCGGATGTCGATCTAGTGCATACTTGGTAACTTGGATGCCAAGGGACACAGATTTACACTGATTTAAGATGATTACCACAGATTAAAGAAGATAATAATTAAGAAGAATCTGTGTAAATCCATTAAATCTGTGTAATCAAGAGGGGGAATCACAGCGATAGCTTCGAGTGCACCTTCGCCGCTATGCGGCTCGGTTGAGGATCCTGTGTTTCATGGCATCCATGCCAAGGGACACAGATTTCCACTTAATAAAGCGGCGGCGGCGAGGAGGAGGTGGATTGGTTTATTAAACATAGAATTTTCTCCTTATATACCTACAGTTGCCGATATTTCCTTGCGGACAAGATCACCGATTATTTCTTCCGGTGATTTATGGGTTTCTATTGATTTGGTTAGAAGGTAATTAACCGTTAGATTATCCATTCCAAAAAAACGGTTAGCCTTGCGCCGTACAAAAATGCCTTGCTTAGACGGATCTGTTTTTGGCGGGTTTTCCATAAAATAATCGCTCCAGTATTGAGCTTCTTCTTCAGTCATGTCTTTTTCAGTCATAATCAGTTACTCCTGTTTTGAAAGTGATTCTAAAAATGCATCTGTGCAAGGAAAAGCGTGGAATACGTTTACCCTATGGTCATTAATCAGATTATAGAGCACTTCAATCATATTGCTTTTGGTGTTAAAACCAAGCAAACGGTATTTATTCTCGAACCCATGAATGAGTTCATCAACTTCAACCGTATTGAATGCCCAGCGAATATCGGCTTCGGTAACACCGTGCCTGAAAGCTGATTGTTTAAAGATAATCTCAAGATCATTGTTCACAAGTTATTCTATCATACTACAGGCTAATAATGCCAGTCGAAAATACCGACATTCTCAATTCCTAATTCCTAATTCCTCACTCCTCACTATTCACTTTTCCCTTTTCACTCTGCATGTCCCAATTGCGGAAACACTTCGACATTTTGCGCGTGTAGAGCGACGGCGACGATGAGGGTGGTTAGTATCTTCTCCAAAAAGTAGCGTTTCGCTATACTATATATTACAGGATGGTCAGCATGAAAAAAATAACTTTTGTGTTTTTAAGTTTTTTCGTTGCGGTTCTTCTGCCCGCGCAGACATTTTCATGGGACATCACGTTTCTTAAAGGGATGGAGCGGGAATCTATTCCTATTTCCCGGATAGTCAGAATGGAAACCGGAGAGACGTTTCTCTTTACCATTACGCCAGCTACCAATAGTTTTTGCTACGTAATTATATATGATTCGGCTCGGAAAGTATTTGTTTTGCATGATCAGCCCTTAAGGGGAGGCGAAGAGATACTTTTTGGGCCTTTGCGGTTAGACGGAACGCCGGGAACCGAAACATTGTATGTGATTATGAGTGTGGAACGGGAAGTAATGCTGGAAAATTTAATACAAGCTCACAGAAACAATCCTCATTCACAGCAGCATTCTGACAATGTGCACCGGGAAATTATCAGGTTGCAGAGTACCGCTTCAGAGTTAGGTGAGCCGGCCAGTGCTTTTATCCCAAGCGGTGGGACGACAAGAAGCACTACCCAAGAGTATACAACCAGATTTTCGGGTAGAAGCATGTATGTCAGGCCCATTGTTATTCGTCATTAAGAATGCAATTTTTTAATATTAGGAAACCGATATTTTTCGCCTTTACTCTGTTTTTTTCTCTCGTTACAACAGGCTTACTGTTTGTTAGCGGAGCTATTCGTTTTTGGGACAAGATTCTGTTTGATCAGTGTATAAACTACCGTGTGCTATCAAGTGATAAAACGAGAAATCCGCTCGTTGCCACCATCGATCTTAACGACACAAGCATAAAAGTCTTTGGGGAAGAACTGGATACCCGCCAGGCATTTGCAGACATTCAGGAAGTGCTTGCGGATTCCAATGCCGGCGCTGTGTTTGATTTTTTGTTTTTTAGTGAAAAGCAACATGATTCCGCATTTATTCAAGCCATTGAATGGGCTGGGGATACCGTTGTTGCGATGCTGGCTGTAGATAAAGGGATAGATAACCCCAATTTGCCATACCGGGAATTAACCGAAGCAGAACGGCATCTATTGGCAAGGCATATCTGGCATATCAATGTTGTGGAAAAGGGAAAAGTGCCCGAGGCCGGAACTTTTTTATTGCCTTTTCCTGAGTTAATCGAAGTGGCGGCGGCGATAGCCCATATTAACATGGATCCTGATCCTGATGGGGTTTACCGGAGATCCCCGCTGTTGTATGCATGGGACGGGGGGTATATTCCATCTCTGGCTTTGGCAGCAGCAGTAGTGCGTTTGGGTATACCCATTGAAACTATCGAGCTAAAAGCAGGGGAATATCTGGCCCTTCCTCGGTCAGAACACGAAGTAATCCGCATTCCGATTGATATACAGGGCCGTATGTTAATTCCATACACAGAAACCTGGGCCGCTGATACAGGGAGAATCCCCTTCCATACCGTTGTTGCAGCGAAGAGTGATGATGCTGTTTTTGACAGAATGTTTTCCGGCTTAAATGGACGAATTGCATTAATCGCAGAAATAAGTACCAGCCAAAAGGATTTTGGGCCTACCTCATTTGAACGACTCTATCCGCTATCAGGGGTGCATGTTGAGATTTTAAGCGGCATTCTGGGCGGCTTGGAAGAACGGGCTTTTATTGGCTGGGCTTCTACTCCGTATAAAGTAATAACAATACTACTACTGTTATCTGTGGCAATCTTGTGTGCACATATCCGAAGGGATCTGCTGTTTCACCTTGGTTTTCTTTTGACACTTTTCATTTTCTCGGCGGTCACTTTTTACCGCTGGCGTACCAACGCCCTGTCGCCATGGTATGCTGCACCTGTGGTATTGTTTTTCTTCTTGTGGGCCGGAGCATTTTTGACCCGCCTTTTTATCAGGTATCGCGAACAACTGCTTCTGCGTAATGCGCTTTCTCGATATTTTCCGCATGCATTGGGAGAACGAATTATGCGTGAAGGGAAAACAGAATTAATCCCGGCATACAAAGAATTGACCATTCTTTTTTCCGACATAGCCGGTTTTACGAAATGGAGTTCAGACAGAAAGCCCGATGAGGTACATGCTTTTTTAAGTGATTACCTTGAAAGCATGGCAGCAATAATTTTTTCCCACGGCGGAACGGTGGATAAATTTATGGGTGATGGGATACTTGCTTTTTTTGGAGACCCGTTTGATCTGCCCAACCACTGTGAGCAATGTTTAAAATCCGCCATCGCCATGCAGGAAAAAGCGCGGGAGTTAGCCCAAAAATGGAAACCCATTGTTGCGATTGATTTACAAGTACGGATTGGCATAAATATCGGAAAAGTTATTGTAGGCAACTTAGGCAACAAAACCCGGATAGAATACACGGTAATCGGGGCGGCGGTTAATCTTGCCCAGCGCATGGAAAGCAATGCACCGCTTGGGGGCATACTCGTCACCGCCGAGGTGAGAGAGAAGGCGAAAGATATGTTTACCTTTCCACAAAGGCTGGATGTTACCGTTAAGGGATATGTTAATGCGATAGAAGCATACGTGTTGAGCGCTAACAGCTAGCAGTTACTCACAAATCAAAATACTTCTTAAACTCTACCGGGTGCGGCATCTTGCCGGCTTCTTCGTCGTCGCGGCGTATTTTTTCGAGCTGGTTGCTTATGATACTTTCGCTGAACACACCGCCGTTCTTGAGAAAGCCCTTGTCTTTTTCCAATGCGTCAGCCGCCTCGCTGAGTGACTTTGGCAGCGATTTTACGCGTTTTTTTTCCTTGTCAGTAAGGGCATACATGTTTTTATCATAAGGCCCAAAGCCTTCGGTAACCGGATTGATTTTTTTCTCTATGCCGTCAATGGCTGCCATAAGCAATGCTGAATAACACAGGTAGGGGTTTGCTGTGGCGTCAGGCGGCCTGAATTCAAAGCGTTTATCTTGCGGCTGTATCGTGTAGGCCGGGATGCGGATGACGGCGCTGCGGTTTGCCGTGGCATAACAAATCGTGACCGGCGCTTCGTAACCGGGGACCAGGCGTTTATATGAGTTTGTTGAGGGGTTCGTAAATGCCGTCAGTGCAGCAGAGTGGCGCAGTATGCCGCCGATGGCATACAGGGCAGTATCGCTTAGACCGGAATAACCGTTCTTGTCGTAAAAAATCGGCTGGCCCTTGTTGAACATATGCAGGTGAATATGCATACCGCTGCCCGCTTCGTTGTAAAAAGGCTTGGGCATAAAAGTTACGGTTTTACCATTCTGTATTGCTGTGTTCTTTACAATGTATTTGAGTTTTTGCGTCCGGTCACCCATCTCCCGCAGAGCGGCAAATTCAACCTCAATCTCAACCTGGCCGGGACTGCCATTTTCGCAGTGATGGTATTTTACAGGTACACCATGCTCCTCCAGCAGACATACCATCTTATTCCGCAAATTATAGCTTTTATCATAGGGCAGATCGGTATGGTAACCCTTGTTCACTAAAACCTTGTAACCCTGATTGTAACCAAGTTCGTCGTAAGCCGAGGCAAAGGCATTCCATCCGGCCTGCTCGGAATCGAGATGCACTTCGATATGATTCGGTTCGATCCGGTACTCAAGGCTGTCAATGATATAAAACTCGAATTCCGGGCCAAAGAGGCAGCAGTCTGAAAAACCTGTTTTGGACAGATAGTTTTCCGCCTTTTCCGCCACATAACGGGGATCATCCTCAAATCGTTTATGATCGTTATTATCGAGTGTATACACATCGCCCACAATGCTTATTGCGGGCATTTCACTGACAGGGTCAATAAATGCAGATGTAATATCGGGCAAAAAAACCATATCTGATTTTTCAACTGTCAGAAACCCGTAACTTGACCCATCAAAACCCAGGCCCTTTGTCAGCAGGTCTTCGGAAAACCGTTCAGCCAGTATGCTCAGGTTATGCCACCTTCCCGCCAGATCCGTCACCTTGAAGTTAATGATTTTTATACCGTTTTTTTTTATAAAAGCCGCTAGTTGATTGAAATTCTTGAACACAGTGAACCCTCTTAATTACGAGACATTACCCTGTATTATTACCGTTTTCCAGCTCCAGATCAAGCAGGCGGCGTTTAAGGGGAAGGCCGGCGCCGTAACCTACGAGTTTTCCGTTATGGCCTATTACCCGGTGACATGGCACAATTATCGAAATGGGATTATTATGATTTGCCATACCAACGGCGCGTACAGCCTTTGGCCTGCCTATTTGTCCGGCAATGTCCTTGTAAGAACGGGTCTCGCCGTAGGGAATGGTTTGCAGTGCATTCCATACATCCATTTGAAATTCAGTGCCATGCATGACCAGCGGAAGGGTAAATTTTTTTCGTTTTCCCGCAAGGTATTCTTCGATTTGCACCGATGCTTTTTTTATCAGGGGAGTTTCTTTTTTGATACAATCAGGCGGAGCTTTCCGCCCAAAAAACAAACCGGTAATGGCGTTATTTTCTTCGGTTATCCCAATATCTATTTTGTTAATACGGTAGAAAAAAAAATTCATGGTTTTACTCCATTATGGTACGGTTGTTGCCGGAAACACCCTTCCTGCTCCGGCGTAAGCATTGAGCCAATAACGCTCATCAAGGCTGGAATACAGCACTCCGGTAACTGCACCCTGGGAAGCAGAATGAATAAAACGCCTGTTTCCGGTGTAAATTCCTACATGGGTAATCCTGTTCGTTCCGGTTGTTCTGAAAAATAACAAGTCACCGGGTTCGGCTTCTTCCAGAGTAATCCTCACCGTCCATGTATACAAGCCTTCTGAACTCCGGGGTACAGACACTCCCAGCGCATTAAGAAAACTCAAGTATACCAATCCTGAACAGTCAAGGCCATCCTGGGTTATACCGGCATATCGATAGGGGGTATGTTCGTATCGTGCCGCTGCGGCAAGTAGGAGGGATCGTGCTATTTCAGAAGCGGCAGCTCTTTCGTCGGGTGTTACAGGTGCGCTGGAATCAGATGGAAAAACAACATCAATCGGCACTGCATGGAGAAATCCAATGCATAAGATCAATATCGTACAAAAGAGCATAAATAAATGGAGCTTTTTTGAAATATTTTTCTGCATACTATAATTATTTGTTTGGGGATAGGTGGTTGTCAAGGTTTCCGGCAATTTCTGATTATTCCCAAAATCTGACTTCAGGAATACTCAGGACTCCCATCCGCTGGATGGCGAAATAAGTGATGGATGCGGGGACATCTACAGCGTATACCCAATATACACCCCGGTTACTCTCCAGGGCTGTGTTAAAACCTGCGGACTGCAAGCGTTTGGCTATATATGAAGCGGTTTCCTCAGTATACCATCTGCCAACTTGAATGCGATACACTTTATCGCTGTTTGGATCAGGAAGACCGGGTATTACCCGTACACCGTGTATGTTTTGGCTGGGCTCCGGCTGGTACTGTCTCTGCTGTGCTGACGGCGAAGTTTCAGGGTGCAGGTAAATGGTGTGGATCTCTATTTGCACTGGCTGTTGTGATGCGGCAGCGGCTTGCACAGGGGGAGCAGGCTCAGGAGCGGGCGCCGGCACGACAGCGGCTTGCACAGGGGGTGCAGACTCAGGGGCAGGTGCCGGTACGACAGCGGCTTGCACAGGGGGTGCAGGCTCAGGGGCAGGCGCCGGCACGACAGCGGCTTGCACAGGGGGTGCAGACTCAGGGGCAGGCGCCGGCATGACAGCGGCTTGCACAGGGGGTGCAGGCTCAGGGACAGGCGCCGGCACGACAGCGGCTTGCACAGGGGGTGCAGGCTCAGGGGCGGGCGCCGGTACGATAGTAACAGGCAATGGATTAGGCGTTATTATTGTAACAGTCTCAGGCTGAGAGGTAACGGCAGGTGCCGGCGGTTCAGTTATGACATGAATTGTTTCAGGGACGTTAAAATTCAGGATTAACGGCGGTTCAGAGGCAGCGACTTGTGTACCATGCGGCAACTGCTGCTGTACGCGGGAGGCAACGTCAATATTATGCGTTGCCGGCAGGCTCTCTTGCTCGAACTGCAGCACTACTTGCCAGTCTGCAATGGCGCTTTCCAAATCGTTGGTATGGAAATAGGCTAAACCCCGGTCAAAATAGGCATTGGGATTATTTGGCATAAGCCTGATTGCCTGGGTGTAGTCTTCAATTGCCTGGGTGTAATTATCAAGGTAAAAATGGGCATTACCGCGTCTTGAAAAAGCCCGGTGATAATCCGGCATTATGCTGAGTGTAGCAGTGTATTCTTCGATAGCCGCATGGTAATGTGCGTTACCCATGTGTTCATTGCCCAGGTTATAATGAAACATGGCGTTACCGGAGTCAGCAACATTCTGTGCAGACAGAGGGGCCAAACAATATACCATGCCTAAAAACCGGCACAGGATAAAAAACACTGACATGTTTTTTTTCATTATGGCCTTCCTGCTGTGTTGTCTGAACGATGTCTGTACCGGATAGCATTCAGGCCGACTGTATATCCAATGCCAAGATGAATCATAAACCGCTGATACGGGATGGGGTTAATCTCTCTTGCTCCAACGGTAGATCTGCCAATATCCATCGAAATCCAGGGATCAAGCATAAGTATTCCCGGACCGAACCGGATACCATATTGCAGCCCAAGCCTCCAGGAAAGCAAGGGAAGCTTAACGTCCTGCGACAAGGGAATGTTAAAATTAATGCCCAAGTAGGGGGCAAAAATATTATTGTCTGAGGGGTAAAAAACAAACCGCGCCAAAAACGGAATACCCAGCACGAAATAACGGAAATGGTAATCATTCCACTCTGTTACCACAACCCAATCCTGAGCCAGTTCAAGTCCTGTTCCCACTGCCAGCATATTCAAAAAATGGTATTCAGCAAAAAGAGCAAAGCCGATGTTTGCGGAGTGGACAGATATATCCTCATTGATATAAAAACGGGGCGCCCATGCAAGAGCCGCGCCAAAAAACCACGATTCGTCACGCCAGTTGTACGGCGTATGTTCCGGCAGCGCATGTTCTGTCAGTGCTTGCTCCGGTAATGCCTGTTCCGGCAAAATTTGCTCCGGCCCCTGCCGGGTAAATTCACTGGCGGGCGGAAGCTCGCGGAATGTTAGTGTGATTAAATCGTCAATCTCGTCAGGTTCGGAATAAAAAAGATCCTGGTTAATCAGGCTTCTTCCGCTGTTTGTATCTCTGAGTGTCAGGTTAAGGACATACACCGGTCTTCGCCTGTGGAACAATCCGTCATCTTCAATTCCGGAAACCGGCCTTCCTCCGTCACGGCTTTCATGGGCGTTGATTGCGGCGGTCATGGAAAGCCTTGCCTGCTGCTGTGTCCTTGCCGTCAAATACCCCCGATCCATAAATTCCCTCAGTATGAGTCCGGTAAAATATGTATTATCCCCCGGAGCGCTGCCGGTTCCCGTTACCGGCGGCAGATACACAGAAGCGTCTGTTTGCATCTGGGCAGATAGTGAATATCCAGTTATGAATAGCAATAGTATTATTGCGCATGGTTTCATTGCAAATCATGGCCCCGTACTATTGTAACACCCACCTGGCAAAGAAAACCGCATCTCTTATGACAATAAAATCATCACCTTCCTCGAAAATGATGCCTGTGCCTGAATTGTTGCCGCTCCAGCCGGCAAACACATAACCGGTTCTGGAAAGACCGCCCGGACCGGGAATTGTAATTGTAGTGCCCGCATCCACTCTGAGCATTGCCGGGGGGGTACCTAATCCCCCATTGGCATTAAAGGAAACAGAACGTGGATAACTCCATACAATGACGGTTCCTCCCCCGTCATTGGTACCGCCGCCGTTGCCGTTGCCTATACCAAACGGATCCTGCACTTCGACAGAATAACGGGTAGATAAATTATTGTAAGATACGACAATGATTTTCCGCCCCTCAAATTCAAACAAATAACCTTCACCGGGAGAGAGCATAAAAATATTATCAAGCTGGTAAAGATTTTCTACAACGCCGAATGAAACATGTTCAATGGAAATGGGCTGCATCCTGCCCCGGTACGTGGTAAAAACCCGTACATCAGTATCCGGAAAGAAAGCGCTGTTGACGTTATATACAGAACGCTGCGGTACTGCGAGAAGCTGATCATCTCCGGCAGTACCGCCTATTTGCCCTACGGGAGGCGTGCAGCCAGTGACGGCGGCAAGCAGTAGTATGAATGTAAATAGCCATATTAAACGGCGCACGGCATCCCTCTCGCAGGTAAATTTTTCATTAAGGATCTATAATGAGCTCAATCATGGGGAATTCTGCAAGGTTGCCAAAGCCAAGTACAACGGCGCCGCCAAGTAAACCTGCCGGGTTCTGAGATTCCGGTCCTCCGTCAAATAACCCATTGTTAAGCCCGCCCCGGATAAACCAGGTAATACCATTGTCAACATCACCCAATGCAAACACCGGTATTTCAAGGGCTATTTGGAATAAGCCGCTGCTCGCCGCTGAATCTACATTGAAACGAATTTCAAAAACTCCGTTAGTCGGTAATGGATCATTCGTTACAGGAACTGGATTAAAAACCATAGTAGGGGGTGTTGTCGGCAATCTCAATGATCCTTCTTCTGATACACCTGTACTAAAAATCTTTGGAGCAGCCGGTAAAATAATATGCGGTGCAAAGTCCTCAATGACATTCGTAGAATGGAGGTCGATATTAGAATTTCCACTGTCTATAGTTCTTACTATATCTGTATTACCCATACCAATACGCCATGTTGCTGTTGACAGGCCGTAAGGAATTTCAAATACCGGGATTATATTGCCAAGAGAATCTGTGAATCGATGGACATCATGGAATGGCAAAGCATCAAAAGCGGCAGTCGACATAGTGGAAGGTATTCCAGGCGGGACAACATAGGCAGAACCGGGTGTAGCATGTTTAAAAACATTAAACGTAGAATGAGGCACGTCGGTTGCGTGATAGAAAGGTTTGCGATTAACACTATTTTCCAAAGGATGCACGGTAAATGTTAAAGTTCTGGTATCAGAAGTTATTTCCACTTTTAAATCACTTAAATCTTGGCCGGTTATCGGACCGCCATCATTACTTTCAGTTACCCTTCCAACAGCAAGAAGCGTTTTATCAGAGTTTCTTCCGGCAAAAAGAATCCCTGTATATTCACCAACCGGGAGGAAAATTCTGCCTGTCCGGGCATAATCCCAGGAAGCCCGATACACTTTAGCGGGAGTGGCTATATCCTGGAAAGTTGCTTCAAAGAAGTTTGTTCCGGCTTCCGCAAGCCCCTGGACGCTGGTAAGCGCCCGGCCTCCTGTGCCGGTGACATTCAGTACCAAGCCCCCTTGCGAACCATCTTGCGGGCTGAATGTGCCGTCACAGGTTACCATTGCCAGTGCCAAGAGCACGGCAATCACGACAAAAATTACCTTTTTCATAAAAAATCTCCGTTTACATATAAGTTTGACAGCCATACGGCTCTCATAGAGTTTTTTTTACTCTATATATTAATTATCAGACTTTGGGATGTGTTTTGCAAGAAAACAGGGAAAAAAATTATGGAACAATGTTTAATACAACAGTCCCGCCAATCATGCCTCTGGTATCATTGGAAGGAATTTTTCCTGCGTCAGGTTGATTGTTGTTAAGCCCGCCTCGAATATTCCAGATAACCGGATTATCCCGGGAACTAAAGGCAACAACAGGAATTTCAAGAGATATGCGGGTTTCGCCATCCAAGAATGGTTTTGGGGTAAGTGTAAAGGCAAAGATTCCATTGTCCGGAATAGAATCTCCCCCGTTTAGAGCAGTAGTGAATGCCCAGTCAAGTTTTGGCGGTCCTGCCGGCGGTTCTTCAACAATACGGGGAAATCGCGGGGTATTTGCTGTCACAATATACCCGGCAAAATCACTCACAATATTGCTTCCGGCGAGGTCCCAATCTCCAATGCCAAAGCGCCATTTTGCGGTTGACGGACCATTTGCTGTTATTTGAAATACCGGAATATTGTTTCCAAAATTATCCTTATAGTCATCTAATATTAATCCCGGCGGTTCGATAGTAAATGTAGAATCGGTGCCGGCAGTGATGTTGTTAAGCAAAGGATATACAGTAAATGTCAGGCTGTTCGTAGCTGCAGTAATATGTATCGAAAATTCAGCAGGATTTACCGAACCAAATGAACCAGTTCCGGCTATATCAGTTACTTTTCCAGCGCCAAGGAGGGTTTTATCCATGTTTCTTCCGGCAAAAAGCATTGCTTTATAATTCCCCGGATTCAATAGAATTCTCCCTGTTCCCGCAAAGCCCCATGATGTGCGGATTATTGTGTTGCTCTGACTTATAAAAGATACTTCATAGAAGTCCGTTCCCGCCACCGCAAGATCGCCGGTAAGGGCACGGCTGGCGCTGCCATTGACATGCAGGGTTAATAGAGCTTTTCCGTCTCCATCTGTCGGCAGACTGATACCATTGCTGCAACTGAAAGGTACTAAGGCACAGAGCGAAAAAAATGCGATAAAATACGTTTTCTTCATGGTTACTTAAAATTTTAAGTGATTTTTCCGTTTTTGCAAGGGGACACCTGTATTTTTATATCCCTTTTCCCCTTATCCTACTTGCTTTTATTAATTTTCCACATTATACTTATCCATGTAAATCTAAATTCTAAAATTAAATTTGCATGGACAAATTATGGATTATTATCAAAGAACCGTTGAATCAGCGCTCAAAAACTCGCTTAATACTGTTCCGGTTACCGCTGTAACCGGGCCGCGGCAGTGCGGGAAATCTACTCTGGTTAAACAACTTGTTATGCAAGATGAGGGGAAAACCGCAGTTTATCTTGATCTGGAACGGCCTTCAGATTTAGCAAAATTGGACAATGCCGAGTGGTTTTTAAGCACCCAAAAAGAAAAACTAGTCTGTATTGATGAGATTCAACGAAAACCGGAGCTTTTCCCCCTGATTCGCAGTCTCGTAGATGAATGGAACCAACCCGGATGTTTTCTTATCCTTGGTTCTGCATCACGAGATCTCCTCAAACAGAGTTCTGAGTCGCTTGCAGGCAGGATTTCCTATAAACGGCTTACCCCGTTTTTATGGAATGAGTTGATCGGAAAACATGCCATGGAACAGTATTTTTCTGCCGGCGGTTTTCCCCGGAGCATTCTTGCCGCTGATGCAGAAGCTTCCTTTCAATGGCGGCAGGATTTTATCGCAACATTTCTTGAACGGGATCTGCTCTTTTGGAAAGAGATTTCACCTGCAGCGATGAGGCGGCTGTGGCATATGCTCGCTCATGTAAACGGGCAGACCGTTAATTATTCCAGTCTCGCTTCTTCTCTGGGGATGAGCTCCGTTTCTGTAAAAAATTATATCGAGCTGCTTGCAAGCACTTACATGGTTGAGATAATACCTCCCTGGTTTTCCAACCTGAGCAAGCGGCTGGTAAAAGCGCCAAAGGTATACATTGCTGATTCGGGAATAACTGCGGCACTGCTGGGGCTTCGCTCTTTTGAAGAAATGGCAGGGCATCCGGGATTTGGCGCAATGTGGGAACAGATAGTGCTTGCCAATATACGCGGCTGGCATCCCGGAGCGGAAATTTGCCATTACCGGACATCTAATGGTTCGGAAACAGATTTTGTTGTCAGCATTAACGGAAATGTCAATGCGATTGAGTGCAAGGTTTCATCCAACCCGAATTTATCAAAAGGCAATTATCTGGCTTATGCCGACATTGCGCCCCGGCATACATTTGTGGTTATCCCTGCTGAGCAAGGATGGCCGCTTAAACCGGGTATTGATGTTGTGTCTTTAAATGAACTGCGGGAAAAATTGGTTTAACTGGTGACTCCATTAAGAAGGGATTGTGTTCTATTTCCCTTTACTTGAATTAAATCACTTTTTTATATATAGTATCTGTACCAGCGACACTAGCTCACCTGGATAGAGCAGCTGCCTTCTAAGCAGCAGGTAGGCCGTTCGAGTCGGTCGTGTCGCGTAGGATGACAGGCTATGATCGAATATAAAACAAAAGGGACATGTTCCACAAAAATACGGTTTGAACTGCGGGACGGTAAGGTGTACTCAACGGCGTTCGAGAATGGCTGTGACGGAAACCTGAAAGCGCTGGGTTTACTCGTGGAAGGAATGGATGCCGGCGAGCTGGTTGCCAAACTCAAGGGGCTGCGCTGCGGTAAAAAAAAGACTTCTTGTGCCGATCAGCTGGCTACAGCAGTCGCTGAAGCGGCAGCCGCCGTAATTAATCAACAAACATGAAGCTGCTGTTGCATTGCTGCTGCGGCCCTTGCTCCATTGCCTGCATTGAAAATCTTAGCTCCGAAGGTCTTTCGCCAGCACTGTTCTGGTACAACCCAAACATCCAGCCGCTTACCGAATACCAGCACCGCCGTGACGGCTTGCATGCATTTGTTTCCGCCCATAACCAGCCATTGGAGATAGTGGACACCAACGTAAGTACCGGCACAGAAAACGAAACTCTGCAAAACTGCGAATCCTGTTACCGCCTGCGGCTGGAAAAGACAGCAGCCCATGCGGTGGAACAGGGGTTTAACGCTTTCAGCACAACTCTTCTGATCAGCCCATATCAGCAGCACGAAACCATTCACCGTTTGGGCGAGGAACTTGCCGCACAATATGGCATTGAGTTTGTATACCGCGATTTTCGGCCATTGTTCCGGGAAGGCCAGACAAAAGCCCGTGCCCTTGGTTTGTATATGCAAAAATACTGCGGCTGCACAAAAAATAGGGATCAGGGATCGGGGATCAGGGATCAGGGAATTGAGGGGCGACACCATCGCAACGCCCCCGTCCTCTCCTCCCCGGTCCCCGGTCCCCGGTCCCCGATCCCTTTCTTTGACCGGTTGGAGTTACTTACCGGCACTGAAGTATTGGAAAAACTGGCACAGACAAAAGCGCTGGTGTTTGGTCTGGGCGGAGTGGGAAGCTGGTGTGCCGAGGCGCTTGTCAGATCGGGTGTTGGCAGGATAGGCATTGTCGACTACGATACGGTGTGTGAAAGCAATGTTAACCGGCAGGTGCAGGCCACCAGCCGAACGCTGGGGCGTGTCAAAGCTGAAGCCTTGAAAGAACGATTGCTGGAAATACACCCCCGTTGCGAAGTGACCGCATGGGGAGAGACTTTTTCGCGAGAAAATGCCGCCAGTTTTGGTATTGAAAATGCTGACTATGTGATCGATGCCATTGACAGCCTGACGCACAAGCTGGACCTGATCGAAACAAGCTGCTCTGCCGGAACACGGTTTTATTCATCAATGGGCATGGCAAAAAAACTCGATCCCACATGCATTAAAACCGGCAGCATTTGGGAAACGCAGGTCTGCCCGCTGGCCAGGCTGGTGCGGCAGGGCTTGCGGAAGAGGGGGTTCGATAGAGATTTTACCGTGGTGTACAGCGATGAACAGCCGTTGCAGCGTGCTAGCGAACCAAACAGTAAAGGCAGTATCGTTACCGTTACCGCTGCAGCAGGAATGATCCTTGCCAGCCTCGTGCTGCGTGATGTGATGGGCAGCCTCGTGCTGCCATGCAGTAAGGGCAACACGTGAGCAACCGGTTTTTACGACAAGCAACTGCGGGCACCGTGGCGCATAAACTTATCACGAAAGCGGTGTTGGAACGAAAGCTAATCTGCGAAGGCGACCGCATTCTCATTGCTGTATCCGGCGGCAAAGATTCAACCGTGCTGGCATGGGGTCTTTCCGCAATCCGCCCCGCGTTAAAAATACATTACGAACTTGCCGCCTTGCACATTTCTACCGACTTCTGCGCCTGCTGTAAAAAATCGATCCTTTCCCAACAGCTTGAGGAATGGGGCATACCATTTGTCGACCTGTTTGTTCCGGTAATCGGCAGGCTCAAGGAAGGGGAAAAAATGAACTGTTACTGGTGTTCCACCCAGCGCCGCATCGAATTAATTCGATACGCGGTCGAAAACGGCTTTAACAAGATTGCCTTGGGCCATCACCTGGATGACATTATCGAAACATTCCTGATGAACCTTTGCTCTAAAGCGGAACTCAGTACCATGCCCATCTTGCTCAAGTACCGCAAATTCCCCGTCACCCTTATCCGCCCGCTGGGCTATCTTGAGGAACGGCAGGTTATCGCATGTGCCGACGAGAAGGGGATTCTCAAAGCCGCCTGCACCTGTCCCTATGGCATTAATTCCAAACGCCGGGAAATGCGGGAGCGCCTTGCCGTTTTAACCGGCGGCTCCGGCGCAGTCAAACGCCGGATACTCACGGCGCTTGCTTCGGGAGACCGGGATTATTTAACGGAATAATGCCCTCGCCACAAATAACCTCTTGCAATTATGGGATTATATGCCTATAATTACAAGTATGGTGCTCCCATAATTACAAGGATGGTGCTCCTATAATTGCAAGGATGGAAAAATGGATTATTACAGGCGAACCCTTGAAAAATGGCTTGAGAAAACACTGGAAACCAGGCCGCTAATTTACCTTAACGGACCTCGTCAGTGCGGTAAATCCACTTTATCAAAAAACGCCTATTCAGAAAAACGGCAAATGTACCTTAGTTTTGATTCGCCGGTTAGTCTTTCTGCGGCAAAAAACGACCCTGCACAATTTATTAATTCACTGGCTGCCGACAAATTAAAAATAATTGACGAAGTGCAGCTTGCACCAGAGATCTTTCCTTATCTGAAGATAGAGGTTGACAAGTACCGCAAGAAGGGGAAGGGGACCAAGATGTTTCTTCTGACCGGGTCAGCCAATCTCATGGCACTGCCCCAGCTTGCCGAAGCCCTTGTTGGCAGGATGTCTGTGTTGACACTGTTCCCTTTTTCATCAAGTGAATACAAGCGCACGGGAGTAAATTGGATTTCCCGGCTATTTGAAGAAAAGCTAAAATACCGTTCTTTTGACCCATACAATTTATTGGAAATAATTAAAAATGCAACTTTCCCGGAACCTGCGTTATTTCCTAAAATTGACCGGGAACAGTGGTTTGGTGATTATCTGAATACTATAATCCAGCGGGATGTCCGTACGGTAGCAGATATCCGCGAGCCGGCAAAAATGGTCATGCTTTTTTCTCTTCTGGCAATGCGTGCCGGGGGTTTGCTTAATAACAGCCAGATCGCACAAGAAGCCGGACTTGATATTAAGACATATGAGCGGTACAAAGCGGCGGCTATAAATACTTTTATCTTGTTTGAAATTCCGGCATGGACGAAACCGAATCATCTCAACAAGCGTTTTACAAAATCGCCAAAACTTTTTTTTACCGATACAAACCTGCTTGTCTATTTACTCAGGCGCAAGCTGAAGGATATTTATACCAATGACCGTACAACAATGGGGCACATTTTTGAAAATTTTATCGCAACTGAAATAATTAAAAACGCTTCTTCCTTAGCCGGACTTGAAGTTGCTCATTTTCGAACCTCGGATCAAAAGGAAGTGGACTTTGTTCTGGAAAAAGGTAATGAAGTAATTGGTATTGAGGTAAAACTCAATGCAAGCCCGAACGCTGACGATTTTAAAGGATTACAGTTGCTCAAAGAAGCGGTAAGAGATCGATTTAAACTTGGCGTAGTATTATATACAGGCACAGAATTAGTATCCTTTGGGGAAAAACTGTGGGCAGTTCCTGTTTGTTATTTGTGGGAAAAGTAGCTGTTTTATTGAATTTCTTCTATATGCTCCATAATAACCCGATCTGCTTCACGTTCGTATGAATAGGCTAACTCTTTAAGAGAGGAGGCAAAATGTATATAACCTAACTTTTCAACTTCCTCTGCTCTTTTTCTCCATGAATCAGCAAGTTCTTTCTCTGGTTTTCCTGAAGGATCAATAAAATAAATTCCACGAGAATTGTATACTTCTGATAAAAAACCACGTCGAATGTGTTCGTTGTTTTTTTCGTCAAGTATCTCCAATGCTGGTTGTTGTATCCATAATCCATCTTTATCAGGACCTGTATAAAAAAGAACATGGCCAAGATGAGTCATTGCTGCTTCAAAATAACCAGATTCTATTGTTTTTATTTTTACTTCATTAACCCATTTTCTCAGCACATCATCAGAAAAAGACCCATCATCTAATTTTCCCGGAGGAAGTTTCCATTCATGCAGCAATTTCCAGGCATTTTCAAGTAAATTCTTATTTTTTTTGGTTGCCTTTTTATCAGATTTACCATCTTTTTTTGATCTGTATAATAATTGAATAATCTCAATAAAAAAATCTGGTTTTTGAGATAAATATTTTCCAAGTAGTTTTGGCTCTGCATAATAATAATCATTAAGGAAGGGTAAATATGCCCATTCAATCTTGAATAATTTATTTTCATCTATATCTATATCTCCTTGAAGTAATTTAATAATTTCTGTTACTTGGTATTTATATATACTTCCAATAGATTCATCAGATGAAACTCCATCAAGAAGCGTTTTTATTGCCAGCTCTTTATATAATTCTTTTTTAGAATGATAATGAGCATAAATACAGGAAAATGCAAAACGGGGACGGCCATATTTAGATAAATTTTCAATTGCATGAAGTATATTATTTTGAGCAATTGGGTTTATATTGGCATTAATTTTTTTCCAATATTCGCCGACATGCTCTCCTAGAAATTCTTCTGCTTTTTCCCAAATTTTATCTTCAAATGGCAAAAAAAGAAGGAAATTGCATTTTTGTTCATTTGTCCAGTTTATTACTTTCAGGCTTTCAATCCATTTGAGACCGTTATTGCGATAACGAGTCCAAATATAACCGCTGATTAACTGCTTTAAGTACAATTCATCATAATCTAAAAAAGACGGGAGAAGCTCAGAATCATTTTTTTCATTGGCTATATATGCAAATGTATCTCCAACTATAGCAGGATTTTCTACTATTTCAGCAAATAAAACCACAGAGTCTGTTTTGTTTATACCATAAATCTGCTGTAATGCCATAATTCTTTGTTTTTTCATTCTCTCTTGAAATATATCCCATTCTTCATTTTTACCCTTTAATTCAAGATCACTATCAAAAAACAAATGTCTATATAAATATTCCGGATTAGCGGGGGCCAGTTTTTCTGCAGTTTGTTCCAATAAATCAATCTGTTCAACCGGCAATGCCCGCTCTGCATCGAAGTAATTTCGATGTCTTCTGACTAATATACACATTTTTTCCCATATAGTTACTTTTTGTTTATCAGGTAATTTTACTATATCATCTGATGAGAGAAATTGAAGAAAAACATCGTAAGATGAACGAGGAATGTTTTCAAGATTGTCAACCAATTCAGAAATATATTGAATATCGTTCTTGGTATTTTTTACCATATCTATTGTCATGGCTGCATATTTATTTACTTGTTCCCAATATTCATTTCTCAAAACTCCTTCTTCCCAATCTGCCGGAATAAAATTTCTAAATTTTGGTTTTCGGGTATAACAAGAAGTTTGATGTCTTTTGGGCAGCAATTCTATTAAAATCTTCCATGCTATATCAGGTAAATTTCTTTGAACTCCTTTTAGAGAAGCAAGCCTTTTTTCAATAGGGGCTATTGTTTGCGGAAGCCAAGGAAGCAGTATTGTGATTATTGAGTTATCAGGTCTATTAGACCACTTTCCTCCCGGATCACGTGCTGCTAATTCAGCCAAAACAAGAATTGTTCTGGCTAGAAGATCCTCACTCCAGGCTAAAGTTTCTAATGCCCAATATAACCCTGTCATGTAATTAGCACCTGTAATACCGTCTCCTTCCTGTATATAAAGTGCATCAAATGGACAAGGAGATTGTTTTAAAGCATTTTCAACTGATGACAAGAATTCATCTGGTGCTGCTTCTGCAAGAATAGGTAATACATCATCCAAACTTGCCCACAATTGCCAGTCTTTATTCAGGAAGAGCTCTCTTATTGCAAGGATAACAATTCCCTCTGGTTTTTGCGGTGTACAATTTTTTAGTTCTTTTCCATGAATTCCCAAAAACGCAAGAGTTTCAGATATACCTTTTCGTAATTCTGATGAATATTTTGGGTGCTTACCATGCAGTGCAAAAGCGAACCTGTCTTCAGACACTAAATCAAACATAGGGTGAATTTCTGATAAAACCTTTAGTGATATATTTTTAATTGAATCCAAATGAGAGTCATAGAAAAAAGACGCATATTTTAACAAAATTTTTATTTTTCCTTTAACTTTCCAATGACCACTATTTAAAGAAAATATATCATCATTATACTTTCGTATTTCTCTGACACTGTTTATCCATTCTCTAGAATCCATTTGTTACCTCATTGATTATTTCATTGTCACCCTGTGAGTTTTCATTCCATCGGCCAATAATTGAGGCAATAAATAATGGTGTTTCATGCTTTTGTTTTATATCAGAAATAATGGGTTTAACATATTCTTCTGGTATATGGGGAAATTCATTTTCAGATTCTGAAATAGAGGCATCAAGAAGATCTTCAATATTTGCTATTTTGAAAAGAGTCGTGAATATCCAGAAAGCAATTTGGCGGATTGTATTTAACTCTGATGTATCAGGGGAAGAAAGAGAAGCATCATGATACAATTTGTTCCTTTGGTCATGGTAATGATTAATAACATCTTTTTCCCACTTGATAGGTAAATGTTCCTTTTTAATATAACCTTCAAGAACTTTAAGTTTATCAAAATAGGAATTTTTTACTTTTTCTAACTCTTCTTTCCTGTAAATTTTTTCACCCTTAGGAATAGTATTAATATACATAAATGAATAAATTGACACTTCAATAGCATTGTCAAAATTAATATAGGCCATTCGTTTGCTGTAATCAGAGCCTTTTCTATAATGAGTTTCTGCATGATAAATCAATTCAAAAGGCTTTATCATCCAGGGTTTTAATATTTTTAAAGCTGAATTATACATACCTCGACCCTTGTTTAATTAATCATTGGTGCTTGCTCATAATGCAGAAAATAATACTAACTCCTAACCACTAACTTTACACACCCGCCACTGGACTTCCCCCAGTAAGGTGGACAGATAGTTAAGCCCATGATAAACCTTAAGGAGAGGAAAACATGGGAAGAAGAAGAAAGTTTACCAGAGAATTCAAGGAATCAGCAATTGAACTGTATCAGAGCAGCGGCAGGACGGCAAAAGAAATAGCCGAAGAGCTTGGTTTTGAACGTTCCAATCTCGGCCGG
>WRLF01000011.1 GCA_009777735.1 Treponema sp.
AATGCTAAACCATTAAAACTTATGCGGGCCCCGTCGGCGCCCACCCGCACCGCGTGCGCGCCCGGTTTGCAGCCGACCCCCGCCTAAACAAATTTCAATAGGCAAGCATTGCTGCCTTATTCAATGTGCCATCAATGGGGGCCTGCAATAATAACTCAAAGCAAAATTAAAATGAATAATTAAAAAATAATATGTATAAAACATAATTATTATTATTTAAAATATAATCCCCATTCCACCACTTCTGCAAACCCTGTCCTGTTACCTTGTTAACAGGCCGTCAGAGGGGCAGGCGGCGGGGCGGGGCAGCGAAAACATTTGCCGGATTCTCTGACGGAGGAGACCAACAGTGAAATTATACATATATCAACAGAGTAAATGCATGACCACTTATTACAATACCATTAGCTTTGAAAAAATAAGTGGTCATGAGACTCCGTAGTCAGACTCCCCTGCATGGTTTCGCTGCCCCGCCCCGCCGCCTGCCCCTCTGACGGTGTGTTACCAGGTCTTCTACCGGACTTGGTTTATTCCCTGTTTTCTGGTATAAAACAGTAACAAGGAGAAAAACATGGAAGCCCTGAAAAAAAATCCCGCATGGAAAAGCCGGCGCGGACCGGTGGTGTTGGTTATCATGGACGGTGTTGGCTATGGCAAATACCGGGAAGGCGATGCCGTTGCCGATTCGAAAATGGATCATTTAACGGCAATAAAGGCAAAAAGCCCCAATACCAGGCTTAAAGCCCACGGAACGGCGGTTGGACTGCCATCTGACGAAGATATGGGGAACAGCGAGGTGGGTCATAATGCTATGGGCTGCGGCAGGGTGTTCAATCAGGGGGCGGCGCTGGTGTCAAAGTCCATTGCAGCCGGGGCGATGTTTGAAGGTACTGCCTGGAAAGAAATTGTTGCCAATGTGAAAAACTCCCAGATTGACGGTCAAAGGCCGTCAACAATACATTTTATCGGGCTGTTTTCTGACGGAAATGTGCATAGCCATCTTGATCACCTTAAAGCAATGATAATCCAGGCAAAAAAAGATGGGGCTAAACGAGTGGTCGTTCATGTCCTGTTTGATGGCAGGGATGTGGGGGAAACGAGCGCGCTGGAATATGTTGATCCTTTTGAGGATTTTTTGAAAGAACTGAGCGACAGCAGCTTTGACGCAAAGATCGGATCGGGCGGCGGGCGTATGTGGATCACCATGGATCGATATGGTGCGGACTGGTCAATGGTAGACCGGGGCTGGCAGTGCCATGTACTGGGAACGGCACGGCAGTTCGCTTCAACACGGGAGGCGGTGGAGACCTACCGCAAGGAAATTCCCGGCATTATCGACCAGGACTTAAAAGAATTTGTAATTGCCAGGGATGGGAAACCAATCGGTACTATCGAAGACGGCGATTCGGTCGTGTACTTTAATTTCCGGGGAGATCGTGCGCTGGAAATGACTGCCGCATTTGAAGAAAACAATTTTGATAAATTTGACCGCAAGCGGCGCCCAAAAGTATGTTATGCAGGAATGATGGAATATGATGGCGACCTCCATGTCCCCAGCCGTTACCTTGTCAGCCCTCCGGCAATCGACCGAACGCTGGGCGAATACCTGGCGGCAACCGGCGTGCGGACTTTGGCGATTTCTGAAACCCAAAAATTCGGCCATGTTACCTATTTCTTTAACGGCAACCGCACCGGCAAGTTTGACGACAAGCTGGAAACATATATCGAGATAAAAAGTGATATCGTTCCTTTTGAACAGCGCCCCTGGATGAAATGCGCCGACATCGCCGATCAGGTTATTGAAGCAATCCATTCGGGCAAGTACGATTTTATCCGGCTCAACTTTCCCAACGGCGATATGGTAGGTCATACCGGCATTTATCAGGCAGTGGTCTGTTCCATGGAAGCCATGGACCTGCAGCTTGGCAGGATCGCCAAAGCGGTTGATGAATCAGGGGCTGTGATGCTCATTACCGCAGACCACGGCAACAGCGACGACATGTATGAGCATGACAAGAAAACAGGCGCAGTTTCATTGAAGAGCGACGGAACACCCAGGGCAAAAACTGCCCACAGCCTCAATCCCGTGCCGTGCATCATCTACGATCCCGAATATCAGGGCGAATACTCCAACGATCCAAAAGAAAACTGCCTGAATGAAGGTTTGGGAATTAGCTCCGTTGCCGCTACGTGCATACAGCTTTTGGGGTATGTACCGCCGGTAGATTACGATAAATCGGCTCTGATTGGCAAATAACAATTAACAGAGAACAAAGAGTAAAAAACTGAGAACGGAGAGGATTATTGAGGTGAAAACTGCAAAAACAGGAAAAGACAGCGGGCTTTCTCCGAAACGCCTGAAAAATATTGATGACTATTTACAGCGTATTGTGGATCAAGGCAAAACGGCAGGCGCTGCGGGAATGATTATCCGCCGTGATGTGCAAGCGTACTGTGCAAGTTTTGGCATGAAAGATTTGAAGAAAAAGACACCTCTGAAAAATGACGCTATTTATCAAATATGGTCAATGACAAAAACATTTACCGTTACCGCAGCAATGACCCTGTATGAAAAAGGGCTTTTCAGGCTGCATCAACCGATAGCAGATTTCCTCCCGGCATATAAAAATATGCAGGTTGCTGAAACGGATGAACGCGGTTTCACCCGGCTTGTTCCTGCCAAACGCCCGGTCACTTTTGAGCATCTGTTTACCATGACATCAGGCATCCCATATCCGGGCGGCGACAGTTTTTCAGGGCGGAAAATGGATGAAATCCATAAAAAATCAATGCGGGCTGCAGCAAAAGGAAAACCCTGGAATACCGCTAAAATGATTGACGAAGCTGCCAAAACGCCTCTGTGTTTTCATCCCGGGGATCAATGGCTGTATGGTTTTTCTCACGATATCCTGGGTAGACTCATTGAGGTGCTGTCCGGCAAAACACTCGGACAGTACTTTGCAGAAACGATATTCAAACCCCTTGGCATGAAGGATACCGCTTTTTATGTTCCCAGGGAAAAACAGATCCGCCTCGTTACACCGTACCGCCTTGGCTCCAAAGGACTCGTGGATCAAAAAGAACTGCACCGTGATTTTTCATCAACAAAACCCCCGGTTTTTGAATCGGGCGGCGGCGGCCTGTGTTCCACCATGGCTGACTGTGCCCGTTTTGCTCAGATGCTGCTTAACAACGGTAAGTTGGGAAATGAGCGGATCCTCTCCCGCAAGACCATAGAACTTATCCGGACGAATCATTGTGACCCTGGCATTTTGGCGCCTTCGTTTTTTTCCCACATGAGCGGTTACGGGTATGGTCTGGGAGTTCGTACCATGATGGATACTGCCAAAGCCGGGCTTAACGGTTCTGCTGGAGAATGGGCATGGGACGGCTATCTGGGTACATATTACCTTGTCGATCCTGCCGAGGAAATGACAGCGTTGTTTTTTATCCAGCTTGTTTCGGACATAAACAGTGATCTGCAGCGCGGATTTGTTCAAACCGTTTACGGGGCCATAGACGACTAATGGGGATTTGCGGCAGGCAGAATCCTTTCCGCGGGATCTGAGTATGCTCCGGCAAAACGCAGGGTAGGGTAAATACGGCTCCTCTCAATCGTTATGCGCAATTCTTCTGTTTTCACAGGAGCAAAACGACAAATTTTCCTGAAACCTACGGTTGTGCCCGAGTAAATTTTTTCCCAGTTATTTTCTGACGTTTTTGCATGGACAGAAAAAGCTTCAATGCGCTGGCTTTCCCGAACCTGCTCCCGTATATCAAGGTGTGTCAGTTTTTTCCTGTGTGACAGGGTAAAAGTAATTTCGGCCTGTTCGGATTCTTCGGCAGGCCGCCAATAGCTGTCATCATCACACAGTATATTTGCCGCAGGGAATGAGGGATTTTCCGTACCGGTACACACTGACGCTCCCTCCAGCAGGTTGTCATCAAAAATGTTTTTGATGGCCGCTCCCAGTTCTGCAAGCCGCATACAGTCCGCTTCATGAATGCGCCCTTCGCGGTTGGGAGGTATATTAAGCAGCAGCACGGCATTCCCTCCCGCTGCCGTTTCGTAAAAACGCAGCAGGGTTTCCAAAGGTTTCACCTGGTCATCTTCTTCGGGGTGGTAAAACCAGCCCGGGCGGATTGAGACATCCACTTCGGCCGGATACCAGATCAGATCTGTCTCACCCGCCAATTTTTCCCGGCTGCCCAAATCCTCTTCACGGACAGGCCGCTCCCGGAAGGCAGGGTCGTCTATATGCTGGGAATCGGCGGCGATTTTATGGACGCTGCTCATCCGGCGCGGAAGTACGCTCCATTCGGACGAACGGGTTTTCCCCGCTTCATTGCCGACCCAGCGCACATCCGGCCCCACAATGGAAATAACCGCATCCGGCTGATGGCGGCGGATTAGGGCATAGTAGCGATCCCAGTCGTAGAACTGTTTTTTCCCGTTTGACCCTTCACCGCAGGCCCCGTCAAACCAGAGAGAATAGAGTTTGCCGTAGCGTGTTAGAATTTCTTCAAGCTGCCCGCAGAAAAAATCATCGTATTGCCTGCCTGTACCATAACAGGGCTCATGTCGGTCCCATGGCGAAAGGTACATGCCCAGTTTCAGGCCGTATTTTTCACAAGAAGCGGCAAGCATAGCTGCTACATCTCTTGGAAAGGGGGAGGACATAACACTGTGCCTTGTAAAGGCTGTATCAAAAAGACAAAAACCGTCATGATGCTTTGCTGTGAGAATGCAGGCGCGGATGCCGGCGGACTTGAGTGCTGCGCACCATTGATCCGTATCAAGCCGTGATGGGTTGAACAGGGAAGGACTTTCCTGCCCTGTACCCCATTCGCGGTTGGTAAACGTATTGATTCCAAAGTGGAAGAAGGCCGTAAAGCCCAATTCCTGCCAGGCAATCTGCCGTTCATGCGGGCGTACCTGCACCAATGATGTACAATTCATATATTTCACTATAGAAAAAAGCACCTTGACTTGTAAGAGTGTTTTGTTTTATTTTCCCACTAGCCACTTGCCGGGAACCTCTATATATTTTAAGCATGAGCAGAAATATATGTCTCCACAATGGAACAGTACTGACCGGTTTTGCGGCAATGGAGCAATGCGCTGTACTGGTGGAAGACGGCATTATTACCGATGTGTTCTCTAACCGGCGCTTTGAACAGCGCCGATTTTCCTCCGATACTCTGATTGTTGACCTCAATGGCGAGTACATTGCCCCCGGATTCATAGATACTCATATCCACGGGATTGGCGGATTTGGCACCGAAGATTCATTTTATTGCAACGAAGATACCGCTGTTAAAACCGGCGAAGAGTCCGTGCTTGGTATGTCTCATTGTCTGGCAGAAAATGGTGTAACAGCATTCAATCCTACCCTTTACCCTGCCGAACGGGCTATAATGCTGCGTGCAATACGTGCGATATGCTCGGCTATGGGCAAGGAGAAAGGCGCACGGATCATGGGCCTCCACCTGGAAGGCCCGTTTCTTTCTCCTGCACGTTTAGGGGTACAAAAATCGGATACGCTGCAGCCGGTTAGCCTGGAACTCATGGAAGAATTATGGGAAGCATCCGGAGGACGTATTGTAAACATGACTGTCGCGCCGGAACTCAAGGGGATGAGGGAACTTGCCCTGTTCTGTATCAAAAAAGGAATTGTGTTGCAGGCCGGGCATACCGATGCAAATTACGAGAATATGGTCGAGGGGATGCAGGCAGGTATCCTCCATTCGACTCACCTGTTCAACGCCATGAGCAGTCTGCATCATCGTAACCCCAATGCTGTCGGCGCCATTTTAATCCACGGCGAGATGTCCTGTGAGATTATTGCCGATGGTTTTCACATGCACCCTGATTTACTGCCCCTGCTGCTCCGTAATAAACCCATAGACAAAATTGTCCAGGTCACCGACTGCCTCAGGCCAACGGGGCAGAAGGAAGGGCCCTTCCTTGCCAACGGAGAAAAAGTGGTTTTCCGTGACGGAGCATATCACCGTGTCAGCGATGATGCCATTGCCGGGTCGGGGAACACCCTGCTAAGGGGAATTAAAAACCTTACTGCCGGGGGTTATTCAATTCTGGACGCAGTTAAAACCGCATCGTTTAACCCGGCACAGATTATGCGCTATACACAACAGGGGGCAATCATCCCCGGCAAGCTGGCCGATATTACTGTGTTTGACAAAGATTTTAACATCCGTATGGTGATGATAAACGGGAAAATTATTACGAAATTTTAAAAAGGGAGAATTATGCGATTATTAATTCATAAAAACCATGAGGAAGCAAGTCTTTGGGCTGCCAATTACATTGCCGGCAGAATGAACGCTTATACCAGGACGGCAGAAAAACCTTTTGTGCTGGGGCTTCCCACCGGATCAAGCCCGCTGCTGATATATCGTGAGCTGATAAGGCAGGTACAGGAAGGACGGCTTACTTTTGCCGATGTACATACATTCAACATGGATGAGTATATCGGGCTGTCCGCCGATCACCCCCAGAGTTACCGTTATTATATGAAGGAAAACTTGTTTAACCATGTTGATATTGATCATGCAAATGTGCATCTGCTTGATGGTATGGCGAAGGATCCTCAGGAAGAGTGCCGTCTCTATGAGGAGGCAATTACCAGGTTGGGCGGCATTGATCTGTTCCTGGGCGGTATGGGCAGTGACGGGCACATCGCCTTTAACGAACCGGGCTCTTCCTTAACCTCAAGAACAAGGATAAAAACATTAACTGAAGAGACAAGGAACGCCAATGCCCGCTTCTTTGGCGGCGATCCGGCAAACGTACCGGCAACGGCACTGACTGTTGGTGTAGGCACGGTGATGGATGCGCGCGAAGTGCTGATCATCGTGACCGGCAGAAACAAGGCCCGCGCCCTTCATGCCGTGGTGGAAGAGGGCGTGAACCATAAATGGACGCTTTCCTGCCTGCAAATGCATCCGCGGGCGATCATTGTCTGCGACGAAGATGCCGTTGATGAATTGAAGGTAGGGACAGTCCGTTATTTTAAGGACATTGAACAGGATCATATATAAAGCAAGGTATATCACCGATCTTATGCAGATTGGATTGATGTAAACGGTCAATTTTTTCTTTTACTGTCTTATCATCACATATACCTTCTCTGATATACCTGTCCAGGACATTATAGCTAAACCCAAGGTTGTCTTCATCAGACAGACCTGAAAGCCCATCTTCAGGGGTTTTATCGATAAACATATCCGGCAAACCAAGTTCCCTGCCAACGGCTTTTACTTCGGTTACTGTCAGACGGGACAGAGGGCTAAAATCGCCGGCGCCGTCTCCGAATTTTGTCGAGTAGCCGACAAACCCTTCGCTGAGGTTGCCGGTATTGGCAACACGTCCGCCGGTAATGGCAGCCGCTGCGTACAATACTGTCATGCGAATCCGTGCCGGCGTATTAACCGCCGCTTGCCTGGAAACTTCCAGTCCGCCGTCATGCATTGATTCGGCAAACGAATCGTACATTTTTTTAATATTTATAACACAATGGTTAATGCCAAGATGCCTTACCAGTTCATGTGAAACATCAATATCCCGTTGCTCGCCCATCGGCATGAGAATCCCGTACACCCGGTCCGTGCCAAGAGCATGAACACATAATGCAGCGGCTACCGAGCTGTCTTTGCCGCCGCTAATCCCGACAATTGCGCATGCATCCTGACCGTTTTCATCAAAATAGGTACGTATCCATTGGATAATGGCATTGGTGGTTTTTGCTGCGTTGAACATAAATAACTCAATCCGCATCTACCTGAACTATGATTAATTCAACCCGGCGGTTCCTGTTCCGGGCATCCCAATCGCTCGTGGCATTCCTTGTGCCGCCAAGCGCGATGGTGATGATCTGTTCTTCGTTCACGCCTCTTGCTTTAAGCTGTTCGGCTACTGCATTTGCCCGTGCGGCGCTGAGAGTCATAAGAACTTCGGTCTCGGCAGGAGAAGCGGTAATGGGATTTGCATGACCTTCAATCCTGACCACACAATTGGGATTATCATGGAGTATGTGCGCTATCTCATTGAGAACCAGTTCGTTAAGCTGCTGTGCATCACGGTCAATGACGGCGTTATATATTCCGGTGTCAGCCCCAAAAAGAATATATTCAACTTCGCTGATCAATACATTCCTGACAATTTCGGCGGCAGGAATAGTCCTGATTATTTCAACGTATTCTGTTCCGGTAAATTCCTCATATTTGGTTCGGTGCCGCATGGGGAATTTATACCCGGCTGTCAGAGATACTCCCCACATATGCGGGTACCCGCCGCGGACCAGCGGCTCAATATGCCACCGGGGGGTCAGCGGTATTGTTACTCCGGCAGCCGCATCAGCCAGCACGGAACCGCGTGTTCTGGTCACATCATCGAATGGATTCGTTGATCCCTGCGATCCTCTGTACGATGCAAGCAAGCCTAAACCGCCTTGTATAAATATACTGGTAAGCCTTTCGGGATTAGACCCTAAACTTAGAAAATTCCAGCGTAGGTAGGCCTGCCCTTCAAGGGTGAATATATGATCATGTTCGGTACTGTAGCTTATGCCTGTTTTTACTCCTATCATCAAGGGAGGCGTAAGCCACAGCTTGGGGTCTATAAAAAGCTGGAAAGCTGTTCCATCCACCATCATACCGCCCATGCCAAACCCCGCATCCAGCGACCAAAAATCCCCTGCAGGGAAACCCGTCTGGGCATACAATCCGCCGGTAAATATTACCAATATAAGAAGCAACAAACCATGTTTTTTTAACAATTTCATACTCAAATAATAACAGGCATCATTGAAAACAACAAGATGGAGAATGAGTACCGGAATCTCTGTTTTTCCCGAAAACAAAGAGGGCTGGGACTATTTCGTTGTTTAATATTTCATATTCTCTTGTTTGTTTTTCGATATATCCATGAAATAAATCCCGATCCTCGGGATATTTGGCAGCCAGTTCCATACACCGCTTTGTTAAATTTTGCAATTCAATTCTGTATTCGCTTTCCAGTTCACCTGTTGTATCATCTGTAATTATTTCCAGCACCTGCATCCCGGCATTTTCTGCCTGTTGCAGTATATCGCATTTTCGTTGAATAACCGGATGATCATTGCTGTCATCCTCAATGCAGGCGTCGTTAATGATAATGATACCATTGTCCTTCAAATGAGGTTCCAGCTGCTTTAATGTATAATAATAATCGCCAAAAACCGGCCCTATTGCACCTAATATAATGACATTGTATGCTCCCAGAGTTGTTAATCTTTCCCGTATATCATGTGTCTCAAAAGTACAAATATTGTGAACGCAGTATTCTCTGGCTTTATCGTTTGAAAAAACGACAAAATCCTCAAGAGCGTCTATACCCAAACAGGTACATTGCAATGCCAAAGCCACCTGTATGGAAACAGCGCCCTTGCCGGAACCCAAATCAAGTACATATAAGTCTGTATAATGCTGTGTGTATCTCCTGATAATATCAATAATATCTTCGGGCGGAGTACCCATTTCCCAAAAGTCCTGTAAAATATACGGTAAATATTGAACCAGTTTTACATCAGAACCATCCAATGCAGTGATTATGCTTTCTTCAACCGATGTTTTTTTCATAAGTTACAATATTTTATAGCAGATAAGCGGGAATACGTAAACCTGTTTTTAACGCACCGGTAACAACCTGACAGAGGGGAGGGGGAGCAGAGGCTTTCACATGGTCAAGTATTCTGATATATTGAAAGTGAAATGAATTCAAAATTTAGATTCGGAAAAAAATTACAGCGGTTTTTTGTTGATTTTTTCACTTCGGGAAAG
Organism: Treponema sp.; assembly: GCA_009777735.1. Taxonomy (GTDB): domain Bacteria; phylum Spirochaetota; class Spirochaetia; order Treponematales; family Breznakiellaceae; genus WQXQ01. The sequence continues at coordinate 9,841 of WRLF01000011.1, forward strand.
TATTCAAAACAAAAGGAATTCGGGATGTCCGACTACCTTATCCGTTATGTACTGCTCAATTTTATCAGTGTGGCGGGAGGAGCCATTCTTGTCGGGTTTATCGCGGTGCGATTCAGCGAAGGAAAATACAGCACTGTAGCCGCATGTTCGGTCATGCTCCTTATTGCCATATTAACAATTATTTTTTCCCGCATGAAAAAAATGCCGCAGATTGTTCCGGCCCTGATGCTCATGGGTTTTTACGGTATGTTGTGCATCATGGTTACCTGGCTGGGAGAAGCTCTGGGCATGAACTTCCTGTTTATATATATGTACCCCCTGACTACCATCATGCTACTGGGAATGCGCCTTGGCATTATCTTTTCGTCTGTTCTTCTTGGGATAATTTCTCTGCAAATGGGAATACCCGGCATGTCCCGCTACTCCTACGCTTTTACCATTCCCATCCACATGATTGTCACATACTTTCTCGTTTTCTCCGTAATGATTGTAGTCGAAATCACCCGTAAAACAAAGGATAGGCTGATAGATAACCAAAATTTACGGTTGCAGGAACTCAGGAAAGAAGCTGATGCGGCAAACCGAACAAAAAGCAACTTCCTTGCCAGTATGAGCCATGAAATTCGTACTCCCATGAATGCCATTTCCGGAATGTCAGAGTTGCTGTTACGAAGGGATCTGCCGGACGATGCCCGCACCGATGTGCAGGATATCAAACAGGCAGCTTCAAACCTTCTTTCAATCATCAACGATATTCTTGATATTTCGAAAATCGAGGCAGGTAAACTGGAAATAATGCCCCTAAACTACATGCTTTCATCTCTGATTAATGACGCAATCAACATTATCCGTTTGAAACTTGTGGAAAGACCAATCCGGTTTTATACCAATATCGACGGAAACATCCCTAATAATCTCATTGGCGATGAGGTACGGGTACGGCAGATATTTCTTAATCTCCTTTCCAATGCGGCAAAGTATACCCAAAAAGGGCAAATCAGCATGTCAATTGCCATAGACAAACAGGATCAGGAAACGGTATGGCTGCGGATTGTGATAACCGATACCGGACAGGGGATTAGACCGGAAGACCAGGAAAAACTATTCGGGGATTTTGTCCAGGTAGATACAAAAAAAAACCGGGCTGTTGAGGGTACGGGCCTGGGTCTTGCCATCACGAGAAAGCTTTGCCATGCCATGGGCGGAGATATTTTCGTACAAAGCGAACACGGCAAAGGCAGCGTATTTACCGTAACCATTCCTCAGGGATATTTACAGGGAGATTCCTTTGCTGGAGTACATGAGCCGGAACAAAAAAATGTACTGGTTTACGAAGGCAGGAAGATTTACGCCGATTCGGTATGCTGGGCGCTGCAAAATATGCATGTCCCCCACACCCTGGTATCAGCACAGGATGATTTTGCCGAAGCCCTGCAGCGTGAAGACTGGTTTTTTGTATTTTCCGGCTATGGCCTTTATAATAAAATCAAACCGGTAATGGAAAGCCTTCCTGTTGAAAAGAGACCGCCCCTTGCCCTCATGGTGGAGTGGGGGATTGAAGCGTATATTCCCAATGTCCGTTTTATTTCTTTGCCGGTACAGTCACTTTCCATTGCCAATACACTGAATGGTAAAGCAGACAGGCAGGACTTTTTTGAAGCCTCTGCATCGGGCGATGCATTGAGGTTCACTATTCCCTGTGCGCGGATTTTGGTTGTGGATGATATTGCCACTAACCTTAAGGTGGCTGAAGGCCTCCTTATGCCCTATAAAGCGGTGGTTGATACGAGCCTAAGCGGCATGGAAGCCCTGGAAAAGATTATACGCCGTGATTATGACATTGTATTCATGGATCACATGATGCCGGAAATGGATGGAATCGAAACAACTGAAAAAATCAGAGCCTGGGAACAGTCCGATCACTCACGAGCTGTCGGACCAATCCCCATAATCGCCCTTACAGCTAATGCCGTTTCGGGAATGCGGGAAATGTTTATCAGCAAAGGTTTCAGCGATTTCCTTGCTAAACCCATAGATGTTTCCAAACTTGACGAAATACTTGACAAGTGGATACCTAAAGAGAAGGTAAAAGGTAATGATCGGGGCTCGGGGCTCGGGGATCAGGGATCAGAGGAAAAAAGGGGGAAGTCTCCCGCCCCCGCTTCAGCGGGGGACATCCCCACAACGCTCCCGACTTTAACACCCCGGTCCCTGTCTATTCCCGGTATTGACACGAAAAAAGGCATTACCTTGGTCGGTGGAAAAGAAACAGTTTATTTACAGGTTCTGGCATTATTCTGCAATGACGCTGAACAACGGCTGCCGCTCTTGCAAACAGTGCCGGCAGCAGATGCCTTGACATTATTCGTTACCCAGATTCATGCATTGAAAAGCGCATCTGCCTCCATTGGCGCCGATGGAGTGTCGGTGCAGGCAGCAGAACTTGAAACTGCAGGAAAAGCCGGAGACTTGACGTTTATCGGAAAATCTTTACCTGCTTTTGCTAAAAATCTTGCAGAGTTGATAATAAATATTAAAAATTCACTGGAAAATGATCGAAATCCGCACATTTTTCACGAACTTGCTGCAGCGCTGCATTCCGAAAATTCCCTGGAAATTGACCGTATCCTTGACGAACTAAGTAATAAATCATTAGACTCAAAATTACGGGAACTTTTGGAAGAAATATCCGACTATGTATTAATGGCAGAATACCAGAAAGCAGGAGAAATTCTTGATAGTATAGAGTCAATGATTGCAGGAGTACAACCATGAAGCTAATACAAAAGAAAAATTCCGGTAAATTACATTTAGTTTCATTACTGTTTTTCATGTCAACTGCTCTCATGGTGGGATTGGCGGTAGTTGTATCTTTCTCAATAAATTTAATGGAAAATACAATGGTAGATGCCATCCAGGATCATCTGGTTTCGGCGGCACAGGCAGCTTCAGTTCTTCTTACCGTTGAAGATCTGGACTTGTTTCATACAGCAGAAGATATGGAAAGACCCGAATGGAATGAAATCAGAGCCATATTACAGAAATTTGCCGTAGACCACAGTGTACTGTACGTATACTATTGGCGGCTCTACGGAGAAGAGCAAATTCAATATATTATCGATAATGATGAAGACGAAGAGTACATGGTCACCCCGGAAATGTTCTTTGATATTGATGAAGATCCCGCAACTGCCGAAGCGGTTCCTTTTATCACAGCCGGAAATGTGTGGGCTACCGATCTGGGAGTCTATACATCATCATGGGACGGACTCATATCCGGTTTAGCCCCGGTTTTTAACAATGACGGTTCGATATACTGCGTCGCCGGTGTTGATTTAAGTGATGAAAAAATAATAGCCCAGCAAAACCTTATCAGGTTCATGCAGATATTCCTGATTTCCTCCCTGTTTTTATCGGTTCTTTCGGGAATTCTGGCCCTTCTGTCTTACCGTAAAAAAGCTCTGCAAAGCGAATTCGCAAATAAAACAAAAAGCCATTTCCTTGCAACCATGAGCCACGAAATCCGCACTCCTCTCAATGCGGTAATTGGTCTGTCGGAGATAGAACTCCAGGGTGATTTATCCGATAAAAGCAGGAATAACATCCAGCAGATATACATGTCAGGCACTTCCCTGCTTGGTATCATTAACGATGTTCTGGATATTTCAAAAATTGAATCCGGAGGTTTTGAACTTGTTCCGGTTGAGTATGATACCGTTTCGCTAATCGGGGGGACAATTAACCTTAACAAGGTCAGGATAGGATCCAAACCGATAACATTTCACCTGGAGATAGATGATAATTTTCCACGGATGCTTTATGGCGACGAAATTCGGATCAAGCAGATTTTAAACAATATCCTTTCAAACGCGATTAAATATACCGCTGAAGGAAGTGTTACACTAGAGGTAAAAAGTAAAATTGAAAATGTAAAAGAAAACAACCATGATGCTTCTAACCTCTTGCCTTTTAGCTCTTGCCTTATAACTTTTATTGTTACAGACACCGGTATGGGTATCCGCAAGGAGAATATTCCGAAACTCTTCACCGGCTACACCCAGTTTGATATTACAGCCAACAGAAAAATCGAAGGTACAGGTCTTGGTCTTGAGATAAGTAAAAAACTCGTTGAGATGATGAGAGGCTCGATAACCGTCGATAGCGAATACGGTAAAGGATCTGTTTTTACGGTTACCATTGTACAGAATCTTCCTGCAGGCAGTCTGTCGGGTATAGGGACCGAAACGGCTGTAAAACTGCGGCAATTGCAATATGTGGAGGAAGAAGAAAAGAAGCAAATCGATCGTACATGGATGCCCTACGGCAAGGTGCTGGTAGTTGACGATATGCCGGTAAACCTTCTGGTCGCGCAGGGGCTGCTTGAACCCTACGGTCTCCAGGTGGATGTCGCCGCTTCGGGACAGGAATCAATTAATAAAATAAAAGCAGGAAGATATGACCTGGTGTTCATGGATCATTTAATGCCCGAAATGGACGGCATTGAAGCAGTCCGTATTATCCGTGCATGGGAAAAAGAATTGGGGATAGACGACTCCGACACCCAAAATACAAACTCCCGGTCTCCGGTCCCCATAATAGCTCTCACGGCCAATGCCATGGCAGGAAACGTAGAGATGTTCCATTCCAAAGGTTTTGACGGATTTGTCTCAAAACCCATTAACGGTATTGAACTCGACAAGGTTTTAAACCAGTGGATATATGACAGGAAGGATCAAATTACAATGGAGAAAAAGCAAGAAACAATGCCGGAAGACACCATCTCTCCGATACCTAAAATCCCAGCATCCCACAATTTAGGTGATGGGCAAGCTCCCGATCCTCATTCCCTTACCATCCCCGGCGTTGATATGGCAAAAGGTATTGCGATGACCGGTGGTAAAAAAGAGTTTTACCATAAAATTCTGGCTATGTATAAAAAAGACGCAATAAAACGGCTGACTTTTCTGCAAACCATTCCCAACGGGGAATCAATGACCGATTTCGTTACACAGGTTCATGCCTTAAAAAGCGCATCTGCTTCCATTGGGGCGGGGCAGGTATCCAAGCAGGCAGCGGAATTGGAAGCGGCAGGCAAGGCAAGGGATTTGGCGCTTATTGAGGAAAAACTGCCTGTTTTTACCGGAAGCTTATCAGCATTAACCGAAGGAATTCAGGCATGGGAAGACTCCGCTCAAGAACAGCAAAAAACCGGGTTTTCCGAAAAAACCCTGACTCTCTTTACCGGACTTGCCAAAGCTTTGGAATCTCAAAAGTTAGAAACAATCAACAACATTTTGGATGAATTAAACGGGACATCCATCCGTCAGCAGATGAATCCTAAAACCATTGATATTTTAGAGAAAATTGCAGACGATGTATTATTAACCGAATTCGAAAGAGCCCTGGCAGATGTCCGTCTATTGCTTGATGGGGGAGTCTTTTAATAAGCCGGAACTCAATTCCATCCGAGTATTCTGATGTTTTTTAACGTGCGTCGTTCTCCGGCTGGACGGCCGCTGGCAAACCGTAACTCGACTACCGTTTCAATTCCTTCCACAGTAACTGTCCGGTGCTGCAGGTTTCGCAGTTTATGTTCATCCTCGGGATTGATATACCAATGTCCTTCTTCCCGCTGGATTATCAGTTCGGCAAACGGTTCATTCCCGACGAGCCGTACAGTGCCGGTTACCCGGATTGCGGTTTCTTTTTCCCTGTTGCCCCTGGCAGGCAAAACGGCGGCAAGAAAAAACAGCAGCAGCAGGAAAAATAAACGTCTACTCATTGCTCCGGTTCCATTCACCCATTGTAGGTATACTTATAGCCGAATCGTTATGCCCATTCTGTCTGAGCAAGTCTCCGGCACTGATTGCGTAAGGCCCGGAAAGCGGAATCATCAGCGACCGTACTGCGCCGGAAGCCGTTCCGGCGTTTTGGATTGTTTCCATGCCAACGCTGGCTAATGTACCTGTTTCCCGGGGGCCGCTAATAACGGTATTTATATTATATGTTAATAGGGCAATGTTTGAAAGTATATGTCCGGTTGTAGATACATTCCCTCGGTCAGGAGGGCTTTTACTCAGCGATGCGTACTTAATATTTGGCCCGCCGGTTGTTGGAATATTTTTGACCGTGCTCGTCAGGCTGTACACTCCTTCCCCGGGGAAAAGGGAAAGCGGCGCAGGACCGGGAAAGGTTTTAGCATCTGTCAGGGTTAGCTGGCTCCGATACCCATAAGGGCCTTCGGGCGCATTGATATAGTTTGCAGCGAGCCAGTATCTGAGTAACGATTCCCAATCCGAAATAACCCAAGCATCCAAAACCGCCCGATAATTTGTTTTATCTGATGTTATTATATTTTTATATATACCGGTGCCTCCACCTGATTGAATTCTGAGCCACTGGAAAAAAAGGTAGACTGTAGCGTAGTCATCCAGAACAGCATAAACGCTTTCGTCAGTGCGGTTGCCCCACACAAAAAAATTATTTCCCTGGCTTATCAGTCCGCTTATGTCATCGTTATACCAATCCAGCCGGCCTTCGTTATATGTTCTTGAATAGACCCATTCGGCGGCTCCTGAAAGCCCTTCGTCAATCCAGGTATCCATTGAAAAAATAATACGGTCTGTGGATCTATTGTGAAGAGAGTGACCAAAGTTCATCAAATGCTGTAATTCATGGGCAATGGTTTCGTATGATTTGCTACTCCCGGGCTCGTCTATTTTTATATCTATATAGAGCATGGCACATTCATTCGAGTTCCTGTAATATGCCCTTGGGATATTTTCAAAAAAGTTTATTGCCCAAAAATAACCGGCTATGTAGCTGTTACGATCGTTTTCCGGATCATAACCGTCATTAATATTCAAAAAAAGTATGGTCAGTTTACCGTCTCCGCCGGTTAAATAATAATCTGTGTATTCTATGATATTCATGGATTTCCCATTAAAGAGGATATCTTCCTCAAATGAAAATGCTTCTATCATTCCGGGGTAAATTTTTTCATCATACTCAAAAGCTATTTTTTCCGCTGTTTCAGCACTTATATCAGCTCCTTTTTCCGCCCAGATGCTGCAAAAAACGCCTTCCCAAAGCAATTCTGCATCAACCTTGTACCAGCTTCTGGCGGTTCCTGACATATTTTCCGCCCAAAATTGCCCCGGCGGGAGTTTTCCTCCGGACAAATCAAAATCATTTTTTTCCGGATAAAAATTACATGAAAAGAAAAGCAGCACGGCGATACCCGGAATTATCTGCCATAATCTTGTTTTCAATGTATTATCTCCTGCGTTCTTTTAAAGATAATTTCTGGATTTTGTCCGCGCCGCTCTTAAAATTTGATTTCGCCGTAAAGTGACAAAACGGTTAAAATCAAAAATATTTTTAACCTCTATCCGGTTTGAGAAAATTTTAATCCGGTTTTGGTCAGAAAGCAGATTGAGTACATCCCTGGCCTCAACTATGCTCATTCCTCCCCAGTGGGCGATATCTTCAATTGTTGTATGGAATTCGCGGGAATCACTCGTCTTGTCAACATCAGTCAGGGTCTCATCAAGCATCAAAAATACATCGGCAACTTTTGCCTGGGGATCGGGCAGGGAAAGAATCATGAAACGCCGCTTTGAATCGTATATCCTTTTGGAAATAAGCCGCAGCAGTTTTAGGGCTATTTGCGGATTTCCGAGCATGAGTATTTCAAAGTTCTGTGAATTAAACTCAAGAGCCGTCATTTTTTCCATGGCAATGGCGGAAGCGGTACGCGGTGAGTTATCCAGTATCGCCATTTCTCCGAAAATTTCCGGCGGCTGTAAAATATCCAGAGTTCGCTCCTGATCGCCCATATTTTTCAGAAGTTTTACCCTTCCGGATTGAATGAGATAAAAAGTGTCTCCCGGTTCATGTTCACAGAATATTATTTCATTCTTCCTGAACACCCGGGAAAACCGGGCAAATTGTGAAAAGTCCATGGTTATCTCCCTAGTGACTGGAGCCTTTTGGCAGCCAGTGAAGCTTTTTTGCCCGTCGGATAATATGCCAAATATCTGCTATATATATATTTTGCATGATCGCCGCGCTTTAGCTTAAAGCACCTTTCTCCTATGTTAAACAACTCTTCATCGGGACTGGTTAACTCTTTTCCCGACAATTTGGTAAAAAATGCATGGATGCGCCGTAATTGGCCGGAAAAGACTTTCAGCATTTTCAGGGTAATTCTTGCGTTTGACATTGCAAGCGATTCAAATTCCGGAAGTGTAAGCGCCATTACAACAGAATCAGTGAGAGAGACAGCGTTTTCTTCGTAAGGGAAGTGCCCAATGAGGGATCTTAACCCGAAAAATTCACCTTGTTGAACCACATCGCACATATCGGCATTCGTTTCAATGTCTGTATAGATAAGATTTACTTTTCCGCTTTTAAGAATAAAAACCCTGTTTGCTTCTTCTCCCTTGCAGAAAATCAGGGAACCGGGCGTGTAATTATGTGTTTTTGGCATATATCAAATTATATCACATAAATACAATGCTATCAATAATATAATCAGGTTCTTAAAGCTCAGCTTGCCCTTCTCCCTGTTTTTTACTATCCTACCATTATAATGAAGACATTTATCGGTATTCCGGCATCCGCAGGTATCGCAATAGCAAAAGCCTTTGTGTACGTTGATGAGACTACATTTGAAATTCCCCGTTTCCGCATTGACAAAACAATGGCAGCCGCAGAATGGGACAGGCTGCAGCAGGCTGTGACCAGGGCGGCAGAGGAAGTGAGTGCGCTCCATAAACGGGCTCAACAGGAGGTAAGCCGGGAACATGCCGATATTTTTCAAGCTCACCTCTTCCTGCTGGAAGATACCGATTTTCATGATCAAATCAAAAATCTGCTTGATACAAATCTTCTGAATGTTGAATGGATAGTCTGGGATGTATCACGGGAAATCAGTCATAAACTTATGCAATCGCCGGATCCGGTTTTCCGTGAAAGAGCAGTGGATATCGCCGATATATCACGGAGGATAATATGCAATCTACTGGGCATTACGTGCAGCCGGACTGCACTTGCCGAACTGGATAAAGATATTATTTTAGCAGCGCATGATCTTATGCCTTCAGATATGCTGACTATGAACAAGTCCCGGGTTAAGGGTATAGCGCTTGATGAAGGGAGCAGTACCTGCCACACAGCTATTCTTGCACGGGCTTTTAATATCCCCGCCGTTATGGGACTTTCCGATTTTTCCAAACAGATCAATGACGGAGAAATGCTGGCATTGAACGGTACATCGGGAAACATAACGGTCAACCCCGATAAACAATCCCTGACTCAATATAAAACAGACGAGAAAGAACAGCAAAAGCAGATAAAACGCCTCAATTCACTGCGGGAACTCCCCGCCCAGACAACGGACGGTTACCGGGTAGCGCTCAAGGCGAATATCGGGTTCCTCGAAGAAGCCGCAAGCCTTAAACAATACGGCGCGGAAGGTATTGGTTTGTATCGGTCGGAATTTCTCTATATAACTCCGGGAAAAGCCGCCGAAGAAGAAACGCAATATCATGCATACAGCCACGTGCTTAAAGCGATGGGAAAACACTCTGTTACCATCAGAACCATTGATGTTGGCGGTGACAAAATAGCACCGGAATTACTGACGGTAAATGAAAAAAATCCCCTGCTGGGATGGCGGGCAATACGCCTGTCGCTTGCCAATCCCGGCTTATTCAAAGTCCAGTTACGCGCAATGCTGAGGGCAAGCGTTCATGGCACCATGCGGATTATGTTCCCGTTGATCAGCGGCATTGAAGAAATGGAACAGGCACTCGCCCTGCTGGATGAAGCCCGGGCCGAATGTAAAAAAAAGAAACAACCCTGGAGCGATTCTGTCGAAGTGGGAGCGATGATAGAGATTCCTTCCGCTGCAATAACCGCTGATATACTTGCGGAAAAATCAGATTTTTTTTCTATTGGGACAAATGACCTTATTCAATACAGTCTTGCTGTAGACCGCGGCAACGAAAAAGTCAGCTATTTGGGTGATGCCCTGCATCCGGCAGTGCTGCGTTTTCTCAAGCAGACTATTGATGCCGCTCATGCAAAGGGAATCAAAGCGGCAGTCTGCGGCGAGCTTGCTTCAGACCCCGAAGTAACAGGTATATTGCTTGGTCTCGGTCTTGATGAATTGAGCATGGCTGCTCCTTCCATCCCCCGAATAAAGGAAATTATCCGCAGTGTCAGCCTTGAATCATGCAAAGCTCTGGCGGTACAAGCTCTGCAGGGCCGTTCTATTGCGGAAGTCCGGGCTGCGGCGGATGAATGGGCGCTGCAGCATGGAATTTAATAACGAAAAAAAATATCACAATCTCCCCGTTGTTGTTCTTGTTGGCCGCCCCAATGTCGGCAAGAGTACCCTGTACAACCGCCTGCTGCGTAAACGCAGAACCATCACCGATCCCACGCCGGGCGTTACCCGCGATCCGGTTCATACTGACGGCTTCATCAACGGAAAACCTGTCAGGCTGGTAGACACTGCCGGATTCAAACTGGATCGTTCGTTAGCTGTAAACCGTAAAGCGAAAAACAGCAATGCCATTGACGATCTGGTTGTAGATAAAACGCTTGCCGCTGTAAAAGAAGCCAGTCTCATTGTTCTCTTGCTGGAAGCCGGTGAGATAACGAGCGAAGACGAAGAATTTATTGAACTGCTGCGCCCTTTTCGGCAGCAGCTGATCATTGCAGTTAACAAAACCGAAGGCGGCAGACGGGAAGCCGATTCATGGAATTTGCTGTCATACGGCTTTGACAAGGTTTTTATGATATCCGCCGAGCATGGGGATAATGTAGGCGACCTTGCCGAAGAAATTATCAACCGTCTCGACTTTTCCGGAGTGGAGGAAACGGATTATGAAAAGCGGCCTATCCGCCTCACCATCCTGGGAAAACCAAATACCGGCAAGTCTACACTGTCAAACCGACTCACCGCATCCAGCGCATCCATTGTCAGCGATATCCCCGGCACAACCCGTGACGTTGTGGAAGGAACATTCAGCTGGAAGTCCGGAGGGAAACCTCATGACTTTGTTATTCTCGACACCGCAGGCATCCGCCGCAAAACGAGGGTGACTGATAATATCGAATATTACTCGGTGAACCGCGCCATTAAAACCATAAATGAAGCCGACATTGTAATATTGCTTATAGATGCACAGGAAGGGCTTTCCGATCAAGATAAAAAGATCGCTGCTCTTGCTCACGATAAAGGCCGTGGGATTATCATGGCCCTGAACAAATGGGATTCCATGCCAAAAATAAAAAACACATTCGAAGCGGCACGAGACAGGATTCATTTTTTATTCGGTCAAATGGAATATGCTCCCATTATTCCTGTCAGCGCACAGGAAGGAACCGGCATGGACAAACTTCTTTCCACTGCAGTAACCATGTATGCACAGCTTAACACCCAAATAGAAACAGGCCGCCTCAACCAGGCCCTCAAACAATGGCTTACAGAAACTCCTCCGCCGTCAGGACCGCGTACCCGTTTCAATGTAAAGTACGCTGTCCAAAAATCGGCAAACCCGGTACAGTTCATTTTTTTCACCTCACGCACCCATGCAGTCAGCGAGACTTATGTTTCCTACCTGAGGAACAGGATTCGTAAAGATTTGGGATTTTCCTGCATTCCTGTAAGCATTGAAATCCGATCCTCAGGGAAACGGCATGGCTAGCGAATTAATAAGATAGGATGCACATAGTGAATCTTTTTCAGCCTCTGCAGCCGCAGACCCGCAGCCTGCTTGAAGGTATACCCGAACTTATCGACAAAACTTTTCCCCTGCCCGGACGTTTTCGATCAACGCTGCCGAAAGATGTGGCGGAACTTTCACGTCTGCTGACATCGGGCAGGGGCGAACGGGGGCTTTCCTACATGGGACGGCCGGCTCTGCTTTCGGCGTACATACGTTTTTTTCTGCCGTGGAACATGTACCGTCTGTGCCGTATGCTGCCCGGCCTGGATATACACCTCACTGCGAATGACCGGGTAACAGATCTTGGCTGCGGGCCGCTTACATTTGCCGCCGCATTGTGGATCAGCCGCCCCGATTTGCGCTCCCTGCCGCTTGAGTTTCTGTGTATTGATCGCAGCGGTCCGGCGCTTGATGCGGGGAAAAAATTATTTGCCGCACTGGCCGGTGATCAGTGCTTGTGGAAAATTCACACAATTAAAAGCGACCTTGCTGTTGCAAAAACAAAGCCTGCGGCGCTTGTCTGTGCGGTAAATGTGTACAATGAAATGTACGGTGATGTTTCCCGCTGTACTTCTGACACAATCAGGCGTAATGTACGAAACACAGCGCGGCTGCTTAATGACTGCGGTTCTGCCGGGACAGCGTTTCTTGTGGTCGAACCCGGTTTCCCCCGCTGCGGGGAATTCATCACCCTGCTGCGAAACGAATTTATGGAGAACGGGTATAAATCGATTGCTCCCTGCTCTCATAATAACGATTGCCCATTCCCCGGAGGTATGTCAAAATCCGGCAAAAACCGCTGGTGCCATTTTGCTTTTGATACGGACGATGCTCCATCTGCCCTGCACCGGCTGTCTCTGGCAGCAGGGTTACCCAAAGAACGCGCAGTAGTGAGTTTTTTGTATGCCGGGCCAAATTCGGCAGAACAAATTTCTCCTGTCGAAAACCCGTCACTATCAACTGTGCGGGTAATCTCCGATGCATTCCAGTTACCGCCAAACCGGTACGGGCGTTATTGTTGTTCAAAACATGGCCTTGTTTTGCTAACAGGAGAAAAAATGGCAATCGAAAAGAACCCTTCCGGTACATTCGTTGAGGCGGTATTAAGTAAAGAAAAAGATGTCAAGAGCGGAGCTTGGGTGGCTGGAGTTATGGTAAAAGGTAAAGAGAAATAGTTAGGATTCCCGGCAAGAGGTATCGCATAAATTTTTTATTGGATTAAACAATCCAATATTATAGACAAATATTTATTCTCTAATCAACTCCAAATTCCAGGCCAAATTAAGTGGACTTTTTGGATCTTCTTTTAGATTATAGAATATTCTAACTCGCTGCGAATAATTAGAATTTGGATCTTCAAGATCATCTTCGCTCCAATATGCATATCCAAAGAAATAGCTTGTATAAAAAGTATCCCATGTAGTAAAAGTGCTTTGGATTATTCGACCAATGGCAAGCGCTTTATCTACCGCCTCGTCATATGTATAAAATTCGGCAATATATCCAAACGCGCATAATTGGGTCGCCCTGCTTAAATCCCAGCCCATAATGGCTTTATCTCTAAATCCATGATACGCATTATACATATTTTGAAAATACATAATAGCTTCCCTGCTGTCGACGTTACTCAGTTCGGTTTCAAATTGTTCCCTGTTCATACGTGTTATACCGTATTCTTCGGCTTCTTCCAGAAACTGTTGGTTATGCCTGCCTATAACAAGGGAATCTATCATATAATCCAAATCTTCTTTAGTCGTTATACCCCATGAACTATCAAGTGTATTTCTTACTCTTGTTCTGTTTGTGCTATTACGTGCTAATGTTCCGAACCGGTTTATATCGGCTCCATTGGCTTTTGTCAAGACAGCATGAGTGCCATTTATCCAAAATACTGATTCTGGAATCTCTTCTCTATTAGAACATGATGTTAGAAATAAGGAAATAGCCATGAATAATAAAATAATACGAGACATATTTTACCTCCAAACCTAATTTTAATTCATTATTTACATTATTTCATATTCTGTCAAGCCTCAAACTTAATTATATTTTCACATCAATTTAGCCGCCATTTCGCATAACTCCTGTTAAGCTACATATACATGTAATTTTTCTAGTAAAATTTTAAGGAGTATACATATTGACAAAATATTCAAATTTTTAATTAATTATAGTTACATTATACAAACAGGAGGTATATAATGAAAAAATATGTCATTTTAATAGTTTTTTTGATTTGTTTTGGATTAAGTATTGGCCTTGTCGGATGTACCCGTAGTAAAACAGGAAAAGAAACACAGACACATCCGGTTCAGCTTGTCACTCCCGATAATTTGAGTATTTCTGTAACCGGTCGTCTGATGACCGTAACTTGGAATGCAGTTGATAATGCAAGGGGGTATATAATACACACAACAAGTCCGGGGTGTGGTTCGGGGAACAGAATTGTAAATACAGCTACAAGTACTGTTACAAGTCACACGGGAGTAACAACAAATAGTTCTTCAGCAGTTAATGGGATCACAGACAGAGGCAACGGATTTGTTACATTTACCGGAGAAACATCATTCACAATTTGGTTAATGCCGGAAACCGGTTCTGAAACAGAAGTAATGGCAAATTCACTTATTGCAAATATAGCAGCTGTTGGTGATGGTGTTACATATACCGATTCCGGGCAATCAAATGATGTAACGCTTAATAAAGCAGATTATCAGCCCTACAAATGAAGGTTTGCGGCAAAAGAATCTTCCTGAACGGTGAGAAATACTGGAGTTCCCCCAGTCCCTACCCCCTAACTCCTACTTGCCTTTTACCTTGTACCTTGTATACTAATCCCATGCCCCAGTTACCCATTACCGATGAAACCTTACGGCAGGCAGCTGATGTTTTACTCCGGGGCGGGCTTGTCGCATTCCCCACCGAAACAGTTTACGGCCTTGGCGGCGATGCTTTTAACCCTTCCGCCCTGGCGAAAATTTTTGAAACAAAGAAACGTCCCCGCTTTGACCCGTTGATTATCCATATTGCCGCCATGGATACACTTGAAATAATCGGCGACCTTTCCGTCCTGAATACTGCTGAACGAAAAATACTTGACAAGGTTACCGGTGAGTTTTGGCCGGGACCGCTCACGGTGATTCTGCCTAAGCAAAAAGCTGTACCAGGTCTTGCCACCGGTGGTTTACAAACTGTGGCTGTGCGCTATCCCGCGCACGATGCAGCGCAGCGGTTGATAGAACTTTCTTCCGGTGCAATTGCCGCTCCGAGCGCCAATCCATTTGGTTATCTTAGCCCTACGACGGCGCGCCATGTTGCGGATGCACTGGGCGAAAATGTTGATATTATTCTTGACGGCGGTTCAACGCATATTGGTTTGGAATCAACTGTACTGGATATTTGCCAAGGGCAGCCCCGTGTCCTTCGTCCCGGCGGCACGTCAAAAGAATCGATTGAAGCGATTATTGGTGAAGTTTCTTCCGGTTCTGTTGACAAGGTTCTTTCTCCGGGAATGCTGCCAAGCCACTATGCCCCCAAAATACCCCTTACGGTGTTTGATCGCCGCACCCTGTCAAGCATTCCCGGTGATAAAACAAAAGCGATCCTCTTTTTTGACGGTGATTCCCGTGACACGTGGCTTGCCGGCCGGCTGCCTGATAATAATGCTTTCCCACTGGCAGTGCTTTCCAATACAGGGGATCTGCGCGAAGCTGCGGCAAAGCTGTTTGAAACCCTGCATGATATGGAAAAGTTTGATGTCAGGCAAATATACGCGCAGTTCGCGCCCGAACACGGCCTTGGCATCGCCATAAATGACCGGCTGCGCCGGGCATCTTCAGTCAAACCCTGATTTATCGGTTTATTACCTGTCACAGTGATAAATCAGATTATGGCCGGTGTATTGTCATTGTTTCCCGGTTTATGGTAAAATAATAGCCTGAATGGGACGTCGGCAAGCGGTAAGCCTCCGGGTTTTGGGTCCGGCATTCACAGGTTCAAATCCTGTCGTCCCAGCTACGATATTGTCTGCACAGATTGCAGTCAAATTTTTATGAGGTAGAAACATGAGCAAAGTAGTTTTATCGGCAAGAAACAGGCAGAAATCAGGTTCGGCAGAGTCCCGCAGAATCAGGCGGAACGGCCGTATTCCGGCAGTGTTGTATGGAAGAAGCGGAAAGGCAATTTCACTTGATCTGGATGCATTGGAATTTTCCCGCAGTATTAAAAACATATCCGAAAGTACCATTGTCAAGGTTAATGTTGAAGATAAGTTTTTTGATGCATTCGTCAAGGACACACAACGGAATATAATAGACGGGAAAATCCTCCATGTTGATTTCTATGAAGTCGAAAGCGGCGTAGTCCTACGGGCAAAAGTTTCCCTTCTAATCAAAGGGCAGCCGATTGGTGTCCGCGATGGCGGTATCATGGAAAACCCGTTGCATGAAATAGAAGTTGAATGCCTGCCCAAAGACCTGCCGGAACGCATCGAAGTCGATATTTCCGGCCTCAAAGTTAATCAGGCTTTCCATGTACGGGACATACACCTCGCGGAAGGCGTGCGGCTTATTTCTGCCGCAGACCAGGTTGTTGCTCTGGTGAAATTTGCCAAAGCCGAAGCAGCCGCGACAGCCACCGTTGCCGCAGCTGCACCAGCACCGGGACCTGCAGCGCCTCCGGCAGCAGAGAAAAAAGCCTAAACCTTAAACCGCGAAACTTCCCTGATTAAGCGCTCAATACCTTCATGGTTTCTGGCGCTTAAATCATGAATATGGTGTACTGCCGCATTGATGTGTTCGGCGCCGGATGCCGTCTCGTTAATGCCCAGGGTAATTTCCTGGGTCACTTTTTCCAAATTTCCGCTTTCCCTGATAACTTCCTGTGAGCCTTCAAACATTTCACGTGATCCGGCATTTACCTGACGGGTGATATCGTTTACAATGCCGACACATTCCAGTATCTGCATGCTGCCAATCCCCTGTTCTTCCATTGCAATTCGGATAGTATCTTCCTGTTCTGCAACGATCTTGACACCTGAGTCAATAGCCATGAATTTATTCAACACGTTTTCTGTTGATTTTGTTATGTTATCAATCGATCCCTTGATTTTTCTCAGAACCTGACCAATTGTCTTTGACTGCTCGCCGGAGCTTTCGGCAAGTTTGCGAATCTCTCCGGCAACAACGGCAAACCCTTTGCCTGATTCTCCGGCATGAGCCGCCTCTATCGCTGCGTTCATCGAAAGCAGATTTGTTTGGCTGGCAATATCTTCCATTACTGAATTGATTTCCAGCAGCCCCTCAGATTCCTGTGCGATTTCCTGAATGTCTTCGGCAACTCTAAACAAACCGTCACGTCCCACTTCGGCGGCTTCTCTTAGCGCTTTAACATTGGCGCTGTTTTTCACCAATGTCGCGGTAACCGATCTCACATTCGCTACCATTTGTTCAATACTTGATGATACCTGGGTGATATTGCTGCTTTGGGTATCAACAAGCCCGTTGAGTTTATTAATATTCATCACCATCTGTTCCATAGTCGCATGGGTTTCGCTCACACTGGCGCTCTGGTTTAAGACCCGGTCTTTGATGCTCTGGACATTTGAAGTAATTTCATTAACTGCCGAAGAAGTCTCACTCATGTTAGCGGCAAGATCATTACCCATTCCGGATAATGCTTCTGTTTCTTCTTTGATGCTGATGACAAGATTTTTTATTTTCCCCAGAGTCTGATTGAAATAATGTGCAAGATCGCCGATTTCATCTTTTGATGTAACGGCGATACTGCGGGTCAGATCTCCTTCACCCTCGGCAATATCTTTCAATGTGTGTGCTACATGTATAATTGGTTTACTTAAAGATCGTGACAGAAAGTACGCTGCAGGAATTACCAAAAGTAAAATGATGACACTGATTACAATCGTAATAAATTGCATCGAATGTACCGACTCCATAACGGTCTTTAAAGGTACCGCAATCGCATAACTCCAGGGAGTGTCAGTGTTACCAATAGTGATGGGAGATATATAAATGTTAAAATCCGCTCCGGCGCCCTGAATAAAATTAGTATAATAGAGCTGCCTGCCGGTTTTAACTGCATTAACCATTTCATTAAGATACGGCCCGGCCATATCCCGCTCTGTTTCCTGCATGAGCGTTCCCAGACGGCCAGGATCAAAGTGACCGGCAATAGCGCCATTGTTGCTGAACACCCCGGTTAAGCCGTTTCCTAATGGTTTATGTCCCTGTGACATTTCCTGAATCGCCTGCACAGGAATATCAATACCCACTACCCCAACAATCCGATTGTTACTGTATATTGAAGCTGTGATGCTTGTCAGCAGCATCTGGTTTCCGGCAACATTTTTATAATAAGGATTGAATACAGCTCCTGTTTCACTTTGTTTTACATGGTGATAATAATTTAAGTCACTAACCGTTTCCATTTGTATATCATTTCCCGAACGGTGCAAGTAAATGGCAAAACGATCCTCATCATCGTCAATGATATACGGTTCCCAAATACACCAGATGCCGGTAATTCCCGGATTTGTTTCCACAATTCCCTTAATCACCCCGCTGAGGACAGGACGCCGGTTTTGCACACTCATGTGCTCATACTGTTCCATTATGCGGGCAGCGGCCTGTGCAGTGTACCAGTAAGATGCAAATAATGTTTCTACCTCTCCGGCATAATCCTGGGCAACGGTAACGGCTTTATCATGGGCAAGAGCGGTTATATTGACCTGAGCTTTGATGAGCAGGGTAATACCGATTGTTCCGATGATGAGCAAACTGAGAATAACCATTACAACTGTAAGCTTAAAACCGATTTTCATATTTTTCTCCTGACACAGCATTTCTGTGTGTGCATACTTAAAAGATAAAAATAATCGGCTGGATTCTATAATGTGATATTAAGATTTTGAAAAGAATTTATTGGAAAAAACCGCAAATACACCAATCGGGCAACCCGGATTTGAACCGGGGACCCCAAGTCCCCCAGACTTGTACGCTAGACCAGCTGCGCTATTGCCCGATGAGGGCATCTGCGGTTTTTTTCTGTTGTTAATCCTTTCCTAGATTCATAGCATGTGTAGTATAAATCAATTACAATGCTCTTGTCTATACCTTGCGTTATCTCTCAATAACCGGGAACGATCGCTTCTCTCAAAACCGAATTATCAAGAATAATGGCGACTTTGCCTTCACGCAACAGACTGCGGTTTTCTTCCGATGATATTATAAGCAGTGCATCGTCCCGGTTTATGATTGGATCGGTGGGGCTGATGCCGAAAATCCCGTAGGCATGAATGCGCAAGGGGCGGTTGCCGACAATGGCGGCGATTTCCGGAGATAGTCCCGACGGGCCTGTAGCAAAAATAGACTGCTGAGGAAAATAACGTACCATTGCGCCGGCTCTGGGATTGAGCATGTTCCGCTCAAAAATCAAATTCATGTCCGTATCCCATATTTTGGGGAACAGGCAGGGCCGGGGAAGAGCGGAATTTCTTGTACCATGTACCGGAAGATTTTCATACGCAATAATGATAATGCCCGTATAAACAGGTGCGGGAACAGGTGAAAGCGTCCGTAGGATTTCTATCGGACGTTCGTGGTGGATATGGGCAGCTGCAACACCGGTTAAATCAAGGAAATAAGATGCCGAAAGACTGCGTAAGTCAGTAGATAGAGCAGGCGGCACCGATCGGGCCTGCAGGGCAAGGTGTTCTACTTCCATAAGTGTCCCTTCCCCGCGTTCAAGATGATCTCCAATTACCGAAGAAGAATCCATCTGTAAATTTAATATACTGGGTCGTATCAGCCTGATGTATTCGGAATTAATCAATGCTTCTCCCTGCGTCCTTCCGGCTGGCAGACTAAGTCCGGCAGATGCTAAATTCAGGGAAACTGTCGCTTGAATCTCCATTTTGTCCCACTCAACCATGCCGCTAATGCCAATTTGCTCCTGGCTAAATGCTGGTATAGCGAAAAACAGCAGAAAACCCCATAATGTAAAAAACTTACCCATCTCTACTCCTACTCTATTATCGGCACTCTGAGGACTCTTCCAATGGATAGAATTTGATTTAATGTCATGCCATTTTCTGTGGCAAGAATCTGGGGATCAACGCCATAACGCCTTGCAAGCGACCATAAAGTATCGCCTTGTTCAACAATATGGGTTCCGCCAAAATTCACGCGTACTGATGGCACAGACTGCGGTACTGGGGAAGAGGCTGAGGACGGTGCAGATGCTGCCGAAGATCCGCCGGTATAGGGGCTTACTTCCCGTAAGGCAGGAATAACGATGGTTTCGCCTATTCGCAGAAAACGGGATGTTATACCGGGATTGTGCTGTTCAATGAGATTAATGGAAATACCGTAATGACGGGACAATGCGGACAGGGTATCGCCGTATTTGATTTGATAACGGTAGTACAGGAGCAGCCTTGTATCACTTCTTTCCAAAACATCGGTAATCGCCTGGGCTTTGGAAAGGGGAACAACAAGCTCGTAATCCCTGTCCGGAGGAGTTATTCCATAAAGCAGTTCCCGGTTCAAACGATGAAGTATTTCCCTGTCTGTCCCTGTTTCCGCAGCGAGCAGAGTCAGCGACACCTGTCTTTCCGGTTTTATTACCGTCCATTCAAATGTATCCGGCCACCAGTCAATACCGTATTTCCGGGGATTTGAAAGGATGTAAGATACTGCAAGAAATTTCGGTACATATTGTATTGTTTCGTTTGGCAGTTCTCTCATTTCAACCAGTGTCCAGTAGTCATCGGTTTCCGTACGTTCCAGGGCTCGGCGTACCCTGCCAACTCCGCAATTGTAAGCAGCCAGTGTCAGGTGCCAGTCTCCAAAAATGCGGTATTCACCGGCCAGTTTTCTGAGCGCGGCAACCGTTGATTTACGAAAATCCTGCCGCTCATCAATCATTTCGTTAACCTGCATGTCATGCGGAATACTGTTCAGCATAAACTGCCATATTCCAACCGCGCCTACCCTGCTGCGTGCTGTACTCATAAAGCTGGATTCAATAAAGGGCAGGTAAATTAACTCCGGCGGTAAGCCATGCCTTGCAATCTCATCTCTTATGAACGGAATATAGACACTCCCTGTTCTGATAACTGTATTGAGCCATCTGATGTTACCAGGCCTTGTATAATCCTCGATATATCTTTGTGTTAGGGGATGCTCAAGGGCTTCCGGGGTGAGCAATGAGTAATGAGTAGCAGCCAGTGAACTGTGAGTTGTAAGTGCAGGTACAGAACCCGCACTCTGACCCCGCAACGGACGTTCATCTCCCTGTGTGGCAGTCAGTAATATCACTGCATCTCCCGGATTTTGCGCTGTTTGGGCTCCCAGCCTGCCTGCCATTCCGGAATACAATAAAATACACAGAAGCACAACCAGTGCTGTGCTGTTATTTTTTATCCCCAATCCCCTATCTCCGGTCCCCATTTTTTTTCTCATTCTTAACTCCTCGTTTTTTAACCATTGTTATATTTTTTCTTTGTATTTATACTACACTATATGAAACATTTTGTTACCCGCCGGGGCGCCGCGCGGTTTGTTTTTATTATCGGTTGTATGCTGATGATTCTTGGAAGCACTTTTCTTATCAGGCCTCTTCAGAGTAATATTTCACGAATAGTAATAATTTCCTCTCTGTTAATGATATTTCTTGGTATAAGCTGCGCTGTTTTAGCCACGAAGCTCAACCGGCGTTCCCTGTACATGTTTTTTGCCATGCTTTTTTTTCAGACAGGGGTGTTCCTTTTCCTCTATACCATGTTTAATTTCATCCCTTTCGCGTTATCCCAGATATGGCCCCTGCTTTCTCTGTTTGCAGGCATTGCACTTCTGACTGCTGGATGGCATCGTTACCGGAAAGTAAAAATCAATTATTTTGTCCCGTCAATTACCTTTATTATTCTGGGAGTGGTGCTGTTAATTTTCTCTCTGAATCTGGTACCCTTCACCCTTGCCCGGTTTGTCAGGAACTGGTGGCCCCTGCTGTTGGTACTGGCAGGGATGACTCTCGTGCTTTTATCCGTTGGTACCAGGCAGGTGCCTAAGAAGTAACGAACACCCTCGGCACACGCTTGTTGACATTGCACGTTATTTCATAAGGAATGGTGCCTGCCAATTCGGCAAGGGCTGCAGCGTCGGGAGCAGGGCCGCCGAAAATAACCGTCTCGTCCCAGCGGCGAACCCCTGAAGCAAAGCCAAGCTCAACCATGCAATGATCCATGCAGACACGGCCTGTCAGCGGATAGCTTGTGCCGTTGATTAACACTTGCCACCTGTTACCGGCAATGCGGGGTAGGCCGTCAGCGTAACCAACAGGCAGTACGGCAATTTCAGTATCATGCGAGGCTGTCCAGGTTCTGCCATAAGAAACCGCTGTGCCTTGCTTAATCTGCTTAATGAGTACAACATTGGTTCTCAGTTCCATAACCGGCTTTATGCGCAGGGGAAGCGCTGCTGGACGGGCTTCACTGGCAATATAGCCGTACAACAAGATCCCCGGGCGTACCATGTCAAACAATGCCGCAGGATGAAGCAGCACTGCGCCGGAATTGGCAGCGTGAATAATGCCGGTATGCAGGCCCTCCGCCCGGATAGCATCCAGCGCTTTGCTGAAATTGGCAATTTGCTGTTCTGTATAGCTGCGGTCGTCAGGGGCGGCAGAATCGGCTGAGGCTAAATGGGTAGCTGTTCCGGCGTATTCCAGGGCAGTGCAGGCGGCAATTTGCTGTGCCAAAGTAGGGGCTTCCTCCGGCGTACATCCCAACCGGCTCATGCCGCTGTCAATTTTCAGGTGAACAGGGAGCCTTATGTGCGCTTTTTCGGCTGCCTGCCCCAGCAATGAGATGAATTCGCCGTCCGAAACAAAGGGACACACACGGTTTGTGATAATTTCGGGGATTTCGGCAGGCAAAGGCTGGGAAAAAAGCAGGATTGGAGCATCAATACCTTCATTTCGCAATGCTGCTCCTTCCTGCACATCGGCAACACCCAAAAAAGCAGCCCCAGCGTCAAGGCTTGCCCGGGCAATTGCTGCGGCGCCATGCCCGTAAGCGTCGGCTTTTACCGGCACACAAATAACCCGTTCCGGTCCTATTAATTCCTGTACAACGCGAAAGTTCTCCAGAAAAGTATCAATATGTATTATTGCTCTTGTTGCTCTCATAATTGCATGGTACCAATTTGCGGTGAACAGTGAACAGGGTTTGCCGGGAAATTTCTGAAGGTTTGTTGATCACCCTCTTGAATTATCGGCAAATTGGAGTTATGATGAAAAAATGAGTGCCGTGCGCTTGCTGGCCCTTGATTTGGATGATACTCTCCTGAGGTCGGATCTGACCATTTCATATCGGACAAAAAATGTCATTAAAAAGACAGTGGCTGCCGGGGTGACAGTGGTATTGGCTTCCGGAAGGGTTCCTGCTGCGATGGAGCATTTTGCCAAATTACTGGGTTTAAACCGACAAAACGGATATCTAATATGCAATAACGGTACAATCATTCAGGAAACTGCTACAGGCAGAATTGTCAGTGAAATCCGGCTTGATGGAAAAAGTGCGCTTACGGCTTTCGATCTGGCCGATGCCGAAGGATTTGCGGTACAGATCTATGAAGATGATGTAATGTATGTTTCAAAGCACAATGAGTACACCAGCTATGATCAGAAACTGACCGGATTGCGCCAGGTAGTGGTGGAAAATTTCCGTGCTATGGTGGGTGGCGGCTGTCACAAGCTGCTTTTTCCCGGTGATCCATTAATACTTCCCCACCTGGAACAACTGCTTCGCGTTTATCTTGGCGACACACTTACCATTTTTACCAGCAAGCCGTATTTTTTGGAAGTGCTGCCTCCGGATACAAACAAGGGAACCGCGCTGGCCAAGGTTGCGGGTTATTTGGGGGTTAAACAGGAAGAAGTGCTTGCCATTGGAGACTCGATGAACGATGAGGCCATGATCCTCTGGGCCGGTACGGGTGTTGCACTGGCCAATAGTGATACACGGATTAGGCTTATAGCTGACCTGGTCATTCAAAAAACAAATGACGATGACGGCGTTGCCGAAGTCATCGAAAAATACGTCCTGTAAAATTGGTGGTTTTTTATGAGTTCCGAAAATACCATTCCCCCTGATAATCAAAATAATGATATTCCAATAAATACCGATGATTCCCCCACTGTAGTTTTGGAATTAATCTATCAGCTGAAAATAAAAGATGTCATGGTGACAGCGGTTATTTCCGGAAAGAAAGATCAGACCATGCGGCGTATCCAGGCAATCATGCGGGAGAACCGCATTACAGGTATCCCCATTGTGGAAGGGCAAAAACTTGTGGGCATGGTTTCAATTCATGATATAATCACCGCTCTTGACCAGGGACTTATCGAAAGTACTGCTGAAGAGTGTATGACGCGCGATATTATTGTTCTGCAGGATGATATGCCGCTGTCGTTTGCCATTTCCTATCTTAATAAATATAATTATGGTCGCTTCCCTGTACTTAATAAAAACCGGGAGTTGGTAGGTATTCTCAGCTCGATGGATGTTATCCGTTCACTCCTGGTGGAGATGAACCGGGAAGTGCTAAGGCTCGAAAAAATGAACAAAAAAGAATCAGACGGCATTTCGTCAGTATCTTCGGAAATGGCATTCACTGTTGCACATTATGATTTTGAACAAGCCGGCCGGGCTTCTACGGAAATCAAAAAAGCCCTAAAGCAGCGGAATATCGATGCAAAAATTATCCGCCGGGTTGCCGTTGCAAGTTATGAGTTGGAGATTAACATCGTGGTTCATTCTGATGGAGGCAGCCTCCATTGCAGCATACAGCCGGACAAGGTAATAATCACTGTTACCGACACCGGACCCGGCATTGCTGATGTGAACCAGGCTTTACAGGAAGGTTGGTCAACGGCAAATGATTATGTCCGCTCAATGGGTTGGGGTGCCGGTATGGGTCTTGCCAACACAAAGCGTAATTCAGATGAATTTTCAATCAATTCAGAAGTAGGAGTCGGCACCACCGTGCGTTCGGTGGTGTATATCAATTCTTCAAAGGATGAGTAGGATCCGCTTATGACAATACGTGAAATTGCCGCTGCCCTGGGCGCGGAAATCTGCCAGGATGAATTTGACGATGATGAATTAACCGGGGCTTATACCTCCGATCTGCTGTCAGATGTTATGGCCTACGCAAAAGACGGCGGCGCCCTTATCACCATTCAGGCGCACAAAAACACTGTAGCAGTTGCCACCTTGGTCAACATATCGGTCATCATTATCTGTAATTCGCGCCCCCTGCCGGACGACATGCTCGAAGCCGCCAAAGACGAAGGCATTGCCGTTGTCCGCACAAATGAAAATCAATTTAATGTGTCGGGAAAACTCTGGGCGCTGCTGGGTAATAAACTCTGATCATGGCTTTTATAAAGAGGAGCGCCTCTCCGGCGACAGTTTCCTGTTCCCTATCTCTCTGCTGTATTAATTTCATCAATCACATGATTGATTTTATGGGCCGGCCATTGAAAAGGAATCATTATAATATTGGATCCGGCAGCGCTTCGTATTGTCCGTATACCCAGAGTTCCTCCCCAAAAAACCATGGGGGTATTATATTGTTCAAATCCCAGCGGTAAATATGAGAATTCTAACATGGGAATTGATACGATATCCCCCGGATCAATTGAATACCTGTCTTCCGGCCCGCCGCATTCATACGAGTTATTTGTAAACGTATCTATCAAGACTATTCCAATTGAAAAATTGGTAATGGCATATTCCGGAGAATTGTTTTTTACGATCATATTTTGCCCTTCAAATGAAATGGAAATTAAATCTTCAACAGTTCTGATTTGAGAAAATATGCCGTAAATAGCAAAAATCAATAAAATAACAAAAAATAAATACTTTTTCATAATTACCGCCTCCTTAGCGGACCTGCTTTTTTGAGTATAAGCCATTTTTTATCATTTTTCAACACTTGGGTTTAGGATTTTCAGCACATACATATCAAGCAGCACTTCTTCCAGGGCGGTGCCGGATGCGCGGGTTAATAAATCGTACTCGGCGGTGATAGCAAGGCAGATATCGACTGCCTGTGCGTTGTAACGGCGGGCTGCGGCTGTATAATCACCTTTATTGAATGCGAAAATCCCGATTTTTTTCAATTCAAAACTGTTCGATTCACCGCTTTTTGACAGAGTCAGGAATTCGCGGAGTTTTTTAAAGCATGAGGCAAGGATCAGTAAAATTCCGGTAGCCCGTTCCTTTGCCGCAAGCAGGGTATGCAGTGTTTCAATAGCTTTGGAAACATCCCCTGAGGCAATGCGGGAAAACAGGGTAAAGGGTGAAATCTCGCGGTTGATTGAAAGCCATTTTTCAATGTCCTCCGTTGTGACAGATCGATCTTTCGGCAGGAAAGGCAATAGCCGGGAACACTCACGGCGCAGAGCTTCGGTGTTATTTTCCACCATTTCAAGAATTGCCTCAACGCCGCCGGTATCAATACTGCGGCCTTCACGCCTGAAAAAAGAACGTACCCATTCGTTTTTTTCGTTTTCAAAAAGCTCATAAAAAACCTTGCGGTTTTCCTTTGGGCAGCAGTTGTCAAGCCCTGCGGCAAGTTTAAACTCATCGGAGGTTAGTATCAGTACTGTGTCCGGGTCAAGTTCTTCCATGCAGGAAGCGATAATGGTTATTGCATCTTTCTTTTTTATCTGGTCGGCATTTTTAACAATGAACAGGCGTAACTGCGCAAAAAGGCTGTGGTTTTGTACTGTATTGGCGATTGTTATCGCTTCAGTTTCACCCGCATAGAAAACCGTTTCTTCAATGGAGTCGGCATCACCGGCGCTTTTTCCTTTGGAGATCTTTTTTCTGATGTCCTCAATGGCATCCTGCTTTTTCCCGATTTCAGGGCCGAGGAAAATATACGCCTGTTTCATTAATAATTGCGGATTATCTGTGAAAGCCGCCCGACAACCCGTACATTTTGGCAGTACATTGGCTTGTAAGCGGGATTTTCTGCCTGTAACTTGATTCGGGTATTTTCTTTGAAGTAACGTTTCAGGGTAAACGCATCGTCAACAACCATAATGGCAATTTCTCCGTTTTTGACCACATTTGCTTTTTCAATAACGGCAAGATCGCCGTCCATGATCCCTGCGCCGGACATGGAATCGCCCTGTACCTTAACCGCAAAGTATGTTTTATTTTTTTTCAGGGCGGACTGGCTCACAGTAATGGTTCCGTCCCAGTTTTCCTCGGACAGGATTGGGGCACCTGCGGCAACGGTACCTACTATGGGAATTTTGGAAAGCTTTCTCATTTCCGCATCTTCCACCGGACGAATTAATTCCATAGCGCGTGAACGTTTTCCGTCTTGTCTGATGCGTTTTTTTTTCTTTAGTGCTGCGACATGATCATGGGCACCTTTCACGGAAATGGCAAAATGTTCCGCGATTTCCCGGATGGTTGGGGGGTAGTAATGATTGTCGATGTACCTGGTGATGAATGATAAAACTTGTTTTTGCCGTTCAGTAAGTTCTTTCATTGATCTTCCTTTATGGTTTGCGCAGCAATACCAAATTTTTTCAGTTTTGCATGCAGGTTGCTTGGATAGATACCAATAGCTTCTGCCGTTCGTGAAATTATACCATTATTCTTAAAAAGTTGGAACTCCAAATAGTGCTTTTCAAACATTTCTTTTGCGTCATTAAAATTCTGTTCAAGCAGTTTACCGGGAAGGGCTGACGGTTTTACCGAAACATTTTTTTTACCGCCATCGCTGATGTTTATACTTAAAAGCTCTTTCAGAGATTTGGCGTTAACAATGTCTCCTGTATGCATTATTGTTATGCGTTCGGCAAGATTCCTTAATTCGCGCACATTTCCGGGCCAGTTGTGAGACAGCAGTAATTCCATTGCATCTTTTTCCAGTTTAAGGTTCTCCATTTCCAGTTCCGCAAAAAAATGATGGAGCAGCAGGGGTATATCGCCGGAGCGTTCCCGCAGCGGCGGTACATGAATGGGGATGACATTCAGACGGAAAAACAGATCCTGCCGGAAACGCCCTTCCGTGCAGGCTTTTTCAAGGTTCATGTTGGTAGCCGATATGATTCGGACATCGGTTTCTATGGTTTTTTCACCGCCCAGCCGTTCCATTCTTTGATCCTGGATTACCCGCAAAACCTTTGCCTGGGCAGAATGCGACATATCGCCTATCTCATCGAGGAAAAGCGTGCCGCCGTTTGCAATTTCAAAACGCCCTTTGCGGCTGGACACCGCGTCGGTATACGCGCCTTTTTCATGACCGAACAGTTCGCTTTCAATAAGCGATTCCGGAATGGCGGCGCAGTTAAGCTCTACAAAAGGGCCATCGGCACGGGAGGATCGCAGGTGTATGGCCTTTGCAACCACTTCCTTCCCAACACCGTTATCTCCGGTAATAAGTATTCGTGCATCGGACGCAGCGGCCTGTTCGACCAGTATGCGGACTTTCTCAATGGCGGCGCTTACCCCGATAATTTCCACCCGGGAAAGGATGGCTTTTTTTCTGAGGCTGCTGTTTTCCTGCCTGAGTTTCCGCAGGGCAAGGGCGTTGCGGCATACAGTCAGCACTTTGTCAAGCGAGAGGGGCTTTTCCAGAAAATCAAAAGCGCCGCCTTTGACCGCCCGTACCGCCATGTCGATATTGGCATGGCCCGAGATCATCACAACTTCTACCGAGGGCCAGTCCCTGCGGATATGTTCAAGTGCTTCAAGCCCCCCGAGTTTTGGCAGAAGCACGTCAAGGAGGACCATGTCTACTTTTTCTCTTTCCAGTAATTCCATACCGGCGACTGCGTCTTCCGCGCTGAATACTTTGTATTTTTCATCTTTCAGGATTGATGCAATCGCCTGCCTAACTCCGGGTTCATCGTCTATTATGAGAATTGCCGCCATTATTGTCTCATGCCTCCTCGCTAACCGGCAGATCAACAAAGAATGTGGTTCCTGCCCCTTCCGCAGAGTTGAACCAAATAACCCCGCCGTGGTCGTTTATAATCCGCTCGACGATGGGAAGCCCAAGGCCGGTACCCGATTTCTTTGTCGTATAATACGGGATAAAAACCTGATCCATATCCTGTTTGGCAATGCCTTTGCCGCTGTCCCTGATGCTCAGTCTGCAAAACTCCATTTCACGTTTTTTCACAAGATCGGTTCTGATTTCGATAAACCCGCTGCCGTCCATTGCGGCAATAGCGTTAATTACCAGATTGGACAATATTTGTGAAAAACGGTTTTTATCAATTTTAATGACAATATTGTTTTCCACATGTTCAATATTGATTAAAATATCGGGATACGATCCCCTGTACAGACTCAGTACTTCTTCGATTGATTCCTCAAGCCTTGTCCATGAACGGGAAGGTTCCATGGGCCGGGAAAAAGTTCTGAATTCGTTAAGGAGGCTTGAAAGCCCTTCCGTTTCCTGTATTATTGCCAGCATGGAATCTTCGATAATTTCACCGATTTTTTCGGGGTCGTTACGCCAGCGCCTTAGTACCCGGTCGGCGGAAAGTTTGATGGGGGTCAGGGGGTTTTTTATTTCGTGGGCAAGCTGCTGCGCCATGTTTTGCCAGACAGAAATTTTTTCCGCTTTTACCAGAGCTGCCCTGGATTTTTCGAGGTCCAGCACCATCGCGTTAAATGAACGGATCAACAGCCCAAGGTCGTCTCCGCGGCGTGCAAGAATCTGAATTGAAAAATCACCCTCGGCAACCCGGCGGGTTGCTTCGGTAAGTTCTGCAATTGGGTTTGTCACACGCCGGGTAAAAGAAATGGCTATTATTATCGTCATCAGCAGGGTGGGGAAAATAAACACCCCGTAGTAGAACAGCATCAGAATTCGTGTATTGTCCCGCAGATTTTCAATCACTTCAAAACGCTCTCCCTGATTTTCAATGGCAGCGATACCAATATCAAAATCTTCACCCAGTTCATAGTTGATCAGCCAAACGGTATTTCTTGCAGGCAGCATTACATAGCGGATAAGCCCCATGTCACGCGGCAGTTCCCGTGTGATATAACCTTCGTTCTGTGAAGGCGGATTATCGAGACTGCCGCCTCCGGTTCCGGTAAAACCCCGTTCCTCCCAGCCGTTTTCCGTTAGCCGGAAAATTTGCACCGATGCGATGCCTGCAGGAAGTGCTGCATCTTGTGTTATTACCGTTTCCCAGTCGGTTTTTCTCAGTGTGTCTTCAAAGCGCTCAATGTGATGGGAGTAAGTGTCTACCGCAAACGCCTGAGCGGCAGCTTCGGCTGCGTCCGTGTCGATGCTGCGCCAGAACCGGAGGATTTCATTGATGGAAATGCCCGTAACT
This sequence comes from Treponema sp., assembly GCA_009777735.1. Classification (GTDB taxonomy): domain Bacteria; phylum Spirochaetota; class Spirochaetia; order Treponematales; family Breznakiellaceae; genus WQXQ01. The sequence goes on from WRLF01000011.1 coordinate 39,981, forward strand.
ATGGTCATCGGAGCTGCGGCCAATATAACGGTGATGATAAAATACCCCAGAAGCCGCAGGTTGAATTTAATACCCGGGCGGCGTGCAATAACATCACCGGCTACATTTGCGACGGCAAAGCCCAGAAAAACAAGAAGCGCTGCGGGAATGGAGAAGTATACCAGCAAGCTGAGATTTGAAGGAACTTCGCCGTCATACAGGGTGCCGGAATAAAAAGAACGGGAAAACAATACTGTTAGTAAACACAGAAGCAAATAAATTAATATGAGACTTCTGACATTAAGGACAGAATATCGCGGACGTGTTCTTATTGTCTTCATTCTTCTTCGAATTTGGATTCAAAAAGCCGAACCAGGGTTTTTACCGCGATTTCTTCATCATTTCCGTCGGCAATTATTTTTAATTCTGTTCCATAAGATGCGCCGAGAGTTATGATACCCATGATTGATTTTGCGTTTATCCGGTCTTTGCCTTTTTCAAAGTAAATATTACAGGAATAATTTTTGGTAAGCTGTACCACCATAGCCGCAGGACGGGCATGGATACCGGCGCGGTTTACAATGGTAATGGTTTGTTCAGTCATAACATACCTCTAAATAATATCGTCATGGCCAAAAAATACCGATCGGGCGCTGTCGCTTTCAATCCATTTGAGAATGTTCTTGTTGAACTCTTTTGCCGCATTGTAGCCCATTGACTTGAGCCGTTCGTTCATTGCGGCAGTCTCAATGATGATTGAAACATTCCTCCCGGGTTGTACCGGTATTTCCAGGCTTGGAATGCTTACCCCCAGTAATTCCATGTATTGATCCTCTGTTCCTATACGATCATAATCTTTTGCGGAATCCCATATTTCCAGTTTGACAACAAGCTGGATTTCTTTTCTGTCCCGGATTGCCCGGACGCCGAACATATGGGTGATGTTAATAATACCCAGCCCCCGAATTTCCATGTGATGCCCGATGATCTTGTTTGCCCCTTCGCCAATCAGTATATTACCGTTTACGCAATGCATGTCGATAACATCGTCTGCCACGAGCCGGTGGTTCCGGTGGATCAGTTCAAGGGCCGCCTCGCTTTTACCGACACCCGAATCCCCCAGAATTAAAATCCCCAGCCCAAAAACTTCTACCAGTACTCCGTGGATACTCTGGCGGGGGGCGAAGATCTCGGCAAGAATCCGCATAAGTCTGGCGGAAAACTCTGCTGTTCCCAGATCGGTCTGCAATATGGGGCATTGCGCTGCATCAGCAATATCCAGAAAATCTTTGTGGGGTGTTAGATTATAGGTAAAAATACAGCAGGGAATGGGAAGGTTGAACATTTCCTGTATAGTCCGGGTCTCGTCATCGGTTTCCAGCCTGCGCAGGTAAGAAACCTCCCCCCTGCCGAAAAGCTGAACCCGCTGGAAAGCAAAATCATCGGAAAATCCCATAATCGCGCCAATTGGCCGGTTCAGATCGGGAACGGTGATTTCCCTTACCAGGCCTTTTCTGCCGCCTATGCAACGGAGATTAAGCGAGTTGTGCTCCTTTAATTTTATGTCAATCAGATCCAGAACGGTAAAGCGCATATCCGCCATGATGGCATTGTACAGGAATAACAGGGTTCGTGCAATGACATCACACTTGCTTTATATTGTCTATAATATATTACTTCACATAATAGCAGATATTTTGTATAATTTGTGTATGAAACAACTTATTACTGTTGGCATTTTAGCTGCGGCTCTTTTTCTGCCTCTCTCATGCGGATCTGTTGATCTCTCCAGAAGATACCCCAATATGATTGCAGATGTAGACCCTTTTCCCGTAGGGACAATTGAAGCGCAATTAGACCGGCTTTTTTCGTCTGATCTTACCAGGCTCGAAGCTGAAGTGGTTTTCCACCCTCGGTTAAACGCTGTAGCGCTCGTTTTCAGATATCAAACCGTCAACTACCGGCAATTCTGGGATGAAAATAGCAGAAGGTTGTTTGCAGAGGCATTGGAATCATATAAAACAGCCTTTTCTGAACGTAATTTAGCCAACAATTACCGGAGAACCAGGGCAGCTTACGGACAAACCAGGGGGCGGGTTGAATGGGACACATTCAGGTTTTCAAAAACCTATATCTCTTTTCCGGCAATTGAGATTGGCTATCGTTTCAGGCAGGAAAGCCCTTTTTTTGCGACTCTAATGCGTTCGGCAAAAGACGAATCTGATTCGGGCAGCGGTTCTTCTTCTGTTGAAAACCAGCAAATAAGCATGTACTTCACCCGTGCTCAGGCTGACGAACTGGTAAAATTGTTTGATCAATCATTTCTTTTAGGGCAGATAGACAGAAATCTATATCCGGCCCGGGCAACTGACCAGAGTATTTACTTTGAATATGAATACGAAGAGGAACAACCCGATTAATTTGTGAATGATTCAGCAGGTATGAAGAAAGAAATAAGCCGGGTTTTATTCCGTAGAAGGGTGTTTGTAATATTGACACTTCTTTTACAGATTGCTTTTATTGTTTTTCTTATTGCAGGAACAAGTATCTTTTTTCATTATACACAATGGTTTCTTAACATTATCAGTATAATTGTATGTATCCATGTTTTGAATAGACATACAAAGGCGGCTTATAAGCTTACCTGGATTTTTTTAATTATGCTCGTCCCCATTTTCGGCGGGGCGCTGTATATATTTTTTCATATAGTGTCAAATCCCCGTAAATTCAAACATTTGCTTAAGCAGAATATCAGGGAAAGCTATGGCGCTTTTTTTTTAGGAGGGGACTGTCTGCCGGACCTTGTCAGGATATATCCCGAATTCAGGCCGCAGGCGCATTACCTGCAGGAATGCGCCGGTTTTCCCTTGTATACCAACACCAGATCGCAGTACTTTGATTCGGGTGAAAGCTACTTCAGACGGGTGCTTACAGAGCTGGAAAAAGCCCGCCGGTATATTTTTCTGGAATTTTTTATCCTGAAAGAAGGCGGGATGCTCAACTCCATTATCTCAATATTGGAACGGAAGGCAGGCGAGGGGCTTGATGTACGGCTGATGTATGATGATTTGGGCTGTTTCATGTCTCTGCCTCCCGGTTTCAAAGAAATGATGGAAAAAAAGGGCATTAAGTGTTTTGTGTTTAACCCGTTCAGACCGATTCTTTCGTCTCTGCAAAATAACCGCGATCACCGTAAGCTCATCGTTATTGACGGCATGGTGGCATTTACCGGCGGCCTGAACATTGCAGATGAGTACATCAACGCCGTTGACCGCTTTGGGCACTGGAAAGATGCGGCCATTATGCTTGAAGGAGAAGGAGCCTGGCCGTTTTCCCTTATTTTTCTGCAGATGTGGAATCTGCAGCCCGGTATTACCGATAATTACGAATCGTTTTTTCCCTGGAATGAAAGCCCTTGTGAAATACAGCCTGACGGGTTTGTTCAACCGTATGCTGACAGCCCTGTCGACGAAGAAAATGTCGGTGAGCATGTGTACATTCAGATCATCAATAAGGCAAAAAAATATGTGTATATTACTACCCCGTACCTGATACCTGACGGTACCCTGATTTCCGCGCTGATGCTGGCGGCAAAAAGCGGTGTAGACGTGCGGATTATAACCCCTTACCGATGGGATAAACGTATTGTGGCATTTGTTTCCCGCTCGTATTACCGGCAGCTTATTTCCGCAGGGGTAAAGGTGTACGAGTACACATCAGGGTTTAATCACGGCAAGATTTTTGTCTGCGATGATATCATCGCCACGGTTGGTACCACCAATCTGGACTACCGCAGCCTGTACCTGCATTTTGAATGCGGCGTTCTAATTTACCGCAGCGAGGCAGTACATGCGGTAAAAAAAGATTTCCTCCAAACATTGCCCCTTTCACACAGGGTTACCCTGAAGGAATGCGCCCGCAATGCCTTCCAGCGGATTGCTTCGGATCTCATGCGTATTTTTGCGCCTTTGATGTAGAGGTGAGACAGACACTCTTTTCATTTTTGTCATTATTCCATATACTGATCCTATTATGGCTACACATACACCAGGTGAACGAATCACCGAACTGCGCAACACGTATTCCATCAGCCGGGAAATGCTGGCGGAACGGAGCGGTATCTCCCAGGAGCTTATCGCTAAAATCGAAGCCGACGGGCATATCCCCGACCTTGCCCCACTTATCAAGATCGCGCGGGCGCTTGGAGTACGCCTGGGCACGCTGCTTGACGATAACGAACAGCTTGGGCCGGTCATCACCCGTGCAGGAGAAACAGCTTCATCAGTACGCTTTATGACAGGGCTTCCTGACGAAAATGGCGCGCCAGCCCCGACGACGGCAGGCCGCCAGGGCCTTAGTTTCAAAGCTCTTGCAGCAGATAAAAACGGGCGGCACATGGAGCCGTTCATTGTTGACATTGAGCCGAACTCAATGCAGGAACAATCCGCCCACGAAGGCGAGGAATTTATCCACGTGCTTGCGGGAAATCTCAAACTGGAATATGGATCGACCAATGAAACACTGTATCCGGGAGATTCGGTGTATTACGATTCCATCGTGCCGCACCGGGTAATGTGCGCCGATTCCCAGCCGGTAAAAATTCTCGCTGTTGTGTACACACCAATGTAGGAACAAATGTATGAAATATATTGAACAGACTCTCGGAGATGTACTAAGGGAAAAAACCAAAAATAATCCCGATCATGACTTTATTGTGTATGCGGATCGTAATCTCCGCTTTAGCTACGCCGAATTTGACCAGCGGGTCGATAGGCTTGCCAAGGGCTTCCTTGCTATGGGCCTGAAAAAAGGCGACCACGTGGGGATGTGGGCAACGAATGTGCCTGACTGGAACACCGTCCTCTTTGCCTGCGCCCGATTGGGGCTGGTTTTTGTCACCATTAACACTGCCTATAAAACCCATGAGCTTGAGTATCTGCTCAAACAGTCAGACCTTGTATGCCTCTGTGTTATTGACGGCTGGAGGGACTCCGATTATGTCGGCATGGTCAACGAGCTGGTGCCCGAACTTAAGACCGCGCCGCGCGGACATCTGAATTCCGAAAATTTTCCCTTCCTTAAGCATGTAGTGTATGTAGGGCAGCAGAAACACCGAGGAATGTACAGCTTTAATGAACTGCTGCTGCTGGGACAGCATGTCGATGATACGGAATTGCGTAAAATTGAAAGCTCCCTGGATTGCCACGATGTAGTCAACATGCAGTACACGAGCGGAACCACCGGCTTTCCCAAAGGGGTAATGCTTACTCATCATAACATTCTCAACAACGGACTGGGCATAGGCAGTAACCAGCGATTTACAGAAAATGATGTTGTCTGCCTGCCTGTTCCCCTGTTTCATTGTTTCGGCCTGGTGTTGGGGATGATGGCCATCCTTACCCACGGGGCGACAGCGGCAATCGTTGAATGGTTTGACCCGCTGTTGGTACTGGCAACAGTACAAAAAGAAAAATGCACCGCCCTGTACGGTGTGCCGACCATGTTCATCGCCGAGTTGAATCATCCCATGTTTAAAATGTTTGATCTTTCAAGCCTGCGCACCGGCATCATGGCGGGTTCACCATGCCCTATCGAAACCATGCGCCAGGTTATCGACTTGATGCACGCGAAGGAACTGACGATTTGCTACGGCCTCACCGAATCCTCTCCGGTGATGACTCAAACCCGTTACGATGATGACATTGAGGCAAAAGTTGAAACCGTAGGCCGGGAGTTGCCCGGTGTTGAAGTGACCATCCGCAACCCGGAAACCGGCGAAGAATGCCCCGACGGTGTTCACGGCGAGTTCTGCTGCCGGGGGTACAACAGCATGAAGGGCTACTATAAAATGCCCGAAGCCACCGCTCAATGCATAGACAAAGACGGTTGGCTCCATTCAGGTGATTTGGGTGTCAAAGACGAACGCGGCTTGTTCCGTGTTACCGGACGCATCAAGGACATGATCATCCGCGGCGGCGAAAATGTGTATCCCAAAGAAATTGAGGACTTTTTGTACACCATGCCCGGAGTCAAAGATGTGCAGGTAGTCGGCATTACCAGCAAACGGTACGGAGAAGAAATCGGGGCTTTCGTTATACTGCACCCTGATGTTACCATGAACGAAGAAGATGTTCAGGATTTTTGCCGGGGCAAAATAAGCCGCTTTAAAATTCCTAAATATGTGTTTTTTGTTGACAGCTACCCGCTTACTGCCAGCGGTAAGATTCAAAAGTACCAGTTAAGGGAACTTGGCTCCAAAAAAGTTGAAGAACTGGGTACAGCAACATAGATTAAGATGTTACGTATACCACTGCAAAACATTTTCGCAGAGCTTAAAAAACGGCTGCTGAACATATTCTCAAAGTATAAAAAACGGTTGATTACAGCAGGGGTAATCCTGGCAGTTCTGTGCCTTTTGTCTCTTATTTACATCATCCGATCGCCGGTTCTTGTTGTTACCGATGAAATTTTTGAAAATCTTTATGGGATAGAACGCATGCAACGGCAGCGGCGTTCAGTATCTTTTTCCCTGTTTCGGCGGGTAATATCAGTGGTGGTTGCCGATGGAGCAGGTCCGGATATTGTGTCGGCTGCTGTATCGGGAGCGGCTGTGCGGCCTTTTTGTGTTGTGTTTCCCCGGCGATATGCATCTGCGGCTGTATTCTACCACGAAGATTATCCCCGAATTCGATCTGTGGTGCTTGGCGGACTGGTTCATCCTTATAATTTACCGATGCCAAACGGTGTTTTATGCGTATATGGTACTGACCTTGATACCGATTTGTACCGCGCAGGGGTTTTTGCAGGTATTCTCGCCAATGCCCGGCGTGCCCTCGCCGCACAGGATGAGGATACTGTCCCGGGCCGGCAGGCAATTGTTTTTTGGCAGAATTACTCTGTTAGTGAAAGACAGCATCTGCTGTTCATAATGGGGGTAAATGAAAATTCCCCTGATTCTGAGGTGGTTTTTATCAATTCACCGGGCGAGATGCCAGAAATGGAAGATTTGGCCTGTGCGGTTCTTTCCAGTTCGGGAGCTGAGTTTTTCGACAGAATCCCCCGGATCCCCATAATTCTTTTCAGTTGGCTGGATCCTGTTTTTACATCGGAAGAAGTGGTCATTATGTTTGATGATTCTCCCTGGAGTCAGATTGTTGCCGCAGTGCGATTGGCAGCCAGAAGAGTAGAAGAAGGAAAGATTCCTTCAAAAACACTCATTTTTTCCGGGAGGATTACCGATAAAAGTGTATTCAGGATTTTGAGAAAATCAGCAGGAAAATCATTAAATAATGTATATCTGTAAAGAGTTTTTTTCTGGGGTTATTGACAAGGAACGGGCAAAGTACTATAATTATATATAAAGAACGACTTCGTAAAGGAGAAAGGAATGAAATACGACAGTATAAAAACTGTTTGCCTTGTAGTATTGGCATGCGTAGTGGTCTTCTCAGTCGCCGCAAATGAACGAACCGCCAACTTTACTTCCATTATATTGGAGAGTTTTAATGGCGATGTCACTCATGAATGGCATGACGGAAGACATCCAAGAAGCTTTGATTTTTCCTGGGGGGTAGATGCAAGCAGGTTTGCCACAACCACGGACGATGTGAGTTATCCGGTAATATCCAGCATTAACACATGGCCGCAGGCTCTTTATGGAATTAACCGTGAAGGAAGGGTAATCAATAGTTTAGGTATCCATGGCCGTTTTGACCGCCGTGGACATAACTGGATTGATATATATCCGGTTCAGGGTGAAGGAGCAGAAGCCCAGCCATTTGAAATACCATTGCCGGGCAGGGTTCAGAGAATGGATATGTGGATATGGGGTTCAAATCTTGATTATACCCTTGAAGCATACGTACGGGATTATCATGGGGTTGTTCATATAATCCCATTAGGCAGCCTTGCTTATGCCGGCTGGCGGAATCTCCAGGCCCGTATCCCCGACAGTATCCAGCAAACAAAACGGATATTACCGAGCTATGCTCCATTACATTTTGTAAAGTTCCGTGTGTGGACTACGCCGCGTGAGTACGTTAACAATTTTTATATCTATTTTAACCAGTTCAGGATACTTACGGATACCTTTGAGCAACTTATTGACGGTAGTGAATTGGCCGACCCTGATATAATACCGCAGTTATGGTCATCCGATAATGGATCTAATTAAGAAGGAGAGGCAAATGAAACGGTTTATTTTAAGTTTGTTGGTTTTTGTAATTGCCGTCGGTATGGTCAGCGCTCAAGCTGAGGTTGGTGCAGATGATCCTTTCATGATCGGAGTAGATTCCGCACAGCAAATGCTTAAGGAAGTATCAGTTGATAAATTTGAGCATGATGGTTTCTGGTATGCTACCATGTCAAGTGATGAAGGGTATGTAACATCAAGGTTGTTTTTTGGCGGCCCTGACGGAAAAGAGCCTGTTCCCGAAGAAGCGGATATGGATATTTCCGATGATTATGTTTTTGGCATTAGGGCGGATTTCCTCCGCCGCGGATATAACAGCTTTTTTGTCCGGCCCCTTCGCCCAATCCCCATTGAAGGTATTACCAAGACTGTATCCGTATGGGCAGTTGGACGGAATTTCAACCATACCATAACGCTCCTTATACAGGATTATTTTGGCAGGGATTATGAAATTTTCATGGGAAGATTGAACTTCCAGGGCTGGAAGAGGTTAACTGTAGCCATTCCCCCGCAGACTCCCAGTGGAGCAACCGGTGTTACCCAGCGAAGCTATCATTACCCTAACCAGATGGGCGTAAGGATCATGGGTTTCCGTATTGATTGTGACCCGTTGGAAGCTTATGGCAGCTATTATATCTACTTTGACGATCTGAGGGCGATTACAGACCTCTTTGCTGAACATGACCGCGATCCGGACGATATGCAGGACGGCTGGTAGAATTACTGGTTGACAGACAGTTATCAGTTAATAGAGAGAACAGTTAGTAATGAGAACAGAGCGTGATATTTCACTGCCTGATGCTCATTGCTGACTGTTTTTTTATGCGTAAAATTGGAATAAAAAATGAAACCAGTCTCCATCGCGACTTGAAATATACTTATGCTGGTCCCGGCGGGCAAACTGAGGTGGATGTTGACGGTTTTGTTGCTGACGGAATAACTGCCACCGGAGAATATATAGAGGTTCAGGCAAAAAATTTTGGTTCAATCAAAAAAAAAGCTTTGACCATCGCCTCGCAGGGCAGACTGCGGATTGTCTATCCGGTAATAATCACAAAATATATTGAAGTGTACAATAAAAAAAACATGCTGCAATATCGCAGAAAAAGCCCCAAAAAGGGAAATCCCTGGGATATTTTTAACGCATTAATCCATGCGCCGGAACTGCCGCTTATTCCCGGAATAGCCATTGAACTTGCCCTTGTCGATGTGACAGAGCGCCGTGTTCGGGACGGCAAGGGAACATGGCGGCGGAAGGGGGTAAGTATTCACAACCGTCAATTGATGACAATACATGAATCCATCTGTCTTGGAAAAAATGCCGATTATCTGCGTTTTATACCTTTCAAAAAAAAAGAACTATTTACTTCCGGTGAGCTGGCAGAAAAAGCGGGAATCCAAACAGACCTTGCCAGAAAAACCCTGTATGTACTGACCAAAATAGGGATGGTAGAACGGGTTGGTAAACAGGGAAATTCCATTATTTATTCGAGACGAAAGGCAATACCTCGCAGCAAATCCTGATTTTCCGGCCCGGGAACAAACCAGCAACAAGTACCAAGCGGGCTGCCTGCCCGCCTGTGCCGCCCTCTGACAGTGTGTTACCAGTCTAAAAACAGGGATTATTGGTAAAATTAACAAACCACTACATAAATGTATAGTTAAAATATGCTGTTTTTATTAAAATTATTTTTTTTTTCACATTCATGCTTGACCTCATTAAAAATATAAAGTAATCTTGAATTCATTGGAATTATTTGGGGAAACTTGGGGAAAATTGGAAAAAAATGTTTAATTGTGAATTCAGCGTAACGATTGATGATACGGGCAGAATAGCTTTACCTCGCCGTCTTAGGGATTTACTGGATAAAGAGGTTGTTCTGGTAAGAGGTGAAGAAAACTGTCTTTCGCTGTACACAATCGAAGAGTGGAAAAAACTGGAAAAATTAATATTTGGTTCAACCAATCAGTTCTCTCAGCAGGATCGGGCGCTCAGACGGCAATACGGTTTTACCCCGGTAGAAATTGATAAGCAGGGGAGGATTCTAATTCCTCAGAATTTACGGAATTATGCAAAGCTGTCAAAAGAATGTATTATTCTGGGTCAGTACGAGTATATTGAAGTTTGGGCGGAGGATAGCCTTGAGTCATACCGGGAGGCCAGCAGGGAACAACGGCGGCCTGTCTCTGAAGAAATAAGCGACAATATAAAGAAAAAAAAGGACCTGGAAAATTATGGAAATAACGCACACTCCGGTTCTGCAGGAAGAGACAATACAGTATCTGGCGCCGAGGGGGAGATTTGAACTTATGATAGATGCAACAATGGGTGAAGGCGGCCACAGCTATGCTTTTCTGTCCCGTTTCCCGGATCTTTCCATTATTGGTGTTGATGCCGATCCTGTTATTCAGGAAGTGGCAAAAGAACGGCTTGCCGGATTTGGAAACCGGGTGCGTTTTTTTTCAGGCTGGGCCCAGGATTTTTTTGCCGGTTATCCCGATGATCAAAAACGTCCGGATACGGTGTTAGCCGATCTGGGGATAAGCCTTTTTCATTACGAAAAAAGCGGCAGGGGTTTTAGCTTTTCCGGCGATGAAATACTTGACATGAGGCTGGATTGTTCACGGGGTGTTTCGGCAGCGGAGATTTTAGCGCAAATGTCGGAAAGCGATATTGCCGATACTTTGTATAATAACGCCGCAGAGCGTTATTCGCGCCGGATTGCGCGGGCAATCGTGCAGGAGCGTCAGCGGGGTGCGATAACTACCGGCAGGGCGCTTGCAGAATTGGTTAAAAAGGCTGTGCCGCCGGCGTACCGGCACGGACCTATACATCCGGCAACGAGAACATTTATGGCTCTGCGGATTGCGGTTAACGGGGAGCTGACAAGGCTTCCGGAATTCCTTGAGGGAGCGCTCAAGACCCTTGCGCCTGGGGGAAGGCTCGGGGTTATCAGTTTCCACTCACTTGAAGACAGAGTGGTAAAAAATTTCATGAGGACAAAGAGCAGGGATTGTATCTGTCCTCGTGAAGCGCCGTCTTGCAGGTGTGCGGGCAGACGGTCAGTTAATATTATAACCGGGAAAGGTGTAACTGCGGGAGAAGAAGAAATAAGGCGAAATCTCCCATCACGGAGCGCCCGGCTTAGGGTTGCGGAAAAAATAAAGGAGATGCAAGAGCAATGAAATTATTTTATTCATTATTTTTTATTATGGTAATTTCCATACCTCTTTTCCTGGGAATTAATACACGTCAATCCAATAAATGCGGTGAAATCAGAATAAATATTAAAATGCTCGAAAAACATCAGGAAAATTCCGTAGAAAAAAATAAAATCGTTGCTGCCGAAATTGCCGACTTGATGGCGGTTGAAAGACTGGAAAATGTTGCGAGAAACAATCTGGGGCTGAGGAAAATGCGCCCCGAAGAAACTCGTTTAATAATATTGGGGGGGGGAAAGGGGCATGATCTCTGACAGCTTGCTTCTGGAATTCGCTGAACTTTCTCCCGCTCTTCATGCAGAATTATTCTCTCCGAATCCCGGGATAACCGGTTTTTCTTCGGTAAGTATCGACTCCCGTAAGGTGCAAAAAGGGGCGCTTTTTACGGCGATTCCCGGTTCTGCTGTTGACGGACATTCTTTTGTGGAATCGGCTTTCAGGAACGGCGCCGCCGCAGCAATGGTGGAGCGGGACAAGCTTGAAGCATTTAATCTTGAATATACGGCTAAAACCCTGGGTAAAACCCTTATCATTGTCAATAATACAATTCGTGGGCTGCAGGATGCGGCCAGGCTGTACCTTAAAAAATTTCCCGGTCTTCTGAAAATCGCCATTACCGGATCTGCCGGCAAAACTACCACAAAGGAAATTGCCGCAGCAATTATCGGCTTGAATAAAAAAGTTATTGTTAATCCGGGAAATTATAATTCGGAAACCGGGTTACCCCTGGCTGTTTTTGGAATCCGGGCCTGTCATGAAGTCGGTATATTTGAGATGGGTATGAACCGAACCGGGGAGATTACAGAACTTGCTTCGGTACTTATTCCTGACATTGCATTAATTACAAACATAGGTTATGCCCATATCGGAATCATCGGCAGTATTGAAGGAATTGCCAAGGAAAAAAAAGAAATATTTTCCTGTTTTGATAAAAAAAGCATTGCACTGATTCCGGCAGACAGTAATTTCCGTGATTATCTTGCCGAAGGGGTCGCGGGCAGGGTGTCGTATTACGGTGAAAAATCTTTTGCGGAATTTGAAGGAACACGAAGTTTAGGGCTGGAAGGCACCGAGATATTCTGGGACGGGCAAACAATACGTTTTCCGCTGCCGGGTAAACATTCTCTTGCCAATGCCTTTGCCGCCATTGCCATAGCGCGGGAATTTCATGTCACAAACGAGATGATTAAACAGGGGCTTGAATCGGTACAACCGCTGTTTGGGCGCGGGGAGATAATGTACGGCAGGACAACGGTTATACGGGATTGCTATAATTCCAATCCGGAAGCTCTTGCCGGAGTACTGGATTTTTGCGAAAGCCTGGAGTGGCCCGGCCGCCGTGTGTATGTTATTGGTGAAATGCTGGAATTGGGTAAAAATTCACAGACAGCGCATGAAGACGCAGGCCTGTTGTTAGCCGGTTCAAAAGCAGACAAGGTGTTCCTTTTCGGAGAAGAAACAAAGGCAGCGGTAAAGAAGTCAGAAAATGGGCGGTTTTTCCATACTTGCGATATGGATGAGTTATCAGCCGTTCTGGACGATTATGTGCAGGACGGGGATCTGGTTTTACTTAAAGGATCACGGGGTTGTGCTCTGGAAAGGTTGTGCACCGTTCTTGAAGGAGAAGCGTATGTTCCGTGAATTTCTTTCTCCGCTGGTAAGATATTTTACGCCATTTAATGTTTTTAACTATCTTACTTTTCGGAGCGCTTATGCGGCGCTGACAACTCTGCTGATTTGCTTTCTGTTTGGCGCCAGGATCATTGAGGCGCTGAGAAAATTGAAAATAGGGCAAAATGTCCGCAGTGACGGCCCGCAGACTCATCTGGTGAAAACAGGTACACCGACCATGGGAGGAATTTTTATTATTGGTTCGGTGGTAATAGCCATGCTTTTCTGGGGTGATATTCAAAACAGAATGGTGTGGCTTGCACTTATTTCATTTGCCGCTTTCGGCGCTATCGGTTTTATTGACGATTATCTGAAAGTTACCAAAAATAACTGTGCCGGTCTGCCTGCATGGGGAAAACTTGCCGGTCAGTTTATCACAGCACTTGCCATTGTATTATATCTGTACTTTACCGGCGGCGATGAAATGACATCGCTGTACGTGCCGTTTTTTAAAAATCCGGTTATTGACATGGGAGTGCTGTGGATACCGTTTGGTGTATTGCTGATTATGGGAGAATCGAACGCGGTAAATTTCACTGATGGTCTTGATGGGCTTTTGGCAGGGCTGTTGATTTTTGTATTTGCTACGCTTGCTATCCTTACATATATTTCAGGGCGCGTTGATTATTCGGCATATCTGAATTTACCGTACATGTCCTATGCGGGAGAACTTACCGTTTTGTGCCTTGCCATAGTAGGCGCCCTTGTGGGGTTTCTTTGGTTTAACTCGCATCCTGCGGAAGTTTTAATGGGTGATGTAGGCAGTCTTTCACTGGGCGGAGTTGTTGCCGTTATCTCCCTTATAATCAAGAAAGAACTGCTCATTTTGATTATCGGCGGTGTGTTTATTCTGGAAATTATGTCAGTCATCATACAGGTTGCATCGTATAAACTAAGAAAAAAGCGAGTGTTCAAAATGGCGCCGCTGCATCATCACTTTGAACTTTCCGGCTGGCCGGAGGCTAAAGTTGTTGTTCGTTTCTGGATTTTGGGAGGGCTGTTTGCGATTATTGCCCTTTCAACTTTAAAAATACAGTAGGGGGATTTGTGGGTTTAATGACGGAAGACAATAAGTCAGTCAGATATGATATTTTTCTCATTGCAATCATTGTGTTTTTAACATTTTTGGGATTAGTTACACTTTATTCCGCATCTTATTTATTCGCATCAAATCAACCCACCAGATTTGCAAGCGGCTTTGAGCCTGTAGTTAAGAATATTTTTATTTGTATTGCTATGCTCGTAGTATTCCCTTTCCTTGCCATGATTAAACTGGATTTTTTTATTAAATGGAAATTAATTATAGTCCTGTTGGTCGGCACCGTAGTGTTAAATATTTTTCCGTTTTTTCCCGTATTCCGCAAGGAAAACTTTAATCCGCAGACAGATGCCATGCGGTGGATCTATATTTACGGTATAAGTTTTCAGCCTTCGGAATTAATCAAGTTTGTACTCCCGGTATATTCTGCGTATATTTTAACCAAAAACAAAGACAGGCTTGATACATTTGTACGCGGTCCGCTGCCGCTGGCTATATGGACTGCAATTTTCTGTATATTGGTATTATTCCAGAATAACTTTTCCGAAGCAGTTCTCATCGTACTGACCAGTTTTACAATCTGTTTTCTTGCCGGTATTGGCCTGCAATGGTTTGTGGTCGGGTTTATAGCTGTTGTTTCGGCGGGCGTTCTTCTGATAGTTTCTGATAGTACCGGATACAGGTTACAGCGTTTAATCAACTTTGGCCAGCATGAGGCAGATCCAACGGGCATGGGTTTTCAAATAACCAACAGCCTTGAAGCAATAAGAGCCGGCGGTTTTTGGGGAAAAGGCATTGGACAGGGAAGCATGAAAATTTCTGTGCCCGAAGTTCACGGAGATTTCATCTTTGCTTCTTATGCGGAAGAATCGGGGTTTCTGGGTGTATTGCTCTATTTTATTATTATTGGAGCTTTTACCGCTATTTGTTATTATGTTGCCTGGAAGAATAAAAATATGCACCATCGGCTTCTTGCACTTGGATTGGTAACACCGATTATCATACAGACAATTATGAATATTGCCGTTGTTACAAACATTATTCCTACTACCGGCGTTACCCTGCCGTTTTTTTCGGCCGGCGGGTCTTCGCTGTTAATCACACTGGCGAGCTCCGCTTTGCTTGTTAACATCACAAGGCGGCATATTTTATCAAATAATACGGAGAGAAATTATGATGGGTGATTTTATTTACTCTGAAGAAATTGACAAGGCAGAGACAGCGTATACTTCCGATATTCCGCAAAAAATAGAAAAAAATCTGAAACGTTTTTTGTTGGCAGCGGCGGTATTCATTTCCGGCGGTATACTCTGGATTTTTTGCATCAACCCTCTTACCGTACCGGCGAAAATAGAAGTCATGAGTTTTCCGGGATTTTACAGGACGGATGTACTGGAATTTGCCGGTATGAACAGCGGCGCTACATATATTTCGGTGAATGCGGCAGCGGCAGAACGGCTGCTTTCCTCACATCATATGGTGGAGTCGGCCCGGGTTGTCAAGCATTTCCCGGACCGGCTTTCGATTTTTCTTGAGCCGAGAAAGGCAGTTGCCGTAAGCCTTATTAAGTCCAATGGCAGGACTTTGCCGGTATACATTGACAGGAACGGAGTGATACTGGAAATAGGCGCCGATACCGGGTCAATGCCGTCTCCCCTGATGCCTGTTGTTTCGGGAGTTATTGAAAGCAATTCACAGTTGTGGCAGGGGATGCCGCTTTCCGATTCTGTTCTTCCGCTGTTTTCACGGATTGGGGCAATTAACGATGAAAACCCGATTATCTGGCAGGCAATATCGGAAATAAAAATTGAACCCAAAAGCAATGGTTTGTTTGACCTTATACTGTACCCTGTTAACGGATCGATAAGACTAAGGATGGGAAGCAATATTACCATTGACAGTATTTCCACTGCACTTTTAATGCATGAGGTATGCCTGGAATTCGGAAATTCCATACCTGATGAAATTGATGTTCGCTCCGGTATTGGAGTGATTAATGGTTTGTCAGCAAATTAAGCGGTCAATGAAATTGACGCAAGTTTGTGGGCAGGCACTAATTAAGGAGGACCGCTTTGGCAAATGAAGATCTGATTGTCGGTCTGGACATAGGAACGACAAAAATTTGTGTTATAGTCGGTGAACGAAATGAAAAGGGCATTATCAATATTACCGGCATAGGGGTAAAACCTTCTGTAGGTATGAGAAAAGGGGTTATTGTCAACATTGAAGCAACGATAAAATCGATACATGAAGCAGTTTACGCAGCGGAGATGATGTGCGGAAGGGAAGTTCATGCCTGCTGGACGGGGATAGGAGGCAATCACATTGAAGGGATTAATTCCCGGGGTGTTGTTGCAATAGCCGGGCAGAAACGGGAAAAAAACCGTGAGATCAACAAAGAAGACATTTACCGTGTCATTGAAGCGGCCAGAGCCGTTGTTATCCCTCTGGATCGCCAAATCATCCAGACAATTCCCCAAACGTATAATGTTGATAACCACAGAAGAATAAAAGATCCGCTTGGAATGATCGGTGTACGCCTGGAAGCCGAGGTGCATATTATTACCAGTTCGGCAACAAGCGCGGAAAATCTTCTGCGGTGCGTTAATCGTACCGGTTTTAAAGTGAATGATTCTCTTTTATTACAGGTGCTTGCAGCTGGACGTGCTGTGCTTACTCCGGAAGAACAGGACCTTGGCGTTGCTCTCATAGACCTTGGCGGCGGAACTACCGATGTTCTGGTGTATTATGACGGCGCTCCTTATTCGACATTTACCATTCCGGTAGGCGGATATGAGGTTACAAAGGACATATCAACAATAAAAAGTATTTCCATCGAAGAAGCTGAAAGGGTTAAAACAAAATCGGCGTGCTGCTGGGAACCTATGCTTGAAGGAAGCGAAGATATAATAGTTCCCGGTATGGGGGGACGTGCGCCAATGGCGATTCCCCGTTCGCATATTTATGGCATTGTAAAACCCAGAATGGAAGAAATTTTCGAGCTTGTTAAACAAAAACTTGATTGTCTTGGCCTTCCCCGGCCTTTAAGCGGCGGTATTGTGTTAACCGGTGGCGGGGCGGCGCTGAACGGAGCAGTGGAACTTGCCGGAGAGATATTTAAACTGCCGGTACGTCTGGGAATACCGATACGTTTTGCAAACCTTGGAGGGCTTGTTGACGAATACCGCGATCCCGGCTATGCAACCGCCATTGGGCTGGTATTGGAAGGAGATAGAAGAGAAAAAGATGAATTCTCCGATTGGGTAATTCCGATACGGCCGGGACATGGAAGCAATGGTTCGCAAGGGCCTTTAAAGAAAATCGAAGATTTTTTTGAGTGGATAAAAAATGGTCTGTTTTAGATCTTTTTTATATAAATTAATTTTATTGAAATGAAATGGGAGGAATTAAATGAGTCAAATGCAAATTTTTGAGGTAAGGGAGTTTGAACCATCGGTTGCGGTTTTACCTGCAATGTCTCCGGCTGTCATCAAGGTAGTTGGCGCCGGGGGCGGCGGATCAAACGCTGTTAACAGAATGATTGAAAGCGGGTTGTCGGGAGTACAGTTTATCGTGATTAACACAGATGTGCAGGACCTGAGTAAAAGCATGGCCGATTACAAGCTACAAATAGGATCAAGGCTTACCGGCGGCAGAGGTGCCGGGGGCAAGCCAAGCACCGGAGAAGATGCAGCGAAAGAGGATCTTGAGAAGATCAGTGATTTATTACGCGGTGCCGATATGGTTTTTGTTACAGCGGGCATGGGCGGCGGTACCGGCACCGGTTCTGCTCCCGTCATTGCGAAAATAGCAAAGGATCATGGGGCGCTTACTGTCGGTGTGGTTACGAAGCCGTTTACATTCGAAGGAAAAACAAAAATGCTGATTGCCGAAGACGGGATACATAAACTTCGCGAAGAAGTTGATACCCTGATAGTGATTCCCAATGAAAATCTTTTTAAGATAGTTGACAGTAAAATGACCAGCCTTCAGGCTTATGGCATAGCAGATGATGTTCTCAACCAGGGTGTACAGGCCATAGCTGATCTGATTACAAAACCAGGCATTATCAATACTGATTTTGCCGATGTGCAATCAACAATGAAAGGGCAGGGGGACGCTCTTATGGGGATTGGAAAGGGTTCCGGAGATACCCGTGCCAGGGATGCTGCTGCCGGCGCCATCGACAACCCCCTTCTGGAAGACACCAGTATTAAGGGCGCGACCCGGCTTTTGGTTAATATTTCCGGGCCTGAAAATATTACCATGGTTGAAATCGCAGAGATTATGCAAATGATAAAGGCCGAGGCAGATCCGGATGTAGAAACAATTTATGGTCAGAATTATGATCCCGATTTGGGAGATAATATCAAGGTGACGGTAATCGCAACGGGTTTCCATGAAAGAAAATCAATGCCGGTACACAAGGATAATCCGCAGCGGAGATACGAAACTGCCCTTGGTGAAATAGTCAGCCATGAACGCTTTAAAGAGATGATGAGTCAGGGATCGGGACATCGTAATTTTGACAGTTTTAGCGGATATTCAAAATCCGGGGTTAATTCTGAAATTTTTGATGTACCTTCGGTGGTTCGGAGATTCAACCCGGAGACTGACGATGGGCTTGTAGGCAATTTACCGGCAAGAAGAAGGAATGCCTGAACTTACAATGCCTGGTTCCAAGAACACTGTACTGCTGGACAGGTTCTGCGTACGGTTTACTGCCATTGACCGGCGATCGCCCCTGACCGTCGATGCCTACAGTCTGGAACTGCGCCGTTTTTTTGATTATATCGAGGCTCAAGGCCTGGAAGCAGAAAATGTAACAACAGAGCATCTGATCGGATATCTTGGACGGCGCAAAGAAAACGATTGCCTTGGTACACGTTCCGCTGCCAAGGCAATATCCTGTCTGAGGTCTTTTTTTCGATTTTGCATCGCTGAAGGCATAAGGCCGGATAACCCTGCTGCTCTGCTGGAAACTCCCCGCAGGCATTTGCTCCTTCCTGAAACTATGGACAGTGAAACAGTCGATTGTGTCCTTGCCGGAATTGATGCCGGAAACCCGCTAGGGTTGCGTGACAGGGCGCTTTTTGAAATGATATATTCATCGGGCTTAAGAATTTCCGAGGCTGCAGGTCTGAATATGCATGACATTGATATTCAGGAAGGCATTGCCAGGATACGGGGAAAAGGAAACAAGGAACGGCTGGTAGTTTTTGGTCCGGAAGCGGCAATGTGGCTGCAGCGCTACATTGATGAATCAAGACCGTCCCTTGCGGACGGGGGAGGGCGCGGTAACGCCCTTTTTGTCGGCAGGAACGGCAAGCGGCTTTCCAGGAAAGGAATTTGGAAAAACTATGCAAAATACGCCGCTCGTGCAGGAACCGGTTCCCGCGTCCATGCCCTCAGGCATAGTTTCGCAACCGGACTGTTACGGGGCGGAGCGGACTTACGGACTGTGCAGGCTCTTTTAGGGCACGCTGACCTTGCTACAACGCAGATCTATACCCATGTAGATTCTGAATTGCTGCAGGAAAGCCACCGCAAGTATCTTCCCCGGCTTGAATCGCAAAAATTAACCGTGCTAAATCATACGGGAAAAAGGAACTAACCATGAATAAAAAAATAAAAGATTCGATTATTGGTGCACTTGTATTACTTGTTGTTATTGCATTGATTATTTTTGTTTACAGCAATGCGAAAAGCAGGGAACAAAGGGAGTTGGAAAGGCGTATCAATGCTTTATCCCCGCGGGGCGGCATTCCTCAAACCATTGATGGCTTGAGAGAAGCTATTAATATATATGAATCTCAGATCGAATTCAATGTGCAAACAGGCGCTCAGACCGGCGTATACTGGAAAATACTTGCCATACGGCTTGCCGACCGGAACATGCACCGTGATGCTCTTGATGCGCTGGAACGTGCTATTCATTTTAATACCAGTGATCCAACTTTATTTCACTTAACCGGCGAATACGCTTCGGTTGTGGCGGCATCGGTTGTGGGTTTTTCGGGGGATGCCGCTGCGGAAAAAGAACAATTAACCAATCTTGCCGAAGCCGGGTATCTGCGAGCCATTGAATTAGATGCCACGTATATGAGACCCCGGCTGGGTCTTGGGGTAATGTATACTTTTGACCTGAACCGCCCCGCAGAAGCAATCCCGCACCTTGAAAAATTTGTGCAGTCTTCTCCGAGCAATGTCTCGGGGATGTTTGTTTTGGCTCGTGCCTATTATATGACTGAAAATTTTTACCCTGCTATTGAGTTATACGACAGGATCATTGCTGTTTCCAGGGATCAGAGTGTGCAGGCGGAGGCACAGAATAACAAGGAAACAATTATGTCTCAGATGGGATTTTAGGTAAACAATCTATGGCAGATCGCGGAATATTGGATTTTATTATTGCCCGTCTCCCCGGCCTTTCTTATGCCGAGAAAATACAACTCTGCGAGCTATGTAATACAGAAGACGATATTGTAAAAAAGTCAAAATCCGACATAGAAATAATTATCAAACGCATTATCACCGGTGAAAAAGCAGCTTCCTGGAATATTGACAAAATTCGAAAAGAGGCGGAAAATGACTCAAAAGCTGCCCATATTCGGGGTATTCATTGGGTCTCATGGCTCAGTCCTTTGTATCCGCCGCTTTTAAGGGAAATCTACGACCCGCCGGTACTTTTATTTTACAGGGGAAAACTCCCAAATCCGAATGTCCCCCTTGTGGCAATAGTGGGGACCCGTAAACCAAGCCCTCAGGCGGCTGCACAGGCGTTTGATATTGCCAGGGGCCTGGCTCGTTCAGGTATTTCGGTTGTTTCAGGTCTTGCCGTAGGCATTGACTCAATGGCGCATCGCGGTAATATTGAAGGCTTAACGGCAGTTTCTGCCGCACGGGCTGACGGAGCAGCAGCTTCTGCTGAAATGGCAGCGTCTGCCGTCGCGGTTTTGGGATCGGGTGTTGATGAGGTGTATCCATCAACGAACAGGATGCTGGCAAGACGTATACTGGAAACCGGCGGAGTTCTGGTTTCTGAGTATGCACCTGGTACAGGTCCCCGTAAATGGACTTTCCCTGCGAGGAACAGAATCATTTCCGGTCTTTCACGCGGAGTGTTGATTGTTGAAGCGCCTCAGAGATCAGGCGCTCTTATCACTGCGCGGTTTGCTCTTGAGCAAAACAGGGAGTTATGGGTTGCTTCCTCAGGGATAGCAGTCGGCGGAGGAATCAGGTTTGATCGACGTGGTACAAAAAAACTGGCGGAAGACGGAGCGCCAATGATACATTCGGCAGCAGACATCCTGAAGGCGTGGAACATGAGAGTTGCATCATGAATTATTTTTATCATATAAAAAGGGTTTTCAATGGCAATTAAAACAGTATCAGAAAAAGCACGCCATCCAAAGACGGCGAAAACTTCAATAAAGAAAAAAAAATCCGGAGATAAACAAATCCTCGTTATTGTAGAATCTCCGACCAAGGCAGCATCATTCGAAAAATATCTTGGATCCGAATATTCGGTACGCGCATCCATGGGCCATCTAATCGATCTCCCCAAATCGCGGACGGGCGTAGATACGGAAAATAATTTTGAGCCTGAGTATATAACCGTCCGCGGCAGGGCAAAGATCCTTAAAGAACTGGTTGGCGCTGCAAAAAAATCGCAAAAAGTACTGCTTGCAAGTGACCCGGATCGTGAAGGTGAAGCAATTGCCTGGCACCTGAAAAATGCCATTTTATCAAAAGCCGGTACAATGCCCGTTCAGCGTGTCAGTTTTAACGAAGTAACCCCGGCGGCAATAAAAGAAGCAGTTGATAAGCCGCGTCCCATTGACGAAGCTCTCGTAGAATCGCAAAAGGCCCGCAGGGTGTTGGATCGTCTTGTAGGGTACAGCCTGTCACCGCTTTTGTGGAAAAAAGTAAAAAACGGTTTATCCGCAGGACGTGTTCAGTCCGTTGCGCTCCGCCTCATCTGTGAACGTGAAAAAGAAGTTGAAAATTTTATTCCTGTGGAGTACTGGACCCTGGAGGCGGATTTTAAGGTTGGAAAATCAATTTTTACCGCGCAACTGGTAAAATGGAACGGCAATAAACCGGATCTCCCGAACGAAACTGCGGCTCGTGCCATTATCTCTGTCCTGTCCGGTTCTGAATGCGAAGTAACGGATATCAAGGAAATTGAAAAATCAATAAAGCCCAAAGCGCCCTTTATCACATCGGAACTGCAAAAGACTGCCGCAAACCGGCTGGGATTTACCGCACGTAAAACCATGCAGGTTGCCCAGCAGCTGTATGAAGGGGTGAATTTCGGTGACACCCGCATTGGTTTAATTACTTATATGCGTACCGATTCGGTGCGTGTATCGCCTTCGGCTCTTGCCGAATTGCTTGAATGGCTTGGTAAGCATTACCCAAAGGATATTCCCGAAAAAGTACATGAATACAGTTCAGGTAAAAAAACGCAGGATGCCCACGAAGCAATACGGCCAACGTATGTCAGCTATACTCCCGAATCAATGACAGAACATCTAAATCGCGAGCAGCTTAAACTGTACACCATTATCTGGGAGCGTTATGTTTCCAGTCAGATGAAAAACGCAAAAACCCGCACTGTCAGTGCGGAAATACAGGCAGTTTCCGGATCAGACAAAGGAATTTTCCGTATTTCCGGAACAAAGATTATCGAAAAAGGTTTTTACAAGGTAATCAGGATGCTGGTTACGAAAGATGAGAAAGGAAGCCCCTATCCATCGCTTAAAGCCGGGGATAAAGTTATTGTTGATAAATTCCACCCTGAGCAGCATTTTACTCAGGGGCCAGCCCGTTATACCGAGGCTTCCATAATCGACATTTTACGGGAAAAAGATATCGGCAGACCTTCTACGTATGCGCCGATCATTTCAGTACTGCTGGATCGCTATTATATAACCCGATCAAACAAACAACTTGTTCCAACCCTGCTGGGAAAAAAAATATACGAAGTATTGGTGGAACACTTCCCCGATTATGTTGACGTGGCCTTTACCGCCTCAATGGAAACAAAACTGGACGAAGTTGAAGAAAGCAATCTGAAATGGCCGGACATGATCCGTGACTTCTGGGGGCCGTTTAAAGCGCAGGTTGACGAGGTTGGCAAGTCACTTGAGTCTTTCAAGGGATCGCTGGATGAACCTACCGACTATTCATGTGAAAAATGCGGCAGGCAGATGATGAAAAAATTGGGCCGCTTTGGATTTTTCCTTGCCTGTTCCGGATTCCCCGAATGCCGGAACACAAAATCGGTTCCCCTGGCAAAATGTCCCAAATGTGACGGTGATGTGGTATCAAGAAAACAAAAGGGCCGAGGTAAGGAATTTTACGGCTGCACGAATTACCCCGACTGCGATTTTATCAGTCATTTTAAACCAATAAACCAGGATTGCCCAAAATGCGGCCGGTTTATGGTAGAAAAACATGATAAAAAACACGGCAGCCACAAAGCGTGCATTAATCCCGATTGCGATCATTTGCATTCAACTGAAGAGGCAATGAGCAATGAGTAATATGGGAATAGTAGGTGATTATTTAGCTTATCTGGAAGCTGTACGTGGTCTCTCGGTGCGGACGCTGGAGGCGTATACGGAAGACCTTTTGAAGTATGCGGATTACTGCAAAAATCATGAGATTGATCCGGAGAGAGCGACGGCTTACCATGTTCAGGGATTTATTGCCCACCTAAGTTTTGAGAGAGCAGCGCCGGCCAGTATAAACCGCAGGCTTTCTTCTGTCCGCGGGCTGTACCGGTGGATGATCAGAAATAACCGGCGAAAGGATAACCCCTGTGATTTACTGCGGAATGTAAAAATTACCCAGGCTCTGCCGTCCGTGTTGTGGGAAGATGAAATGGCGAGGTTTATTGAACTGCCGGAAGTACGGAATATTCTCTGGCCGGCAAGGGATAAAGCTCTGATTTTTACCATGTATTCGGCGGGGCTGCGTATTTCGGAGCTGGTATCGCTAAATATGAATATGTTAAAGGGGGATATGAAAAGTGCTAAAATTAAAGGTAAAGGCGGCAAGGAACGCAAGGTGTTTTTTTCCGACGAAGCGCATGCCGCCATTGCGGATTATTTGCCGGAACGTACAGCGGAAATTACAGCCGCAGGGCTAAAAGGCATTTCAATTAACGGTGCATTATTTATCAGCAGGAAAGGGCAACAGTTATCGGTGCCGGGAGTACGTTGGATCATTGCGCAGTACGCAGCTCAATACACTCAGGTGTCAGGTATTACGAAAAACATCCATCCGCACAGCCTGCGCCACACTTTTGCGACACACCTGGTAAATGCGGGCTGTGACGTGCGTATTGTACAGGAAATGATGGGCCATGCAAGCCTTTCCACTACCCAGCGATACGCCCATGTCAATATTGAGCGGCTCAAAAAAGTGTATGCCAAAGCGCACCCTCACGGGCATTCTCTCGCGAATTCATCACACAGAGACACGGAGACACGGAGATGAATATTAAAGTTATGTTTAAGAACATTATTTTCTTCTCTCTGTGCCTCTGTGCCTTCGTGCCTCCATGTGAGATCTTTACGAGTAAAGGAGTTGTAGATGAGTGACGATATGAAGTTTCATTCGACGACGATTATTGCGGTGCGCAAGGACGGCAAAGTGGCAATGGCCGGAGACGGGCAGGTGACATTTGGCAATACAGTGATGAAAAACAACGCCCGCAAGATACGCCGCCTGCATGAAAACAAGGTATTATGCGGTTTTGCCGGAGCTTCGGCTGATGCCCTTACCCTGTTTGATCGTTTTGAAGTGAAACTCAAAGAATATTCCGGAGACCTTATGCGGGCGGCTGTGGAGCTTACCAAAGAATGGCGTATGGATCGCGCTCTCAGACGGCTTGATGCCATTCTCCTTGTTGCCGATATCTCCAAAACATTTTTAATTTCAGGATCAGGCGATGTCATTGAACCGGCAAACGACGCTATTGCCATCGGATCGGGCGGTAATTACGCTTATGCTGCGGCTCTTGCCTATCTTGATGGAAGCAATTTCACCGCGCCGGAAATTGCCGAAAGAAGCCTTAAAGTCGCCGGTGATATTTGTATTTATACAAATATGCACATTATGCTGGAGGAACTGGGATGAATAATGAATTAACTCCTAAAGAAATAGTTGCCGAATTGGACAAATACATTGTCGGGCAAAAAAAAGCAAAACGAGCTGTTGCGGTAGCGCTTCGCAACCGCACCCGGCGGCTCAAGCTCGATCCGGAACTCAGGGATGATGTTACACCAAAAAATATATTGATGATTGGACCTACCGGCGTTGGTAAAACAGAGATAGCGAGGAGGCTTGCTAAACTTGCCGGGTCTCCTTTTATTAAAGTAGAAGCGACTAAATATACCGAAGTAGGCTATGTTGGCCGTGATGTTGAATCCATGGTCCGCGATCTTATGGCTTCGGGTTATCAGATGGTTAAACAGGAAATGCAGGAAGCATTTATCGCCGATGCGGATAAACGCGCCGAAGAAGCGCTGCTTGACCTGCTTCTTCCCGGTAAAAAAACGAAAATTAAAAAATCCTCACCGGCGCCGGTGGTAAGGCCAATGGGATCGTTTGCTTTTGGTCCGGAAAACGGGACAGGAGGCAGCCTTATCGGAACTGCCATTCAGGTGGGAATTCCCGCGTATAGCGGACAGAATACCGATGCCGGTAAACCTCCGGAAACTGAAGCAGGAATACCTGCAGAAGAACCTAATGATACCGGGGATTCCGCAGGAGAAACCATAACAGCTAATTCCGCAGCCGCTAATGCGACAAAGGAAAAATTCAGAACCATGCTCCGTGAAGGCAAGCTGGAAGAACGTACTGTGGAACTGCTGGTAAACCAAAACCCCCAATTCCCCCCGTTTGAAATGATGGGCGTGAACATGGAGGACATTGAAACAAGCCTTTCCGGTTTTGCAAGTTTTTTTGGCGGCGGAAAAAAGAAAAAAGTCGTTACTGTTGCCCGTGCACGGGAAATACTCAAGGCCGAAGAACTGGAAAAACTTATCGACCGTGACCGGGTCAGTGATGAAGCCCGCCAGCGTGTAGAAGAAACCGGTATTATTTTCATTGATGAAATTGATAAAATTGCCGTCAAGGGAGACAGGGGCGGGGGGCCTGACGTTTCCCGTGAGGGTGTTCAGCGTGATATACTCCCTATTGTAGAGGGAGCCACAGTCAACACAAAATGGGGGCCGGTTAACACCGATCATATCCTGTTTATTGCCGCAGGTGCGTTTACCGTGAGTAAACCCTCGGATTTAATCCCTGAATTGCAAGGCCGTTTCCCCTTGCGTGTTGAACTGGATTCGCTGGGCAAAGATGATTTCCTGCGAATTCTCACCGAACCTAAAAATGCCCTCACCAGGCAGTATACGGAACTCCTTGCTACGGAGAGTATTGAACTTGAATTTAAGCCTGAGGCTATTGAACGACTGGCATTTTTGGCTGCCGAGGTCAATTCCAAGCTGGAAAACATCGGAGCGAGACGTCTGCATACCATCATGGAAGCCCTTCTTGAGGAACTTTCCTTTGAAGCGCCGGACATTGGCCCGTCAATAATACCGGTAACGGTAAACTATGTTGACGAAAAACTCGCAGAAATTGTAAAGGATCAAGACCTTGGACGCTATATTTTATAGCTAAAAGGGAAAAGGTAAGAGGTAAAAGAGAGGAATTGTTGTGAAAAAGTGGTTTTTATGCTTAAAAAGGCGGTGGAAATTGCCGATATGTAAAGAGAGGGAGTATATACTATTATGAACACCTTTGCTACAACAGTAGATCTATTACATCGTACGATGAGCGCCAATGTGGTACGCCGTGCGGTTATTTCCAACAACATTGCAAATGCCAATGTTCCCAATTTTAAGCGTTCTGATGTGAATTTTGAAAGCGAATTGAAGCGTGCGCTTGATACCCAAAAGCAAAGACCTGCGCTGGAACTGGTTCAGACCAATCCTGCACATTTTAACAATTTCCGGGAACGTGATTACCGGGATGTGCAAATCCGGCGGGTATTGGATTATACCAGTACTTATAATAACAATGGCAACAATGTTGATCCTGAACAGGAATTTATGGCTTCATTGCAAAACCAGATGATGTATATGCTGCTGGCCAATTCTGTTTCATTTGAGTTCAATCAGGTAAATTCAGTTCTTAGGAATTAGGAGAGGTTAATATATGGGGTTGTTTAGTTCGATTAACATTGCGGCGACCGGGTTAAGCGCCGACAGGGTGCGGCTGGATGTGATAGCTGACAATATGTCAAATGTGAATACCACCCGAACGAATGAGGGCGGCCCTTTCCGCCGCAGCCGGGTAATTATGCGACCCAGAGCGGAAGGTGTCTTCTGGCGTTCGCCGTTTCTCCCCAATACCCTGGACAACGGCATTGGCCGCGGGGTGCGGGTTGTGGAAATACAGAAGGATTTTTCAAAAGAGAATCCCTTAAGGTGGGATCCTACCCATCCTGATGCCATTAAATCCGGCCCAAGAGAGGGGTATGTCGAACTGCCCAATGTTGACATTGTCGGTGAAATGGTGGACATGATCTCCGCAACACGTTCTTACGAGGCAAATGCGGCGATAATCGAAGGTTCAAAAGCAATGTTCCAGCGGGCGCTGGATATAGGCAGAAGATAAGGGGGACTATTAAGTGCACGAACATATTTCCATGGTTCGTACGAATCAAAATCACATGGGGCCGATTGACAGCCCTTATGTGGGCAGCGGGAAAAATATCCTTGCGCTGCGTGAAAAAACAGGCGCGGAAGCAATTACTCGTGCAGGAACTTTCGAACAGGCTATGCTTGAGTCTCTTGATAAAGTTTCCGGGGCACAGCAGCGTGTTTCCGAACTTGCAAAAGAAGCGATTGTCAATCCCAATTCGCTGGATGTGCATGATATTACCATCGCGCAGGCACAAGCCGATATGGCATTGAATATCACCAGAAATATACTCAGCCGTTTAGTTCAAGGCTGGAGAGATCTAATAAATACACGGTAAACGCCATTAAAACGGCAGTTACCTCGGCGAATAAGGCGAAGGGAGGGGGATATGAATGAATTTATAAAACGATTTTTGGGAAACGTCACAACACTTTGGCAAAAGTGGAGCATGAAACAGCGTATTATCCTCATCGGAATTGCCGTTTTGGCAATCGTAGGGATTATAGCCCTGTTTGGTGTTTCATCTGCGCCAAGTTATGTGCCGGTTATTGATCAGCCCATTCGGGATGAAGATGACCGGTTCAGAATTGTCACCAGGATTAACGAAGAGGGGGTGAGAACCATTGTTAATGCCGCAGGTGTTATACAAGTGCCCGATGAAGCCACTGCGCGCCGCATGAGGGCGATTTTAATCCGCGAAAATCTTATTCCCAGTAATGTTGATCCCTGGGCTATTTTTGACCGGGAACGCTGGTCAACAACCGACTTTGAGCGGAATGTTAATTTCCGCCGTGCGCAGACCAGGATGATAATCGATCATATCAGAGCCATTGACGATATTGATGATGTCGATGTTGTTTTTGACATCCCCGAGCGTGAGTTGTTCGCAGCTGATCAGCGGCAGACAAAGGCCAGCGTTATCATCACACCAAAACCGAACAGTGATATTACCACAAACCGCAGAAAGCTCGAAGGAATTCACAAACTGCTTACCTATGCCATTCCCGGACTCACCGACGATAATATCGTCATTACCGATCATAACGGTAATATTCTCAATGACTTTACCGGTCTGGCTGCACTGGATCGCCTGAATATCATTGAACGTGAACAAAAACAGATACAGCAGTTGGAAACCAGATACCGCGCTCAGGTTTTACAGGCATTACAGCATACATTTTCTTCCGATCGTGTCCGTGATCTTAATATCAAAATTGACATGGATATGTCTCCGAATTTTGAGGAAATGGAGGAATTTTTTCCCTTTGTACTTCGCCCGCGTACTCCGGGTCTCGCTTATGATGATTCGGAAATACTTCCGTCGGTTCCCCGTTCCAGGAGCACATCAGAAACCGTCTGGAGGGGGACAGGTTTTAACCCCGAAGGCCCTCCCGGTCATGAAGGCCAGATGCCTCCGGCTTTCAGGGATATGCAGAATCTTCACGGTGAAATGAATCAAAATACCCATGTTCAAAACGAAGAAATAAACCGCAGGGTTACCCAGACAGAACGCAGCCCTCAAATTGATCGTGTAACGGTTTCGGTTAACATTGACGGCAGATGGAGATGGGTGTATGACGAAAAAGGGAGTCCTGTTGTGCTTCCCGACGGAACAATCGATCGTGAATATACTCCGGTCCCGCAGGAACAGCTCCGTGCCGCAACTACGCTGATACAAAATGCCATTGGTTACAATGCCGCCCGGGGAGATTCGGTAACGGTGCAAAATATACCGTTTGACCGAACAAGAGAACATGCCGAAGAAGATGCGGCATTTTTCAGGAAACGGCAGGTTCAAACTACCGTTATTATATTTCTATCCGGTTTGACATTATTGTTGGCAGGATTTATAATATTCAGGGTTGTTATCCGTGAGCTGGAACGCCGCAAAAGGCTGGCGGAAGAGGAACGTGCGCGCCGCGAACAGGCACTGCGGGAAAGCGCAATGCTGGAAGCCGAGCAGGACGGCATGGAAGTTTCCATTTCGGTGGAAGACCGGACGCGCATGGAACTTATGGAGTCAGTAGTCAACCTGGCAAGAGAACACCCGGAAGACTGTGCCCAGCTTATTAGAACCTGGCTTTTGGAGGAATAGTAATGGCAAAATCAAGCGCAGCATCAAACCAGGCCGCCTCAACCGGCGCCAAGAAAAAAGGTCAAAAAGAATATACAGGCCGCCAGAAAGCCGCTATTTTTCTCGTCACCATAGGTTCTGAACTATCAGCGGAAATATTCAAGTATTTACGTGAAGATGAAATAGAAACGCTCACTTTTGAAATTGCCCGTCTTGAAACCATAGACTCCGACCAGAAGGATAACGTCCTTCAGGAATTCCAGGAACTCATGATGGCAAACCAGTTTATTTCCACCGGCGGTATCGATTATGCCAGGGAATTGCTGGAAAAATCGCTGGGCAGCCAGAAAGCAATTGATATTATCAACCGCCTGACATCCAGTCTTCAGGTACGACCGTTTGATTTTATCCGCCGCACAGACCCCACTCATTTGTTGAACTTTATTCAGCAGGAGCATCCGCAAACCATCGCCCTTATCCTGGCCTATCTTGAACCGAATAAGGCTTCGGTAATTCTGCAGAATTTGAATCATGATGTGCAAAGCGACGTAGCCCGCCGTATTGCCACCATGGACAGAACGAGCCCGGAAGTCCTGCGTGAGGTGGAACGGGTGCTTGAAAAGAAACTTTCAACCCTCTCCAGCGAAGATTACACAACAGCCGGCGGCGTTGAAAGCATCGTTGAAATTCTCAATCTTGTTGACCGTACTTCCGAGAAACAGATTATCGAACAATTGGAAGACGAGGATCCGGAGCTTGCCGAAGAGATCAAGAAGCGCATGTTCGTGTTCGAAGATATCGTCATGCTGGACGACCGGTCCATTCAAAAAGTCATGCGGGAAGTGGACTCCCAGGAACTTGCCAAAGCGCTCAAGAGTGTGGATACCGAAGTGCAGGATAAAATATTTAAGAATATGTCCAAACGTGCTGCCGGTATGCTCAAAGAAGACATGGAGTACATGGGACCGATACGGCTCAAGGATGTTGAAGAAGCGCAGCAAAAAATCGTTTCGATTATCCGCCATCTTGAAGATACCGGTGAGATTGTTATTGCCCGCTCCGGTGAAGACGAGATGGTTGTATAACAATAAGAGGTTTACAGGATGGCCAAAGCAGTATTCAGACCGGGAGAGCTTACCGTTATTGAAGACAGGGTAATGATAAGCACCCATATTTCAATTAACGGTTATCAGGAATCTGCTCCGGCAGAAGATGAAAATTCTTTTGAACCTGCAGTGGAAGAATATACCGGTCCCACAGCCGAGGATCTGCGCCGTGAAGCGGATGCTTTCAGGGAAGAATGGGAAATTCAAAAAAAATCCATGATAGAGGCTGCGGAATCGGAGGCCAATGAAATTGTACAGACAGCTGAACTGTCAGCTGCCAAGGTGAAAGAGCAATACGCCGAAGAAGCCGAAATGCTTAAAGCTGCGGCCCATGAAGAGGCGGAACAGATCATCGCCGGTGCACGGATGCAGGCGAAGGAGCTTGAAGAAGAAATCCGCAGAACAATAGATGACGAGCGAAATGCAGCTCTTGAGCAGAGCAGGGAGGAAGGCAGGGCCGAAGGTTATGCCGAAGGCAAAGTCGAGGTTGACCGGCTCATTGAACGTACACATCTTGTACTGGAACGGGCTCAGGACAAACGGGGCGAAATTTTAACCGAAACAGAACGGCAGATCATAGACTTGGTGCTGCTTATTACCCGTAAAGTTGTTAAGGTTATTTCCGAAAGCCAGCGGGATGTAATTATTGCCAATGTGACAGAGGCTCTTCGTAAAGTGCGTGATACGGGAACCGTAATCATCCGTGTAAACCTCGCCGATCTTAAACTTGCGACCGAACATACCAAGGAATTTATCAAAATGCTTGAAGGAGTAAAAACAATTCAGGTACAGGAAGATTCTTCGATAGATTCAGGTGGTTGTATTATCGAGACTGACTTTGGCGAAATTGATGCCCGTATTGCCAGCCAGCTTGCCGAACTGGAAGCAAAAATACTGGAAATTTCCCCCATAAAAACAAAGGTCAAGTCCAGAGCGTCAAAACTTTGAGTAGTTAAGCTATGTAAACGGGGGGAGCATGGAAACTGCTGTTTTTGAAAAATATTTTGATACGGCTGAACGCATTGATACGATAAAGTATACCGGTAAAATCACTAAAGTCCAGGGGCTGCTTGTTGAAAGCAGGGGCCCGCAGGCAATAATCGGTGAATTATGCAAAATTGAGCTTCCGGACAGGAGCCGTAAAAAGACCGGCGGATATATCTTTGCCGAAGTAGTAGGTTTAAGAAACGAAATAGTGCAGCTTATGCCTTTTGAGGAAACTGCCGGGCTTGAAGTGGGATGCCGCGTTATTGCACAGGGTACCCGTCTTGAAGTACCGGTATCAACGAATCTTCTGGGAAGGGTATTGGATGCAAGAGGAAACCCTATAGACGGTAAAGGTGATATTGAACCGGCTGCATTTTATCCTGCATTGGCAAATTCTCCCGATCCTTTGGCTCGGCGGCGTATATCTGAAAGGATAGTTACCGGAGTACGCGCCATTGATGGTCTGTTGGCTGTTGGCAAAGGTCAGCGGCTTGGTATTTTTTCCGGCTCCGGCGTTGGTAAATCCACCCTGCTGGGAATGATAGCCCGCAATACCAGTGCAGATGTTAATGTCGTTGCACTCATTGGCGAGCGCGGGCGGGAGGTAAATGACTTTATTGAAAATGACCTTGGCCCCGAAGGGCTTGCCCGCAGTGTGCTCATTGTAACCCCGTCCAATTCACCGCCGCTGGCACGGTTGCGCGGCGCCTATGTGGCAACTGCCGTTGCCGAATTCTTCCGTGATCAGGGTCTGGATGTCATGCTGCTTTTTGACTCGGTTACCCGTTTTGCCCGAGCCATGCGGGAAATTGGTCTTGCATCAGGTGAACCTTCGGCAACGAGGGGTTATCCGCCGAGCATGTTCGATACCATGCCCAAACTGCTGGAACGATCGGGCACTTCCGATGTTGGCAGCATTACCGGTTTTTATACAATACTGGTAGACGGCGATGATATGGACGAGCCGGTGGCTGACACCGTGCGCGGTATTCTTGACGGCCATATCGTATTGTCCCGCCGTCTTGCCCAGGCATATCATTACCCGGCAATTGACGTACTGCAAAGCGTTTCCCGTCTTGCTCCCATTGTGTCTGAGCCTTCTGTTACTAAAGCTGCGGGCGTTATCCGCAGAAGCATGGCAGTGTATGCCGAGTCGGAAGACCTCATCAATGTTGGCGCGTATCATTCCGGTTCCAATCCGGTAATTGATGAAGCCATAGCCAAACATCAGCCCATTGAAAAATTTTTAATTCAGGAAGTAGAAGAACGGGCTTCAATAGAAGATACATTTACCATGATGGAAGAATTATCCGGCGTTCCCTTACAGTCCGGAGAAGTTAAATCCCCTGCAATGCAGGCGTATTCCGCACCCGGCGGTATGCAGGCGCACTTGTCTCCTTTGGAGCCGGACTGGAATGATAACAGTGTTGCCTCTCTTTTTGCCGGCCGTACCTTTGATGCAGTTTCAGATACATGAGACGCTTTAGTTTCCGCCTGCAAAAAATACTTGAGCTGCGAAAGCACCGTGAACAGGAAGCAAAAACCGAGCTGGGCCGCGCCATCGGTATCCTTACCAAAATTGAAAATGATATTGCAATTAACAGCACAAAACACAGCCTGGCGGTGAAGGAAAGATTTACCGGAATTAATGCCTCCGATGAAACCGGCGTTTCATCCGGAGCAGTTTCAATGCTGTCCTGGGACACATACATTCTCCGGCTGGAGCAGGAGGCCGAACGCCTTGCCGAAGATGCCGCTTGTGCCGAACAGGTTGTCGAAGAAAAACGTGAGCTGTATCTTGAAGCTTCCAGAGACCTTAAAGTCATGGAAAAACTCCGGGAAAAACGCGAAAAAGAACATCGCAAGGAAATGTTTGTTGCGGAAACGAAAGAACGGGATGATAAGGTAAGGAGTAAGGGGTAAGGGATAAGGTAAAAGTGAATAGTGAATAGTGGCGTTGTCCGAGGGCTTTTGGGGCTTTCGACAAAGCTGCTGGTGATTTGGTATAAAAACAACTTGCTTTTTGCACAAAAATATACTTGCTATTTGTACAATAATATACTTGCATTTTGCTCAAAAATATATTTGCTTTTTGCTAGGTTTTTGAGTATAATTAAAGCAAGGGGATCTTGTGTCTTTGAAAAAAGAAGGCTACAAAGCAAGGCTTGTCGATAAAAAACTCAGGGAATATCTAAAATTATTCAGCGCTGTTTCGGTAGAAGGGCCTAAATGGTGCGGAAAAACGTGGACATCCCTTAACCACGCGAACAGTATCACGTACATCATGGATCCGGCCGGTAATTACAGTAATAAAACAAGGGCGGAGCTTAACCCTTCTCTTGTATTGGACGGAAAAATACCACATGTCATAGATGAATGGCAGGAAGTCCCCGGCATTTGGGATGCCGTCAGATTTAATGTTGATCAAAACCCCGGTTTGGGAAAGTTTATTTTAACCGGTTCTGTTACCCCTCCGCGTGTATCGTACAAACACAGCGGTACAGGAAGGATTGCTATATTACGAATGCGTCCCATGACATTGTATGAGTCCGGTGATTCACGAGAGGCAGTGTCTTTTGCTTCATTATTTTCAGGAAAAAAAATCAGACCTTTTACCGCAGATATTGATCTCCTGCACCTTATTGATATCACCATTCGGGGAGGATGGCCGCAAACGCTCAATCTGTCCATCAGGAAGGCCGGGAGTGTTTCTGTCGAGTATATTAACGCGCTTCTTAAAAATGATTTATTCAGCGAAAGATTTTCAAAACGAAATTCGGCGAAACTGCATGTTCTGCTGCGCTCCCTGGCACGGAATAATGCTACAACAGTCAGTGATACTACTTTAACCAAAGATATTGCCGGAAATGATATGATGCTTTCCCGCAACAGTATCGTAGATTATACAGACGATCTCAAGCGAATATTTGTTTTAGAAGAAATTCCCGGCTGGATGCCGGGTATCCGCTCCAAAACCAGGATACGGATGTCGCCAAAATTGATGTTTGCCGATCCCTCTTTGGCTATCGCAGCCCTTGGCATTGGAAGACGGCGGTTGTTCGAAGATCTTAATACCTATGGTTTTATGTTTGAAAATCTTTGTCTGCGTGATCTATGGGCGTACGCTGAATTGTATGGCGGATCTCTTTATCATTACAGAGACAACAGTAATCTTGAAGTTGATGCAATCATTGAGATGAAAGACGGTGCATGGGGTGCCTTTGAAATAAAGCTCGGAGAAAACCAGGTTGAATCCGCCGCCCAGACATTACTTAGATTAAAGAAGAAAATGGTGTCCGATGGGGCACGAGAACCCTCATGTCTTGTGGTTATCACAGGAGGCGGTTTGGGCAGAAAACGCGAAGACGGGGTTTATGTAATTCCGGTTAATGCATTGAAGCCATGACATTTGTTTGGTTTTTTACCAATTTCTTCACGCAGAGGCGCGGAGAACGCAAAGACGCAGAGAAAAGAAAAATAGGAATGATGAGTGAACTTGTAATACAGCAACAGTTATGGAATATTCTAATTAGGAAGGAAATTAAATGCCGCTAATATCACAATTTTATGGGATATTGATTTACATTTATAAAGAATTGAACAGCAAGCATCATATACCGCATTTCCATGCTAAATATGCCGAATTTGAAGGTGTGTATGACTTCAAGGCTAACCTCATCGAAGGCGAATTACCTCCCAAATAAAGAAAGCTTGTAGAAGCATGGACATTGCTCCATGAAGATGAATTAAATGCGGCTTGGGTTGCCTGGAGTGAAAGCGGTGAAGTAATAAAAATTGATGGATTGAGGTGATTTTTGATACGACCAAAAGCTATTAATGTAGAACCTTACCCTGACTACTGTTTGCTTGTTACATTCAGCAACAATGAAAAACGTATATTTGATGTTAAACCGTATTTTGATTTTAAGCCATTTAGCGAATTAAGAAATATAATATTATTCAACACCGTTAAACCGGCCGGATTAAGCATTGAATGGCTGCATGGGCAGGATATTTGCCCCGATGAACTTTATTATAATTGTGTACCCGAAAAAGCACCTGGCTCTGCCGGAGCTGTTTAAAGGCACACAAAAGCTTTCAAACAACAGTTTTGCTTTTTAGCATGGTGTCTGACACTCGAGACGCTACTTTAACATTTTCCTACGTATTATATTCCGCAATTTTCATTATCCATCTGTAGAAATATTTTTTGTATATTTTTTCTTTTTGTTTCCACCATTGAGAACATACATAATAATTACCAATTTTTTCTTTCCAGTAACGACTATGACCTTTCCTGTCAACTAATTTGGTTTTATCATTTTGAATTATTGGATAAGGAATACCAAAGACATTAATACAATAATCTTTGTTTAACATATTATTTATTTCAATGTCAGGAATTAGGTTTTTATCAAAAAACAAACGTAATAATCTTTTTATAAAATCCTGAGTCGTTTCATTTTCGTTTTTATGCAATGGAACATTTACTCCTTTTATTTTAACAGAATCATTTATAGCATCATCGTTATCTTCGGCGGAATCATCAGATTCAATGTTAGATTCTGTCGAGATTTGAATTTCATCATCAAATTCATCAGTTACAGGTATACCGCCCATGGTTTCACAATTTGACTTTATAAGATCAAGTTTTGCTTCATCTAAATAAAACCACTCCCCTTTTACACGATAATTGTCAAAAACACCCTGTATTATTTGTTCTGCTCTAAGACTATCCTCAAATTGATATGCAAAAACAGTTTCAAATTCTCCGGGCATTTTTAAGCCAAGTCCATAGAATCTTTCTTTTACTGTGTTTTTTGTTATACCAATTTTATACGGCATTTCGTTTGTTTCATAATTGCGAATCCATTTATTAAAAACAACATACAATTTTCCTGATTCCATAATCATCCTTCCTAATACTTATTATCCTCCTGCCCTCATACAAGGACTGGTGTTCTTTTTACCGATTCTGTACACGATTAAAATTATTCCTGTATGTAGCATTATTCGGATCAAGCCGTATTGCATCCTGGAAATCAGCTCTAGCCCTGCTATAATTATATATCGATTCATATGCAATACCACGATTGTTAAAATACACAGCATTATTTGGATTAAGCCGTATTGCTTCTGTGTAATCTCTGATTGCGTTGTTTCGATCTGAAGATATCCTGGATGCCCTTGCACTATCATATCCACCGCCTCCTCTTATGGCAATGCTATTGGCTCTTTCTCTATATGCATTGCCTCGGTTGTTAAATGCACTAGCATCGTTAGGACTTAATCGAATAACATGAGAATAATCAGATATAGCATTATCGCGATTTCTTATTTCAACTTCATTCCTAAAACGTGCAGACTCATTTGCCAATTGAGTATATACAGCACCCCGCCAGGAATAAGCTTGGACTAAATTGGGATTAAGCCGAATTGCCGCAGTAAAATTTGAAATTGCACGGTCGAAGTCACGTATATTGTAGTTATTTCTTCCCTGATCAAATAAGGCTAGCGCTTGTTGTTCCCGCTCCTGTTGTTCTCGCTCCTGTTGCTCTCGATGAGCTCGTTCTCGTTGTTCTTGCTCCCGTTGCTCTCGCTGTTCACGTTCGCGCTGTTCCCGCTCTCGTTGTTCCTGTTCCCGTTGCTGCTGTTGCCGGGCTGTAGCAAGGCTCTGGCTGGCTTCGGCTAAATATGGGTTTATTCGCAACGCTCGTTCCCAATCCGCTATTGCATGGGTTACATCTCCTTGCCTTGAATACGCATTGCCGCGGCCAATGTATGCAATTACATCATTACCGTTGAGACGAATTGATTCAGTATAGTCTGTAATAGCGCTTGAAAAATAGCCATTTCTCAAATGTTCATCTGCCTGCATTCTTAATTCTTCCGCTCTTTGATGTGCTCGGGCACTTTCTATGCCCCGCCTGCTTGTCGGGTTTGTCCGAAGTATTACTTCCCACTCCGTATGAGGCATAATGCTAATCCTTTTTTCCCTCGCCGCCCTTTCTGCTGCTATTCCGTCAATGGAAGTTATCCGGATAACAAGTCTGTCGGTAATTAAATTTGCGTCCACTGCCGGGAATGTAACCGTTCCTTCCCACTGCCATTGGGGGATAACTTCGAAATTGGCAATGTCAAAGCCATAGGGAGTCCTGACGGTCTGGCTGCTAATGCTTCTTCCCTGGTCATTGATTATTTCTACAACCACCGTAGCAGTGGCATTCCTTGTCCGGTCATTAAACGGTGAGGGTGTGCCGATAGTTTGCACAGGCCAGTTTAGTCCCCATGCTTCTGTCCTTCCGGTTGCCTGCAAGCCGTCTTTTATTGAGGTTATGACACTATTAATTTGATTTGACCATACAAAATCGGGATAAAAACCAATTCGAATGCTTAAGTCGATTGTTTCCCTTTGGAAATCAATAGAACCGCGCTGGATGTCTGTGGAATATACAATGAAAAACGGCTGCGGATCGGTTGTATTTCTTGTAAACAAAGCCTCGGTTTCCTGCAGGCGTTCTACCCATTGCCTGCGCCAGGCGATTTCGTTTCGGGTATCTTCGCCGATATTCCCGCTGGTAATATCGGCGGAAAGAACATTCATGCGGCTTAACGCCTCTGCCAACCCCGAATCGTAGCTGCTGGCCTGAATAAAATAAGAAAGGGCTTCCACAACGGTACCCTGTCTTTGGGCGGTAATGCCCCG
The DNA here is from genome assembly GCA_009777735.1 of Treponema sp. GTDB lineage: Bacteria > Spirochaetota > Spirochaetia > Treponematales > Breznakiellaceae > WQXQ01. The sequence goes on from WRLF01000011.1 coordinate 78,681, forward strand.
CGCAAGCGCTGTTTCGGCTTGTACTTGAGCGGTATTTCTGACACTGTGTATTTCACGCCACCCTTGATCAGTCAGTTCCACACCCAACTGTCTGAGCAATTCCGCTGTCGCTTCCCGTATCGCCGACAAATTTTCCAATGCAGATGCTGACACCGCCGTTGGAGGATATGAGGCTTTCCGTTGCCCTGATTCTACATCGGTTATCGATAGTTCCAGCATATACGCATCTGCGGTTCTGGTTATGGAACCTGTTAGGATATAACGGGCATGGGTAAGCCTGCCAATGCTGATAGTGTCTTCATCCGAATAATCACCGGAAAGCGCCTGCCTCTGTTCGGCAAGGATTGTATCCAGGTTTAACCTGTCAACAACGGTCATTGCCGAAAATGTTTGAAAATCGCCTGTTATGGAGCTTTGAACCATTGAGAGTATCCATCGTTCAGAAATGGCAAGACCAGTGCCAGCCGGCTCAAGCACCGCAATTCTGATGCCGCTGCCTCCGTCTCCGGTCCAATGCACAGGGGCAGGCGGAGGTGCGGTAAGAGATTGCTGCGGCGGTGTATCCGGGTTATTGGCGCAAGCGAATAGAGAAAAGAAAACTACTATTGAAAATATGGTTATAAACTTTTTTATCATTTTGAATACCCTTTAATTTAAGTATACTCTTTTTCCATACTCATTCTTCTACTTTATATAAAATTAATGCTGGATAATCAAGGTGGATGTTTTCCGAAGGCAGGGCGAGTAACCCCTCTTCCCCATCATCATTCACACCCCTCCATTGATGGCACACTGAATAACGGCAGCAATGTATGCCCAAGTATGATTAGGCGGGTGTCAGCGGCAAGCTACCGCACCGCTACGCGTAAGCGGTGCGATTGGCCGCTGACAGGCCCCGCATAAGTTTTGGGCATACATTGCTGTGTTACCAGTTTTGAAACACAGCAACCAATGGGGGGGGTTAATACTTAAACTCGCTATCCCCGATAAATTCCCTCAGGATGCTGGTGCCGGGAACATATTGGGGGGGCAGGGGAGCAAAATTTTCCAGGAATGACAGCAGACGCGATGCTTCTGCGTACTCGCGCCGGCTGGGTTTTACCGCACGCAGCAGGGGGTCGGCATAATACTTTAAAACCGATAATTCATAATCAAGCGCGGAATTAAATGCTGCGTCCGCTGAATTCTGAAACGGGAAGATATATTTTTTTTCTCCCGCCCGTACGCTGGACCACATTTGAATTGTGCCGGCTGCATCTTTTCCGCGGAACTGGTAATCACGTACTATTCGGCGCAGCAGCCGGTTGTCACTGGTTGGAACACGATTGTGATCGTCCAGGTTAAGCTGGGTAAGTGCTGAAACGTACAGCTTGAATTTAGTGTTACGCGCAATTGAATGTGTAAGCGCATCGTTAAGAGCATGAATCCCCTCGACAATCAGTACCGATCGGCGGCAGGGCATGCGTATTTTCTTTCCGTTTGTGTCAATGCGGACACCTGTTTTGAAGTCATATACAGGCATGGTAATTTCCTCACCCCGGTACAGGGCCTGCAATTGCTCGTTGAGGAAAGAGATATCCATTGCTTCAAGGCATTCATAATCGGGGTTACCGTTTTTATCTTTTGGTGTTTTTGCAGTGCCTACATAATAATTATCCAGGCTCATGGCAATGGGGTTAATTCCCAGTACCATAAGTTCAATGGAAAGGAGTTTTGCGCTGGTGGTTTTACCGGAACTTGACGGCCCGGCGAGCAGAATCATTTTAATTGTATCTTTCTGTTCGTATACCTGCCGGGCAATTTCTGCCATTTTTCTTACCTGATGGGCTTCGACAATTCTGATATAATCGCGTATAGTTCTGTTGGCAATCATTGAATTTAAGTCGCCAACTACCCGAACATTAACAATGCGTCCCCATTGTTTATACTCATGAAATACTTTAAATATTTTAGGTTCATCAACATATGACTCCAAGGTATTACTGCCAGTGGCAGGAAACCTCAGGAGAAACCCTTCTTTGTACAGCATGAGTTTGAAAGCGGAAAGCAATCCTGTTCGTGGCACCAAAGGTTCAACATAAATGTCCAAAAAATCCCCGCACTCGTTTACCTTGATCCGTGATGTACTGCGCTGCTCAAGCAGTACTACTGTGTCTGTCTGCCCTTTTTCCGAAAACACCTTGAGCGCTTCATCGTATGATAAATACTTAAACGTGATTGGAAGATCCTTACGTACAATAGCTTCCATTTCTTCCTGCAATGCGGAAATTTCCTGTTCTGTCGGAGCTTCGCCGGAGCTAAATGTATAATAATAACTTCTTCCCAGCGAGTGGCCGACATACAGATGCCGTCCCGAAAAAAGTTTTCGCGCGGCGGCCGCAAGTAAGAAAGCAAGCGAACGCCGGTAGATCGAACTTCCTTCCTGCGTGTCCAGAAGCACAGGCTCTATCACAGAATTTATCGCAAGCCTGGTTTTCAGCGGCCTTATTTCATTGTTCACCCTCAAAGCGGCAAGCCGGTCATCGGTAATCCCAAGCCGTGAAAGTACAGTATCCGCCTTTGTTCCATACGGACAATTAATTTCAGTATCTCCGTACCTCACCAATATATCACTCATCTATCACTCCTCACTTTTAACTCTTCACTTTTAATTTTTAACTTCACTGTATTATCCTGTCAATTATTATATTAACTTCCTCAATTAAAATACTCGTGTATCGTTCGATGTTATCTATGATATATTGCTGCAAATTGTGGATGTTTCCTCCCAATTGGATATTGTACGGCACATCAATGGTGATTGCCAGACTGTACCCTAATTTACTATCTCGTATTTGAATTTTCTTTGACCGAATATCATGATTATGTTCTTCAATACAATGTTTTACCATCTGGTATAGAGCAGCTTCGGAAATAACCACTTTACCCCGCCTGGAATATTCGGGCCTGACAACCGATTTTTCATGCACTTTGGGTGTTCTGCCCATGGATTCCGTCGGGCCTTTTCGCTTAAATATCTGTATCGCATTTTGAAAGATGTTGGGATAATTCCTTTTTATTTCGATTGATGGTACCGGAATGACATGTTTGCCCTCAAGGCGGCGCGTTCTAATTGCTTTTTCTATTTCATCATGGGTAGCAATGTCCTCAATTTTTACTATTTTTGACGGCGGGGGCATTTGCAGACGTGCCGCTATTTTACTAACCATTTTTTCCGATGTTCCCAATACAAGGATTTTCCTGATTTTTTCGCTTTGGAGTTTTCGGGCAATCTCATCGCGATGGGATTTTTCATCAAACAGGGCGACTTTTACCGCCGCCAGAAATGATTTCTCTTTTTTTGCCGAATGTCCGGCAATAATCCGGTTTTCTTTTATCAATAGCCCGTCATCAATGATATATTCTATTCCGTATTTTTGCGCTACAAGCTTGGCTCTGAAGCTCTTCCCAGTGCCGCTTTCTCCAATGAGTGCGAATACCTTGATGCGTTTAAGTGCAAATATAAAACCGAATAACATCCTTGTCAATTATACCAGGAACAAGAGACAGGGACTAGGGATCGCGTGATGATTCCGGCTTTTGCCGAATATCAAAAATGGCCTGAGGTCCGGCTGCATAAGGCTTTTATTTTTTACCGTTCTTTGGTACAATATTTTCATTGAACCCTGACGATTTAACTACCGAGGAGTAAAATCATGAAAAAAACATTTTTGTTAATTAGTCTGGCAGCGGCAATGCTTGTCCCGCTTTACGCACAGGGGCTTCCGCGTCTGGCGGTAGCAGAGTTTACTACTAACAGTAGTACCGATAAAGCCGGAGCAGATGCAATTACAGTGCGGGATCTGGCGGAAAACAGGATAGTGCAGGTCCAGCAGTATCGGGTAATTCCCCGTAACGAGATTGACCGGATTTTGGCAAACAATCAAATACAGGCGACGGAAATTTCAAGCACAGAAAATATTCAAAAACTGCAGCAACAAAACATCGACTATATAATAACCGGTTCGGTGATTGCAGTGGGCGATGATTATGCTGTTACGGTACGGTTGCTTGATGTGTCAACGGGGCGGTTTTCCCGCAGTGAAAGCGGATTAATGGGCTCCGGATCGCAGGATTTATTCAACGGAATTGATGCTTTGATGACAAATTTTATTGCAGAAACGGCTGTTGAAGAGAGCAGGGTTACGCAGGCAGAATCAAACAGAATATACACTGTAGGAGGCATTGGTCCTGCAGGGGGTATAGTGTTTTATGACAAAGGGGTTTTTTCTGACGGCTGGCGGTATCTGGAAGCCGCGCCGGCGGAAACGGAATTTACCGCCCAATGGGGTTCTATGAATCAAATTGTGGCCGGAACTACAGCTGCGGCAGGAACCGGCAGGCGTAATACTGAATTAATTACAGAACGGCTCAGACAATTGGGGGAAACCGGTCGTGCCGCACAAATATGTAAAAATTTGAATTTTCACGGTTATTCCGATTGGTTTTTACCGAGCATAGACGAATTGAATTTGATGTACAGGAATCTTAAACAAAGAGGGCTTGGCGGATTTATTGATGAGCAATACTGGTCGTCATCGGAAATCGGCAGTGATGGCGCAAGGGTTCAGGATTTCAGTGACGGCAGACGGAGCAACTACCAAAAAGCAAATATACTCAGGGTTCGTGCTATCAGGGCCTTTTAACGGGAGCTTTATCAAATGAAAAGCAAAGAATTGATCCAAAGGATAATCAGGCATGATAACCCTGTCCGGGTTGGGTTTGATTTTTTGGGAAATAACCCTTCGGATATACTCCATGTTCCCGCTGCTGTTGTTTCCAGACCTGAAGGAAATCACCGGGAGGAATGGAGCCGCGACCCTGTGCTTGCAGCAAAAGTTCCCCATTTTTCGGGAGAACTCAGCATGACTCCAATGGGAAATATTTTTGGCCGTTTTAATCAAAAAACCAAGGGTGAATGTGTTTATGGAGCCCTGCAGGACGGATGGGAAGATTTTGATAAATTTCTTTTCCCTGTCATTAATGAAGAAAAAGACAGAGTATTTGAAAAAGCCGGATGGGCAGATAGTGATAAATATGTTCTTGGAGGCATGCCGGTTGCTATTTGGTCGCCTCTCAGGGACACAAGGCATATAGATCAGGCCCTGATGGATACCGTTCTTGAGCCCGATTATGTGCAGGCATTTCTGGAAAAAATCTCCGATCTGGCAGCAGCAATTGTGAGACGAGCCCATAAAAACGGCGTACATGGAATAATGATCTGGGACGATCTGGGAACACAAAAAGATCTTTTTTTCAGCCCGGATACGTTCAGAACCCTTTTTAAACCGTATTATAAAAAAATTGCCGATGAACTGCATAACTGCGGGATGCAATTTTTTGTCCATTCCTGCGGAAAGATAGACAAAATCGTGGACGATTTAATTGATGCCGGTGTTGATGTATTCCAGTTTGATCAGCCTGAATTAACCGGCAGTGAGGTATGGGCGCATGAATTCGGGCATAAGGCGGCGTTCTACTGCCCCGTTGATGTTCAAAAAATAATGGCTACGGGTGATGAAACCCTCATCAAAGAAGCGGCTCTGAACATGGTTACACAGTTCAAGCAATGCGGCGGTTCGCTTATAGCAAAGGATTATCCCACCTGGGAAGATATTAATGTCCTGCCGGAATGGCAGCAATGGGCAAGGGATATCATTATCGCCAATGCGGATATGTGAACGGGAATCCCTTAACACTTTACCTGCTTTTTAAATATCGGGAATTTAGTATAAGCATCTGTATCCGGTTTTCGATATTGGCAAAACTGATGTCAGGATCATAATCCAGCGGCAGAATTTGAATGTCAGGATGTATATCCTTTACTTTTTTGATTATGCCCCGTCCGCAAATATGATTGGGCAGACAGCCAAAGGGCTGGATAATCACAAAGGAACGAACTCCCTTCGCCGCGTAATGCAAAATGTCGGCGGCTATTAAGAACGATTCCCCCGACAATATCGAATGATGCATAATATGATCGCTGTACTGCGCCGCTTCCGCAAGGGAAATATCCGGCTCATACAGCGGATGCTTCGCAGCGATTTTATCGGCAGACTTGATTGCTGCATCCATAAATGTACTGCCCAGGGTTGCGTATAACTTGTCATACAGAGAATGGCGCACCTTGAATTCCTTTATTTCGGCAATGGTATGATTCAGGAAAATATGCCGGTATATACCTGACATCCGGGGAAACATTACTTCCATGCCGTTTTTTTCCAGATACCGTTCAATTTCCAGATTTGATCCGGGGTGGAACGTCAGCAGGTATTCGCCCTGGACAAGTACCGGTTCTCTGAGTTTTGAGCGGTCATACCGGATGGCGCATATTTCTCTTATTGCTTTTTTGTAGGGTTTCATGGATCCCTTGATGCCGCCTTTTGCAATACCACCTGCAATTTCCGAGAAAGCGTTTTCAACAATGGTATCGGTTTCTCCCTTGCGGAGTTCGTATGGGCGAATCTTACGCCGCAGGTATTCAAGCGTGTCTGCCTGAATAAGGCCCCATACCGTTTTTGCGTATGTTAATTGCGTAAAATTTATTCCCGGATGGGCGTTTTTTGAGTCGGTCATATCGGTAGAGAGAATGGGAACCTGCGGGAAGCCCGCTTCGTCAAGCGCTTTTCTGGCAAGCGGCATGTAATTTGCAAGGCGGCAATCGCATAATACTTTGGCGGTGCCTATCACAACATTGTCAGGATTGTATTTACCGCTTTTTAACGCGAGGAGGACTTCGCCGGTTACAATCTGTGCGGGCAGGCACATATCGTTATGAACATATTTTTTCCCCATTGCTATTGCTTCGGTGCCGCCCATGGGCAGCGGTTCTGCATGGTAACCGTCACTGCACAAGCTGCTGCTTAATATCAGGCAGAATGCGCGGCTTGCATTGGGGATCAGTATCACTTTTTTTCGATCTTTTTTGGTACATTTTACCGGGTATGGGTCGCCCAGAGATTTCACATTGGGGAGCTGCTGTTTTCGGCGTGTCATTACCGTTTCGATAAATGATCGTACCCGCATGCGCAAAGGGCCTGCAATTTCGCTTTCGTCCATTTTTAAAATAAGCGGAGCTTTACCGGATATTGATTCCATGATGCGGACGATTTCATCGGTGTACAGCGCATCATGCCCGCAGCCGAAACTGAAAATGTCTACATATTCCAGTGCAGGATGCTCTGCGGCAACTATCGCACCGGATAAAAGGCGAGCATGGTTGTTGTTGGTAATTTCAATCCGTGATTTGCGTAGCGATACGTTTCCAAGGCCGGGCAGTGAATCAAGCGTCAATACCGGAATGTCTATGCCGGTAAATAACAGTGATAGGTTATGATTGATCAGATCGTCGTACTGATAATGACGCCCTGCGATAACCACAGCAAATGAACTTTTCTTTTCAGCGTCGCTGATAATATTTTTACCGTACTCAGTCATGGTATTGTTAAAATTTTTAAGAACTTTTTTACCCTGTTTAATGGCGGCGAGAGTATTTTTTGGGGTTATGTTAAATGTTTCCTTTATAAAACGGCAGAGCTGCAATTCCATGTCCTTTTGAGAAAACCAATGGCATACCGGCGAGTCAAAGGGGATGCCATGTTTTACCTCGGGGTTATCGGAAGCTTTGACGGATAGGGGATACCCTTTCAATACCGGGCAGGTAAAAGTACTGGTCTGTTCCGGGTTGTCGGGCGGCAGGCGGTTGATTTGGGGAAAGAATATTCTGTCAACTTTCTTTTCGATTAAGTCCTGAATGTGTCCGTGAACGAGTTTTGCGGGGAAGCAGACCGTATCAGAAGCAACATACTGCAGGCCTTTTTCGTACAAACGACGGGTACTCTTGCGTGAAATTTGTGTTTTAAATCCCAGTGCGCCCCAGAATACTTTCCAGAAAGGCAAATCCCGCCAAAAATCCAGCACGCGGGGAATCCCTATGGTAATGTTTTTATCCGGCAGTAACTGTTCAAAAAGATAATCTTTAAAAAGCAGTTCTTCCCGAATTTTGATCATATCCGGAACGGCGTTCATTGATTGTATTATCTTTGTTGCTTTTTCCTGTACAGCCGGGTCCTGCGGATCGCCGGTCAGTTCCCCGCGCTTGCAGCGATTGCCGGTAATCCAGGTTTCCCCGTTCGAAAAACGCACTAATGTACGGTTGCAGTTATTTGCGCAGAAAGGGCACATTAAATTTGCTTCCTGGGTAAACATTAATTTTTCCAGTGCGTTAAACCCGATAAAACGCGAATGATCACCGGGGCCGTGAGGCGATGTGTAGCTATGTTCGATGATTTCCCGTTTTGTCAGCAAGGCGATGCCTATTGCGCCCATTTCGCCGGGGTAGGGTGCACGCACGACATTTTTCCCAAGGTATTGTTCCATGGCAAGTAACACTGCATCGTTTTTAAATGTGCCGCCCTGCACCACAATTTTACTCCCCAACTGTTCTGGGCTGGAAATGCGTACAACCTTGGTAAAAACATTTTCGATTATGGATCGGCACAACCCCGCCATGATGTCATCGGCCTGCTTCCCGTTTTTCTGCTCGGTGATGATCGTGCTGTTCATGAAGACCGTACACCTGCTGCCCAGCCGTGCCGGGTTTTCCGATCGAAAAGCGGCTTCTGCGATTTTATCAACGGGGATATGCAGGGTTTCGGCGAATGTTTCCAGAAATGATCCGCAGCCGGAAGAACAGGCTTCGTTGACCGTTATGTTGGTAACAATACCGTCTGTTATACTGATGGCTTTCATGTCCTGTCCGCCAAGGTCAAGAATAAAACTGACTCCGGGAATGTATTTTTGCGCGGCTGCGGCGTGCGCTACGGTTTCCACGGTATGAAAATCCGCGCCAAGAGCTTTATCGAAAAGCAGTTCACCGTAGCCGGTTGTTCCCAGGGCAATTATCTCCAGGTTGATGCCTGCATCCCGGTATTTTGCAGAAACATCTAGCAGTGCCTGCCTGATTACCTTCAGCGGTTCACCTTTGTTGGATCCGTAAAAACGATCAATAACATTTTCATATTCATCTATCAATACAAACTTCGTGGTGGTCGATCCGGCGTCAATGCCCAGATATACCCGCAGAGTATCGCCGTGTTTTATTTTAAGAGCGCCGATATCATGGTTAATCTTCGGCAATACATGGCGATCCTCAAATATTTTCCGCTCTCCCTTTTGTGTGAAAAAGCCCTGCTCTGTCTTTCCGGCATTGACTGTTACGATTTCCCGGTACATTGAAAGCGAAGTCAACGCCGATTCCGGGCTGAAGTTTTTATTATAATTTTGAAACAGTTCGCTAATCGAAAGAGCTGCTCCGTAGGCGACAAGGATTTCACTGTTTGCCGGTTTGATAATATCGTCATCGGTAAGGCCGAGCCGTTCGGCAAAGACCTTAACCAGCGTAGGGTTGAATGCGAGAGGCCCGCCTTCAAATACAACCGGCGGTTTGATTTCAAGCCCCTGCGCCAGTCCGCCAATCGTTTGTTTGGCAATGGCATGAAAAGTAGAAAGCGCTATGTTTTCCAGAAGACCGCCCTGGTTGAGCAGTGGCTGAATATCGGTTTTTGCAAACACCCCGCAGCGACCCGATATATCGTATACCTGTGTGCCTTTCGCGGCCAGACTGTCGAAGTCATCAAGCGGGGTACGCAGCAGGGACGCTATTTCGTCAATGAACGCGCCGGTACCCCCGGCACAACTCCCGTTCATCCGCATATCACTGACCATCAATTGACCGGTGGCTGTATCGGTGTAAAAAAAGACTATTTTTGCATCCTGCCCGCCCAGTTCAACGGCAACCCGTGCCTGCGGATAAAAAGCCCGTATCGCAATGGAGTTGGCAACCACTTCCTGAATATATGATGCATGGATCATCTCGGCGATAACCTTGCCCCCTGAGCCGCACAGGGCAAGCTGAAATGTCTCATGGGGAAACCGCGAAAAAATCTTTTTGAGCAATTCATACACTTTCTCGCCCTGACAGGCATGATGCCGCTCATAGCCGGAGAAGAGTATTTCTTGTGTATCAGGTTGAATGAGTGCCGTTTTAACGGTAACGGAACCTACATCAATCCCCAGATGCAACACGATTTATTATATTACACTTAAAAGGTGCCAGGCAATGTTTTGAACGGGAAAATTATGTATTAAGGCTGACTTCTCCGGACAATATGGTTTATTCCACTCCCCACTCCCTATTCCCCGCTCCCCAACACCCGCACATGCACCTTGCGATTCCTCGGCCCGTCGTATTCGTTGAACCATACCCCCTGCCATGTCCCCAGAAGCAGTCTGCCGCCGGTAACAATCAGGGTGAGTGAACAACCCACAATGCTTGCTTTGGTATGTGCTGCCGAATTGCCTTCGCCGTGATGAAATTCCCTCCTGTCCGGAGAAATCATGTCCAGGGCAAAACCCACATCGCGGGGAACATCAGAATCGGCATTTTCGTTCACTGTTACCGCTGCTGTGGTATGCGGCACATACACTACGCACAAACCTTCTCTAATGCCCGAGCCTGCTACCGCCTTTTGTACTTCGTCCGTAACATCAATCCAGCAGCATTTCCCCGATGTCCGGATATTAAAACTTGTCAAAACCGTCATGAGGTATTTTATCATGAGTTGTTCATGGGTGTAAGTATCGTACTATTGACTCAATTTTAATTTTTTTGGCATAATAACCACAATGAAGACTTTATTTATGAAACCCGCGTCTGTGGAGCGGAAATGGTTTGTGATTGACGCGGAGGGCCAGATTCTGGGCAGGGTAGCGGCAAAGGCTGCAACTATAGTTCGTGGTAAAAACAAGGCTTTTTATGCACCTCATCAGGAAATGGGTGATTATGTAGTAATTATCAATGCTGATAAAATCGCTGTTTCCGGCAGGAAAACCCAGCAAAAGGTGTACTATCGTCATTCGGGATATGTAGGCGGTTTGAAAACCACCACATTTGACAAACTTATTGCCAGGCATCCCACCCAGCCTCTGGAAAATGCCATAAAAGGTATGCTCCCCAAAGGGCCTCTGGGCAGGAAATTGGCAAAAAACGCAAAAATATACGCAGGGGCGGCGCATCCCCATGCATCTCAAAATCCTACGGCTATTGAGTTATAGAAACAGAGGAGCTATTGTGATTAAGAATATTGGAATTGGCACAGGCAGAAGAAAGACATCAGTGGCGCGGGTGTATGTCCGGGCCGGAAACGGTAACATCTCCATAAACGGCAGGGACTTGACGCAGTACTTTCCGCAGGGCGAACATGCGTTTATGGTACGGCAGCCGCTCATGGTAACTGCCAACGAAAATAAATTTGACATTCTGATTAACGTATACGGAGGCGGAAATAACGGTCAGGCGGGAGCTTGCCGCCATGGTCTTGCCCGCGCTCTCTGTCAGGTTGATGAAGCAAATTATACCAGCTTGCGGAACAACGGCTATCTTACCCGCGATTCCCGCATGGTGGAGCGTAAAAAATACGGCAGACGCGGCGCCCGCCGCCGCTTCCAGTTCTCCAAACGCTAGATATTTTTTCATCTGTGTCTCCGGGTGATGTACCCAACGATTATGCTCAGACGGAAAAGGCAGCATTGCGCCTCATAGCTCGCGCGGAGCAAACTGTTTCCGGTTTGAGTCGGAAGTTGATAAAAAAGGGGTACGATTCTGTCTGCGTTCAAACAATAATTGAAAAACTCTGTGAAACGGGCTTGTTGGATGACCGCCGTTATGCCTGTTTATGGCTGGAAACAAGGATTGCACGTAAGGCATCAAGCCCGTTACGCCTCCTTTCTTCTCTCAGATCCCGGAACATTGATCGCCATGATGCAGATTTGGCCTTAAAAGAAACACTGGATGAAGAAGCTGAATTGCAGCTTTTGCACCGGTTTGTTCAAAAGTATGCACATAAACGTATAAAAAAAAGCGGCAGTGATGACTCCGTTCAATCATACAGGTATCTGCTGAAAAGCGAGGGGTTTTCAGCACCGGTCATTCAGCGTTTCTTTGATATGACTTTTTAATATGATGCAGGGCTGAATCTACCGTACCTCTGGCAATACCAAGTACCCTTGCTATCTGTTGGTTTGACGGATCGGGGCGCAGATTAGCCATCCTTTTTCTCATACTTTCCAGCCTAGCCCGGCCGCGTTCAAGCTGTTTTTTCAGCCGTTGGGCAGCAGCACTGTTATCAGGCAAAAACCGCAGGCTGTGCTCATAACAGAGACAGCGGAAATACTGGCAATTGGTCCGTTCTCTCAGCAGGTTTATTTCTGTCTCGCGTTTTCCTCTTAATTCCCTTAACTGAATGACCATATTAAGTAATACTTCAGGTTCAATTTCCAATCTGGATGCAACTCTCTCCAGGAAATCATTCGAAACATAATTACTGCATTTCAACACCAGGATGAGATGCTGCCGGCGGTTTTTTAATTTGCCTGTATTTGTTTTTTTTAAGGCTGATTCGGCGGTTTTAAATCCGGCAGGCGGAAGCGGCTTATCCATTACGGTAATTGATTCACCGTATTGTGGTTCACTTTCTCTGGCATACATGTCAGGCATTTGTGTCATCCATGCTGCGGATTCGGTGACATAATGACGTGCTTGCTGCATACGGTATTCTCTGGCTGTCATACGAAGCATTGTACCAATATAGACTTCAAATGACGAACCGGTTTCCCGGTATGCACAAATTGCCTGGCTGATACGGGGATACAACCATGAAACATAGTCATCATAATCCCCCCGGCACAAACCCGGCAGCCCATAATTGCGGACATTTCCCTGGATTGCTTTGAATACAGCTCCTTCAAACTGCTTCTTTTCCAGAAACCCCGCAGAATATTGTTTGTAGAGATCGTTGATAGATAGTGTGTTTTCCATAATTACTCCTGTACCAAAATATAGGCACAAGAGTAATTATTTCAAAATAAAATCAAAAGTACGATGATGTTTGTAATACGTAACTATCTTTGTAAGATAACAGTTTCGATATCATCAAAGTTGCTGTCAAGATTAACAGCCTGCGGAACCCTTCCCCAGGTTTGATGGGTATGCATACGGTGAACATATAACCTGACATGGCTGAATGCCCCGTCTCGATAGAATACCGACATCGACGGCCAAGACCTTCCCGTAGGCAGGTTAAGTATTTCACCTTTGGGAACTCCTCCCCCGCTGGCGGAACTGGAGAACCATTCCGCAGGAAGATAAGCCCTGCCATGTCCAAACAAACCTCTGCGGTACTGGACAATGTAGCCTCTTCGGTATGGCCATACTTTTTCCAGGCTGATATTCACATAGTAATAATCAGATTCAGTCCTTTCCGGTGAGTTTTGGGCAAAAAGCGGCAACCCAACTGTAATTAAAGCCACTAAAAGAACCGCGAATATGATTTTTTTCATGTAGACCTCCATATCACTAATAGTTTATAAGAAAGCGTGAAACAATGCAAGGGGGTTAGTTGATTATTTTCCTAAAACCCCTGCACACCCCTGTTTTAACCATGCATTCGCAGCCTTGTCCAAAATGCTTGTTTTTGATACCTTTCTAAAAAGATGATAACCGTTACCGACCTTAGCCTTAGTTACGGAGAACGAGCGCTTTTTAAGAATGTCAACCTAAAGTTCACCCCCGGCAACTGCTACGGGATAATCGGAGCTAACGGGGCAGGCAAATCGACCTTCTTAAAAATACTTGCCGGTGAAATTGAGCATGACAAGGGGGAAATATCCATAGGCAAAGGCCAGCGTATTGCCGTACTCAAGCAAGACCACTTTGCCTTTGAACAGTACCCAGTGCTGGAAACAGTCATTATGGGTTACCGGAAACTCTACGAAATCAGCAAGGAGCGCGAGGTGTTGTATGCAAAGGAAGAGCTTTCCGAAGCTGAAGGAATGCGAGCCGGCGAACTGGAAGCGGATTTTGCCGAAATGGGCGGCTGGGAAGCGGAAGCCGGCGCTGGTCAGCTTCTTTCCGGTCTTGGGCTTGACGAGGAAGACCATGAAAAACTCATGGAAGAACTGGATGAATCAAAAAAAGTGCGGGTGCTTTTGGCGCAGGCCCTGTTTGGTAACCCTGACATTTTGCTGCTGGATGAGCCAACAAACGGTCTTGATCTTGAATCTATAGCCTGGCTTGAGGATTTTCTCATTGAATTTCCCAACACGGTGATTGTGGTTTCCCATGACCGGCATTTTCTCAACACGGTCTGCACCCATGTCTGTGACATAGATTACAACAAGATAACCCCGTATTCGGGGAACTACGATTTCTGGTACCAGATGAGTCAGATACTCCAGCGTCAAGCAAAAGAACAGCTGAAAAAACGTGAAGACAAAGCAAGGGAACTCAAGGAATTTATTCAGCGTTTTTCATCCAATGCCAGTAAAAGCCGCCAGGCTACCAGCCGTAAAAAAGTACTGGAAAAACTCGATCTGGAAAATGTTCCCGTTACCAGCCGCAAATTTCCGTATGTTGGTTTTAAGCCCGAAAGAGACATTGGCAACAATGTACTGCAGACGGATAAACTTAACTGTTCGTTTGAAGGGACAGCACTCCTTAAAGATTTTTCACTTTTGGTGAACAAGGGTGATAAAATTGCCTTTGTAGGAATTGAGCACGCATCCAAATCCGCCTTGTTTGATATTATTGCCGGGGAGAAAAAACCGGAAACGGGAGAATTTTCATGGGGACAGACAACATCTGTTTCCTATTTTCCCAAAGAAAATTCGGCTTTTTTCGATTCCTCGCTTTCCATTGTTGATTGGCTGCGGCAATACTCACCGGACGAAGATGAAACCTACGTCCGCAGTTTTTTGGGCCGCATGCTTTTTTCCGGCGACGATGCGCTCAAGCCGGTGAATGTTCTTTCCGGCGGCGAAAAAGTCCGTTGCATGCTGTCACGAATGATGCTTTCCGGTGCAAATGTGCTCATTCTTGACGAACCGACGAACCACCTTGACCTGGAGGCAATTACCGCTCTCAATGACGGCCTTGTTGATTTTACCGGCGTGATCCTGTTTAATTCGCATGATCATGAATTTATCAATTCAATAGCAAACCGCATCATCGAATTACTCCCCCAAGGCGGCATGATTGACCGCATGATGCCTTTTGACGAGTATCTGAAGGATAATTCCGTTAAGCAGCTTCGCAGTGCCGCATACAGCGGTACGAATTCTGCAAATCGGAATGCACAGAGATTGAGAATGTAGTAACAAACCATTTGCCTGCCCCCTGTGCCTGCATCAAGCAGGTAAATTGCTTGATTTCCATGACATCAGAGTCTGCTCAAATAGCGGATTCGTGGCTGTTGGCGTTGTAATTGTGGACAATTTTTCAGTTCTCTGGTAGAATTTAATTGCATGGAGATCCATCGGTTTTAGAAAGCTGTCTGGTATAATCGGACATTATCTGACTTAAAAAAACGTAAAAATGAGGAGGATACAAAATGAAAAAATGGGTAGTACTTTTATTGGCTTGTATTGTTTGTGTAAGTACATTTGCACAAGAAAGTGTTTATATAAGTGCAAGTGGTAATTCTCGTAATTCAGGGCTGAGTGAAGAAGAACCAGTTGGAAGTTTTTTTAGTGCACTTTTAGTAGCAGGGGGTAGATCAATAAATAGAATAACAGTTATTGGGACATTGGATGTAAATAGTGAAAGATCGGCGGCTGCTCGTCGTGAAGTGTTTCGGCTTTTTAGCCTTTCTTCCGACGAACTTCTGATTACTGGAAAACCCAATGCATCTGAGGCAGAACGGGCTGTGTTATCGGCAAAAGGTTCAGGTAAGAATACAGTACTTATAACCAGCGGAAGAATCCGTTTTGAACATATTGATATTGCAGATGGGGAAGGTAATGGAGAAGGTGATGGAGTTGGCAATGGCATAGGCTTACATTTTTTTGAAGGCACGCAGGTTACATTGGGACCGGGAGCAGTGGTACGGAATAATCCTGGTGCTGGTATCTTTTTTGCTGAAGCAACATGCATTATTGATGGAGGTGAAGTAAGCAACAATAGCCCAAATTTAGGAATTCTTGTAGTAGAAAATGGCGAACTTATTCTACGGAATGGAACCATTAGTAGTAATATGTCTATTAGCAGGAGACCTGGCGCTGGTGTTATGATTGGTAATGGCGGGCGATTTACTATGTCTGGAGGTACTATTACCCGCAATTTAGCAACGGCAGGAGGTGGAGGTGTATTTGTCGATTCCGGTGGGCAATTTACCATGTTAGGCGGAAATATAATGGATAATGTCGGTACGTACTACCGAGGAATGGAACAATTAGGCGGTGGTGGTGTAGTTGTGGCTAATGGAGGCAGATTTGACCAGACTGGCGGGTCTGTTCACAGTAACAATAGAGAATCATTAATACGGTTACCGCATCCGGATATAGTCAGAGAACAAGGAGCACTCGGCTCTAACCTGCCTCCAAACAGATAAGTGTGTATATGGAATTTGATATGAATAAAAAAACAGTTGTATACCTTGCATTGGTATTACTGGTCAGCTTCATAACCCCCGCGCAACAGTTTGATCCTGAAGGTGATTTTCGCTTTGAGCGCATAGACAACGGTATGGCAATTAGGATTACCGGGAACAACGGGAACAGGGCAGAGATAACCATTCCTCCGAGCATACAGGGGCTGCCTGTTACATCCATTGGAAACAGTGCTTTTTATAGATGGAGTAACATTACCAGCATAACCATACCCAGCAGCGTTACCGCCATTGGGAGATGGGCTTTCCGAGGTTGCAACAACCTTACAGCAATACATGTCGCCTCTGATAACCCGAATTATAGCTCGCTGAACGGTATACTATACGATAAAGAACGGCGCACATTGATTCAGTACCCGGGCGGAAGAACAGAAATTTTCTCCATCCCTAACAGCGTTACCGCCATTGGTGATTCGGCCTTTTGGGATGGTAACCTGACCAGCATAACCATACCAGACAGCGTTACGGCTATTGGTGAGTTTGCTTTTAGAGAGTCCGGCCTTACCAGCGTAACTATGGGGAACCGTGTTACCTCCATTGGAAGGCTTGCTTTTCATGGTTGCACGAACCTGACCAGCATAACCATACCCGATAGTGTTACATCCATTGGAGAAGAGGCTTTTTCTTCATCAGGTATAACCAGTGTAACTATACCTGGCAGTATTACATCCATTGGAAGGGGCGCTTTTGCCGATACCGCCCTTACAACAATAAATGTTTCACCAAACAACCCGCGGTATAGTTCATTGGACGGAATACTATACGACAAAGAACGGCGCATATTGATTGCATATCCAACTCGTAGAAGCGGATCTTTCACCATCCCCGGAAGCGTTACTTCCATCGGAGCGATGGCTTTTTGGGAGTGCAGTAACCTTACCAGCATAACCATACCCAACAACGTAACTTCCATTGGAGAAACAGCTTTTTACGGTTGTACCGGCCTTACCAGCATAACCATCCCCGGCAGCGTTGCCTCCATTGGCTCGAGGGCTTTTAGCGGTACCCACAACAACCTAAGCACAGTAACTTTTGGCGGGAGTAACACCAGACTTGGCTCTGACGCATTCCCCTTTGGCTTTAGTGCAGTTTATTCAAACGGAGGTGCAGGTACGTATACCAGACCATCGGGCGGAAGGTGGGTAAAGCAGTAGATAACACTACCTTCAGCCATCACTTTTTCAAATCTTATTAATACTTTGGAACCGGGCCGTTTATCTGCCTAAAGCAGACAAACGGTGTTGCTTAATACTTACATTCCATCAGCATTTTCAATTATTAGAGGCAGGGGTAAAATGTCCTGCAGAAATGTATTTTCATGTATGACTGGATTTGCTGTGGCGGCAAGGGGGGAAAGCAGGAACTGAATGGCTTCCAGACTGTTCATGCTTAACACCGGCTGTTCGTCTGTTTCCACAGCACCGGCTCCGTCCTTGCCGGCAAAGAGGCGGATTTTGGAACGCATTTCCTTTTCTTCAATCTGCAAAACAAACGAGCCTTCCCTGATTTTTCCGGAGGCAGCTTTGAACTTTACAAGAGCATCCGTAAGACGGGGAAAGTTAAAAACCGAAAATTTGCAGGAAGGAATCCGGAGGTAGTTTTCGGCAAAGCCGGAAAGAACAGTGATTTTTTCCAATTCATGTGATCCTGTATAAATTTCAGCGGTATTCTCTAACCCCATTTCATTTTGACTGCGGAAAAAAAGACCCATAACTTCAGGCAAACGGGAGAAATTCAATAATTGAATTTCTGTAATGCAGGAGTTGTTTTTCGAATCATTGTTTTTATTGATAAAGTATCCAAAAAACCGCCCGTTATCGTTTATTGAATATATATCCGTTTTCCAGGAAGAAAGAATATCAAACAGCTTGTTTCTGCTCCGGTGCATACGGAAGCTCTTTGCCTCATGTAGTATATGAATTTGATCGAGAAGTGCTGTATCATCGGCCTTTACTTTTTCCAGAGTTAGACTGGTATTCCATTGTCTGCCCATAGTATGGGTGATATTCGTTTCTGTGCAATTAAAAATAACGGTGCATCCTGCGGAAGTATAGCCATAATATTCATAGCGCTGACGCTGCCCTTGAAGATAGCTAAAAACAATTCCATCCCGTTTCATATCTTCTATAGCTGTATGCATCAGCGTTTTCATATAGCCGAGGGATCGGCTGTATGGATGTACCGAAACTGCGCCTATTCCCCTGCCTGGTAATGACATGGTCCCTTCCTGTCCGCAAAAAATTTCCATAGAAACGGGATAAGCGCCCACTAATGCCTTGATTTTTTTATTTTCTCTGACCAGATAATGTATGCCATCCATAAAATAACTGCGTTTATACAGCTTTGGCAATAAGTGTGGAAAATCATGAGGTGTATGAGAATAACTAAAAATAAAATTTATAAAATCGACAATTTCGTCATAATCTTCAATACTTGCTCTGCTTGTTCTGTAAAAGGCATTTTCTGAAATAATCTGAACTCCTTCTACTGAATATTAATAAAAAACCTTTCCAGAAAAGAAATCCTGCGGCGGGCTTCAGCGGCACGGCTGCTCTGCGGAAATTCCCTTACCAGGCGGCGGTAATATTCCAGAGATAAAAGTACGTTCCTGCTGGGGCTGTTTGCTTCGTATGATTGACCGTAGAGCCACCAGGCCTCATCGCTGCCCGATGGATACCGTTCGCGGAACTGGTCAAGTATAGCAATTACCGAGGCAAAACGGTCAGCGTTGAATTCCTCTCTTGCTCTTTGCAGATATGCCTCCGGTGAAGTGTCCAGGACCGTTGAATCGGCAGGTTCCGGTGATGCCGGAGGCAGCGGGGGTGTGGGCAATGCCGAAGGTGCCGGATCTGGAGCAGGCGGTTGTGATGCCGGCGGAGCCGGAGATACCGCGCTTGTTGACGGCCGAAGATCGGGTTCGGGGGGCCTTGTTGTCACTGCCGGGCTTGTGTTTGATTCAGGTCTGAGGGCTCCTTCAATGGCGCTGGGCCAGCGCGGTTCGGCTATTACCCGGATCTGCTCTGCTGATTGATTGTTCCGGTCTGAACCGGCACTCCTGGGTGCTTCGGTAACTATTACCTGTACTTGATCATTGAGAATGGTATCACGGACATAATCCTGCCGGTAGAATCTTAAAATATAAATACCCGCTAACTCCGTTCTGAAAATAAAACTCTGTCCCTCATTATCAGGCCTGCGGGATTCGTATGTAATACCCCGACGGGCGTTTGCTTCACCGGTAAAAACCCAGCCGGTTCCGCTGAAAGGAATCTCAAGCTGTTGTCCTGTTGTGATGGACACTGTCCGGGAGAACTGCGCCGGATCCTGCGGCACTGTAAAAGCCGGTGTTGGGTTTGGTAGTTCTGGTTCCAGGATCGGAGGTTGCTCTCTGACTGTAGGTGGCGGCGGCGGCGGTGGTGGCGGCGGCGGCGGCGGTGGTGGCGGCGGCGGTACTCCTACCCCCATCCCCATCCCTGTAACCGGTGTATCTCTGAATAAAACGACTACCAGCCTTGAGGG
>WRLF01000012.1 GCA_009777735.1 Treponema sp.
TCCCATAGCTTTGCAGTTCGGCTTCTGTCTGAGATAATACGGAGTTTGGCGAGATAACACCGAGGCTGCTTGTCATTCTGTTCCAGACAGTTTCTTGCGCTTTTGAGGAAATCTGCTGCCCGACAATTGAATTTATCAAGGCGGAGAATAAATCAGGGTTAACTTCCCGCTTTAACAGCCCGATTGCGTCAATAGCTTCTCCCAATTTTCTATCCTGCTGTTTCAGATGGGCTGTTTGTTTTTTTCCATATTTAAAAAAAGCCATGTAATCAATCCCTTTCACGATGCCATTGGCAATAAAAACCGCCCGACCACTAAAATACCAGTTACAGATTTTAGTGGGCAGGCGGTTTTGGGCCTTCAGAGACTTGAACTCCGGACCTACGGATTATGAGTCCGATATTTGACGCATTATCTTCTATATATTAATATGCTGTAGATGTCAGTTTCAGTCAATAGATGTCAACAAAAATCAGGTGATTTCCTTTTTTGTTCCCTTATATTTGTGATATTGGAAGATCGAGATAAAAGGGAGGCGTGATCTATGGGCTTTTCAATTATTCATTACTTTGCTTGAAGCTCAGTTATGGTTTCCGTGTCAAGACCGGTAATTTTATTTATTGACTCGATAGAAACACCTTCCAACAATGCCTTTCGAGCAATCTCTTCACGCTCGTCTTCTTTGCCTTCTTCATACCAGACCCTCTGGGCATCTTCAAGGTTCCATTCGGTTAACAGCATATTCATCACCTTGATGCAAATCTCTGAATAGTTTCCATATCAAATCCAGTAACGGCTTGGATTGTTTCCATTGGGAAACCTTTAGCTAATGCATTTCTAACAATTTCACCCCAGCCTTCTTCTCGGCCTTCTTCTCGGCCTTCCTCAAACCAGACCCTCTGGGCATCTTCAAGGTTCCATTCTGTTAATAGCATATTCATCACCTCCGTTCCGTGTTGTTCCAGAAATTCTTTCAATATATCATTGTCTCGGCAGTACCGTACCGCCTGCTTCATCGCTTCTGTCTTGTCGCCAAGCTCTTTTTCAAATTCGCGTGTTTTGGCAATAAAGGCGCTGTACCCGGCAAGGGTTTTACATCTTCTTACCAGCCCCTCATTTTTCCCTTGATTGATGTTAATTACCTTTACCACAAGTTCCAGTGCGGGGTTATCTTTCTCCATCAACCCAAGGGATCCGATTTTTTCAAACGCATCTGACAGCTTTAGAATTTTCTCTTCGGGAAAAGGAGCCACCCCGTTATACAGCACAAAAAACTCAGGCCGTGGAATGGGGATAAGCCGGGAACCGTAGACGTTTCTGTCGCCAAGTGTTTTTTCATACACACGGGCAATGTACATAAGAAGTCTCAATGCCATATTGGGATTAATCGTGCTTTGATGCTCAATGAGAACTATCAGTTTGCCGCCGATTTCAAAGGAAATATCGTTTATCATATCCATAAAGAGCACGTCTTGAAGCGTGTTTATGGTGACCGGCACATCAGCGGGTAATGTTACGTTTTCCAGGGCGCAGTACAGTTCCCGCAGCAGATCAGGATCGCTAAAAAGAAAAGAGAAAACGCTGTCTTTGTATTTCGTGTTTACGCCCATAAGACCATTATATAGTGTTTTAGCTAGCCTAACAATGAGTTTTTTACCTCGTTGTTATTTAGCACTGTTGGCTGCTTATCTTTTACTTTGAAAAACCCTGCGCCTTACGCTGTCCTCACGTCTCTCTTGACATGTAAAAAAACCGTCATCCTGCGATGACGGTTTTGGGCCTTCAGAGACTTGAACTCCGGACCTACGGATTATGAGTCCGCAGCTCTAACCAACTGAGCTAAAGGCCCTGTTTCTATTACATTTTTACTATACCAAAAACAGAAAACAATGTCGAGAGTACAATTATAAACCTGCTGCTTCGTTCCAGTGGCCGATTTTCCGAATTTTCTGGTTGCGGTAGCGGATTAAAACTTCGGGGGTTCTGTCGGAAATATCGGCCAGATCCTTTAAAATTATTTCCTTGATAGCCTTTGCCATTGAGTCGGGATCGGTATGGGCACCTCCGGGAGGTTCGGGGATAACCCCGTTTATAACCTTGAATTCAAGAAGATCGCTTGAGGTAATTCGCAGCATGGCGGCGGCATCTTTGGCTTTGGATGCGTCGCGAAGCAGAATGGAGGCGCAGCCTTCAGGGCTGATCACCGAATAAATAGCGTTTTCAAGCATGTATACTTTGTCTCCGACACAAAGGCCCAGCGCGCCGCCGGATCCTCCTTCGCCGATAATGATGCAGATAATTGGTGTTGACAGTTGGGAAAATTCCCGCAGGTTGCGGGCAATGGCTTCGCCTATGCCCCGTTCCTCCGCTCCCAAACCGGGATAGGCGCCGGCAGTGTCAATAAAGGTAATAATGGGTCTGCGGAATTTTTCCGCATCTTTGGCAAGACGCAGGGCTTTTCGGTATCCTTCAGGATGGGCCATTCCATGATTGCGCAGGACATTTTCCTTGAGGCTGCGGCCTTTTTGGTTTGCCAGAATTGTAACCGGCGTGGAATCAAGGAAGGCAAGCCCTCCGATAATGGCAGGATCATCGCCGTAGGCACGATCGCCGTGCAGTTCAATAAAATTATCAAAAATACGGGTGATATAATCCATCGCATAGGGCCTGTCGGGATGACGTGCAAGTTCAACCCGTTTCCAAACCGATTCTTTTTTTGACTGCGACCGAATTCGTTCTTCCAGCACTGAAAGTTCAACACCGGCCTCGATCCCCGATTCTGCCATAAGTTTTTTCAGTTCCTCAATTTTTGAATCAAGTTCTTTCATTAGTTGCTCCTGTGAAGATCGATTAGAGTCGAGATCATTTGCCGTTGATCGCTTCGGGGGACAATGATATCAACAAACCCTTTTTCAAGCAGGAACTCCGCCCGCTGAAATCCATCGGGAAGGCTTTGCCGTATCGTTCCTTCAATAACACGCGGACCCGCAAAACCTATTAAAGCGCCGGGTTCGGCAATGGTAATATCGGCAAGCATTGCGAACGAAGCAGTAACCCCGCCGGTGGTAGGATCGCACAGTATAATAAAATACGGCACGCCCGCTTTGCTCAACTCGGCAGCGGCGCTGGATGTTTTTGCCATCTGCAATAGGGAAAAAATTCCTTCCTGCATTCGAGCGCCGCCGGAAGTGGTACAGATCAAAACCGGTGTTTTTTCCTCGGCTCCTTTCAAAAGAGCGCGGCATACTTTTTCTCCAACCACCGATCCCATTGAGCCGCCCATGAATTCAAATGACATAACTCCCAAAATCAGCGGCTTTCCGTTAATCGTACAGGTTCCGGTGATGACCGCTTCTTTCATCCGGGCTTTGGCTTCCGCTACGGATAATTTTTCTTCATAACCGGAGAGATCAATAGGGTTAAGAGATCTAAGGCTTTCGGAAAATTCGGTGAAACTTCCCTTGTCGGCAAGATAGGCAATGCGATCTACCGGTTCCATCCGGTAGTGCAGTCCGCACCCCGGACAGACATTAAGCGCTGCTTTGACTGCTTTTGCATCGTATGGAATACTGCACTGGGGGCAGTTTTTTTCATTGTTTTTTTTATCGGCCATGTTCTACTTCCTTTTCTATATCTCCGTACCACGATGTTCCAAAGACACCGTAATGGAAAACCGGATGGTTAATAATCCACCGCTGCCGTTCAATGTTTGTTTTGATTCCTTCAACAACCAATTCCCGTAGAGCTCTGTCCATCCGGGCAAGGGCATGGTTTCTGTCAGTACCGTACACAATAAGTTTTGCGATCATCGAGTCGTAGTGAGGCGGTATGGAACAGCCGTTATACAAAAACGAGTCGAAACGCACGCCGGGGCCGCCGGGTACTTCCAGACGGTTAATGGTTCCCGGAGTAAGGGCGTTGATTCGGCATTCTATAGACCAGCCGTTTAAAGCGATTGCTTTCGGGTCAATTTCCATACGGCCTTCGGTGCAGGCGAGGATCTGCTGGCGGATAATATCAACATTGGCAACAAACTCGCTAACCGGATGTTCCACCTGCACACGGGCGTTCACTTCCATAAAATAAAAGTTTTCATTTTCCGCAAGAAATTCAATGGTTCCCGCTCCCCGGTATTTTAATTCTCTGAACATGGGAACCGCTCCGGCTGCCATTGCCTTTCGCATTTTATCCGTGACACCGGGCGAAGGGCTTTCTTCAATTAATTTTTGATGATTTTTCTGTACAGTACAATCACGTTCACCGAGGATGGCGACGTTGCCTTTTCCGTCAGCCAGAACCTGCAATTCCACATGACGGGGATTTTCCAGATATTTTTCTATAAAAACCGTCCCGTCGGCAAAATTGGATTCCGCTTCACGGCTTGCAAGGCTGATGTTTTCTTCCAGCTCATCCGCTTTGCGGACAATCCGCATGCCTTTACCGCCGCCTCCCGCCGCCGCTTTGATGATAACGGGAAAACCAAGCTGCTTTGCCGCATCAATCGCTTTGCCGTCTTGCGCATTTACCGCTCCGGTTCCTGGTGTGACAGGCAGGCCGTATTTTTGGGCAGTCTCCCGTGCCACGACCTTGTCGCCCAACAATTCTATGACATCGGGATCGGGGCCGATAAAAATAAGCCCCTTATCCTGAACCAGCCGGGCAAAATCAGCGTTTTCCGAAAGAAACCCCACTCCGGGATGTATTGCTTCACAGTGGGTATGCAGCGCTGCCATGACAATGTTTTCCTTCACCAGATAACTTTTCGATGACGGTGCCGACCCGATGCATACTGCCTTGTCAGCCAGACGTACATGAAGGTTATCTTTATCGGCGGTGGAGTAGACCGCAACAGTCTCAATGCCCATTTCATGGCAGGTGCGGATTATTCGGACGGCAATTTCCCCGCGGTTTGCGATAAGCAGCCGGTTTATTTTTGCCTGAAGTAGTTTCTTTTTTTTTGCCAAATCCAGCTCCTTACCTTTTTACCGTAAAGATCTCCTGACCGTATTCTACGAGTTCACCGCTTGATGCATGTACTTCAACAATTTCACAGTCAAATTCCGCTTCCAAATGGTTCATCATCTTCATGGCTTCCAGAATACACAGTGTCTGTCCCTTTTTTATTTTAGTGCCGGGCTTTACAAAGGGAGGAGCGTCAGGACCTGGAGCGGCATAAAAAGTCGCAACAATTGGGCTTTTGATCTTCTCTCCGCCACCGGGAGCTTCCCCTGCCGGATGAGCGGAAATTCCCAGCCGGACAGCTTGTTCTCCTGCCGGTACAGCGCTTACCGCCGGAACAACAGTCGTTTCGCCACCCTGAGATGGCGGGCCTTTGCGAAGAACGAGACGTGATGTTTTGTCGTCCAATTCAAGTTCTGTAATGGAAGTGTCGTTGAATTTTTCAATTATTGTCAGAATAAATTTATCGTCCATAAAAAAATACCTCTCCTAATGACATTTTGACCAGTAAACACAGGGACTGGTTGCATGACAAATATTTCAAAAGTGTCATATTCAACTATAGGTGATATAGAGCTGGTGTGTCAAGGGATGATAAATTACTAAAGATAGTAGTTAGTTAATTAATTGCGATTCGATTCTCAGCAATCAAGAGAGCCTCCGTTTCGGCGACTCTCTCACAAGCTTAACTTTCAAATGAAGTATTTTTTACAACCCATTTTGCAATGACAATCGGGACCCAAAAGCCGTATATCCCGAATGTTATAAGGGTTAACAGAAAGCATTTTATCCAGGTACCAAATAGGCCAATGCCTTTTCCGTTAAATTTCAACTTGCGGCCTTCAATAGTTGAATTATTAATGAAAAAACTCAGCAGCATACAGATACCCCAAGGGAATGCAATGCCCAGTGTGAGTGATGTTACTAAAAAGCAGCAAATACTCCACCCAATCAACGGTAGCACACGACCTTCAAATTTAGAAGCTTGATTGTCCATTATAGACCTCCTGATAATTGTTAGCATAAATATATATCTTTTTTTTGGTTATTGTCTAGTGGACGAGTTGCCTGTTATTTAAGTAACCATGTATGTAAAATATCATCCAGCTTGTGTAAATCTATGGGTTTAGAGAGGAATCCCTGAAAACCATTGTCGATAAATTTATTATCTTTATCAGCAAAAACATTGGCAGTCAAGGCAATTATGGGAACGGAAACAGCATATTGTGTTCCTATTTTACGGATTGCTTGCGTTGTCTTCACACCATCCATTCCCGGCATCATATGATCCATAAAAATTAAATCGTATTGATGGGGGCCGTTTTTTATCATCTGTACCGCTTCGGCTCCGTTAGTTATACAATCAACATGTAATTCGTAAGGCTCCAGGCAGGCAGCGGCAACTTCCAGGTTTATTTCCACATCGTCAACCACAAGCACCCTGGCATTTGGCATAGGTACATATTCTACATCTAATTCATTGTTGTCCGGAATATAAGTAAAGTTTTTTAAAGCAGCAGCAGTTTCCGGGCCAATAGGTTTCCCGTCGGCAATCTCCTGCAGAATGCGGACAGTAAAAACACTGCCTTTGCCATACTCGCTCTGTGCCGACAGTTCGCCGTCCATAAGTTCTACAAGCCCCAAACATATAGCAAGCCCAAGTCCTGTTCCCTCAATTCCCCGGGTACTTTTTTGATTGACCTGTGCATACTCGGAGAAAAGCTTTTTTAAGTCTTCATCGCTGATACCTATTCCTGTATCGGCAACCTCAAAGGTGATCCTGGCTTTATTCATGCTGAGGGGGTTAGGGCAGGGTTCATCATTTATGGGAGATACAGGCTGCCAAAACGCCCGCAGTTCAACACTTCCTTCTCTGGTATATTTAAATGCATTACTGAGTAAATTACCGAGGATTTGCTTGATTCGAATATCATCACCAAATAAACGGCGCGGAATACTTTCGTCTATTGCCACTAAAAAATTAATTGGCTTTGACCCTTTATGCACCATATTAAGTGTGGCAGTGTTATAAATCATATCGGCAATATCATAGGTTGATGGAACAAGCTCAAACTTGCCTGATTCAATTTTTGACATATCAAGTATGTCATTGATAATCCCCATGAGTAAATTACCGGAGTTGTGTATTTTTCGAAGGTTTAAGATACTTGTTTGCGGCAATTCCCGGCGCAGTTCAGCTTCTGTCAGACCGATTATGGCGTTCAGGGGGGTGCGTATTTCATGACTCATGCTGGCGAGGAAGCTCCCCTTTGCCTGTGCTGCAAGGCTCGCTTCGTTTTTTGCATCTGTGAGGGCATCAAGCGCCCGGACATAGGATCTGCAAAAAATGTACGTAAGTATATTTAATGCGACAGAAACAATAAAGTAAAGGATATTATAAATTGCCGTGAAGGCCGGGCCAAGCAGATTTATCCGGAAAACAAATAATATGACGATAAAAACCGCACTTGAAAATGCGATATATGCTGCAAGCCCCTTCGGTCTGAGATAGGTAAGGGAAATAAAGGCAATTCCACAATTGTAGGTGAATATAAGAAAATCGCCCCTAAAATAAATTGCTCCAAAAATTAATATGCTGACAATAACAATGGGCGAGAGAAATGCAGTCCCGAGGCTGCTCATCGGGCTTCTTTCTATGATTACGTAAGCAATGACTATAACAAGGGATAGACCGAATCGCACCAACATGGCATGGAGACTGAAAAATGCCCATGTGTACAGTGTAGTAATAACTGTGTATGAACATAAAATGATAAAAATTTGAGGGGCAGATTCGTTTTTAACCGAACCGGCAAACAGCAGCTTCCTGAGTGCGGGTGTTATTTTTCTTTTTTTCACTGTTAAAAGTATACTACACCTAATATTCACATACTACACCTCATACCGGCTAAATTGAGTAGTTTGATAGTTTTTCGATCAGTTTTGCTTGTTGCAGCCCGGAAAAAATGCTATAGTACAATCGCATTATGGAAAATAAATTAACCGGAATTACCATCACGAAAACCCTGCTGCTTGAAGTAGACATTCAAAATGATTTTTGCCCCAATGGCGCGCTTGCCGTGCCGGACGGCGATAAGGTTATTCCCTCGATCAATGCACTTGCAGTAGCTTGTGCCGCAGCCGGCGGTGTGGTGGCCGCTACCCAGGACTGGCACCCGGCTGACCATGTCTCTTTTGCTTCCTCGCACCCAGGAAAAGGGATGGGGGATATTATTGACTTAACCCAAGACTATTGCTCGCAAAGCGGTCAGCAACAGGTTTTGTGGCCGGACCACTGTGTGCGGGGGACATACGGCGCCGCTTTTCACGCTGGGCTTGATCTAAAACCGATGAACCTGATTATACGCAAAGGGTTCCGTCAGGGGCTGGATTCCTATTCGGCGTTTTTTGAAAATGACCGGAAAACTCCTACCGGCCTTGAAGGCTGGATGCGGGGGATTGGTATTGAAACAATCCTTATCGGGGGGCTTGCTACAGACTACTGTGTGTTTTACAGCGCCATGGATGCCCGCAGCCTGGGATTTACCACCATCATTGTTAGTGATGCAGTTCGTGGGGTTGGTTATCCTGCGGGTTCGGTTGAAAAGGCAATGGCAGATATGCAGGCTGCCGGCATTACATTTTCTGCTTCACGGGATCTGCTGGAGGCATTCGCCAATGCGAGAAACGCAAACGGTGCATGGCAGCGCTGATGGCAACTGGTCAATTATCGGCATTATTCACTGATTTTTACTCCCTCACCATGGCGCAGGGCTATTGGAAACAGAGCCACAGCCATAAGGCTGTGAACAGCCGCAGAGCCGTATTCGAGATGTTTTTCCGCAGGCAGCCGTTCGGCGGCGGTTACGCGGTTTTTGCCGGGCTGGGAACTCTCCTTGATAGATTAACCGATTTTTGCTTTGCCGCTGATGATATTGCTTTTCTGCACAGTCTTGGCATTTTTGAAGATGGATTCCTTGATTACCTGAAAACTTTCAGGTTTAGCGGATCGCTGTGGGCAATTGATGAAGGAACAACAGTTTTTCCCCGCGAACCGTTGATCAGAATTGAAGGTAATCTTATTGAATGTCAGATTGTTGAAGGGATGCTCCTCAATATCATTAATTTTCAGAGCCTTATTGCAACTAAAACCCGCCGAGTCTGGCTTGCATCCGGGAAGGGGTCGGTTATGGAATTCGGGATGCGCCGGGCACAAGGGCTGGACGGAGCGATGTCCGCATCAAGAGCGGCATATATCGGCGGAGCATCGGGAACCTCCAATACCCTTGCCGGAAAAATATTCGGTATACCGGTACTGGGAACGATGGCACATTCATGGGTAATGTCTTTTTCTGATGAAGGGGAAGCATTTACCGCCTACGCCGATTTGTATCCTGACAGGACGATATTCCTAATTGATACCTACGACACTCTCAAAAGCGGTATTGGCAATGCAATAAAAGTTGGGAAAAAACTCAAAGAACGGGGAATGAATTTTGGGGTGCGTTTGGATTCCGGAGACATACAATATCTTTCAACCGAAGTGAGAAAACTGCTGGATAACGCAGGACTTGCCAACGCAATGATTACTGTTTCAAACGAACTAAATGAATCTATCATTGAAACTTTGGTTAATTCCGGTGCTCCGGTAAACAGCTGGGGTGTAGGGACACACATGGTTACCGGCGGCGAGGATTCGGCTTTTACCGGTGTGTATAAAATGGCTGCCTGCGAAGATGCTGATGGGCGGATGATTCCGGTGATGAAATTTTCCGATAACCCCGAAAAAACTACCAACCCAGGTATCAAGCAGGTGTGGCGGCTCAAAGACAGTAACGGTGCGGCGCTTGCAGACGTGCAGGCGCTGGACAGCCTGACGCCGGACGGCAGAGAAACTGAAACCTTTGTCCCCGGCAGCCGTTACCGCTTTTGGCACCCTTCAGCGGATTACCGCCACTTTTTCCATACAATCGAGGCACCGCCGCAGCCGCTTTTGCAGCAACGTCTTGCGGATGGGAAACCGTGTATGCCGCAGCCGTCTTTATCCGAAATCCGCACTTGTTCCGTTTCCGACTTTGATACATTTGACTCCACTTATAAACGGCTTTTGAACCCGCATATTTACAAGGTGTCAGTCACGGAAAAGCTTCGTGATCTTAAACTTGGACTCATCAAGAATAATCTGGGTGATTTGTAAGCGGTCAGTATTATTGTCTATAAAAATCATACACCGATCCGGATTTTTGAATACAAACTAACTCTGCGGTGCCGTTTTTTTCGTTCTGCGTCTCCGCCGCTTCTTGGGAACTCCCTCTGTTGTATGGGCTTCGGAAGGCTCCTTTGTTACGGGGTGTTTGGTTCGATTAGATAAATCTATAAAATGTGCTTTTTTAACGGTAACACCGTGAGCGGAAAAAAAACGGCGTACTGCATAACTAAGTTCAAAACGAGGCGGATTCATCGGCAGCACAAAACTGCGGGCGGCGGAATAACAGGATTTGTAATGTTCGGCAATGCCTTGTTCCCAGTCTGCGATGTCTTCAAGATGGTCATTAAACAAAGCTCCTAACGCCTCACCGGGAAGGTTTTTGAAACCGGGTTGATTCAAATCTGCCATACTCCTCAGATATCGTTGGCGAAACTGGGGGTTTTCCTTCATCAGCTTTGCGGCTCCGGGTTGGAGATAGCAGTACAATCCCATATTGTCCAACGCTTCCACGATACCCCTTGCATGCGGTGAGTGGATTATTTTAAAAATTTCTTCCGTAAGCCGCGAAGGGGAAACCGATGTTAACAGCGGAGACTGCGCCTTTATCTTCCATCTTAGGGTGAAAGGCAGAGTAAAGCCCGTTATTACGCTGTATTTGACGGCGCGCAGCATCCGCACCGGATCATCTTTAAAAATCGTTGACAGAGGAATAATCGGCTTGACTTGTTTTGCCCAAATGTCCTTCATCCCCCCGATATAGTCCACGACAATTTGCTGCCCCGGCTCGTAAAACAGGGCATTTATGGTAAAATCCCTGCGGAGAACGTCGTCATTGATAGATCCGAAAGTATTGCTGGTAGGACCATCTTTGAGCGAGCGGAATGTTGAGACCTCGAATATCCTCGGGCCAAAATACACATGGACAAGTTTGAAGCGCCTGCCGATAATCCGTGCATTGCGGAATATTTTTTTTATTCGGGCAGGGGTTGCCTCGCTGACAATATCAAAATCCTTCGGTTTTTTTTGAAGGATGAGATCCCGCACCGCGCCGCCGACAATGTAACTTTCATAGCCTGCTTCTTTAAGCCTTTTGACAATGCTCACTGCTTCGCTGTCAACATCATCGAAGTTAATGCCGTGCTCGTCTCTTGTGTAGACAACTGCTTTTTTTACCGGCTTGCCGTTTTCTTCTGTTGAATATCTGTAACGCATAATCTGCTGTTTATTCCTTTTGTATATTAGCATGACGGCATATCCATGCAAGCAGGTTATCCGTCACTTCTTCACGGTTTGTTTCGTTGAGTGGTTCGTGCCTGGCGCCTGGATACAGAACAAATTCCAAATCGTTGATGCCAAGGGAACGGTAGGTGTTGACCAGAGCGTTTGGGCTGGCTCCCATGTCGCCTACCGGATCGGCACTGCCGGAAAAAACATACATCGGCAAATCTTTGCGAATACGTTCCATAAATTCGTTCCGGTGAATCCGGTTCAAGCCTTTGGCGAGATCGCGGTAAAAACCGGTGGAACACAGTTTTCCGCACAGGGGATCGTTTACATAGGCATCAACTTCCGCCTCATCACGGGAAAGCCAGTCGCACGGCGTCCGGCTTGGACGGAAAAATTTATTATAAGGGCCATCCGCTAAAGCCTGTGCGAGAGACAGCCCTCGGCGTTGACCTCGGATAGCTGCCAAAAATGTCATCACCGGCACTCCTGCTTTTGATTTGATGCCGTTTGGCCCCCTTGTGCCGGAGAGAATGCATCCGTCAATGGATTGCTCGTTGCTGTCTATGACCGCAATGTAGTTCTGAGCAATAAATGATCCCCATGAATGGCCCAGTAAAAAAAGCGGGGTGCCGGGGTAAGTGTTTCGTATGTCCCTGTTGATGGTATGTGCATCAGCAGTAACTTGATTAAAAGTATCGCAATCGGTGCAATGGCCTAAAATCCCCCCCCCGCCCGGATCGTTTATACCCGTATCTGCTGTTTTGCCATGTCCCCGCTGATCGGCGGCCCATACCGCAATACCCGCTTCGCACAATTTTTCTGCAAGTCTCCGGTATCGCCCCCCATGCTCCGCCATACCGTGGAGGATATGTACTACGGCCTGTACAGCAGATTTTGGCTGCCAACGGTGCAGATACAATGATGTTGCATCGCTGCACTTGAACCAGGTATTATCATGAATCATAAGGAATTATAGCTACTAGACTAAACTCTGACAATCAGGTATGCTGTTTTACCGTATTATAATCAAAAGAGGTAGTATTTTTATGGTTTTCAAGGGAAATAAAGGGTCGGCACGCAGAAAAGACACTTCTGAGACGGCTCGCAAGTATAAAACAAATCCCCTTCTGTATATTGGGTCTGTTTTTATCCTTGTTCTGGTAACTGTAGCGTTTGTTGGCGGTGATTTACTATCAGGCAGAATGGGTGGAGTCGGCGGAGACCTGACCTTTGGTTATTACGACAAAGTACCCATCAGTTATGTACCGGGAAACATTTTTGCCCAGTATTTGGAAATGGCGGCTAATCAACGGCGAAATACCATGAATGAAGATAATGTTTCTTACATGGAGTACCAGATATGGCGGGAATCTTTTGAAGCAGCTGCCGTCCATACGGCCATACTTCAGGAAATGAAAATAGCCGGTTATTCCGTACCGTCTAAAACTGTTGACCGGGAAGTGGCAAGTCTTCCCATCTTTCAGGAAAACGGGCGTTTCTCTGCGGCTTTGTACCGGCAAATGGATGAAAACAGACGTCTGTCTCTGTGGCGGCAGATGCAGGATGATATCACAAGAAATCTTTTTCGGGACGATGTAACCGGGTTGCTAAAAACCGAAGCAGAAGCAGAGTTTATCGGGAGGATGGCATCGGTTGAACGCAGTTTTGAAATGGCTGTTTTTTCCGTTGATGCCTTTCCCAATTCGGAATATGAAGTTTACGCTCAAGAACGTTCTGATCTGTTCCAATCCGTTCATCTTTCGATGATCACGATCAGTTCCAGTGAACGGGAAGCGCAAAGGATTCGATCATCAATAATTGACGGTGAAACTACATTTGAAGATGCTGCCATGGCTTTTTCCAGAGATGCGTATGCTGAAAGGGGAGGGGACATGGGAGTAAAACTAATGCATGAGCTGGATTGGGATATTCCCGATCAAACCGTCCGCTTTACTATTACTACTCTTGCAAGCGGCGAATTCAGCGATGTGCTGCAATCAGGTGACAACTGGGTTTTCTTTCGCGTAGAAGAGGCTGTTCAGGATGCTGATTTATCCGATGAGGCTGTGATGGATAAAGTCCGTTCTTATCTGCGTAATTTTGAAAGAGGACGTATGGAGGACTGGGCAATTGATCAGGCGGAAATATTTATTGCTCTTGCCGAAGAGATCGGCTTTGAAGCAGCGTTGTCTCAGCAAGGAATGGAAAGCCGCAGTTTTGGTCCGGTTCCGCTTAATTACGGCAATGTCGATCTTTATGCCACACTTGCATCACTGTCTGTCGCGGAGCTTTCAAACTCCGCCAGCGACCATAATTTTTGGAGCGTCGCCTTTTCGACACCTGTTAATACTCCTTCAATTCCGGTGGTGCAGGGAAGTAATGTTCTGGTAATTATCCCGACTGATGAAACCGAAGTTGATGAATTCCGTACAGAATCAATTGTTTCCTCCGTTAATTCTTACTGGCTGGATTTTATTACCGAGCAGTCCATGTTTCAGTTTTTCCTTAACAGCCCTAAAATGGATGACAGGTTTATGGATGTTTATTACCGTCACTTTATGGGAAATTAGTTAATGGGCGGGGGTTTTTCCCATAACGGAAAGACCCTCCTTTCCGGTGTTGACCCTGCCGGAAGGGCTGATAAAATCGCAGATGCTGTTCCGGTCATGGATGGCACTCTCTACTTTTGTCCTTCTCCCCTGTTCGGTTACGGATTGGAGCGTCTGCTTTCCCGTCTTACCGATGCTCCCCATTCAGCCCTGCTATGTATTGAATCCGATCCTGAACTGTTTGCTCTTTCGCAAAAACACTTTTCTGATTCGCTGAGAAGTAATACTAAGTTGCGTCTGACAAACAAATGCGAAGCCGGGGCATTATGCGTCCTGCTGCGGCAGGAATGGGGGCCGCGTTTTTTCCGGCGTATTCAAACCGTTCGTCTGAGCGGGGGCTGGCAATTATCTCCGGCTTTATACAATATGTTGGCAGAGTCATTGCAAAGAGAGATTGCCCTTGACTGGGGCAACGCCATGACATTGACTAAACTGGGCCGTTTGTATATTCGCAATGCTTTACGAAACCTTCCGCTTATTCCCCGCTGGCCTTCGCTTGCTCGGCTGTCTTTTGGCAGACGACCGCTGCTTGTCCTTGGTGCCGGCTCTTCGTTAGACAGCACACTTGATGTACTTTCCCGCCGTTTTGGTGAGACTTGCAAACTCCCCCAGACCCGGCCTTTTGGAATTGTCTGCGTTGACACTTGCCTTCCGGCATTACGGGAACGGGGTATAACACCCGATCTTGTGGTCATTCTGGAAAGCCAGCATTGGAACCTGGGGGATTTTACCGGTCTGTCCGGCTGGAAGATTCCTGCTGCGTTTGACCTTTCTGCTTATCCCCGATCCGGAACTGTCTTGTCCGGCGGTCTTTTTCTTTTTTTTACTCCCTGGACAAAGCTTCGTATTTTTGATCGGCTTGAGGCTGCCGGTATTTTACCTGCTGCCTTACCTCCGCTTGGATCGGTGGGTTTGAGCGCGGTTGCCATTGCCTGCCGCCTTACGCAGGGTGTTATTCTTACTGCTGGCCTGGACTTTTCGTTCACCCTGGATTCTTACCACGCCCGCTCAACGCCTGGACATTCAGGCAAACTGCGTCGGCAGAACCGGTTAACCAGCCTGTTAAACGCAGAAGCGGCATTTGACGGAGCGGTTTTTAGCTTGATTTCAAAGGTCGAAGGGACAGACACTGTAAAGTCCGGGGACAGAGTTCTTTCTGACCCGGCTATGCGCCGTTACCGCGATCTATTTGAGCGGGAATTCTCTGCAGATCATCGACTTTTTGATATTGTTGGCAGTGGCTTGCCTCTTGGCATTAAAACTTTATCACCTGAAGTGGCTTTCGGTATCTTGTCTGGTGACAATGATGCAGAAGAGGTTCCCTGTGGCGATAATTTAATGACTTCATTAACAGTTACTTCAGCAGTGAGTAATTCAATTATTGCTGAAAAATTGAGAATTTTTATCCAAAATGAGCAGGATTGCTTAATCTTGCTACGGAATTTGCTTACAGCATCTGTTTCTATGGATTATACCGCATTGGATACTCTTATTAACGAATGTGACTACCTTTGGGCACATTTTCCCGACTATGCCGCTGCCGATTGTCGTCCTGTCATTGAGGAAATAAAGGCAGGCAAGTCATCGGCGGTTTCATTCCTCAAACGTCTTCGCGTAGAAATTGACCCGTTTTTACGGCTTTTAGATTATTGTAAAGAGCAGTTAATGGATTATCGTTACCCTTAGGCAACTTGGCTTTCAACTAGTAATATGCTACAACTAGTACATTATGCATTCAGTGATTAAAAATTTACAGACAAGAGGCTTTATTCAGCAATGCACCAGTATGGATGGTCTTTCAAAAGCAATGGAGGAAGGACCGGTTATATTTTATGTGGGCTGCGATCCCACTGGGCCAAGTTTGCACATCGGGCATATGGTGCCGTTTTTTGCATACCGTCACCTGCGGGAGGCGGGACAGAAAGGTATTGCCCTCATTGGCGCCGGCACTGCCCGCATCGGTGACCCTTCGGGAAAAACTGAATTACGTAAAATGCTCAGTTATGAAACGCTGGATACAAATGCAGCATCCATAACCACCCAGCTTGACCGTTTTATTGGTTTTGACGATGACACTGCCCGTACCGCCAATAACAAGGACTGGCTTGCCGAGCTTAATTATATCGACTTTTTACGGGATATTGGCAGCCATTTTTCTGTGAACCGTATGCTGACGTTTGAAACATATAAAAAACGCCTCGAAACCGGCCTTTCTTTTGTTGAATTTAACTACCAGCTTTTGCAAAGTTATGATTTTTTAGAACTGTATCGCCGGTATGGCTGTCGTTTGCAAATTGGCGGCGATGACCAATGGGGCAACATTGTTGCCGGTGTCGATTTGATCCGCCGTATTGAAGGGACAGAGGTGTTTGGCATGACGTTCCCGCTGGTTACCACTGCCGACGGCAGTAAAATGGGCAAAACCGAAAAAGGTGCTCTCTTCCTTGATCCGGCGATAACCAGTCCTTACGACTTTTTCCAGTACTGGCGCAACGTGCAGGATGCCGACATCCGCCGTTTTCTGCTGATGTTCACTTTCCTACCGGTTGAGGAATGTGATGCCTTGACTGCACCGGGGAAAAACCCCAACGAGGCCAAAGAACGCCTTGCCTGGGAGATAACCGCCCTGATCCACAGTCAAACTGAAGCAGACAGGGCCCTTGCCGCAGCAAAGGCCGCTTTTGGCGGCAATGCCGTTGGCAGCGGGGACAGAGATGCAGGCAAGGCCGCTATGCCTCAAACAAAACTTTCCCGTACTGCATTTGAAACCGGCTACAATATTGTCGACTTGTTCTTTGATGCAGGTCTGGAACCCTCCAAAAGCGAGGCCCGCCGCCTTATTCAACAAGGTGGCGCATTTATGTCTGTCCCCGGTGGCAGCAATCTTGAAGCAATCAGTGATGTAACCACCCTCATTTACGCAGACCGGCTCAATGCCGAAGGTGAACTGATCCTACGCGCCGGGAAAAAACGTTTTTGTTTGGTAACAACCGGGTGAAAACATAAAATCCCCTTGATCTTTTTTCCTCCTTGCCGCATACTGATTTTGTTGTGATGCGGCATGGGTCGTATCTTTTAGTCTTAAACCAAGGAGAAGCACCAGTGCCCTGCGGAAGAAAGCGAAAACTGCGAAAAATCGCCACCCACAAACGCAAGAAAAAGCTGCGGAAAAACAGACACAAGAATAAATAATTAAAGGCGGCGGTTGCTGCTTTTAACCTCAATCTGGATACATAAGAAAAATGTTATATACTTCCTCAATGTTATCCCAAATCAATGATCCGGCCGATTTAAAAAAACTCAGTTATCAAGACCTGGATATGTTAGCCGTTGAGATACGGGAAACCATTGTTGCATGTATTGCCCAAAACGGAGGGCATCTTGCTTCTAATCTTGGTGTGGTGGAGTTGAGTATTGCACTGCACCGTGTTTTCAATTCTCCAAGCGATAAAATTGTCTGGGATGTAGGACATCAATGCTATACGCACAAGCTCCTAACCGGGCGTTTAAAATTTTTTTCTGAACTGCGGAAAACGGGAGGGCTTGCAGGATTTCCCAAGCGGGAAGAGAGTCCCCATGATGCCTTTAATACCGGACATGCCTCTACTTCAATTTCAGCTGCATCCGGCATACTTGCTGCCGAGCGTATACTGGGAGGTAAATGCAGAGTGGTAGCGGTTATCGGCGACGGAGCCTTAACCGGAGGGCTTGCATATGAAGCTCTTTCCCATGCAGGGCATCTGGGGTTGCCGCTCATTGTTATTCTCAACGACAATACAATGTCCATCAGTCCCAATGTGGGTGGACTTTCTAAATACCTTAGCCGTCTTTCCATGAAGGCAAAATACCAGCGTTTTCGCCGTTATTTTGACACCATGGCTCAAAAAATACCCTTTATTGGGGGTATTTTCTTTGATTTAGTGGTTCGGCTCAAACGAGCGATTAAGGCGGTTTTTTATACCGATAATTTTTTTGTTGATTTGGGTTTTGAGTATGTAGGACCGATTGACGGGCATCACATTCAAAGCCTGGTGAGAGTACTGGAAGATGTACGCCAACTGGATCGACCTGTGGTTGTCCATATTATTACCCGTAAAGGGAAGGGCTGTAACTATGCCGAGGACGATCCGGGGAATTATCATGGTGTGAAGGCTTCTCAAAAAAAAGAATCGGACGGGGACAGACATTCTTTTACCGATGCTTTTGGGGCTGCTCTTGTTACCATGGCCGGAAGAGACAGCCGGATTACTGCTCTTACCGCTGCAATGGAAGCAGGCACCGGGCTTTCCCTATTCAAACGGGCTTTTCCCCATCGTTTTTTTGATGTGGGTATTGCGGAAGGACATGCCGCTACTTTTGCCGCCGGGCTTGCTGCCAGGGGCCTCAAGCCAGTTGTTGCCATTTATTCAACATTTATCCAGCGTTCGGTGGATCAGATTATCCACGATACTGCTCTGCAAAAACTTCCGGTGTTGTTTGCTCTGGATCGGGCAGGTTTTGTTGACGGAGACGGCGAAACCCACCAGGGCCTTTTTGATATAGCTCTGTTTCGTTCGGTACCGAATATCACCATTTTTGCCCCCGCCAGTGAAACAGAACTGCGACTTATGCTTGATTACAGCCTTCGTCTTGACAGCCCGGCGATGATGCGTTATCCCAAAGCTCTCTGCCCATCCGAACTTCCTGCTTTTTCACTCCCTCTGGAAGAAGGCAGAGGCGTTTGGCTTCGCCGGACGACCGGAAGTAAGGTGTGCCTCGCCTTTACCGGAAGTGTCTGTCCCCAGGCAATAAAGGCGGTACATTTGCTGCAGGAACAGGGCATTTCAGCGGATCTGTACAATATACGCTTTATCAAACCTGTTGACGAAGATTATCTTGCCGGCATCCTCAACAGCTATGACCTCGTTGCTTTTATTGAAGAAGGTATCCGCCTGGGAGGGTTTGGTGAGTATGCAGCCGCTCTGGGTTCTTGCCGGAACTGCCGTGCCGAGACAGTAGTACTTGCTGTCGAAGGAGATTTTGCCAACGCCAATCATGCATTGGGAACGAGAGAGCAATTGTTACAAGACAACAGGCTTGACGGTGAGGGTATTGCGGCAGGTATTCATGAGAAAATCCATTGGTTTTCGCAAAAAAGATGGGAACACACACCATTTGAGCAAATAAAACTTTAACAGACACTGTTGGAGTTACTCTAGCCCCGCACCCGAAATTCAGCTATGATAACACATACAAATGGCATGGATTCAACGATTAATAGAAATATATGATTTTCTCCGGCCTGTCCTTGATATAGTATTGCTTGCCTTTCTGCTGTACAAAGGCTACGAACTGTTAGTGAAAACGCAGGCGTTGTCACTGGTAAAAGGTGCCGGATTTCTTCTTCTGGTCTACGGAATTGCCTATCTTTTCGGGTTGACCACGCTCCAGTGGGTGCTGGGTATTTTTGGCCCTGGACTCTTAATTGTTATTGCAATAGTATTTCAACCGGAACTTCGCAAAATAATTATGCGCCTTGGGCAGGTGGAGTTTTTTCGTCCGGATGCCAGGCCCACTATCGGTCAGCTTGAGGCGGTGGTGACAGCTGCGGAACTGCTTTCCCAGAAACGGCGGGGAATGCTGGTCGTTTTCCCGAGAAAAATAAATATTCGTAATGTCCTGGAGACCGGAACTAAAATCAATGCGGAGATTTCATCCGGTTTAATCGTTACCATTTTTGAATTTGACGGCCCCCTGCATGACGGGGCAATGGTCATTCAAAACGGCAAAATTATCTCTGCAGGGTGTTTTTTACCCCTTTCAGAACAACAGGATATACGCAAAAGTTTTGGAACAAGGCATCGTGCCAGCCTGGGTATGTCCGAACAGTCTGACGCGATAGTACTTGTTGTCTCGGAAGAAACCGGCGCCATGTCCATTGCCTTTGATGCCAAGTTGTACTACGATCTTTCCCCGTTGGAAGTAACCCGAAAACTCAAGGAAATTCTTGACAGGGGAAGCCGCCGTGTCGAACTGGATGATGAGAAGGAAGTACTCGTTGAACAGTAGAAAGCTGCTTATCAGGTTAATAGAAAACTGGCCGGCAAAGGTTCTCGCTCTTGCCCTTGCTCTGGTACTGTTCGTGTTTAATCAAATGCGTACCATGACGACACGCCATCTTTCGGTTCCTCTTATTGTTGAGACCAGTGCCGATCTTGTTCCGGCAGGCCCTTATCCGCAAAATGTCAGATTACACCTGAGGGGAGAAGATGACGGCATCAGGGCAATTGCAGACGGCGACATCGAAGCTTATGTGGATTTCACCGGGTATGACATCGAAGGATTGTATCATACTTCTGTACAAATACGCAGAAAGGGAAGCGCTCTTGGCATAGAGCCGCTGGAAATTACCGTCAGCCCTCTGGAGGTTTCCCTCTACCTTGACCTTAGGGTAGAAAAAACACTTCCGCTGGCGGCGGTTGAAATGCATGGCTCGGTTGCTTCAGGTTTTGACCTTGTTTCACATTTGGTTGTTCCATCGGAAATTGTTGTTTCCGGGCCTTCGGGCATTTTGGAAAATGTAACGGAACTTAAAACAGATTCTGTTAATTTGAGCGGCAGGAACAGCAACTTTACTGTAATGGTTAATATTATTAACCCAAGCCCCTTTGTTACATTGAGGGGAAGCGGAATGGCAGAATTCCAGGGGGATATCAGCCCTTCGGTTCCGGTTCGGAATATTGAAGGCATACCCATTACGCTTACCGGGCTTAACCCGGGCTTTGCAGCAGATATTCATGGAAGAACCGGAAGTGTCCGGCTTGAAGGGATGCAGGAACAGTTGGATGCTTTTTCGCCTGCTGCGGATTTCCTGACGGCGGATTGTTCCGGGCTGACCGGGCCGGGAACCTATATGCTGCCGATTGCAATTAATCTGCCCGAAGGGTTCATTCTGCTTAGGCATGAACCCGATCAATTAAATATTACCATAACACTAATTGAAGATGAGGATGAAGCATCTCTTCTGCCGCAAAATGAGCAGTTTGAAGAATGACAGGGGGAGTTATTGATTACCGGCATAGGTGTAGATATAGTCAATGTACAGAGAATGAAACGCTGGCGGTCAATACCCGGTATTTTGGAGCGTTATTTCCATCCGCAGGAGTTGAGTGCTGCGCGTTTGCGGGGGGGAGCAGAGGAACTTTCTCTTGCCGCACGCTTTGCGGCAAAAGAAGCTTTTGGTAAAGCGCTTGGTACCGGGCTTGAAGGAATTGTATTAAAGGATATTATGGTAATTAACCATCATAACGGGCGGCCGGAAATAAAAGTTTTCGGAACTGCGCTATCGGCTTTTGAAAAATGCGGGGCAAACCGTATACATCTGTCCCTTACGCATGATCATGACAACGCGGTCGCTATGATTGTAATGGAATTATTATGAAGGAGGCATAATGGCCAGAAAAGACAAAGAATTAAAAGTATCATTTATTTCCAAAAAAGAAAATGAATGTCCTGCCTGCGGAGCATTGTTTAACAAGGAAGAACTGTATACCGGAGGAGGCAGGCTCATCGCAGGCGCTCTTACTGCAGAACTGCATCGCCTCTATGAGCCGTCGGCTAAATATGGCGATGTATTTCCCCTTATCTATCAGGCGTTTGTTTGCCCTGAGTGCTGGTTTGCCTCTTCAGAGACTGACTTTCCCCTTCTCCCGGCAGAGAAAGCGGATAAGGTTCAGGCTGATAAAAACAGGCGTCAGGCTGATACTTTGCTGATTTTTCCCGAAACTGATTTTACCGAACCCAGGAGACTCATGGAAGGAGCCGCTTCCCAATATCTGGTTCTGCGTTGTTATGATTATTACGGGAAAAATACCTCGCCAACGATCAAACAGGGGATTGCTTCTCTCAGAACAGCATGGCTTGTTGATGAGCTGGATAAAAAATACCCTCAACAGCACTACGACTGGGTAGCAACACTGTTCCGAAAAAAAGCCGAATATTTTTATAATGAAGCGTTGGCACGTGAGCAAAAAGGAGCCGAGTCCATGTCGGGAATAAAGGCATTTGGTCCTGACACCGACAAGAACTATTCTTACGAGGGGATGCTGTACCTCTGTGCGTATCTTCGCTACAAATATGGTTCTTCGCAAAATCCTGTTGCACGCAAGTCTTCTCTTGAATCCGCCCGCAGAACCATTGCCAAACTGTTTGGTATGGGGAAAATGTCCAAGGACAAACCCGGAGCATTTCTTGATCAAGCCCGGAAAGTTTACGATGCCATCCACAAAGAACTTGGCGAAAGTGACGCATAATCGCATAACCTCTAATGCGAACCATTAAACTGCTGATTGCATACGACGGAACAGATTTTTGTGGCTGGCAAAGACAGGATATGCCGCTTGCAGGCGGCATACAGCCGGGGCAGCGTACTGTACAGGCGGTTGTGGAATCTG
This sequence comes from Treponema sp., assembly GCA_009777735.1. Classification (GTDB taxonomy): domain Bacteria; phylum Spirochaetota; class Spirochaetia; order Treponematales; family Breznakiellaceae; genus WQXQ01. Next base: position 22,437 of record WRLF01000012.1, read on the forward strand.
CGCTTGAGCGTATGCACCATCACCCCGTAGCAGTTATCGGAGCGGGGCGCACCGATTCTGGGGTTCACGCAGCAGGGCAAGCCGCCTCTTTTCAAACCGGTATCGAAAGCATCAATCCGGAACGCTTTGTTCCGGCGCTCAATGGCCTGCTGCCGCAGGATGTGCGAATCCTTGAAGCAAAAGAAGTATGCGCCGATTTTCATGCCCGGTTTGACGCACGTTTAAGAACGTATCGTTATTTTTGCATCTGCGGCAGACATGCCCTGCCTCATGAAAGCCGCTATGCGATACAGCTTTGGCGTTATCCCAACATTGAACTCCTTAACTCCTACTGCCGCAATGTACTGGGTGAACGGGACTGTTCGCTGTTTGCCGCAGCTGAAAGAGGTGCGCCGTCGGCAGATGGCGGAGCATCGGGGTATTCAGGCAAGTCTCGCAGCAGATATATTTCACGTGCATCGTTCTTTGTTGAAAAAGATCGTCTGGTTTTTGAAATCAGCGCCAACGCTTTCCTGTGGAAAATGGTACGCTCCATTGCCGGCACTTTTCTCCATTACGAAGAACGTAACACGCCGCCCGGTCAACTGTGTGACATCATTGCTTCCGGCGACCGCAGTCTTGCCGGTCCAACATTTCCGCCGCACGGTTTATTTCTATGGAAGGTTGATTATTTTAGGGAATAGCCCCTCACACTTCTTTCCTGTATACTGTAATCATCCATGAAAGTCAGCATTATTATACCTGCGCTTAATGAAGAGAAACTGCTTCCCCGGCTTCTGGAAAGTATTAAAAGTCAGGATTTTGATGATTGCGAAGTAATAGTTGCTGATGCCAATTCCCAAGACCGGACACGGGAGATAGTGGCGCACTACGGCTGTACAATAGTGGACGGCGGTTTGCCTGCTGTTGGGCGAAATGCCGGCGCCGCTGCGGCACAGGGTGATTTTTTATTTTTCCTGGATGCGGATGTTGTTTTACCCAAGGGTTTTATCCGCAATGTATACGAGGAAATGCAGGAACGGTATATCGACCTTGCCACCTGTGAAATACGGCCGCTTTCGGATTACCGCCTTGACAGAGTGCTGCATCGGATGATCAATTTAGCTGTTCTTCTCAGCCTCAGAATCGATCCAAAGGCATTTGGTTTCTGCATTTTTATTACCAAACGTCTTTTTCACAGGGTAGGCGGTTTTGACGAGACCATTTTTGTTGCCGAGGATAATGATTTAGTTAAGCGTGCATCTCTGATCAGGCCCCTGCACTACCTCAATTCGGCGCATATACTGGTAAGCATACGCCGTTTTGAAAAAGAAGGCCGCTTTTCCTATTTCAACAAGGGGATAAAGCTGAACCTTTACCGGACTTTCCGGGGAGAAATTCGCAGTGATGAAGTGGTTCAATACGAATTTGGTAATTATGAAAAACCGGAAGAAAAGGAAGATACCATTTTTCTTGACTGGCTTGAAGAACGCTTGCTTAAAGTAGAGGAAAAATCACGGAATTTCAATAAAATAGTTCCGGTGCAGAAAAATAATTCCGGTGTGATGCAGGAACACCCAAACCTTGGTGATTTTTCTCATTTGATGGAAGACCTTGATGCATATATGGGAAAAAAAGAGCGGCGGGTACAGCGGCGTCTCAAATGGAAAAATTTTTTCAAAATTAGAAAGCCTCGTTCAGAGCAACACAAATGAGGTGTACCATTGCATAATTTTTCTGACTTGGGTGTGCTGCCTGCTTTTACGGACATTCTGATGCAGAGGCACATCACACGCCCTACCGCTGTTCAATGTCTGGTAATCCCCCGGTTATTGGAAGGGAAGAGTCTGCTTTTCCGTTCTCCCACCGGCACCGGTAAAACATTCGCGTACCTTATCCCCGCCCTGCAGAGAATACTCGCAGAACCTGCCGATTCTGTTAATCTCAAGTCCGGCCCTGCAGTACTGGTATGTGCTCCCACTCTTGAGCTTTGTTCTCAAATTAAAAGCGAAGTTGATTTTTTACTGAACGGCCGGGGAAAGGTTTCCCTGCTTATTGGATCCGGTGATTTAAACCGCCAGATAGATTCCCTGAAAAAAAATAAACCCCTTGTTGCGGTTGGTAACCCTGGACGGCTGCTGCTATTGGCAAAAATGGGCAAGCTGAAATTTACCGGCCTGCGTTTTTTGGCGCTGGACGAAGCCGATCGCCTGGCTGAAAAAGAATGCCGTGAAGAAATGATCACCCTCTCACAGCTTATCATTGACAGGACAAGAGATAATCCTTCACTCATAGTTGCCGCCAATTCCGCTACGGTATCCGGCAAGACAAAAGAATTCCTGCACCCTCTTTTGGATAAAACCGAACTGCTGGAAACAGATGAACACGAAATATTACGGGAAAGAATACACCATTGGGCTATTTTTAGCGAGAGCCGTAAAAAAACACAAATGCTTATTTCACTAATCGCGGCGGCAAAACCGAAAAAAGCCCTGGTTTTTACCAACCGTTCTTTTGATGCGGGAAAAATCGTTTCCATTTTACAGAGTCATGCAATCGCCGCCGCCGGATTGTACAGCGGCAGAGATAAAATAGAAAGAAAAAAAGCAATCGATAATTTTCGCTCGGGGAAAGCGGCCGTACTGGTTTCGTCTGACCTTGCGGCGCGGGGCCTTGATATTCCCGGAATCAGCCATGTGATTGCACTTGATGTCAGTGAAAACAGGGATACCTACATTCACCGCGCTGGCCGCACCGGCCGGGCAGGAAAAACCGGCATCATGGTCAGTATAGGCGATGAAGTGGAAATGCGCCGCCTTGCCGCTCTGGAAAAAAAACTTGGAATAAAAGTTCAGCCAAAAGAGTTATTCCGGGGAAAGGTCTGCGATCCGGTACCCAGCGGCTAAAATACCAATTATTGATTTTTGTGGTTGGATGCATGTTTGCTTTGGGTGACTACTTCCCATTGCGTAACAAGCATTCCCGTAAGCATTATGATAAATCCCAATAATGTCCAGCGTCCGATTTTTTCGGCAAGGAGGAGCGCTCCTCCGAATGCGGCAAAACAGCCTTCAAAGCAAAGGATAATGGTGGCATGGGCGGGGGGTGCATCCCTTTGTGCTACCACTTGCAGAGTGTAGGCAATCCCCACCGAGGCCAGACCACCGTAAAGAATGGGGATCAGTGCTTCAACGGGGAAGGTGATTGTTTGAGCACCAAGTCCGGCAAGTAAAGCAGGGAAGGGTAACCATGTAAAAATTCCTGCGTCCAGCATGGCTGGATTGATACGTTCAATCAGAGGGGTGATAAGCGGCTCAGCCAAAAATGCTCCGGCAAGTGCGAGAATACCGCATACGCCAAACTGCCCTGCCGACAATACCAACGGGTCTATGTCTCGCCGCTCGGGGGCGGCGTGTACCAGCCTGTCGATCAACAGTACATGACCGGCCCAGAATATGGCACTTATCACCGTTATTATATCACCAGGATTTATTGAATCTGATTGTCCGGCAACACAGAGGAAATACAACCCGGTCAGAGTAAACACCGAGCCGATCCAGGTGGCAATTCCGGTTTTTCTGCCCAAAAAAATTCCGAAAATGGGAGTTAAAATTACGTAAATACCGGTAATAAAACCGGCGTTGCCTGCGGTAGTAAATAGAATGCCGATCTGCTGCAGGATAACCGCAATAAACAGACAGCATCCGGCGGCAAGCGGGTACAAACAGGTTTTTTTTACGGATGCAGATGCGGTATTCTTTTTTTTCCTAAGCAGGATTAACGGCAGAAGGGAAAGGCTTCCCAGAATAAAACGGATGCCGTTAAATGCAAACGGGCCTATATACTCCATGCCGGAACGCTGGGCGACAAAACCAAATCCCCAGATTCCGGCAGTAAGTAAAAGGAGAAAATCTGCCCTTAGAGCACGTTTATTCACTCTTCACGAATAATAGCTTCGCGGAAACCCGCCATTTCAATCCTGTCGGCTACGGACTGTACATCGGTTCCGCGTATACCTTTTAGCACAACTCTGTAAAAATCATTGTGCCGTTCATATTCCGGATTAAGCCCGGCATTTCTTAATGCGGTAAATGTATCTACCGCATTGCGCGCAACTCTGAAAGAACCAATTTGCATTGTGTATGTTTTATCCGGCGCTGGGTTCATTGGCGGAATAAGCCTTGCGCCGGAAATTGATGACGGCGGCAATGCTTCGGGAATTGTTTGCGGTAATGCAAATGTCTGAGGGATCTCTTGCTGCAGGGGAGGTAAAGGAACGGGCGCCGCAGGCGGCTGTGCGGGCTGCGTTGGCGGGAATATGGTTACCGTTATTGGCGCATAAGGCCCCTGAGCTGCTGTATCTGAAGGTCCCGGAGTAACAGTTACCTGGGGGTGTTGCAGTGTTGGCTGCGGAGGGGGCGGTTGTTGAATCGGCGGTAATGGCATAACGGGAGGATGGACCGGCAAAGGCTGCTGTACCGGCGGTTGAACCGGCTGCTGTGTTTGAATTGTTGGCTGCTGCTGGACCGGAGGCAGGTTAAAACCCGGGTGCATCGGCTGAGCCGGAGGCTGAACCAGTGGTTGTTGTACATAAACCGGAGGAATTACCGCCTGACCATGTTGGCCGGCAGACTGGATTACATCTACCACTACCGGAGCGGTGCCTGTTATCAGCATTTCAAGCTGTTCGGCAGCAGCTCTTGAAACATCGATTATCCGGCCGGCGACAAATGGTCCGCGGTCATTTATTCTGACTGTAACCTGCCGGTTGTTATGCCTGTTGGTAACGAGTACAATTGTACCAAAAGGCAGAGTTGGGTGTGCGGCAGTTAGCAGGGCGGAATTAAAAATTTCTCCCGAAGCAGTCGGTCTGCCGTTAAATTCCGGCCCGTACCAGGATGCAATTCCTTCCTGTCTCATAGCTTCCATTGACTGGGCTGACACAGATATGGGAACAAACAATAAGGCAATGCAAATGGTCAATATAAAGAAAATCGTTTTCATATAATATCTATCGGCATTTTTTTTCCTGAATTGCATTAAATTTATACGGTTTGAATTTACGGATCTATCGTTTTTTGCTTGCCGTTAATGCAGCCGCTTTTGCGTCAACCGAGTTCAGGATTATTGAAAGTTTCTCTTTTTCAATGAGGTCAATAAGACGGGCTTCGGTATAGCGTTTTGCTTCATCGGTAAAGACCCCTACTGTCATACATACACCTTTGCCTGCCTTTGCTTCTTTCAAATGAGAATGAAAATCGCGGACAATCAGTTCCCCAATGGCCCCCTGTGTGCGTATAAACCTGAACATTATCAGATCTGACCACTTGGGCGTGTTTACTTCCGCCAGAATATCCGCCCATTCGTTTTTATGGACCGATATATTCGTCACCTTTACCTTTGCTCTTGTAAAATAAGTCATCACTATCTTTCGGCAAAGGGCGACAAAATCGGCGGATGAAGCCATCAGGAAAATCTGAAGGTTTCTGTTGGCGTTAAGTTCCTGATATTTTGTTATAAGGACATTAACATCCTTGTACGAGGGGTTATCTGCTTGCAAAAGTTTGAGAACAGCCAGAGCCTTACCCATTTCGTTCTGCTTGATGTACGTGGTTGCCAGATAATACTGAAGTTCCGCAAGAATGTCAGGTTTAATATTCTGGTGCTTAAGCCCCATCTCAAAATCCTGTATTGCAAGGTCATTACGGCGAACTTCAACATGGATTGTACCGGAAATAAGGCAGGCGCTGGGGCCCATCACCGGATCTACCCGGAGATGGTTGAAAATTCGCAGCGCTTGATCGGTTTGATTCGCTTCATAATAACATTCAGCCAGGGTATACAGGGATTCTTTATCATCCGGGGCAAGCTCTATTGCCTTGCGGATAAAACTCATTGCTTCTTTGGGTTTTTTCAATCTGAAATAAGCATGCCCCATGTAGCGGAGTACAGCCGGGCTTTCCGGGTTCATGGCTTGTGCCATTTTGAGCAATTGAATTGCTTTTTCATAGTTTTTTCGTTCAAATTCCAGTGTCCCCAAATTGAAATTTACTTCAAAATTGTTCTGCTTCAGGCTGCGCGCCATGGTAAAGCCTTTGTAAGCCTGATCGGTCATGTTTAACTTGAGTGCGGAAAGAGCGTAACGGGAATGAACCTCAAAAGCCTCTATTCCGGGAATCTGGGTCCTTGAGATTAAATCCGACAGGGTTTCATAGGCTTTCATCGCCCTGTCCCAGGACTCATCTCCAAAATAAACATCACCAAGAACCGACAGGGCTTCTGCGTCAAGGGGATTATGAGCAAGCCGTCTGTTGGCTTCCTGTAACCTGGAATCTCGGTCTTTTGAGCGTTTTTTCCCGAAAGAAGCATCTCCCTTCCGGTTCATTATAAAAATGAAAGCACCAACAATAAGAACGAGACATACTGCTGCAATTAAAATCGGAATCATCTTACTTTCAAGTATCGGTTTTTTTCATCTTTTATAAACCAGTTAATTTGCCGATGATTTTAGTAATGAGTTATGAAGGAGCTTGAGTGATGGCAGGGACTATCGGTATTAAGATTGCTAACGGCGATTTTTATCCAATAATTGATGAAAATTCAACGATAAAAAAACGGCTTGTTCTTACTACAGTGCATGATCGGCAGGCCAGCGTCCAAATAGATCTCTTCAGGAGTATTTCAAAATCCATGCTTGATGCTCAATATATGGGAACCTTGATTGTCGAGAACGTGAGGCCAAAAAGCAAAGGTGAACCATCCATTGAATTGATTCTTTCATCCGGCTCAGACGGTATTATTGCCGCTGAAGCGCGTGATCTTGATGCCGGAGCAGGGGGAGAACCCCATATACTCAATGTTTCACTTAAAACAATAGCTTCAGACGGTCTGGAAGATGACTTTTCTGATTTAGGTTTTGATAATAATGCTTCGAATATTCCTGCCGGTTTATTCAGCCAGTCTTATGAAAAAAAAGAAGAAGTGCGCAAATTCCCCTGGTTTATAATGGCTCTTTCCACATTACTTGTGGTTATTGGTATTGCTTTGCTCTGGTTTTTCTTTCTGGGCGGCAGGGATACGCTGAGACAACTGGAATCACAATGGGCGCCGCTTTCACAGGCAAGGCAGGCTGAATTATCTGCTTCATCGTCAACATTCGGGACTTCTCCGGAACAACCACCGGTTATCAGAGCACCGGGTACTCCACCTCTGTACAGGGGCTCTGATTCGGACGAACCTGTGCGTGAACGTCCGCCGGCACCTGTATCTTCGTTCAATGTTCCCGCTGTTATACCTGCTGATGGTTTTGAATATCAGATACAGTGGGATGATACCCTTTGGGATATAGCCGAAGCCTTCTATCGGACACCCTGGCTTTTCCCGGAAATAGCAGAATTTAATAATATTCAAAATCCCGACTTGATTTTTGCAGGAAGAAGCGTCATAATTCCTCCAATAAATTAATAGGTTGCCATTTTATGTTTAAATCTCTTGCCGCATGTTTTGTCGTGCTATTTCTGTGCTTAAATTCGTGTATGAGTGTTACAACAGTACTTTCATTAACCTCATGTGAAACAACAACAAAGGATAGTGCTGATGAATTCTACAAAGGCCTTAAAATGAGGCATGCAGGGCAAATTACAGAAGCTATCGCTTATTTTGAACAAGCTCTGGGTGAACAAAATACCTATATTGCCGCTGCTGCAGCCACTGAACTGTTAAGTTTGTTTTCTGCCGGAGCAGAGATTTCGGCAATGGAACAGGCCAGGGAGAAAACAGCAGGAATTTGGGCGGCTGCTTTGGATGCACTGGAACAGCCTGAAAACAAGGAAAAAATTCTTGATCTGGTTCTGGGGAACGGAAGTCGCCCGCTTGATGAAGCCTCATTGTACGCACTGCGGGAATTCCGTACTTTTCATAATGCAAATGCCGGCGCTTCCGGTCCACTCAGTGCCGTGGAAAACGCTGTTGTCGACGGCCGTATTGCCGCTGCCCGTTCCAGTTACACCGACGCCCTGGCATATTTCAGAATCGCCCTGGCAGATTCACCGTTGATTTTTTTCCGTTATCCTCTCCTCATTACTGATCTGGGAAACAGTTTTCAGTACACAGCAACGGGCAGGGAAGGGATAGAGCTGTTCCAGAGATGGGAAAGAGAAATTTCTGCAAATGCGGCAATGCGGAATGCCATCCCTGCAGGTGAAGAAAACAATGTACGTTATCGGCTTGTATATCATATGGGAAGAATAGCCAGACAGCGCGGGCAGAGCGGAATTGAATTCTTTGAACGGGCGGTACCTCTTGCACAATCGCTCCCCGGAGAAATGGCTGATCCGCAGATAAACGCCTGTATTTGGTACATTTTAGATGGTTCTCTCGAACCTTCCCGCGGCGGTAATCCCGACAGAATAATCAGGAATGTGGAAAGATACGCTCCCCAGTGGCGCAGTGACACTCATTTTGCCGATGTGTTTGACCGGCTGGCGCGTGAGCTGCTCATTGGACAGCAATGGGGAAATATGCTGCGTGTTTTTACATTGGTGCGGAATAGTTCACGTTCGGTAACAGCACGATTCGCCTGGATTATCGGCAGATCAATAGAGGATGGGCTTTTTTCCGGGGCGGATATGAGGCAGGCCAATACTATCCTGGCTTCTGAACCGGCAACGGTTCCGGGTGAACCGCCCGGAAAAGCATTTCTGCGTATTGCTTACAATGTTGCGCCCATTTCGGCAACTTTGGGCAATCAGACTCTGTATTTCCGCTGGCTGGGTGCAGTAGCCGTTGATGAGCCTTTTCTTTCACTGCCGGTAACATCGCCGGCAGAAGTTCAACCGGAATACAGCGATGCACTGTTGTTCCTTCTGGGTTTTTTTGATAATGATGCCGTGCAATTTGCTCCCCGGTTTATTAGGGCAATGGAAAACGATATTTCCACGGATGAATTGCGCTGCATTGCCGGAGCGCTGGCCGCAGTAGGGCAATACCAGGAATCAATACGGATGGTATCTGCATATTCAAGACGGAACGGTCATCAAATTACCAGACGGGATATGGAACTGTCGTATCCAAATCCGCACAGGGAATATGTTGAACATTATGCGCGGATTATGGGGATTGAACCGGCAGTTATGTTTGGCCTTATCCGCATAGAAAGCGCGTTTAACCCCATTGCCGTCTCCCGATCCGGAGCTGTTGGTCTTACCCAGCTTATGCCCGCCACCGCCCGTGAAGTGGCAACGCGAATCCGCAATGAGGGAGGCCCTGATTATTTCCTCGGCGAAAATGCGGAAGCTGCAGCAGATAATGATGAAGAAACCGCGAATCTTGCACGTAATATGCGTAATCCGGCGGCGAACATCCACATTGGCACCGATTATCTTGCCTATCTCATCAACAACCGGATGCATGATCTTCTGCTTGCATTGCATGCATATAATGGTGGTTTTGGCCGTGTGAATCGCTGGCGTGCCGCTTCTCCCTTTCCGGTAGACCTGTTCGCGGAAACTATCCCGATTACCGAAACAAGAGGTTATGGCAGAAATGTTTTGGCTTCTGCCGCTGTGTACAGGGAATTGTATTACCGCTAACACGAGACAACTAACCGAGTTGTCTCGCAAGACTATTACTCTTTTCCAATATCCTTGCGATACCCCATGCCTTCAAAACTGATTGCTTCAAGCCCCCGGTAAGCGGCGGAAAAAGCTTCTTCGGCATTGGGTCCATAAGCAGAAACGGTCAATACCCTGCCTCCCGTTGTCCGCAGCGGAGCGTCTTCGGCAGCACTTTCAGCGGCGCCGCTGATGAAAATTTTTCCGCCGGTTTTTTCCATCGCTGCCGCGTCAATGGTAATGGTATCGCCTTTACGATAGGGGCCGGGGTAGCCGCTGGATACCGCGACCGGTGCACAGACTGCGCCCGGTTTCCAGGCAAGCGAAAAATCCCTGCTTTCGAGTATTGCCGTACAGAGATCGGTCAGGTCGAAATCCATTAACGGCAGTACCGCCTGGGTTTCGGGGTCGCCAAGGCGCACATTGTATTCCAGCAGGTAACAGCGGTCTTCGTTCACCATTACCCCAAAAAAAATAAAACCCCGGTAATCCAGGTTCTCAGCTATCATGCCGTTAAGCGTAGGCTGTAAAATCGATGTTAAAAAATCATTTTGTGCTGCCTGAGAAAAATCGGGGACAGGAGCTATGGCGCCCATGCCGCCGGTATTCGGTCCTTGTGCACCTTCAAAGCGGCGCTTGTGATCCCTGGCAGAAATGAACGGTAAAATATACCCGCCGCTGCCGGTAATGCGCCTGTCTGCCGACGGACAGGATACCGCCGCCAGCACGGATATTTCTTTCCCTGTAAGAAATTCCTCCAGCAACACCGAGTTTCCCGCATCGCCCAGACTTTTGTCCCGCATGAAAGAAACAAGTGTTTCCTCGGCCTGGGCTAAACTCTGCGCTATGACCACGCCTTTTCCCGCTGCAAGGCCGTCTGCCTTAATCACCAGGGGCGCGCCGCCCGGAGGTGGCGTGGCTTTTCCGGCATGAGCCTCAAAATGTTCAGCCGCAAAGGAAAGCGCTGCTTCAAAGCTGGTAAAGTTGCTGCTTTTCGCGGCACGCACCCCGTATTTTGCCATAAATGCCTTTGAATACATTTTGCTGGATTCAAGCTGCGCCGCCTTTTTTCCCGGTCCGACCACCGCAAGCCCTGCTTCACGGAATGTATCTGCAATGCCTTCGGCAAGGGGCAGTTCCGGACCAATGACGGTTATATCTATGTTTTCCCGCAGGGCAAATGCTTTCAGTTCTTGCTGCCCAGCCGCAGAAGCCGGATCCGCTGTGAGCGGCACATTCTCGCACCGTGCTTCCTGTGCTGTCCCCCCGTTCCCCGGCCCGACAAACACTTTTTCAGTCTTTGGCGATTGAGCAAATTTCCAGGTCAGTGCGTGTTCCCGCCCTCCTGAACCAACGATAAGAATTTTCATCTTAAACCGTATATGTCGAAGCGCTGGTCGTTCCGCCTTGTCCGGTCCAGTTCGTGTGGAAGAACTCGCCGCGGGGTTTGTCGGTACGCTCATACGTGTGCGCGCCAAAGTAATCCCGCTGGGCCTGCAGCAGGTTTGCCGGAAGCCGCTCGCTGCGGTAACCGTCAAAGTAGGCAAGTGCGCTGGAATAAGCCGGAACAGGAATCCCGTTTTGCACTGCCGCTGTAACAACCCGCCGCCACGAGGATTGGGCATCTTCAAGTACCCCGGTAAAGAAAGGATCAAGCAGCAGGTTTTCCAGGTTGGGGTTTTTATCAAAGGCCTCTTTGATTTTTCCGAGGAAGACCGACCGGATAATGCAGCCGCCGCGCCATATCATGGCAATGCCGCCGTTATTAAGGTTCCATTTGTATTCTTTTGCCGCTTCACGCATCAGCAAATAGCCCTGGGCATACGAAACAACCTTGGATGCATACAGCGCTTTTTCCAGGTCTTTGATGAATGCGGCCTTATCCGCCGCAGCGGTGATTTTTGGCGCCGAAAACACTTTTGATGCACGTACCCGTTCATCTTTTACTGCGGAAAGGCAGCGCCCAAAAACCGCTTCTCCTATGAGGGTAAGCGGTACACCAAGGGTTAGGGCGGAAATGCCCGTCCACTTGCCCGTACCTTTCTGCCCGGCAGTGTCAAGGATTTTTTCTACAAGCGGCCCGCCATCAGTATCTTTGTACCGGAGGATGTCTCGGGTTATTTCAATCAGATAGCTGCCGAGGCTGCCGTTGTTCCACTCGTCAAAGACATCGCCCATTGCATCACCGGAAAGACCAAGGACATTTTTCATAAGGTCGTAGGTTTCACAGATTAACTGCATGTCGCCGTATTCAATGCCGTTATGAACCATTTTAACAAAATGCCCGGCGCCGTTTTCTCCCACCCATTCGCAGCATGGAACATTTTCTGCCCCGTCCGCGTCAACCTTGGCGGAGATTGCCTGAAACACCGGCTTTACCGCAGGCCATGCCGCAGGGGAACCGCCGGGCATAATCGAAGGCCCTTTTAACGCGCCTTCTTCGCCGCCTGAAACGCCGGTACCTATATACAACAATCCTTTGGACTCAACATAAGCAGTGCGCCGGATTGTGTCCTCAAAATTGGAATTCCCGCCGTCAATGATAATGTCACCTTTTTCAAATACGGCAAGAAGCTGTTCAATGGCATCATCCACCGGCTGACCCGCTTTTACCATGATAAATGCCTTGCGCGGGCTGCTCAGGTTTGCCGCCAGCTCTTCCATGCTGTGGCAGCCGGTGATTTTTTTTCCGGCGCCTCTGCCCTGTACAAAATCGTCTACTTTCGAGGTAGTCCGGTTATAGACCGCCACGGAAAAGCCCTTGCTTTCCATGTTTAATACGAGGTTTTCACCCATGACTGCCAGCCCGATAAGGCCGATGTCTGCTTTTGCATTTCCCATAATTTTCTCCTTTGTATTTCTATAAATTCATTTCATTCGTTTGCGGTGATTGATAGATCACGGTATTCCGCTCAAGATCGATCATCCGTACAGAAAGGCGCCTCATTGAACCAATCCCGTAAACAGAGATCAGGACAAATGTATTTACCCCGGCTTCACGTCCTATGCTTACCAGTTCATGGTCGCTGACATATCCCATTAGCTGATAATTCCTTTCAGCATCCAGCAATGCCCTGTTACTTCTGTCAACAATGGTAACATTTCTTGATTGCAGCCCTGCAGTGATACTGTTGGTAATAAATTCGGCAAGATCCCTGTCACTTTCGGAATTGTTTATCAGTGCAACCCTTGCCGCATTCGGTAAGTGTGCAAAAATCGTATTAATCATTAATGTGATTACTGCGTCCCGCTGGTTTTGGGTTTCCCTGAAACCGGAAACCGCATCCGCTTCACTCATTGTTCTTCTTATTCGCGCTACTTCCGCAGATGCTCTTGGATTACTGGTCTCACTAAAAATTCTTTCAAAAAATACGGCAGCTCCGTTCATATCTCCCTGCGCTTCGATGAGAATGCCGGTATTGTATGCGGCTGCAAAGCTGTTCGTATCCCGGTAAATTCCCAGAAATTCCTCCTGGGCGTTTCTGTAATTACCTGATCTTGTCAGCGACATGGCGTTTTTTGCCCGCTGCTTGACAACTTTGTCTTTGGATGTTTCTCTCATAAGCTGACGGCGCTCCGTGACCGAATACGGCGCCAAATCGCGGTTAAGGTTTGCCATGTTTCTTGATATAATAGTATCAATCATGCTTTCCGGCGTTGCCAACTTAACCTGTTCTTCATTAGAGTCTGACCGTTTGTCCGATTTTGTTATTATTCCGATTATGCTTCCGTCTCTTGCCCGGGTAAGCCGGTAATTAAACGACATTTCGACTTCCCGTTCGTAGACCGTATACTTTATTTCATTGCCGTCTCTGTCTTTTCTTGTTTGCTCACTCGAAGAATTATTTACAGTCAATGAAACAACCTGCCCGGTAAAAAGAGCGTCAACGTGATTACCGATATTCTCATTAACGGAACGAAGCCGTGCAATTTCCGGGTAAGCTATTACATTAAAATGACCCATTGCATGAATATTTGTTGTTGCCGTTGTAGTTAAGTTATTTGCAGCGATTCTTTGCAGTGCAGAATAGTCCGATACAGTAAACGGCTCTATGGAGATACTTTGCAGTCCCCTGGTATCCAGATTAGGAAGCCGCTGCACCTGTACAGGTACTGATGTTACGCATCCTCCAAGAATAACCGCCAATACAATGAGCGCCCATAATGGCATTTTTTCTTTCATGGAAACCCTCTCTGGCGGTATTATATCATTTAGGTGTATGTATTGCAATCTTTAGAGAAACTTGTTACACTTCCACCATCTCGGTTGTTTTTCATTGATAAAAGCCGGATTATTGTACATGCAGAGACACCGGCTGTTTTTTATTTTACAAAAGAGGAGTTTTTTATGAAGAACCTCATATTTTTCGTACTGATTGGTGCAGTACTGCTAACCGGAACAGTTCTGATTGGGTGTGCATCAATGCAGTTGGACTACCTGGAAGAAGGCACTGCTACAGGCCCGGCACAGGTGCGCCAGGGCATGGATATTAATCCGAGGGAAATCACCGTCTGGGGTATCTATAAAAATGGAAAACGCCAGGTGGTTAGTATCTCTCCCTCAAATATCACGTTTAACAAGCACTCTCCGGGGCCTCAAGAAGTAAAAATCAGAGTGGGTGTCCTCACGACCCAGGAGACGAGCTTTATGACAGAAGTAATGGCGTTGCAGCAATTGACCGTTGCTACCCAACCCAGAGTCGCGATCTTCAAACAGGGACAGACACCCGACCCTGCATGGCCGGGTATTGAAATCCGGGGTACGTGGGACAGTATGGGGAGTCAAAGAGTTGACCTTTCAAGCTGCGTTGTCACGGGTTTTCTGCCAAACCAGTCTGGCAGGCAGACTATCAGGGTCACATTCGAAGGGTTACAGACCACATTTGATATAGATGTCCGGGCCATGGCGAGCATGGAAATAACCCAACCGCCGGTAAAGCTTGATTATGCCCAGGGTGATACCCTTGATCTGACCGGCCTGAGAGTGGTGGGTATTTGGGAGGGTTTCCCCTCGGAAGAATTGACTGTTACCATGAACGACATTACCGGCTTTAATTCTAATAATGTTGGTATCCAGCGTGTTGTGATCACCAGGAACGACAGGACCGCTTTCTTTGACACTGAAGTTATGGCACTGACCAGTATTGTGGTGAGGCAAGAACCTAATAAAGTTAATTATAGAATTGGAGAACCTCTCGACCTCTCAGGCATTATTGTAGAGGGCCGCCTTACCGGTGCAGACCCGACGAAAATCAGGGAAATAATCATCCCGATAGATCAGCTCACTGTAGACGGCTATGATCCGAACCGCCCCGGCAGAGTGGGTGTGACGCTCAGGGTGAGGGGACAAATTGCCAACATTTTTGTGAATGTGGTGGCAGAGTGATGGCAAACCCCTCATAGAAAAATAGGTGCATGGAACAACAGCCCTGTTATCTGGCAGAGTCGGGTAGCAAGGGCTGTTTCTTTTTTGGGATTGTAATGAATAAAAAAACTGTTTTTCTGTTATTTTGGGTACTATCGGCATGCTTCACGGTTTCCGCGCAGCAGATTTTTGACCCTGAAAGTGATTTTCAGGTAAGATCTGTAAATAACGGCAGATCGATGGAAATAACCGATTATATTGGGGCAAGGCAGACAGTACGTATTCCCCGGCGAATTCAGGGATTGCTCGTTACCGGTATTGGTGAAAGCGCATTTCATGATAAAGAGGTAATCAGGGTAATAATTCCCGACAGCGTTACCTCCATAGGAGACAAGGCTTTTTCTCTTTGCTCCGGTCTTACCGAAATAACCATACCCAATAGTGTTACATTCATTGGAGATATGGCTTTTTGGGGCTGCACGAGCCTTGTCGATATAATCATTCCCAATAGCGTTATAACTATTGGAGACGGGGTTTTTAGGAATAACACCAACCTTACCAGCGTCATCATTGGGAACAGTGTTACTTCAATTGGGGTTTTTACTTTTGAAGGTTGCACCAGCCTAAGATCAATTACCATAGGTAACAGCGTTACCTCAATTGGAGTAGGTGCTTTTAGCAGCTGCATCAGTTTAATCTCGATTACCATCCCTGCCGGCATTACCTCAATAGGAGTGGGTGCTTTTATTTATGATAGCCTTGCCAGCGTAACATTTAACAGGAGCAATACCACAATAGTCCATGCATTCCTTGGTAACTTAACAGACATGTATGCAAGCGGCGGCGCAGGGACATATACCACTGATAATCCGGGTTGGAATGCGGAGTGGATAAAGCAGTAGAGCTAGGCTTGCCGTTTTATCCCCAAATACACTAATATGCATTAAGATGGGAAAAACCTTTGTTTTTGTGAATCAAAAGGGGGGGGTGGGTAAAACTACTTCTGCGCTTAATATTGGCGCCTACCTTGCTCAGGCAGGCAGGAATGTTCTGCTGGTGGACTTTGACGCACAGGCAAACCTTTCCAGCGGCGTTGGCGCACATCCGCTTAAACCGGGAGTTTACGAGCTGCTTTCGGGTACAACAACAATTGATAAAGCAATAAAGAAGACGGCAGTTCCCCGCCTTGATGTGATTCCGTCCGGCATAGACCTGTCAGGCGCGGCTGTAGAGCTAATCGGGCTTACGGACCGTGATTTATTCCTGAAAAAAGCTCTTGCGCCGGTTAAAAACAACTATGACTTTATTTTAATAGACTGCCCCCCCAGCCTTGGTGTGCTGACATTGAACGGCATGGCTGCAGCCGATTCGGTGCTTATCCCCATGCAGTGCGAGTATTTTGCCATGGAGGGTTTAAGCCTCCTCTTGCAGACCATTCAGCGTATTCAGCGTAGTTTGAATAAATCACTGGAAATAGGGGGAATTTTTTTTACCATGTACGATTCCCGTACGAAACTCGCTCATGATGTGGTAAAACAGGTTAGTGCCTATTTTAAAAACAAGGTTTTTTCGACAGTTATCCCCCGCAATGTCCGCCTGTCGGAAGCGCCTTCTCACGGTCAGCCCATTATCCTGTACGATCCCCAGTGTTCCGGAGCACGTGCTTACCAAAGTCTTTCACAGGAAATAATCCTGCGATACGGAGGTTCCGGCAGTGGTACGTAAGACAGGACTTGGAAGGGGGTTGGATGTACTCATTCCTGTTAACGATTTCGATGAAGTGCAAAAAGGAACGGTAGCACAGCTTGCCATTGACAGGTTTGCACCCAACCCCGATCAACCCCGAAAGTATTTTGATGAAGCAGAGCTTAAGGAATTGGCGGACTCCATTGCCGTACACGGCATCATTCAGCCGGTTATCGCGGCTGACGCACAGGACGGTTCTTATATCATCATTGCCGGTGAGCGGCGGATCAGAGCTGCCCGGCTGGCTGGCCTTTCCGAGGTTCCGGTAATTATTCGCGAATACACCGATCAGAAGCGCATGGAAATTTCACTTATCGAAAACATCCAGCGCACCGATCTTAACCCCATTGAAGAAGCTTCTGCTTATAAAAATCTGATGGATTTTGCCCGTTTGTCGCAGGAAGAACTCGCTGCACGGGTTGGAAAAAATCGCTCTACGGTAACGAATGCCCTGCGGCTGCTGAAACTTCCGGCAGATATGCAAAAAAGCCTTGAGAACAGGAGCATTACCTCCGGTCACGGACGCGCCCTGCTTTCGGTGGCGGATAAAAAGTTACGGGAACAATTATTCAGGGATATTACCGCTAAAGGGCTTTCGGTTCGCGAAGCTGAAGAACGGGTGTCGGCGTTAAATACCAATCGCGGCGCAAGCACTTCGGTTGTTGAAAAAAAAACGCCGCTTCCTGCAAAACGCCCTGTGGAAATTACCGAAATGGAAGAAAAGTTCATCGAAAAGCTGGGAACAAAAGTTACCATTGACGGCGGGCTGGAAAAGGGGAAAATTCACATTGAGTATTTTTCCATGGACGACCTGGAAAGACTATATGAAATATTGGGCGGTTAGCAATGAAAGCGGCATTTCCCGGTTCGTTTGACCCCCCCACTTTAGGGCATCTCAATATTATCCAGCGGGCAGCAGGCATTTTTGACGAGCTTCTTGTTGTTATTGCCGAAAACCGCCAAAAAAAATACCTCTTTTCCGCAGAGGAACGGGCAGCCATGCTCCGTCAGCTTGCCGGAGAGCACAGTAATGTGTCAGTATGTGTCTGCGATATTCTGATTGTTGATTTTTTACGGAAGGAAGGCATCAATCTTTTAATCCGCGGTGTACGGGGAATGGAAGACTTTTCCTATGAATTCGAACTTTCCATGGTATACAAGGCTCTTGATTCCGGTATTGAAACGCTTTTTATGACCACTGACCCCGAATATTTTGTCCTGCGTTCTTCATCCATTAAAGAGATTGCTGCTTTTAAGGGTAATGTTACCGGGATGGTTCCGCCCTTGGTTGCAGAAGAGCTTGAAAAAAAGTACAGGTTACTTGGTATAACAACCCTTCAAAAGTGACAAGTGAAAAATACCATATCCGGTGCTCTCTGTTCACAGGGCCGGACGATTCGGGTGTCAGTCTTCTGTGCTTGTCCGTTGTTCAATCGGACCGCCTGCCCAGACCCAGTTAGGCCATGAACCGTTGTAGTTAAGAACACGCTGCGGCCAGCCTATAATATCAATTAGAATAAAATAGACCATGGAAGTTCTCGTCCCGCCGCTGCAATGGACAATGATTTTGGCATCCCTGGGGATGACACTGAACAAGTCTTCATAGTGGGTTTTAGGGAAATTCATGCCGGTACCAAGATCAATAAAATAATCAGGATAACGGAATGTTATGGCGCCGGGAATTATTCCGGCATTCTGTTCACCCTGAGTTCTGACATCCAATATAACCCAATTCTCGTTATCGAGAGCGTCCATAACATCTTTAAAATCAGCACGTACATTACCCACATTCATACGGGCAATGTATTCGCGGGGTTCTCCGGGTGCGGCAGGACGGTTATTCACTGTTCCGCCTGCGTCGAGCCACGCTCTGGTCCCGCCTTCAAGGATCCTTGCATCTTTATGCCCATAAGCCATGAGATTCCAAACAATGCGTGTACCCCACAAACTGTTATTGTCACAATAGGCTATAACGATGGTGTTATTGCAGATGCCATGCGCTCCCAAAACAGCTTCATGGACTTCTTTGGTTTCAATATCAAACGTATTGCCTTCAAATTCCCGTATAAAAGATCCACGCGCTATCCAGATGGCTCCGGGAATGACCTGACTGGGGTTTTCTGAAAAGTCAACCACGACAACATTGTCCTGCTGCATGAACTCCTGAAGCTCTGTCACAGAGACCCATCTTTCGGGAAATGCCCTCTCTCCGGCATCACGAGCGGGTCCGGTGACAATAACGGGGACAACGGGCGCTCTTTGGCAGCCAGGAAACAATCCAAATGAGAATATTATAATAAAAACCACAAGTACCGGCGCCGGTTTTTTCATGTCTTTCACCTCCAAATGTTACCGGTAATTATAAACCCCTGACCGGGGGATTGTCCAGTAATCAATTATTAATATATGATATTTTAAAGTGAGGAATGTACGATTTATTTGAAAAATATCCGGATTGCGACTTTAATTAAAATAATTATCCCTGTTTATTTATTTTGCGCTGTTGTCATTTTTTTTAGTTTTATTTATTATAATTCGGCAATCCAGGAAAGAAATGAAATTCTCCACAGAACTCTGGAAGGCTTGGGCGGAGCTCTCGTCTGGCAGGCAACCCCTGCGCTGCATAACGCTCAAGTAAGAGCCGATGCGATGTATATTGTACTTATTTTTGTCATTGGGATTAGTGTGGCTATCACACTGGCTTCCCTGTTTATAATAACCTATAAATTATTGCCCATAAGAAACCTTGTAAATACAGCCACCGAATTGTCAAAGGAAAATATTGAAAATAATGTAATAATTCCCCATGATGAACTGGGTTTTCTTACCAGGGAACTTGCGCATAAGATACAGAGTCTTGATGCGAATATGAAGTTATTGGAAGATGCAGTTGAAAAAGCGAATTCAGCAAGCAAAGCAAAAAGCGATTTTTTATCAAATATGAGCCATGAGATACGCACTCCGATGAATGCGATTATTGGCATGACATCCATTGCCAAAAAAGAAAAAGACCCGGATCGAATAAACTATGCTATTGAAAAGATTGAAACCGCTTCATCACATTTGCTTGGTGTTATAAATGATATTTTAGACATATCAAAAATAGAAATGAATAAACTGGAATTATCGTGTATTCATTTTGATTTTACCAGTATGATTGACAGAGTCTGCAATGTTATTACAACTAAAATACAGGAAAAACAGCAGCATTTTTCACTTGATATAGACCCTGAAATACCAAAAATTGCATGCGGAGACGATCAGCGTTTAGCACAGGTGATTGTTAATCTTCTGTCAAACGCCTGCAAATTTACGCCTGAAAACGGTACTATCACGTTTAATGCCAAACTGATAAGCATACAGAATGATTCTTGTATTATTCGGATGGTAATACAGGATTCCGGTATAGGCATCTCAAAAGAAGAGCAGGGAAAATTATTCAATAAGTTTCATCAGGCCGAAGCCGGTATTTCCCGAAAATACGGCGGAACCGGTTTGGGGCTGGCCATTTCGAAGAGCATTGTGGAAATGATGGGCGGTGATATTTGGGTAGAATCGGAACCGGGGAAAGGCGCAAGTTTTATCTTTACGGTAAATCTTGGAATTCCGGATAATACAGACGAAACCATCAGCATCGGAGATGCCGCCGCTGAACAGGGAGTCGGCATAAAAATAACGGAGGAGAGTGATTTTTCCGGAAAAGTGATATTACTGGTGGATGATGTTGATATCAACCTGGAAATTGCATGCGCGCTTCTGGAACCGACAGGAGTAACCATAGATACGGCAGTAAATGGAAATGATGCGGTTGATGCATTACTCGCCAACCCTGATCGGTATGATCTGATTTTCATGGATATTCAAATGCCGGGAATTGACGGGATGGAAGCCACAAGGATGATCCGGCAGCTTGATATACCCAATGCCGTAACCATACCTATTATTGCCATGACAGCAAATGTGTTCAAGGAAGATATCGAAAAATGCCTGGATTCCGGAATGAACGCCCATGTAGGAAAACCCATAAACATGGACGAAGTTATGAAAATTTTATCGCACTACCTGTAAAATAGTGCCTGTCCCCGGAATTTGACAAAATTGCCGAAAATGTCAACGTCCATCTTGACAATAATTACTGCTTTTGCTATTCTCATATCCAGAAAAGGAAATGTAAAACTAACCGGGTTTTACAAAATGCACAAGA
This sequence comes from Treponema sp., assembly GCA_009777735.1. Taxonomy (GTDB): domain Bacteria; phylum Spirochaetota; class Spirochaetia; order Treponematales; family Breznakiellaceae; genus WQXQ01. Next base: position 43,342 of record WRLF01000012.1, read on the forward strand.
GAGGTTAGATATGGCTGTACCCAAATTTAAAACATCAAAAGCACGGACCCGCCGTCGGCGGTCTATTAACATGAAGCTTACCGCTCCCAATCTGATCCAATGCAGCACCTGCGGAAACAAGGTTCTTCTGCACCGGGTCTGCCAAAAATGCGGATTCTACCGGGGGCGGCAGGTAATAATTCCCGATTCTAAAGTTTAATACCAAAGAGAGGAAAAAATGGACGAATTGTTTGAAAAAATGAAAAAACTCATTGCCGAGAAGCTTGAGGTCGATGAGGGAAAGATCACCATGGAGGCATCTTTCCGCCAGGATCTTGGCGCAGACAGCCTGGACACTTATGAGCTGGTCTATGCCATTGAGGAGGAAATGGGCATTTCCATTCCTGACGAGAAGGCCAATGAATTCGAAACAGTCAAGGACGCTTACGAATTTATCAAATCCCAGCAAAAATAGCCAGGGCGATCCGGCTCTGGGACCGGAAAGAAAGAAACAGTTGGCGGCTTTTCAAAAGACCGCAAAGATAAGGTTCAAAAGTCTTGCGCTTTTGAACCTGTCTTTTGTTCACCGTTCCCTGTCCAATGAAACATGCATTTATTGTACCGTAGATTCATTAAACAACGAACGGCTGGAATTCCTCGGTGATTCCATTTTGGGCGCTTCCTGCGCTACTCTGTTATATAAAATGTATCCCAATATAACAGAAGGTGAGCTGGCTAAAATAAAGTCTGTTACTGTTTCCGAAGAAGTGCTGTCAGAAGTTGCAAAACACCTGCAGCTTGACGCTATGCTGCTGTTGGGCAAAGGAGAGGAACTTTCAGGCGGGCGCGGGAAAAAAGCAATCCTCGCCGATGCTCTTGAAGCTCTTATCGGCGCGCTGTACCTTGACAGCGGTTATAATGCCGCTTTTGCCTTTGTCAGCCGATACTTTACTCCCGAAATTAACCGGGTTACAGAGAACGATTACCATCGTGATTACAAATCGCTGCTGCAGGAATTTTGTCAGCGTCATTTCCGTACCTATCCGCAATACCGTCTTGCCAAACTATCCGGCCCGGATCATGAGCGTATATTCCGAATGGAAGTCAGCGTGAATGGAACTGTTTACGGGCCGGGTTCCGGCCGCAATAAAAAAACCGCCGAGCGGGAAGCGGCAAAAATGGCATATATGGCGCTGGATGGATTAATTAAATAAAATGACTTGTGTCGATTTCCAGATCTTTCAATGTGATTTTTTCATAGTCTGCCAGGTACCTGCGTCTGGAATCAACGAGGGTTTGCAATTCTGTCAGCATGTGTTTATTTGCCTTTTCTGCAATGGGATAAATATATCGTTCTGTTTCATCGGTATACCGTTTGACGAAATCCATTTTGTTGACAAAGCCAAGAGAGATCATGTTCGATATTCTGTCCGCCACTTTTAGAATTTGGGCGTTTTCGGATCCATGTTCAAAAATGCGGACAAGAAATGCAACTTTCGGTTCATCAGGATTCCGGGTAACTTCCCTGACAAGCTCATACACCTGATGGCTTTCGTAGTCAATGGAAAGAAGCAGGTTATGGTTAAAATCGGGAATATCTTCCAGAATATCGTGGACAACCGAAGCTTTTAATAAAACAGAATCTATATAACCGTAGTCAATGAGAATTGACATTGTATCCAGCTGATGCCTGAACATGTTGCCGCCGCCTTCTCTCGATTTTCCGATGAGGAAAGTAGAAAGCTGTATATACGGGGCAAGACGGGTTTCTCTCAGTTGGTACATTTGCTCAGTAGTCATAAATTCCCCATGCTATAAATCACGTAAATACGATTCGATCTTGCCGGTACGGGCAAGCCCTTCTTCCAGTTTTGTTTTTTCTGCGGCAACCAGTTCCGGCGGCGCGTTTTTTACAAATTGATCGTTTGCCAGCTTTGTTTGCAGACTCCGGATATAGGCGCGGTCACGATCAAGGTCTTTTTCAAATTTACGTTTTAGCGCTGTTATGTCAACAGCTTCGGCAATAAAAACAAAAACCTCAAAACCGGAACCTGCCATTCCTATGGAACCGGGCGGCCGGCCATTCGCTGCGTCAGCCGTAATTTCCAGTTCCCCAATTCCCGCAAGGAGTTTTACGAGCCCTTCGTTTTGCTTTAGCACCTGTTCCTGCTCACCGTCCAATCTGACCAGAACACGAAGCTTTTTATCCTGGGTAATGGTACACTCGGCGCGGAGGGTCCGTATCAAACGGACAAATTCCCGGAGGAAGGCAAAATGACGTATTTCATCGGAGGAGTTGCGCCGCTCGTCAAACTCCGGATAGGGAGCGGTGATCAGCAGCCCTTCAGTGTTGGGCAGTTTGCTGTATATTTCCTCGGTAACAAAGGGCAATAGCGGATGTAACAACCTAAGAGATTCCGCCAGCACATCAAGCAGTACCGTAGTTGCGCGGTTTTTTTCCGCTGCATTTACCGCAGAATCCTCACCTGTTTTCATGGACAGCTTTGTAGCTTCAACATACCAGTCGCAAAAATCATTCCAGAAATATTCATAAGCGGTAAGGGCTGCGTCATTGTAGCGGTACGATAGGAACGCATCTTTCATTGCCTGCGCCGCGTTGTTCAGCCGCGAATAGATCCATTTGTCAACCGGAAGCAAATCGGGGTTGTTCACCAATTCCCTGCCTTCCAGATTCATCAAAATATAGCGGCTGGCATTCCAGACTTTATTGGCAAATCGTGAACCCATTTTGAATGATTCCCTGTCAACAAGCACGTCTTGTCCCTGAGCGCACATAAACGCAAGGGTAAACTTCAATGCGTCTCCGCCGAATTCATCCACCAGTTCCAGCGGGTCAAGCCCATTGCCCAGGCTTTTGCTCATTTTACGTCCCTGTTTGTCCCGTACCAGCCCATGAATGTAGATGTCCCTGAACGGTGCCTTGCCGGTAAACTCAAGCCCCGCCATTATCATCCGCGCCACCCAGAAAAAGATTATGTCGTAAGCGGTAATGAGCGCCGTAGTGGGATAAAACCGATCAAGATCGGGGACTGGGGACCGGGGACCGGGGACCGGGGATTGAGGGCTGGGAGTAGAGGACGGGGGCGTTGCGGGGGTGTCCCCCGCTGAGGGGGGTAGCGAAAAAGCCGAAGGCTTTGAAGCGAGGGGGGAGACTTCCCCCCCTTCTCTGATCCCTGATCCCTGATCCCCGATCCCCGATCCCCAACCAAGAGTGCTAAACGGCCATAGCCAGCTTGAGAACCAGGTGTCCAATACGTCGGGGTCTTGCTCAATGTTTACCGATCCGCAGTGGGAGCAGGCGGAAATGTCGCTGCGTGATACAGAGATTTTTCCGCAGTCTGCACAATCCCATGCGGGGATTCTGTGTCCCCACCAGAGCTGGCGGCTGACGCACCAATCACGGATATTTTCCAGCCAGTGCCGGTAAGTATGTTCCCATTTGCGGGGGTAAAAAATTATTTCTCCGTTCCGCCAGCAGGCTAAAGCTTTTTCCGCCAAAGGCTGCATCCTGACAAACCATTGTTTGGAAAGGAACGGCTCGATAATGGTACGGCAGCGGTAACAATGCCCCACCGCATGGTTGATGGGTTCTTCCTTAATGTACCAGCCGCCTGCCTTGAGATCTTCAAGCACTGCGGCACGGGCTTTTTTTACCGTCAGCCCCCGGTATTTTTCGGGAACTTCGCTGTTAAGGGTGCCGTCGGGGTTGAGGATGTTGAGTACGGGAAGATCGTGCCGCTGTGCCACTTCCCAGTCGTTGGGGTCGTGGGCAGGAGTGATCTTCACCACGCCGGTTCCGAAAGCCCGGTCAACATAGGTGTCACACACTACGGGGATCTCCCGTCCGGCAAGGGGCAGCTTGACCGATTTTCCAATAAGATTTGCATACCGTTCGTCTTCCGGGTGAACCGCCACAGCGGTGTCACCAAGTAATGTTTCGGGCCGGGTGGTGGCAAGTTCAATAAAGCCATCCTCTTCAGTATGATAATACCGCAGGTGGTACATCCTGCCCGACATATCTTCGTGTTCAACTTCATCATCAGAAAGGGCTGTGCTGCAGGATGTACACCAGTTTACCAGATAATTTCCCTTGTACAGCAAATCCCGCTCGTACAGGGTGACAAATACTTCCCGCACGGCATGGGCAAGTCCCTCGTCCAGCGTAAAGCGCTCGCGGTCCCAGTCAACGCTTGCTCCGATTCGGGCAAGCTGCTCGACAATAATGGCATGATGTTCGTTTTTGACTTTCCAGGTTTCATCGAGGAATTTATCCCTGCCCAGTTCGTGGCGGCTCTTTCCCTGCTCCTTCAGCTTGCGTTCCACCACATTCTGCGTGGCAATCCCCGCATGATCGGTGCCTGGCACCCACAGGGTGGGCACGCCGCGCATCCTGTGGTAACGGACAATAATATCCTGGAGGCTGTTGTTCAGCCCGTGTCCCAGGTGCAGTACGCCGGTAACATTGGGCGGAGGTATAGTTATTACATAAGGTTTTCCGTCACATTTTGCCGATTCAGGTTTAAACGCGCCTTGTTCTTTCCAGGCGGTATAAATCCTGGTTTCAAAAGTTTTTGGGTCATACGCTTTTGCAAGTTCAATTGCCTTCATGTCTAAAATATAGCTATTTTTTACAAAGGATTCAATGAACTCTAGCTCCATGCCTGTTTTTCCTGATATAATGACAATCAGGAGAAAAACATGAAAACAGCAGTAGTATTTTATTCCCTTGACGGGAACTGTGCCTTTGTTGCAAAAGAGCTTATTGCTCTGCTTGATGCCGATTTGATCCGGCTGCATACGGCAGATGAAAAACAACGGAAAGGCCTTACTAAAGGTATTTGGGGATTCAAGCTGATGTTCTCAAAGAAAAATCCCCCGCTTAAACCGTATAGTTTCAATCCGGCGGCTTATGACATGGTTATTATCGGAGCGCCTGTTTGGGCTGCCTCTCCTGCACCGCCGGTACGAACTTTTCTTTCCGAAGCCGAAATAACCGGAAAAAAAATCGCCCTCTTTGTCACCCATGCCGGCGGTAAGGGAAAAGCCCTGGAGAAGTTCCGGGAAATGCTTGCCGGGAATACGATTATTGCCGAAGCGGACTTCAACGGCCCTGCCAAGAACAGCGAAGATGCTAAACGGCAAATTGGCGATTGGGTGAAAGGGTTTAATTAAAAACCGGTAATATTTCAAATATTGCAATATCTTATTGACTCACATCGAAAATAGTGCTATATTTTGTATATGGCAGTATTTCGCTTAGGCGATATTTCTACAATTCAAACAGGTCTTATCCTGGCACGGAAAAGGTCAGGTAGTAACTGTGGGCATATTTACAAGCAGCTTACTTTAAAATCTCTGGGGGATAATACTATCGATCCAGAAGCCGTTACGTTTTTTTATACTGAAGAACTTCTGCAAAATGAATATCTCACCAGGGCAGGAACTATCGTGATGAAACTATCCGCTCCCTTTCACCCGACAATTATTACACAAGAAACAGAAGGTTATCTCATCCCTTCCCAGATGGTAAGTATCAAACCGAAAAAGTCGGCTTTGGTGGAATACCTGCGTTTTTATTTATCTCAAGATTTTGTTGCTGAACATTTACTGGCACATTATGTCTGCATAGCACAAAAATCCATAACGGTTGAGTTATTATCCAATTTGGAGATCAGGCTTCCATCCCTCAAAAATCAACAACGAATGTGCGAATACTATCAAAACTATCGTCATCTCTGCCGGTTGAGGGAAAAGCTGGAAATAGAAGAAAAAACCATGATGCAGTATGTTTTTTCGGTATTGAGTAAGGGCAAGGAGTTACCATAATGAAACATAATGATAAAGAACTATATTATAACCGCGATACATTGTACACAGAAGTTTGGGAATATACCACACTAAAACTGTGCAGGCAATATGGGGTTTCCCTTTCGGCGCTGGAAAACGCCTGTAAAATACTGAATGTTCCCCGCCCTTCCACCAATTATTGGATGAAAAAAGAATTGGGGAGAGCTCCGCCGCCACCTGTATTGCCTCCATTTGATAACCCGCCGCGTCTGCCCATCCGTCTGCGAAAGATAAAGGAAGATACTAATCCATTGCCCGATAAAAAACCCCAGTCAAAGAAGCCAGAGACAAAACCCAAGCCAAACAAAAAACAAGCGAAGATAGAACAAGTCGTTTTACCAGTTGAAGCAGACAGTGAAAACGAACCCATACAAAAAACAACCAAAAGCAGGAAAACACCATTTTTCAAATGGAAAGATATCGTCCCCCAAGAGGGGGTAGAATTACCGCAGGCTTTTGAAGATGCTGTCAGGCTTATAGAAAAGGAAACCTTGCCGGAAATGGCAATAACCATACCTCAAAGAACCGAAGATGAACATACCTTAATAAAAAACACCCGTTTTGCTCTTGAAAAAAAGATGAATAATCATAAAGTCTTCTCTTCAACGAATACATATGGGCGGATTCGATTTTATGGAAAAGATCTTTTTTATATTGATGTGGGAAAAAATTCTGTACAACGGGCATTGAGTATTCTTCAGGCTCTCTGTGATGCCTTTGAAAAGCGGGGCTTTGATATTGTAAGTGAATGGAATGAAAACAGCAGGGATGGCTATAATTATGTAGTAATAATGGGAGAAAAAATCGCTTTTTCAATTACGGAAAGTTCTAAAAAAGTACAGATAGAAAAAAATGAAAAGCATACTTATTTAGACTATGAACATATTCTGACAGGAAGATTAACATTGCAAAATGTACATCCTCCATATAAAACAGGAGGTCAATACCGGTGGAACGATACAAATTATTCTACTTTGGAAGAAAAATTGAATGATTTTGTTGCAGGATGCATATTTGCTTCCGCCTGGGAGAAAGAAAATGAAGCACAGAGAAAAAAAAGAGAAGAAGAGTGGAAGCAACGGGAGGCAATAAGAAAAGAAAATGAACGGCTTGCGCGGATTGAAAAACAGCGAATAGAAAATTTTAAAAAAGCTACCGAATATTGGGAACACTATCAGAGCATGAAGGCGTTTTTGGCAATGGTTAGGAAATCCTATAGAAAATCAGCAAATAAGAATAATGACACGGCACGATGGATACAATGGGCCAGAGAATATTTAACAAAATACAAGTCCAAGTGTGAAAATTTGGTGCGGTATGAGGTCGAAGAATATAAAGAAGAAACAAGAAGTTTCGTTCAAACATATAATATACCACAGGAAGAACCGTATAACTACTGGAAAAAACCCTGGTATCTAAAGCGATAAAATTAAGATAGGAGTTATTATGACCACCAGAAGAGACATTGAAAACGCCCTCATGCGGGGAGCAGATTCCCTGCGGGATACCCTGGATGCGGCAAACTACAAAGATTATGTATTGCCCATAATGTTCTTTAAGTACCTGTGCGATTCCTATCTGGATGAACTGGAAAAATTAGCCAAGCAATACCCCGATACCCAGCGTTTCAATCGACAGAAACGCTATCTTGCTTTTACAGTCGCTGAGGAAGCATCGTTTGCTAAACTGTTTGAACAGCGAAATAGCCAAAACCTGGGGCAGCTTATCAATACCACGCTGCGAAAAATTGAAGATGACAATCATCAGCAGTTAGCCGGAGTGCTTTCTGCGGTGGACTATAACAGCGAAACAAATCTGGGAAATAGGAATCACCGCAATGCCATACTCCGGGACCTGCTTGAGGATTTTGTCAATCTTGATCTGCGGCCTTCGCAGATTGAGGTCAAAGAAAACCAAATCCCTGCCGACGTTATCGGCGATGCCTATGAGTACATGATCGGCGAATTTGCCGGCATGGCGGGGAAAAAGGCAGGTTCATTTTACACTCCGGCGGCTGTCTCGGAAATCATGGCCCGTATAATGGATGCTAAAACCGGCGAGCGTATTTACGATCCCACCTGCGGCTCAGGTTCCCTGCTTATCAAGGCGGCTAAACGGCTGGATAAAACCAACATGACCATTTACGGCCAGGAAGTCAACGGTTCATCGGTGTCAATGGCAAAAATGAATATGTTTATTCACCAGATTAACGATGCCCAGATTGCCTGGGGTGATACGCTGGCTAATCCGCTCTTTCTTGATGCCGACGGCAACCTGATGCTTTTTGATGTCATCGTCGCCAATATGCCCTTTTCTAAAGACAAGTGGGCGGCGGGTTTTAACACCGGCGGAGAGTCTTCGGGCAAGGGCAGGAAAGAATTCAAAATGGAAGCATCCCTTGACAAGCATCATCGTTTTGACTGGTGCGTCCCGCCCGCAAGCAAGGGGGACTGGGCCTTCCTGCTTCACATGATCGCCAGCTGCGCCCCTCATGGCAGAATTGCCGCTGTCGCCCCGCACGGCGTTCTGTTTCGGGGCGGCGCCGAGGGGATTATCCGCAAACGCGTTATTGATGAAAACCTTCTGGATGCGGTCATCGGCCTGCCGGAAAATGTTTTTTTTGGAACCAGTATTCCCGCCTGCATTTTGATTTTCAGGAAAGACCGCAAGAATAAGGATGTGGTATTCATCGATGCCAGTAAAAAAGACAAAGACGGAAAACTCCGCTACATAAAAGGTAAAAATCAGAATATCCTGGAAGAAAAGCATATCAATGCTATTGTCCAGGCCTGGCAAAAACGGAAAAACAGCAGCCGCTTTGTCCATGTTGCGTCTCTCAAGGAAATTATAACAAACGATTACAATCTCAATATTCCCCGCTATGTGGATACTTTTGAAGAAGAGGCAATCATTGACATTGAGGAAGTCCGGCGGAATATCAAGCGGCTTAAAGGAGAAATCGCCAAAGCCGAGTCGAAAATGGACTGGTATTTGAAGGAATTGGGTTTGTGAATATTTTTATCAAGTGGATCAGAAAAAAATGGTTAGCGGTTTTGCTTAAAAAAATACATGGTGCCGAAAAAAAATGGTTTAAGCATACATTAAGCAATGCGGAATTAAACCGGTTTATTGATGAGGCACGAAATGGGAAATCAGGAAATGCTTTAGTTGGAAAAATTTCCTGCAAGACAGTAAAGAAAATAAAATGGCTCATTGGAGCTAATATTACAAAAATTATTCTTGAAAGCTCGGCTGTTATCCATGCAGAAAAGAATGCAAGACATCAGCTCAGAAAGGATGATATTATTAAACGTACTGAGGTAATCAATAATCCCATAAATGTGATAAAATCATCCCGAAAAAACAGAGGAAGCCCCGTTCTCTTATTTGAAGGATATATTAATGGCCCTTTAGTTTTTGTTGAGAGTGTACATGTAAAACATGGTGAATTATCTATGATTACCGCATATCGAAAAAAAGAGGCTGGGCAGGGTTCCACTGGTTTAGAAAACCCAGGAACATACGTCCGAAACGGGCTGCCTCCTACCCCAACTTTAAGTATAATTCAATCTAAAATAATGTCAACCCCTAAATTGCTGAATACATGTAATTTTGCTGTAATCTCTGCGAAAAGGATATACGCATGAAAACGGAAGTAAAAAAACGGCTTGAGGCGATAAAGCGGGGGGAAGTGCCGCAGGGGTATAAAAAGACAAAAGTTGGTATTGTGCCGGAAGAGTGGGAAGAAGGATTATTGCAAGATGTTTTACATCTCGAAACCCGTCCTGTTCCCAAGCCTGATAAACCCTATTGGCGGCTGGGACTTCTCAGCCACGCCAAGGGCACTTTTCATGAATTGGTTGAAAACCCTGAAACAGTGCAAATGGACGAACTATATCAAGTAAAAGATAAAGACCTTGTTGTAAATATAACCTTTGCCTGGGAACACGCAATCGCGCTTGCGGGAAAAAAGGATGAAGGAATGCTGGTTTCACACCGGTTTCCTACTTTTGTTTTTAAGAAAAAAATGTCCCCGGTTTTTTTTGGGGCAATAGTCATGCAAAAATGGTTCAAAGAACTCCTGGTGAATATTTCCCCCGGAGGCGCTGGACGGAATCGGGTCATGAGTAAACCGGCATTTTTAAAACTACCGTGTTTTATTCCTTCCTATTCCGAACAGCAAAAAATCGCAGAGATTATTGGTGTTTGCGACAAGGTTATTCAACTAAAGGAAAGTTTGCTTGCGGAAAAACGTAATTTGAAAAAATGGCTTTTGGAAAATTTGCTAAATCCGAATAGGGGTGTGAGGCTGCCGGGGTTTAAGGGGGAATGGGAGGAGAAAAATCTTTGTGTTCTCTGCAATATTAATTTATCTACCTTGAATGAAAACACAGATAAAAATTTTCAGTTTTATTATTTAGATCTATCTTCAGTAAATGATGGAAACATTTCATTTCCAAATGCTCAAATTTCTTTTGAGAATGCGCCGGTAAGAGCCAGGAAGCTATTTAAGAAAAATGATATTTTAATGAGTACTGTAAGACCTTATCTTCACGGTTTTGCTATAGCTGATTTTGATACCGTTGAATTCGTTGCTTCAACTGGGTTTTGTATTTTATCAGCGAAAAAGGGAATATCGCCGTATTTTATTTATTATCAGCTATATTCAAATAAATTGGATATTCAATATAATAATTGTCTGGTAGGAACTAACTACCCAGCTCTAAACAGCTCTGATATTGAACGATTAAATTTTTTCATCCCAATGGAGCTTAAAGAACAAGAAGCCATTGCAAACATCCTGTTTCAGGCAGATGATGAGATTAATTTGCTTGACAAGGAGTTGCTGAAATGGAATATAATGAAGAAAGCCCTAATGCAGGTTTTGCTGATGGGGATTGTGAGGGTGTAAGGAGGATAATATGTCGGAACCGATGTTTATTTCAGAATTGATAGATAAAATCCAAAGTGGAAACATCAGGATTCCTAGCTTTCAACGGGGGTTTGTTTGGGATTCTGATAGAGTAGCTCACTTGATGGATTCAATTTTTAAAGGATTTCCGTTTGGATCATTATTGCTCTGGCGAACAAGATCATCTCTTAATAGCGAGAAAAATCTTGGTCCTTATCAATTACCTACAAGAGATCCTGAGTATCCTATTGACTATATTTTAGATGGTCAACAAAGAGCAACATCAATTTTTGGAGTCTTTCAAACAAAATTATTGCCGTCTCCAGATTCCGACACTAGTTGCTTTGATATTTATTTTGATCTCATCCAAAGTGATAGCATTCAAGATTCTAATTTTTTATATGTTCCTTTGACAGAAATCGATAACAAACGACATTTTCCGCTAAAAATATTATTTAATTCATCAGAATATCGAAATTATTTAAAAAATATGGATGATGATATTGCAGAAAAAGTTGACTATTTGTATAAAAAATTTACAACAGCACGTATACCTGTTGAAATATTTAACTCTGATGATAGAAATGCAGTTGCTATAGTATTTGAAAGGATTAATAGATTAGGCATTGAATTAGATACTCTTCAGTTATTATCCGCTTGGACATGGAATGAAGATTTTGATTTACAAGAAGAATTTATCTCGTTATCTGAAGAATTAGAACCCTTTGGATTTAAAGGGGTTGGGGAAGATAGCAATTTAATATTACGTTGTTGTTCTGCGATTATCTCATCAGATGCTTCTCCCGCTTCTATTATGGAATTAAAAGGCAAAGAGGTAAGAGAAAGATTTAAAGAAATTAAAAAGGGAATATTTGGAGCTATAGATTTTTTGCGCAACTCATTAAAAATAGTTAATACAGAACTATTACCATTTTCAACAATTATTGTGCCTCTGTCTGTATTTTTTGCTACAAATTTAGAGCAAGATACTAACCCGTCAGAATATCAGCAAAATATACTTGTCAAATGGATTTGGAGAACATTTTTTTCAAAAAGATACTCAAAAAGGCTAGAACAGTTAAATCGTGATATTATTGAAATAAGAAAATTAAAGAATGGACAAAAATCTTCATTAGGAGATTTTGATGTTGGTATTTCTGATAAATATTTCACAGAAAACCAATTTAACATTACTACCGTTAATACGAAAACATTTATTCTTTTGTTAGCTAATAATGAGCCTTTGAATTTTATTTCAGGAAGCCCTGTTGCCCTTGATGAAGTATTACGTTCATTTAATAAAAAAGAGTTTCATCATGTTTTTCCAAAACAATATTTAAAATCACTTAATGTTAGAAATGATAGAATTAATTGTTTATGTAATTTTGTAATCATAGCAAAATCAGATAATAATACCCTTGGCGGAAATCCCCCATCAATATACAAGAAATATTTACCGAATAATAAAGAATCAATAAGGTTAATATTAAAAAAAGCACTATGTCCAGAAAATATATTTCAAGACGACTATGACAAATTCTTAGAAGATCGTGTCGAAATATTAATTAAACAAGCAAAAAAATTAATGCAATTTGATAAAAAAACTAGCAAATAATTGTAAACATTACAGGAGGCCACTATGACCTATTTCGGAAAAGGCATTTATTCACTAACAACCGCCGCAAAAATCCTCAAAATGAATCCTCAAAAAATGCACCGCTGGATTAAGGGGTATACCTATTATAAGAATACAGAATGCCGTTCTATAAAACCAATTTTCAAGACTGAATTTGATTATGATTCTGATGATATGATCATCAGCTTCCTTGACTTGACGGAGTTATTATTTATTAATGCCTTTATCGACTATGATATCAGTATTCAGAAAATAAGAAAAGCAGCAATTGCCGCATCAAAAATACTTCAAACACGTCACCCCTTTGCTATGCGGAAAATATATACTGACGGTAAATCAATATTTGGAAAAATTGCAGAAGAAGTAAATGATCCATCTCTTTTAGATCTAATAAATAGCCAATATCAATTTGCGAAAATTATCGAACCAACATTATACAAATGTATAGATTTCAACAAGCATGAAGAATTTGCAGAAAGATGGTGGCCTTTAGGGAAAAAGATGGGCATAGTACTTGACCCATCTCGAAATATGGGTCAACCCATCCTGAATAAATACAATGTTAGAACTGAATTGATTTATGAGCTACATAAGACAAACCACAGCATTGATGAAATTAGTGATTGGTATGAGCTTGATAAAAACACAATAGATATGGCTATTAGCTTTGAAAAAGGCTTAGCTGCATGAACTGTCTATTTGATAACAATATGCCGATAAAACTGGCTAAAACTCTCAGTTTTCTTGAAGGTGATGAGGGTATTACTGTAAAGCATCTTAGAGAAAAATATCCTGCCAATACTCCCGATGTTGAATGGATAACAAGTCTGTCAAAAGAAGACGGCTGGTTTATTATAACGCAAGACATCCAGATAAGAAACAAGCCTCATGAAAAAAAAGCATGGAAAGAATCCAATATTCCCATTGTATTTCTTCCCAAATCATGGACAAAAGCAGAGCTGTGGGAAAAAGCCTGGAGACTTATAAAATATTGGCCAAAATTAAAGGATAGTATTATCCATAATAGAAAAACTCAATCTTTTGAATTAACAATCAATGGGAAAATAACTGCAATTGAATGAATTGGATGTTCAAAGTACGATTTTACCCAACTATTAAGCAATCCTTAATAGTTCAACCGGCAACTGTAAAGGATTACTTTACAGTTCAATATGGAGGTTGCCCATGACCCATACCATTTTCAACGAGCGCCCTGAATCACAGGACAGGGCCTTAAAGGTGCTGGAAAAATTGGGTTATACCTATGTTTCCCGCAGCGATGCAGAGCTTAAACGCGGTTCGCGCAGCCGGGTGCTTTTTGAAGATGAATTACAGAAGTTTCTCAGTCGGCAGCAGTTTACATTTGGTTCAAAACAATTCTTTTTTTCATCCGGTTCTGTGGGCAAGGCCATACGGGCGCTGGATGTTCCCATTACATCGGGGCTTTCGCTCTGTAACAAAGGTATATACGACCTGTTGTGCGGGGGCAAAAGCCTGGAAGAAACCCTGCCGGACGGAAGCCTCCAGTCTTTTGATATTTCCTATATTGATTTTGATAATCCGGAAAATAATATTTTTCAGATAAGCGATGAATTTGAAGTTGAACGGGCCAATGGCAAATATGCCCGTCCCGATATTGTGGTTTTGATTAACGGTATTCCCCTTGCCGTCATTGAATGTAAACGATCCGGCATTGATGTCTGGCAGGGGGTCAGACAGCATATCAGAAATTGGGGGAACGATTATATACCTAACCTGTTTAAGTTCAGCCAAATAGTGATAGCCGCCAATCCCTACAAGCTGATGTACGGCACTGTCGGAACGCCGGAAAGCCAGTTTGTTTCCTGGCGTGAAGAAGACAAGGTCTGGCTCAAAGACTTTTGCCGCAAGTGCAGTCCCGACGGTGAAATGGTTGAACAGGATCGCTCTCTTGTTTCCCTCCTTGAGCCGAAGCGTTTTTTGGAGCTTATCCGGCATTTTATTATCTATGACAATAATGTTAAAAAAATAGCCCGGTACAAACAGTTTTTTTCGGTAAAAAAATGTTTGAAGCGGATCAGGCAGGAAGATGCTAGCCGTACCACAAGCGGTGTTCTCTGGCATACCCAGGGGACGGGAAAAACCATCATCATGATAATGCTGACCAAGCTGATATTGAGCGATACTAAATATTTTAGTAACCCCCGGTTTATTATGGTTACCGACCGGATCAACCTGGATAAACAAATTAGGGATAATTTTATCAATACGAAAATGAATCCCCGGCGGGCGGCAACCGGCAAGGGGCTGGTTGAGCTTCTGCAGAACAGCGAAAATACCGTTATTACCGCGCTGGTTAATAAATTTGAAACGGCAATAAAAATGGATTATGCCAATCCAGCGGATAATATTTTTGTGTTTATTGACGAGGGACACCGCAGCCATTATGGCAGCCTCAACATGTACATGAGCGAAACCCTGCCCAATGCGGTTAAAATTGCTTTTACCGGAACGCCGCTGTTCAAAAAACGCGGCGGTGCTTTTGCAAAAAATACCTATGAAAAATTCGGCCCCCTCATTGACCGTTATTCCCTGGAAGATGCCATTGAGGATCGTGTTATTGTACCTATTCTGTACGAAGGCAGGGTGATACAACAGGAAGTTAGCAGCAAGAGCATTAACGACCATCTGCACTACCTTACGGTAGGGTTAAGCAAAAAGGAAGCGCAGGATCTGGAGCAAAAATGGAGCCGTTTTTTTGCCCTGGCCCAAACCAGGGAACGGCTTGCCATGGTAGCGTATAACGTATACGAGCACTTTATCCGTTATGTCAAACCCAAAAAGTTTAAGGCCATACTTACCTGTTCGTCCCGCGCCGCCTGTGTGGAAATATATTATTACCTAAAAAAACTTGCCGACATTACAGCAGCGGTAGTAATTTCGCCTAACGACCAAAGGGAAGGGGATGACGAAACCAATACCACTGAATCCCTGCGGTACATCGGGCGCTTCTTTGCGGCGGAAATTGACCCGCTCTATAAAGGAGACTATGCACACTATGAAGATACGGTTACTGCCCAATTTGTCGATCCCGATGGTGCAATCGATCTGCTTATCGTAAAAGACAAGCTCCTTACTGGATTCGACGCTCCGGTTGCTACCGTTCTCTATGTTGATAAAAAAATGCAGGATCATACATTGCTGCAGGCTATTGCACGGGTTAACCGTGTTTACCCAACCAAGGAATTCGGCCTTATCGTTGATTATTACGGTGTTTTCAAACAGCTTAATTGTGCATTGGACCTTTACGGTGATGAACAGTCCGGTATGAACGGATTTGATCCTGGTGATATTAAAAGCAGCATTATCAGTCCGGAGGAAGGAAAGGCAGACATTGAATCCAGGCACCGCGCCCTTTGGGAAATATTTTCCGGCATCAGCAAAAACGAAAAACGCCCTAATGTTTGGCATGAATGTCTGAAGGACGATACTACCAGAAAACATTTTTATACTGCGCTGGCATCTTTTGGCAAACGTCTTGATTTTCTTTTTACCAGTTTTCAATTGTTTAGAGTGGTAGGTAAAAAACAGGCAGAGCAGTACCGGCAGGATTATCTTTTTTTCAAAAAACTCAAAGACGGCGTTACCTTACGCTTTAACGAGCGGATTCTATTCAGCGATTATGAGGACGGCATCAGGCAGCTTCTGGATACCTATGTCAAGGCAGGTGATCCGAAAATACTGATAGACCCTCTGGATATCCTGAACAAAAGTAAAATGCGGCAGCAGCTTGCCATACTCGGTTCAAAAGAAGCGCGGGCCGATGCCATAAAAACCAGGCAGATTGCGGAACTGGAAACAAAGCGTTATGAAGATCCGGTTGTGTACATGACATTTATGGACAAGATCAACGAAACGCTGGAAATGTATCTCCATGACCGCAACGAAGAATCTTACCTGGCTAACATGGAATCCCTGGCGGACGATTACCGGGAAGGCCGCAGTTTTATCGAATACCCCGATTCGATCAAGGACGACAGTGATGCCAAGGCATTCTACGGCGCCATTCTGTCAGTTACCGATTCCCCAACAGAGGCATTGGCTGATTTGGCGCTTGAGGTAAAAAAAGTGATAAAGGAAAACTCCAAGCGAGACTGGCGGGAAAATATAATGGTTCACCGGAACATACAATCAAAACTTGATGATCTGCTTTTTGATTATATTGAACAACACGATCTCCAATGGAACGAAGAGATCATCGATCTTGCCATCGAAAAAATTATGCTTACCGCTCTCAAGAGATTCTGATGCGGCAGGAAACATGTGTAATGGAAATACCCGGCTATGGTACGGTTTCCGTAATTATTAAACGAAAAAAAATAGCAAGCTGCCGCCTGAAAATATTTCCTTCTGCACAAATAACATTTTCGGTTCCCCATGATGCTTTGCCCGAATGGATAACCCGGTATCTGCACAGCAAACAGGACTGGATAGCCAAAAAGCTCCAGCATTTTGCACAAACAAAAAACCATGATGCAGCCGCAGTGATAAACAACGGCATGTCTGTGCGTATGCTGGGTCAGGATATGGTTTTTTCGATTTACCGATCGGAACGCACACAGGTTTATACCGAGGATCGTTCCATTCGCATCGGCCTGCCGGACATTGCTGCCGTACAGGAAATCCAGCGCCTCTTTGAATCATGGTGGCGGAAACAGGCTCTTTCGGTATACGGCGAAATTCTGGATGCTCTGTATCCGATTATCGAAAAGCACCATGTTACCAAGCCAAGACTGTTAATCAGAAAAATGAAAACCCTGTGGGGAAGTTCGAGCCCGCACAGGGGCACTATTACGATCAATGAATATTTGCTAAAGGCACGAAAGCCCTGTATCGAATATGTTATCCTGCATGAAATAATCCATTTTTTGTACCCGCATCACAATCAGCAGTTTACTGATTTTTTAACATTGTATATGCCCGACTGGAAAGGCAGGAAAAAAATTCTGGATACCGAAGTAGTGCAGGGGTTGGTATGGTAATGATTAAGGTGTATGCAACCTACTCAGCAAAAACAGGCGCCAGTTCTTGAGTCCAATGGTGCATTCTCTCAAGACTCGAAATATAACATTTCCGCAGGGTAATCTCCGGCAAAACCGGGTAACACAAAGCCTCCGTGCATGAGCGCTGCGCCGGTGTAGGATCGGTCATTGCAGAAATATGTTTTGTTTGCATCCAGGCCTTTGAGTGCAATTCGCAGGTTTTGGGGGTTTGCCTGCACATCAGAAGCGGCGGTACAAAGCAGGGTGCATGATTTGTCCGGTGAAACGAATTGCCAGGCGCTAATGCCATGAGGTTCAAAGGGACTGAGCAGCCGGTAGTACAAGCCTTCATAAATTAATGGCTGTAGTTTTTTATATTGAGCAGTCCAAAAACTGACGGTCTGAACTTCTTCGGCATCTAATGCAGTAATGTCAAGTTCATATCCGAAGCTGCCGGGCAAGGCGGTGATACAGCGGGTTTTTAACGGTGTAGTTCTGCCGTTCTGGTGATTAGGTACGGCTGAAACATGCGAGCCAACGGTTGAAGCAGGATAAAAGAAGCTGGTTCCGTACTGGATTTTCAGACGGGCTACCGCATCGGTATTGTCGCTGCACCATATCTGGGGATGATAATGCAGCATTCCGGGATCAAAGCGTCCTCCGCCGCCGCTGCACCCCTCGAACATTATATGGGGATATTTTTTCGTGAGCTTTTCAAGAAGCTCGTATAAACCAAGCATATAACGGTGAGGAAGCTCGCCTTGCCGTTCGGCGGAAAGGGAGGGTGAATACCAGCCGTTTATACTCCGGTTCATGTCCCATTTTACATATTCAATATTGGCACTGTCCAGAATTGCGCATATCCGCTCAAACAGATAATTTCTCACCTGCTCCTGTGACATATCCAGGACAAGCTGATTTCTGCTGCGCACCGGCCGGCGATCCGGAGGAAGAATAACCCAGCGGGGGTTTTTCCGGTACAGGTCACTGTCTTCGCTTATCATTTCCGGTTCCAGCCACAGGCCGAATTTCAACCCCCGTTTATTGACCTCTTCCGCCAGGGTTTTCAGGCTCATTCCCAGCTTTTTTTCATTGACAAACCAGTCGCCCAATGAACTGTTGTCGCAGTTCCGTCCTCCGAACCAGCCGTCGTCCATAACCAGCATATCAATGCCCAGTTTTGCAGCTTTGGCGGCTATTTGAATTAATTTTTGGCCGTCAAAATTAAAATAGGTCGCTTCCCAGTTATTTACCAAAACCGGTCTTGGGCCAAACTGGTAGCGCCCCCTGCACAGGTTGTGCCGATACACCCGGTGAAAACGATGTGACAGGGCGGCGAAACCCCGGCTGCTATGACACATAACAGCTTCGGGACTTGTAAACGATTCTCCTTCGCCCAAAGAAAAGCAAAAGCCTTCATAATCCATGCCCATGCTGACCCGTGTTTGACCGGTCTGATCTACTTCGGCCCGGGCAGAAAAATTGCCGCTGTAGACAAGGTTAAATCCATAGCAGTCGCCGTGGTCTTCGCCGGTGTTTTTCCCGCAGAGGATTATGCCGGGGTTATGCTGGTGGCTGCTTGTTCCCCTGTTACTGGAGATGCTCTGAGTTCCCTGCATAAGGGGGATGCGTTCAAATTGGCGCTCCATGTTATGCCTGCCGTGAAAATGGACAAAATCAAATTCCCCGTAGAGAAAATCCACGTTCAGCGACAATGCCTTCGTCAGCCTGATGGTATTGCTGCCCCGGTTAGTAAATATCACCGCCCTGGTGATAATATCTTTTTCGGCAAACACGCCGTACAGCAGTTGTATTTCCAGGCCACAGACCGAATCAAGCAGGGTAACAGCCAGGGTTTCAGCCTCGCCTTCCTGTTCTTCATACAATGCCGGAAGGCCTTTCAGTGAATATTTGCCTTTGTGTATCGTGTAACCTGAATACCGGGGATCCAGTACCAGGCTGCCATCGGGATTAATGACACTGGCGGCACATGTCCGAAAGTCGCCGGTACCTGCTGCAGGGTATTCAAGAGGCAGGGTATCCAGTGAAAAAGTACGGTCACATCCGGCATCATAAGGGTTGCCGCTGAAACCTCTGTCCCTGTTTATGATCAGGTAACTCATGTCCTGATTTTCAATTCGTTTTCCGTAATACAGGTGCAGGAGGAAGCCGTAAGGCCCCGCCATAAACTGATACGTTGTATTCGCCGTGTGGATAGTGAACAGTTTTTTTCCGTCGTCAAACAATATGGGCATGAGCGTCCTCAAAATTATGCTTTTGTGCCGGTAAGGGCTATCCCTTCTACAAAGTGTTTTTGAAAGAAAATATACAGCAGTATCATGGGCCACATGGCAAGTAAAGAACCGGCCATCAGCACCGGAAAGTTCGTAGTGAATTGTCCGCGCAGGCTGCTTAAGCCAGCCGAAAGAGTCATCATATTCAAATCGGTATTGACAATGAGCGGCCACATGAGATCGGTGTAGGCAAACACAGCGGTAAAAACAGAAAGGGCCGCAAGGAATGTCTTTGTCAGCGGTAAGTATATGAGCACGAATGTCTGCCCCTGGTTGCACCCGTCAAGCCGGGCCGCTTCCATAAGTTCGGCGGGGAGAGTCATATACGCCTGGCGGAGGAAAAATACCCCAAAAGCGCTGACGAGGCCGGGAAACACGAGCGCCGGGATGGTGTTAAGCAGGCTCAGTCTGGCCAGCATGAGATACTGGGGGATGATGAAAATCTGACTGGGCATGAGCAGTTGTGAAACGATCAATGTAAAACAAATCGCCTTGCCGGGGAAACGAAGCTTGGCAAATGCAAAAGCCGCGGCAGAACTGAAAATGGCGGCAAATATAATACGGAAAATAACCAACAGGGCGGTATTGTAATACAGCCTTGGAAACGGTACCTGGCTTGTGGCGGAAGTGAAACTCGTCAATAGCCACCTTGAGGGGAAAAATACCGGCGGAACCCGCATGGTCTCGGAGATCGTCTTGAAACTTGTCAGTACCATCCATACAAACGGAAAGACCATGATAACCGACCCGGCTGCAAGCGCTGCATATACCACTGTTTTGATCATGACGCTGTGGGAGGCCTGCCCGATGCCGCTGTTAAGTGTCATAGACAACCCACTTTTTCTGGCCGACAAACTGAATAAATGTTATTAAACCGATTAACAATACCGTCCAGACGGCAAGAGCCGAACCGTACCCTCTGTCGCCCACAATAAAAGATTCCCGGTAAAACAGGTACATGAGGGGTTGAACGTCAAGCAGTACAGGGTTTGCCTGATCTACCATCATCCAGATAAGATCATACACTTTAAGGGAAGCCATAATCCGCATGATAACGACAAAAAACAGCGTAGGTGACAGCATGGGGAGTGTAATGGAAAAAAACTGCCTGGCTTTTGATGCGCCGTCAATTTCTGATGCTTCATAATAGTTCCTTGGTATACTCTGGATACCGGAAAGCAAAAGGACTGCATCATACCCTACCGCGCTCCAAATTGCCACAATTGCACAGGCGTACATAACCAAACCGGGGCTCGTCAGCCAGAAAATTCTGATATTAAGCAGGGCATTGATAAAGCCGTATTCGGCATTGAACATCCAGCGCCAAACGAGAGCGACTGCGGCGCCGGGTACGACCATGGGCAGGAAGTACAGGGCGCGGAAAAACCCCCGCCCGGCAATTTTTGTATTGAGCAGGGCGGCAGTACCTATGGAAATTGCAATGCCGGGAACAACGGTCAATAGCGTAAACACAAATGTATTTCTCGTGGCCCGCCAGAATTCCGCGTTCGTGAACATGGTGACATAGTTGTGTAAGCCGGTAAATTCAAACTGGCCGAACGGCCGTGCCGATGACAGGCTGAGGATCATGGTTTGCACAAAGGGGTAAAAGTTCAGAACCAATACCCCTAACACAGTGGGGCCGATTAACAGCCAGCCCCAAAAAACGTCACCTTTAACGTACAGACCGCCGGAGCGGCGGAGTGTTTTTACGGCAGTCAATTGCGCTGCTCCTGTTATTGCGTTGCGGCGATTGCTTCTTCTACAATTCTCTGCATATTCTCCAGAGCTGCATCAAGGGTTTCCCGGCCTGAGTACAGTCTGAGCATTTCATCCTGGACTCTGGGTTTCCATACCGGGCGGGATTCATTGTTTACCGACTGTACCCCGTATTCAAACATGTCAAAGTATTTTTCTACGGCGATCCGGAAAGGATACCCGTCAAAGGCAGTAAAAAATGACGGCTCAGTCCCGATAAATGCGGGTATTGCCGCTCCGCTTTGCCCCTGTATGATCATGGCTTCTTCACTGCCAAGGAATTTTAAAAAGTCCAGCGAGGCTTCCAGGTTTCTGCCCCGTGCGGGGGTGGAGTAGGCGAGGCCGTTGGAAATTGAAGCCCTGCCGTCACCCCTGACCGGATTGGGGCTCCGCGGCAGTACTGCCACATCCCATTTGCCGACCATTTCTGGGTGGTTGTCAAGCAGTTGTTTCAAACTCCAACTGCCTTCCAGGTACATTGCCCCGCGTTCGGAGAAAAATGAAGCGCCCGGCGACACTTCGGCAAAATACCGCTGGTCAGGGCAAAAATCTTCTTCCTGTATGCGCCAGTAAAATTCAATGCCCATTCTTGTTCCCGGATCGGTAAAACCGGCCTCTGTTCCGTCTTCGTTAAGGATAAAACCGCCGGCCTGGTACACAAAATTCCAGTAGCCAATCTGGTCGTCAAGGTAGGCCATGAATCCAAAATTGCCGGTGGCCTCGTGGATTCTCCGGGATGCGTCAATCAAGTCATCCCATGTCCAGCTTTCGTCGGGGTAGGCTACCCCTGCGGCGTCAAACATTTCCCGGTTGTACACCAGGCCGATGGTATCCTTGTCTTTGGGTACGCCGTAGAGTCTGCCGTCCGCGCCGCTGGCATTTTTGATGGAAACATCGGAAAAATGCTGCTGGTAGTAACCGGGGTCTATGTCATCGTAGAGATTTGTTACATCGGCAAGGATGCCGGCCCGTGCGTACCGCAGCAGTTCGTTTGTGTGCATCCAGAAAATGTCCGGCAGCGTGTTGCCGGTGGCGGCAGCTTCCAGTTTTGTCCAGTATTCATCCCAGCCGGATGTCTGTACGGAAATGGAAACATCGGGATTTTGCGCCGTGTATGCGGCAATCATGGCTTCCATGCCGGGGGTCTGGAAACGATCCCACGTTAAAAAAACCAGGTTTGTACCCGATTGCTGATTGCATCCGGCAAACAGGGCAACTGCTGCCAGAGCCAATATAACAAAGCGTAATGGTAATTTCATCCTTTTTCCTCCATGAATAATATACTGCACAGGCGCATTACCGGCTAGGGGTTGGGGTTGCGCGACAGGCGGTAGATTCTTGAATCGGTGACGTTAGTGCTGCCGTTACTGGGTAGATAAATAGCAAACCGGTCTTCTGTTAAGCTAAAACTAGCAGTTCTCGCAGGTGCGGTGGTTCCGCCAGCAGTTCCGGCACCGGTAGTCAAACCCCACAGTTCCCTTGCGTACAGAGGGTTTTCTGCATTTACAACAATACCGACATCTTCAAGAAAATTGATATACCGGGTCCTAGTTCCAGTACCCTCGCGGTGAAAAAACGCAATTATATAGTCGCCGTTTGCCGTCTCGCCCCACCATGTATGGCTGTAATTCTCATGTTCTACCACGGTCAATTGTGGAGCGCGAAGAACTTCTGGAAGCTGGAATTCACCGTCCACTACAATATAGTCTGTGTTTAAAACATACTGATTGTTGCGGTTGTCAGTAGGAGGATCAGTATCATTATGAATAAAATTGCCGTCTTTATCCAAGTACGAATTACCCCACCAGTTCAGCGGGTTTCCGTTTGTATCGGTGGCATATTCCGCAGACCTTGTTTCACCGTTAGGGCCGGCTCTCCACAGAGTCTGATTACGGGTAGTGCCGGTACCATTGACGAAGCGCAACCTGGGTTCAAGGTTTGGGTATTTTATGGTACTCAACGGTTTGCCGACAAAACTTTCCCTGGCCAGACCGGTAAGATCCGGGTTCTGATATGCCCACAGCATGCTTGTTGTAGAGTTATTTTGCAATGTTGTATTATACTGCTCGGTAAAACTCACGGCGCCGCCGCCCACGGTATGGAGGTTAACTGTCGCCCTTCTCAACCTTTCATCGGGCATATTATTCCACCATGTGTCGTTGAGCCACATATAGTCGCCGTCCAGCATGACTTTTCCCCTTCCGCTTAAAGCAGAATAGTATAACATGCCGTCATATTGATTTGACAACATGGGAAAAAGCGGATTATCGAATTGATCCCTGCGTTCGGTACTCCTCCCGTCAATAAATGTTCTTGTGCGGCTTTCTGACCATACATCATCGCTGATGCGGATCATGTGGCAGTATTTTGCCTCTATTTCCGCAAAGTTGTTGAGGTTTGCCATTGCCAGGCTGATAAACACCCCTTGTTTGTCCGCTTCTTCCCGAATCCAGCGCATGGCTGTCTCATAATGTTCCCGAGGGCGATCCCTCCTTCCCGTTGTGCCAAGGAATTTGTCCTCACCTGATTCGTACCATGACATAAAGTCAATTTTTAAGTAATCGACATCCATGTCTGCCCAATGCCGGATATTACCTTTGATAAATTCTTCCGCCCCCGGCTTCGTAACATCCACCCACCGAAACCATGTTGCCGGGTACGGGCAGGTTATATCCCTTATGTAAATGTCCGTTCCCTGCACTTTGGCGTTCGGGTCTGCGCCGTTTAACCACAGGGGGTTGTCATACATGCCCAGTTTCATACCCCGCTGGCGGAGCATGTGGGACCATTCCTTATACGTATAGTTCCATTCTATGTCATGCTTAATGCGATAGCCGTACTGGTTGTATTCCCCGCGCCCCCAGCCGTCTATGGCAACATAGTTGTAACCGTAGCGGAGCATATTGGCCTCCAGCCAGTCGATATTGGCGCGCCACTCGATCTCCCGGATCCAGTTTGGCGGGTCATAATCCTTGTCTTTGTAGTCTTCCTGGTGCCGGTGATTCTCATATACCGACCATAACATGGGCGTGGGCCACGTATTTACCGGATTAAAATCGGCGGCTGTTGACAATACGGGCTTGTCGGCATTATCAATCTCGTCCCATGCCGCGGGGCAGCCGGGTATGAGCAGTATAATGATACAAACGGTTATGATCCTTACAAGCCATGCGCCACATGTTTTTTTGTTGTATTTCATTGTATTCCTCCTTGCCCTTAAAATCGTGGAATTAATTCAAGGTAATTTAGCTCTATCCAGCCAGTATTTGCTCCCTGTACCCTGAGTGTGTCACCGGGGCCCAGTTCAAGTTCATCCTGAAGCACAATAAACCTGGGAACACCACTGATAAAAGCAGCACTGGCACTCAACCAGGTAATATCGGTGGCAACCACAGCCGAAAAAACAGTTTCGCCGGCTTTTCTAACCGAGGCGGTCAACCCTCCTGGGTTACTTGCGCCGGTATACATGTGTCTCATTGCAAAGCTGACCAGGTGTCTGCCCTGCGTTACAGTCTGAGGCACTGTAAATTCCACATGACCGCGGGCAGCGTTCATGTCAGCTATCACATTTTGATTAGTAGTGCTGCTGTCACTGGCGTTGGTGGTATGAACAAAACGGACAGGGTCAGAACCTCCAGGGAACAATGTCCCATCCCTTGCGTTGATTCTAATGGGTGACGGGCCAAGAACAATACAACTCAACTGGGTTAAGCTTTGACTTGCTCCCGTTGTGCCCGTTGTATTGTTTGAAGCAAGGCTTGTGGCAACTCTGATATCAGAAGCGTTGCCGGTAGTAATAGTAAGTCTCGGTGAAAGCAGTAACAACTCAAGCCCTCTGTAGGCGTTTGCTGCCGGGTAAGAATAAAGGACATTATTGTAGTTAGCTGTGCCTCGCAGGACCCTGCCTTCCCATGCGCCGGTAGTGGTACCGCTGTTCGTAATATAACCGTACATATACAGGGAATAATCCCCTGCTGGTACGCTGCTCACATTAAAGCTAAAATAACCCCCGGCGGCGGCAGTTTTTTGCCAGGCACTCCAGCCGTACAGCCAGGGATTATTATTATACGCTGCAGGGGAATTGCTCGTGTTGTTGCTCCCTATGTTGTTGGGCGTAAACACACCCCTGCTAAACGATGGTACTTCCCAAAAGCTTTTTTTCTCACTCGTGGATGCGGTTCCGGCAGGGTCGGCTGTCATGAGGTAAAAATAGTCAATGCCGACATTTGCCATCTGGCTTTCAACAACCGTTTGTACGGTGTTTCCGGCGGCAAGGTTAATTTTGCGGAACACCAACTCTTCCGGGACAAAACCGCCTGAATTATCAGTCGCTTCGCTTATTTCATAATACGTCGTTGTTGCGCCGCTGGTGACGGTAATTCCCAATACATTCCGTTCATCGTACACATACCCTGCGAAAATATCGTACTCGCCGGTGGTGAATCCGGCAGGAAGGGTAAATCGAACGGCCCCTCTTTCCAGCCCGTTTACAAATTTTCCGCCCGATGCGCCTTCCGTTATTAACGCCCGTGGTAAAGCTGTTCCCGAAATAAAATCGCAATCTTCAGCCTCAATGGACCAAGAGGCGTTTGCCGGGATTAAATCCGTGATTGAGCCGGGAATAACCGGTGTTATGTAAAAGAAATCCATGTTTATATTTGCCATTGTACTGTCAACTATGGTCCGTACCGTGTCTCCCCCTCCAAGGGTCATCATGGGGAGGGTTACTGTTCCCGGTATAAAATTTTCCGGGGTATGGGTAGGAGCGCAGTAGATATAAAAATCGGACTGCTGCCCGCCTGCTCTTACCACAGTGAACCCGACGGTACTCCCAGCCGCTGCAAAATACCCAATATGAATATCGTATTCATTTTCGGGAAAATTGCCGGGAAGGGTGAATTCAACACTGCCATTGTTCAGCCGGGACACAAAATTTCCGTCGGAAGCGTCTTTGCTTATAATTATTCTTGGGCCGGTTGGCGGATTAAACGTACAGTCCTCGGCTTCGATGGACCAGAGTGCATTTGCCGGAACTAATGATACGGATTCGCCGGGATTGGCGCGGGTAATGTAGAAAAAATCCATATATACATTTGCCATTGCGCTTTCACTGATCGTTCGTATAGTGTAACCTCCTTCACTGGGTACACCGGGAATGGTTACCACTCCCGGCATAAAATCGCCGGGGGAATGGGTTGGGGGACAGTTTACATAATAATCGGTCCACACCCCGTCTTTTTCCACACGGAACCCCACCGTACTCAGGACCGCAGATGCATAACCTATATGAAGATCGTACTCAATTTCGGGAAACCCGTCGGGAAAGGTGAATCTGACAAAGCCAATGTTCAGTTGAGATACATATTTTCCATTGGAGGCTGCATTGTTATGTAATACCCTTGGGATAGTCCTGTTGTCATTCGCTACAATTTCAGCGTCTTCGGCTTCGATGGACCAGACCACGTTTGCGGGAATTCGTGCCGGAATGCGGGAATCCCTGCCCGGATTAAATGTTCTCTCCATTTCGACTGCGCATCCTGACAGCGCTGCCGCAAAAATGACCGCCAGTAGTACTGACAATATAATTCGATAGTTTTTCATTGTTTCCTCCTCATCTAACCGGAATAAAATGTACATAATCTAGAATAGCCCTGGCACCAATGGTGAACATTTTAACGGTATCACCGGCGCTCAGCGGTATTCTTGCCGCCACGTTATCATCGGGATATGTATAATTTGTCAGGACAGGCGGGTCAGCATCGGAATATACCGGTATAACATCGTTCATTATGCTAAAATGAACAACTGTTTCAAATGCCCAGGGGTTACTTCCCCATTGAAGGAAGTTATTTTCATACGTGGGAATAAGATTACCGGGATTGTACCCGTTTGGGACGATACTCCGGCAGGCATAGGGATGGCCGAATTCCGCTTCGCCCGATTTTTTTACTGCAATGGCTACTCTGGCGGCATTAGACTGGCCGGCGCTGCGTACCTGTATATTGTACAGATTTGCGGGAAAATTCAGTGGCAGGACATATTCAAACCACCCCTGGTTATTATTATTACCGGTTAAATTATTAAAACCAGTGCCGACGGTAAATGTCATTTGACCGTAATCAACCCATTTCCCCTGTGATGCGTGGCGTATGCCTATGGGCCACCGGTTATAACTATTGACATTGGTAGGCGGGTTATCGATAAAGTTCCTGATTTGGGCTTGTGTAGCTGCCGATGACGGGCCCGGAACCGGCGTAAATGTCTCGGCCTCTACATGTATTGTTGAGAACTTGGGCATGGCGATAATGACCGAATCAATATGGATAGAGCCGCTGAGGTTCCGTATGCGGATGACATCATTAGGCTCCATATATGAAAATGTAAATGTTTCCAGCAATTTGGGGAACTTCATTACCCAGTCATCCACAAGCGGGGTGTCCGGGTCGAATCGTTTTTCCGCCGGGTAGGAGAATCTGCCAATCCATTCTTCTTTGCCCGGATCGGGGTTAATCGCTACGGTAACGACGCCGGTTGCCGAACCGCTGTACCGCAGCCAGACAGCGTAATGGCCCGGTGTTACTCCAAGGGGGACAACCACTTCCAGATAGCCCTGGTCAAGACCAATGTTTTTTATAAACTGGCCTTTACTTGCATTGCTGCTGAAGGCGATTTGCGGATATTCATCAGCCCTGTATACCCGGTCGGTTTGTCCCAGAAAACTGAGAAACCCTTCCTGGGCTTCCATTACTGCGACTATTTCGCCCATCATGTCCATTCTGCTTTCCAGATCTTCGAAAGCAGTCGGACAGCCTGCAAGCAGCAGAAACAGCGCCGTGCATGCAGTCAATCGATACATGTTTTTCATAATTTCGCTCCTGTTTTTAAAATTCCCATGACAAGCCAAAACGCAGCGCGGCATAACCGTTATTATTTTCCGCTACGCCTCTGGAAGGCAAACTGCCGTCCAGATCAAATTGGCTTTGACCGTCATTAAACGACTGGTAGGGGTCCATATTCCAGATAAACTGGCTGAATACGGCAGGACCTCTTTCTTCCCTAAATCTCTTGACCGCTCCCACAGAAAAACCTGTCAATGTGTAGTCAACTTCCTGCGGGGGCGGAATTGCCATCTCGTAGGGATTGTCTTTGTCAACTCCCTTGTGAGGCGTTCGTACCATAAATCCTAACTGTGCATCAAGGTTCCAGGGAAATTTTATTGTCCCTAAAACACTGTTGTACAGAAATTTTTCATCCTGGTTGTCAAAACCATAATGCAGTTCAAACCCCCGGAATGTATTGTTAAGCGCGCCTGTTTCAAATTTCAATCCAATTACGGGTATCACAAAATTGCTTACCGTATTGCCGCGAATGTACCGATCGTCATCGGCGGTATTGACGGTAAACTCGGCATACGCGGAAACAGAGGATTCCAATCCCAGAATATCGCTCAGATCATAGGAAATATTTGGTTTCAAATAAAATTCCTTGTTGGAGTTGTCATAATAGGGGAGCCATGTTCCATCGGGAGTAAACAGGAAATCTACGCCCAACTCCGCGCCAAACGACAGGGTTTCATTGGGCCTCATGCCGCCGTACAGATACAGGCGCTGGGTGTTGCGGATACCCAACTGGTCGGAAAGGTGGGTGTCGTTGCCGTCTTCTTTAATATACATCATGTTTGCCTGGGCGCCCCGAAAGCGGTAACCTGCGGCAACATCAAAAATATCGGCAGTATATTCGCCGCGCAGAGCAAAGGCCATATTGTTTATGGCATCCGCGTCCGGTTCTGCCCATAACACATCGGAGTACGAAGGGGAATAGTACTCGCGGATTTCGATCAAGGTTCCATCGGGCAGTACAAACAATGCCCTTTGCGCGCCCCATGAATTCCACAGAAAGTTTGTTTTTACGCCAAAAGGTCCAAACCGGCCTTCATAGCCGAAAATTAAATCGGCCTCGTATATTTCTTCAAAAATTTTGTCAAATTCAAAGCCGTATGCTCCGTTATACTGGAAACCGATGAGCTGGTTATACATTTCGGCGGTGAGGAATGAAAAGAAACCATACTGGGTCCCCGCCCGGTCGGCAGTACGGTTCGGGCCTATGGATGCGTTTATTGTCAACGGGCCTGCCTGTTGCAGCTTTTCTCCAAGCCGAATGACTGAAAATCCTCCCGTACCCAAATATCCGGCATCCCAGTCATCATCGTCTATGGTCAGCCAGTTGGCAATCCGGTGAGTGGGAAGCTTGGCCTGCCCATACCCCAGTTCAACCTCTACCCAGGGGCTGCCAAGAACCAGGTGTACATTGCCAACGCCGATGCTGGATTCACCGTTGGGGCCGTCAGAGGAAAAATAGTAAAGAGGGCTGGAGAATAAATCACTTCCCAAACGCCTCCAGCCGTCAGCGAATGTGAGATTCGAATGCCGGTCATAAAGGTTATTAAGACTGTTTGTTTCGGCCAGAACAATCTCTGAAGATAAATAAAAATTCGGCGAAAAAAATGCAATAAAATCTAACGATGCCTTAAATCCCAGACCGGCGCTTGCAAGCTCCATATCGTTTGTACTAAACCGGTGTTCATACCCAAAAACAGTGCTGAAACCAATTTTTGCATTAGCGGTAAAAAGTTCTGCGGGTTCTGCCTGCATTTCGGTTTCTTGCTGTTCCACAGAGGGTGTTTCTTCTTCAACCTCTGTCTGTTCGGCTATTTCCGGCTCCGGATCGGGAGTTACCGGTGTTTCTTCCTGCCGGGGAATTCTCGATGGCACAACTCTTCGCGGGAGCGGAGCGGTTGGGGTAACAGACGGTCTTGGCGGTATGGTTGGTGTGATTTCCGGCTGCGATTGCGGCGTTGTTTCACAGGCGCTAAACAGCACAAAGCTTAAAACCATAGCCATAAAGCTGAAAATAAGAATGAAAACTGGTTTTTTCATATTTTCTCCTAATTAATCTTAATACATGAACAATAAAATCAGTGCAGAAAAAACCATATTTTTCCGCAGATTTCCCTATCTTATAAATATATCTTTACAATATTATATCGTACATATCGAAAAACAGAGAAAAAAATGTCATTTTTAGATATTTCTCTTTTTTTGTTGACAATATGACGTAAAATGATATAATTATGGCAAACAGGAGGATATATGTCCAAATTTACATTTGGAATCTTCCAGAATGAAACATTTATAGATCTTTCATTGTACCAGTTTGGTTATGAGGAATGCGCCCCTCTGCATTCTTTTGGGCCGGCTGCACGCAACCACTTTTTATTTCATTACATTTTTTCTGGAAAAGGCCAGCTTATGTCAACTGACGACAAGGGAAGGGTTAATGAATACCAACTTGAAGCCGGACAGGGGTTTCTTATCTGGCCCATGCAGCATAATTTTTACAGTGCAAATGAAAAATTTCCCTGGGTATACGGCTGGGTAGAGTTTGACGGCCTTAAAGCCAGGGAACTGGTAACCCAGGCCGGTTTGACTTTTAACAGTCCTGTTTACACCAGTAGCGATAACGAAGAACGGGAAAAAATGAAAAAAGAGCTTTCTGCGATAATAAACAATAAAAACAGTCCGCCCCTGACCCTTATCGGACATTTATACTTGTTCCTCAGCAGCCTCATTACATCATCGTCTTTGCGCGAAAAAGCGCAAGGCGGCAGTCTGCGGGATTTTTATATCCGGGAAGCTATCAGTTTTATTGAACAGCATTATCATGAAGATATAAGCGTGGAATCCATCGCATCCTTTTGCAGCCTTGACCGCAGTTATTTAGGAAAAATATTTAAAAATAAACTTAACACATCTCCCCAGGAGTTTCTTATCCACTACCGGATGAACAAAGCATGTGAACTGATGAAAATAACAAACTACACCATCGGAGAAATAAGCGGACTGGTCGGCTATTCCAACCAGTTTAATTTCTCGCGGGTATTCAAACACACGATAGGCAAATCTCCAAGAGAATGGAAAAACGAGCAAAAAAAATAGCGCAACTGGCGTAAGACCGATTAAAGATATTCTTCGCTCCAACCATGTCCGATTTCCCAGTGAGTATCTATGTTTACTTCCAGTGTAACATCCCACAGGTTGAATTCATCCTTAACAAGCTCGACGATATGGTCATTTATCCAACTGCCGCACATGAGTTCAAAGTGCCCGTCTTCAAACTGGAATATCCTTCCCTGCGGGATCATCATATAGTCATGTGCATAAATCCCCAGCGGCAAACTTTTTGATGTAAGCCTGTGCTGCTGTTTCTGCCACCAGGCTTTATGGAGAGTTCTCTCGGTTTTTACCCCATTGTGATTAAACAGAACCTGGTCTGCATAAGAAGAAGATACTCCAAAAAGCCGGCCTTCAGTTGCATCGTACCAAAATATCCCCAGCTTTGGCTGATCTTGATACTCTAATGATTTTACCATTACTTCGATTACATCTTTTCTTTCGGAATCAGACAGTACGGTTGAATACATACATTTCCCCCCTACTCCAAAGCCGCCATTGCAGCGTTAACTTCCGCCTCGCAGGAGCGCATGGCAAGTATAGTCTTTTCGTGTTCATACGTTTTACAATCCAATGCTGACATTATTATCCGCAGGAGGCAGGTCTGTCCAGAGACCGTGTTATTATTCTTTGCATGATTCTAAATCCTTCAATCGTTTCTCATCAAATTTGATGTGCAGGTTTTTTTCCTGTGTGGGGATTACACGCCACCTCCGGGTGGCGAGCCCTTTGGGACCATTTTTGGCGCGGCGCAGGTATTTTACCGGGGTGTAGAACAGATCCCCTTCGCCGTTATTGCGCCCCTTCGAATAAAAAAGCGCTAAATTGCCCGCGTCCAGAAGTATGTCCAGGGGGACAGTCTTACCGGTACGCTGCCTGATGAACACATGCGATCCGGGAAAGTCCCTGGCATGGAGCCATAAGTCATTTCCCTTAACGTGGCGGCGCAGCAGTTCGTCGTTCTCCCCGGCATCCCTGCCAACCATGATGATCCATTCACCGCGTTTGAAAGTTAGACCTGGCCATCTTCGGATGGCACGACGTTTATTATCACTGCCTGCTGCGGGCTTGGGTTTTCCAGACTGACTTTTAGCCAGCAGCTTTGCCAGAACCAGGGGGTTCTCTTCGGTAAGCAGCATTGCAAGCCTTTTTTCGACAGCATCAAGCTCCCGCTCGCCGGCTGCAATTTCCGCTCTTAGATCCGTAATGCCTTTTTTCGCTTTTGAATACTTTTCGTAATATACTTTTGCCTGCTCCGGAGGGCTTTTGTCCGGATTCAGTTGTATCCGTATTTTTCCGCCGGTTCCTTCCGCCTCAAGCCATGTATCACCCGGTTTTATTGCCGTAATATTTGCGAGGATGATATCGCCGTATTCCCTCAGCCGGTCCGCTGAAGCAAACGCCGCTTCTTTCGCCCTTAGCCGATCCAGCGCCGCCTGCAAACGCCCCATGCTGCCTTCGCAGTTCTGCTTTGCCTGTTCCCGCAGAGCCTCCAGCGAAAGAGCGCCGCCTTTTTCCGTGTAAAAAGCATCGATTTTCGCATTGAAAGAATCGCCGCCGGGCAGTTCCCTGACTTCATATTCACTGCTCTTTTCGGTGTTTCTGCTTTTGCCTTCCGGCATGTAATGCCCGCCGGTTATTTCTCCTTTTTTCGGCTGGCGGCGCATTGCGTCCAGTACTATCCCGTTTTCATCGGTGACAATGCAATTTGCCGCATTGGACCACAGCCTGATGTACAGGCGGTACTGGTTTTCTCCCCTGCTCACCAGCAGCCGGATAATGCGGTTGTCCCCCAACTGTACCGCTTCCGTTATCCATCCGTTGACAATTCTTGACTTGAGGAACTGGGCAAACCGCAGTGGTTTTTCGCTTTTGGGAAGAGGCCGAAATGTTTCATGTATGCGACATGCGCCGGGGGTTAATGCTATGAGCAGTTGCCTGGTAACGCCTCTGTTATGCACCCGCAGCCCGATGACATCAAAGGCGCTTTGGATAGCACCCTGTATCTGAGCCCCCGGCAAGTCAAGTTCTTCGAGAATAAGGTTAATTTCTTTCCAGTTCAGGGACATAGTGGCTCTTGCAAGACTATACCAAAACAGAAATGTATACCTCTAAAGACCTGCAATGTGGGGCCCGCCTGTGGCCAAACGCACCGCTTTGCGGCACGCTTGCCACAGGCACCCAGCGTTGTTGTCATTTCAGGCATACATTTCTGAATTTCTACAATTGTACATCGCTGATAGTTAATCATTCGGCAGGCCGAAAAACCGGTTGGAATTTTTCCATAATTGTGCCGTAATGGCTTCCGGTTCCATTTCCAGCATCTTTGCAAGGTATAGAGCGGTTTCCGGCAGGTATTTGGGCATATTCCGCTTGCCTTTTTGCCCGGAAGGTACCATAAACGGGCTTTCTGATTCAATGAGGATGCGGTCCAAAGGCAGTTCGGGAATTGTTTCGTGGAGATTGCGGGCGTTTTTGTACGTAAGGTTGCCGGCAAAGGAAAAATACAGGTTTAATTTTTGTGCTTCCCGTGCATAAGCGGCGTCTTCGGAGTAGCAGTGCAATACCCCGCCTTTTGGCGGGAGGCGGTCGCGGAGAATATCCAGCACGTCATGGCCGGCATCCCGGTTGTGGATGATTACCGGCATATTAAGCTTGGTTGCAAGATCCAACTGGGTGATAAACAGCTCGATTTGGGATTTTTTATCCCCAAACTTGCGGAAATAGTCCAGGCCGATTTCTCCAATAGCGACGACTCTGGGCAGATGAACGCCCTGCTCAATGGTTTGTTGCCAGTTTCTGCCGGGATTCTGCACTTCTGACGGGCTTACACCGACTGCATGGTACACACTGGTCGTTGATTTCAGGTTCTCGTATACCCGTGTAAAGTCATGGAGACTGTTGCAGATAGAGACAACCCGGTTAACTGAAGCCTGGCGGGCTTCCTGTATGACAATGAGCTGTTCAATGGGGTCATCAATAATAAGCCCCAAATGGGCATGGGTATCAAAATACTGCATCGCTTTGTCCAAAAGATATGATAGGCTACCACTTGACCATGTACAAGACGCATATTAAGCCGGCAAGCAGTATTTTCCAAACTGGATACAATGATCTTACCACAGCTCTTATACGGTGTCAACTAAAAAATGATTAGTTTTAAAAATCACTGAAACGGTAAAATCGCAGTCCCAAATCCCTCGCTGTCCGCAGCACAAATTCCAGCCGCCGGGGGGTAATGCCCCATGCTGCGCTTGAAATTTCATGAGTAGTAAGGGGCAAAACCCAGTTGCTGTCCAGAAATTTAACAGTCCTGAGCATTGACGTGACGATTCTGTTAAAATTCGCATCTCCGGGGATAACGGTATTGTCAATGGCGCGGGAAGAAATGTAAGCCGACTTGATTTCATGAGCCCGGTACAACCGGAATGTTACTCCATATCCCCGCAGGACGCCAAATGTCCGTAAAAGAACGCCATGCATCCATGATTCGGAAAAACCATACGGATAGGCAAATGATGACAGGGGAACTCCTGCCTGTCTGAATGTTTCTGCCTGGTCAATGGTTTCCCGGTTAAAAGTTGCCCTTGAAACTCCCCGCAGATCCGTATGATTCAGGCTATGGTAGCCTATGTCATGCCCGCGGTTTATGGCTCTTGCGGCAAAAGAATTTAAACGGCCCTGTATGAAAAAGGTAACCTTGGCTCCGTACCGGTCAAATAGGTCAAAGTGCTGTTCCCATGACTGGAAATAATCATCATCAAAAGAGAGGAGTATCCCGGCATTTCCGGCACGGGGCCTCCACATAAGAGTGTCCTCAATGACTGTCCCTGTTCTCGTATTTCGAAGGGTAAAACGTACTTCATAGGCAGAATTTCCTGTATCCCTGGCATTATCCAGATTATAGGTAACTTCAAAATTGCCGGCATCATCACGTATGTCCGCTTTGACACTAATTTGCCCGCCTGCCCCCAGAACAAAATGTTTGGTAATGTCTTCATTGCGTTTTATCCGCTGAACCAGGCGTTCAATGGGAGTAGGTATTATTTCCGGTGGTTGAGCGGGAGGAGTTGCTGCCATTGCCATTTCTGCAATTGCAGTCAATTCCGCAGGTTGCTCCGGTTCAATAATTACTGCTGCTTCTGTGACATCCGCAGTTTCAGCAATTTCTGCAACTTCCGTGATTTCGGTGATTTCTGCAATTTCCGGTATTTCAATCACTTCTTCGATTTCGATTACTTCGGTGATTTCAGGAACTTCTTCGACTTCGGTTATTTCTGTGATTTCAGGAACTTCTTCAATTTCGGTAACTTCCGGAATTTCAATTACCTCTTCTATTCGGGGTGCT
Organism: Treponema sp.; assembly: GCA_009777735.1. Classification (GTDB taxonomy): domain Bacteria; phylum Spirochaetota; class Spirochaetia; order Treponematales; family Breznakiellaceae; genus WQXQ01. The sequence continues at coordinate 79,168 of WRLF01000012.1, forward strand.
TCTTCAACAGGCCGATGCGGACGGCTTGCGCATGCGGCTATCAACAGAAATGTCAGTATATACAGGCAGAACAATCGCAATGCTTTTTTCATTGGTTCATTGTGTGTCAGGTTTTTACCTGCTTCCCCCTACTCAGGCAGCAGAACCACCAGTGCCGGGCCGTTTGGCAGGAGCAGTGTGCAGAGCCGCTGGATATCAGCGGGTGTGACAGCATTGATGTACTGAGGCCGGCGGTGCAGGCGCGCAAGGGGCAATTCCAGCAGCGCCGCAGAGTTCATGTAACTCTGGGCAATAAAGAAATTGCTTTGCATTGAAGTTTCCAATTCCATTCTTAAAGCATTTACCGCTTTATCAAAAGCATCCTGATCAATACTTCTTGCTGTCTCGTTTAAAAGACTTATTACTGCGTTTGTTAGCTCTTCCACTCGCTCCGGATTCGTGGTAAAGGACACCAGCATGGAAAGCTCTCCGCGAGGTGCAGGCGACAGTGCGACACCCACTCCAATCGAATATACCCCGCCAAGTTTTTCGCGTATTTCATCGGTCATTATTATGTCAAGATATTCGTTTAATGCCTGTGCCGTGATGTTCAATTCTTCGCTGAAGGAGGCCGGCGTATACCAGGCCATGTATATCCTGCTTTGATCTTCCATGCCGCGGCGGACGGTACTTTCCACCCTTCCCGGACGGACAATGTTCAGGTCAGTCCACGTATTCCAGCTTTCGCTGCGGGGGATGGACGCAAGGTATGTTTCAACATACGGACGCATCATATCCGGTGTTAAATTGCCGGTAAACACAAACGTAAAATCTGCGGGGTTCAGGCTCCTTTTGATAAAGGCAAGAGCGGCGTCAATGTTGGCACGGGGAAGATCGTCCAGTTCCAGGGGTTTAAAGCGGGGATGGCTGCCGGTGATTATCCGGTTAACCTCATCGGAAAAAACCACACGAGGATTTTCACCGCGCAGGGCAAGGGAGGTGGCATAGGTATCCATCATGGCGCGTACCGCTTCGGTGTCGATGCGCGGGTCGGTAAAATTCAGGTGAAGCATTTCAAAAAATGTCTGTAAGTCACCCGATGTGGATGATCCCTGGAATGTCCGCTGATATCTGCCAATCGAATACCCAAGAGAAACCTGTTTGTCGGCAAGCTGCCGGGTCAATTCGGGGCGTGACCAGGGGCCAAGACCGGAAACCTGCAGCATTTCGGCTGCGAGGCCGGCTGATATGTCGTCTTCTGCAGCGGCGCTGGTAGTTCCGCCTCGGGCCATTGCCATTAACACTATCTCATCATTTCTGTTGGCGGTTGACTGGAGGATAATCCGTGCGCCATTGCTCAGTTCCCACAGAACGGCGCCGGTTTCGGTATCGGATGACTCGGCAATTATCGCGCCCTGCTGGGGAATGGTTGAAAGAAGACTGTCTCTCACCGTGATCGTTCGGGGCGGGGTAACGTGCAATCTCCGGCTCTGCGCTACCATCTGCCTGATGTGTGCTTCGCTGGGCAGGTTTTCCATTTCAGAATCGGGTGCAAAGATAAACACCATTATGTCGCCTGAAGCGAAATAATCTTTTATAACAGCATTGATGTCCCGCGCGCTGATATGAGGTAATAATTGCTGTGCCGCTTCCAGATTCCACTCCAGGCTGGGGAAACTCCCCCCGTCAATGTAAAAAGAGGTAAGCGAACTGATAAATCTGCCTGATTGCTGACGGTCTTTTTCCGTCACCATTTGCTGCAAGCTTGAAAGCATGGCATTTTTTGCCAGGGATAGTTCTGCTTCGGTAAACCCGTGACGAATCATTGATTGCTGCATTCGCAGTAATTCCTCAAGGCTTGCCTCGGCAGCCCCCATTTTTGCCTCTGCCTGCATCACATAAAACCGCGAGGATGCCGCATAAGATTCAGGCCATGCGCCGGCCCACGTGAAAGGAGTATCCGGATCTGTCTGTGCGTCATCGAAACGGAAATCAAGCATATTTTCAATAAGCTGATTGATCAAATAGCTCCGATGAAACGAGAGGTCATTGCGCGGCGCTTCCCGGCTGCGTCTGAAATACAGCATGGTATAAGTGCTGGTTAGTTCCGGATCGTTAACAATCAAAGTTTCGATACCCCTTCGCGGCCGGGGCAAATCGTGCTGCGGAACCTCGGTGGCAACCGCGGGGCGTTCAATTAAAAAATGCTCATGCAGCGAAGCCTCAAGTGCAGCTCCGTCAAAATCGCCCACGATGATCAGCGCCATGTTATCCGCACGGTACCATCTTTCGTAAAATCCCTGGAGGCGCTCAGGAGGCGCAGTCTCGAGGACTTCCGGCGACCCAATCGGCATTCGATTGGCATAGGGTGATCCCTGAAACAAGACAGGCAGCCAATGCCGGCGAATCCTTTGAAATGCGCCCAGCCCCCAGCGGTATTCTTCCAATACAACGAGCCGCTCGTTTTCCACCGCTTCGGGGTGAAATGTGACTGCCCGTGACCACTCGTCAATGACCGCAAGGGCCATGCCGGGAATACGCCGTATCCCGTCCTCACCGGTTTCCACCGGCACTTCGATCCCGTAAACGGTTCTGTCGAAAGAAGTATACGCATTGACATCCGGGCCAAAGCGCATTCCCAGTGAACGCAGATAAGCAATCAGCTCTGCCTCGGGAAAACGCTCTGTACCATTGAATGCCATGTGTTCAACAAAATGAGCAAGGCCCTGTTCATTATCTTCCTCAAGTACCGAACCGGCTTTGACAGCCAGTGTCAGACTTGCGCGGTTTTCCGGCATGGAATTTTCGAGAATAAAATATTGTAAACCGCTGGGCAGGGTTCCGGTCCTCACATCTTCCATGAATGGAACGGGGTCTGCCGGAAGCCCCAGGTTGCCCCATACTGCGGGACTGACATTTGGGGTACCGGAACAACCGCAAAACAAAACAGCTATGAGAGCCGCTGATAAAAACAGGATTTTTTGCATTTTCATAATTCCCAGTATAGAATAAAAACGGCAATATGTGTAAGATAATCATTAAGGCGGTAAATAATGAGATTATTGACAAGATCGGATTTTGACGGATTGGCCTGCAGCGCATTATTTGTATACCTGGGCCTTGTTGATGAATGGAAATTCGTACATCCCAAAGATATCCAGGACGGCCTGGTTGATGCTACCGATAATGATATTCTGGCTAATATTCCTTATATCAATGGCTGCAAGCTGTGGTTTGACCATCACTCAAGTGAAAGCGAACGGCTGGGGAGTAAAGCTCATTTTGAGGGCGTGTCCCGCAAGGCTCCAAGCTGCGCCCGTGTCGTTTATGAGTATTACGGCGGTGATGAGAAAATAGGCCGTTTCTCGGAGATGATCCGCTATACGGATAAAATTGACTCGGCTAACCTGTCATCTGATGATATTCTAAACCCCTACGGCTGGGTTCTTTTGGGATTTATCATGGATCCCCGTACAGGGCTTGGCCGTTTTCGCAACTTTACTATCAGTAATTATGATCTGATGAAAAATCTTGCACGCGCCTGCGCCGAAAAAAACATTGATGAAATAATGAGCATGCCTGATGTTAAAGAACGGGTGGCTGTGTACCATGAGCAAAACGAATTATTCCGTGAAATGGTAAAAAAACATACCAGGGTTGAAGGCAATGCCATAATTGCCGATCTTCGCGGTGTAGAAACAATATATGCCGGAAACCGCTTCCTCATCTACACCCTCTTTCCGGAGCAAAACATCTCCCTGTGGATAGTTGACGGGCGGAACAAGGCAAATGCCGTCATCACCGTGGGCTACAGTGTAATCAACCGCAGCGCCACAGTGGATGTCGGCAGCCTGATGCTCAATTACGGCGGCGGCGGCCATACCCAGGTGGGTACTTGTCAGGTGCCTTACGAAGATGCCGACAGGATCATCGCTGAAATCCTGGAAAAAGTCCGATAAAATTGCTTTTTAAAACTAAAGCCTTTTCAGAAATAACAACAGCGGCAGATGGTCACTCATACCGGAACCGGTACGGTTGTTATACATGACCGGGTATCCGTTTACGTTGGCAAAAGGTGGAGTATTTATTACAAGACAGGTATCGAATTCCCAGCCGGTCTCGTCAAATAACTGACCGGAAAGCAGAAAATGATCGATTGTTTCCCAGGCATTGCGATAATAGTAAGAACCGTCCCGGAGTTCCGCCGACCAGGGCGAGTACAGGATAATGGCTCCCGAAGGAAAATGCTTCGGTTCGGGAGGGGAATTTCTGCTCAGAACAATAAAATCTTTTTGCAGTTGGGCTATTACCGCAGCAGATTCCGGGGCGCTCCCGTCAATACCATACATATTGACATCTTCCGCCGCCCGTGGATCATCGGGTAAAAGCGCACAGATAATGGAACCGCTGCGGCGATAAAAGTCGTCATGGTTTTCATTCAGGTCGCCCATTACAATCACGGGAATATCCGGTTCGCTTTCCGCCAATTCCCGGATCCTGCGGACAATGATCCGTGCCGATGCCCTGCGGGTACTTTCGGTGGCATCATCGCCACCAAGCTTTGATTTCCAGTGGCAGACAAAAAGTATCATCGCATTATTCGTTTCGTTGCCTGTTTCACTGTCTGCTGTCTGCGGCGGTACATCAATCCGGGCTTCCAGCATGGGCCGGGGGGCAATATCGCCGTCAATGTACACTGTATGGGATTTTACTTCGAGCAGCGGAAAACGGCTTAACAAGCCAATGCCCAATGCCATTCCGGGAATGATGGAAAAACCGGTCCATCCATACCCCTGTGCCGATAATGCAAAAGCCAGATCCTCCAATACCTGGGCCGATTCAACTTCCTGGAGGGCAATAATGTCCGGTTTTCGCTCCATTCCTCCAATGGCATTAGCTATGACATTCAACCGTCCCCGGTATTTTTCCCGGGTCCAGCCTGCCGTTTCCCGGTAGTCATCATATTCTGTCCCGTTTTCAACCCCGTCAAACAGTGTCTGTATATTCCATGTCATAATGGCCATGGAATCCCATTTTCCGGATGTGCTTTCCTCTGATCCGGGAATTGTGCACCCGGTGCACCCCGTAGACAGTACCAGCAGCAGTACGGCGTAAAGCAATAACCGCATACTTTTTAACCCCGCAATACATCTTTTCATACATATCTCCTTAGCATATATATGGCTTGAAAATGGGTTTTGCTTTATAATATAATCTATGAAATTTGAAAAAAATCCTGTTTGCAGCATAAAGGGCAGGAGGAGTAGCTCATGCATGATTATTCTGCAGAGCAGGAGAAAAATATGATCGAACGGCGCGCCGAATTGGTTAAAGCTTTGGATAAGGCTCTTGAAATTTTTTGCTCCCATGAAAAAAAGACATTTGAAGAGACAATGGCATACGGCCTGCGTCCCATAGCAGATGCTTCAGGGGTAACCCGTATCATTATTTTCCGCCATATTGAGATAAACGGGGAGAAGTGCTTTAGGCAATTGTACCGTTGGGACAAGATCGAAGGCGGGTTGACCGATAAAAGCCCGGTTTTTTTTCCTGTTAATCAGATAACAACAGAATGGCTGAATATCCTCCTGGAGAATATATGTGTAAATCAACAGTTGAGCGGTAAATCCAAAGATGATAAAACTTTTGCGGACATGTTTGGTAAAAAATCGGTATTCATAGTGCCCGTATTTTCTTACAGTGCATTATGGGGAGGCGTTGCTTATCTGGATAATCGCAGCGATCGGCTTTTCGACGAAGACTGCATGGGTTTTATGCGTTCTGCCGCACGTCTCTGTGCCAATGCCGTTATTCATAATGAAATGGAACGGGAGATTGCCGAAGAGAGCGAGATTGCCCGTACTGTGATGGAATCAAGCCCTGTTTCTTATATTCTGTTTGACAAGGATCTGCAGGCTATTGACTGTAATAACATTGCACATCAGGTTTTTAACTGCTCTGACAAGCAATATCTTTTACATAACTTTTGGAAAAACTTTTCACCGGTTTATCAGCCGGACGGAAGAAAATCGTTTGAAAAAGCACACTCCATGAAAGACGACGCATTTACGAAAAGGAAAATTGTTTTTGACTGGGTTCATAAAACATTTGATGATGAAGTGCTTCCCGTTGAAAATACATTAACGGCCATTGTTAATAACAACGAAAAATACCTTATTTGTTATATGTATGATTTACGGAGCATTAAACAAATGGAAGAAAACATCCGGTGGCTTGAAACTGAAGCGGAGAAGGTATATTACGATGCGCTGACATGTATATACAACAGACGTTATTTTGATGAAAATCTGAGCCGCATATTAAAACTTCTGTCCCGTACAGAAAGTACGATCAGCCTGATGATGATTGACATAGACTTTTTCAAGAAATACAACGACACATACGGTCACAGTGAAGGAGATGTCTGTCTGAAAGCTGTTGCAAATACGCTTTCAAAAACCCTTACCAGAGGTGATGATTTTGTTGCACGGTACGGAGGTGAGGAATTTGCCGTTGTTCTTCCCAATACCGATGAAGCCGGTGCACGATTCCTGGCGGGAAAACTGCTTGAAAACATTCAAAACTGTAAAATATTGCATGAAAACAGCGACATAGCCGATCATGTTACCATCTCCATTGGGATAACGACCGGTAAAACGGATTATACCCGAAACCCAGATGATTACATCAAAAGAGCGGATGAGATGCTCTATGCATCAAAGCAAAATGGACGTAACAGGTATACATTTGGTGCCATGTGAGTATCTGCAAGTAGATTCCGGAGGAGCATTATGCAGTATGTAGATTTTGGTAAAACCGGTGCAAGAGTGTCCCGGCTGGGTATGGGCTGTATGCGGCTGCCCGTGACAGAGAAAGACGACAAGACGGTTATTAACGAGGAAAAGAGCATAGCGCTTATCCACAGAGCAATGGAATTGGGGGTGAACTTTTTTGATACAGCTCCATATTATTGCGATAAACTGAGCGAAGTTATTTTGGGAAAGGCTCTTCGGGGCGGCAGACGGGAAAAAGTGTATATTTCCACGAAAAACCCCATCGAAAACGATTCCGGAGATGATTACGAGAAACGGCTGGAAACTTCCCTTAAAAACCTGGGCGTAACATCCATTGATTTCTACCATTTCTGGGGCATATCCATGCAGTCTTTTACAGAAAAAGTAAAAGCCAAAGACGGCCCCTTTGAGCGGGCAAAAAAGCTAAAAGAACAAGGGGTTATAAAGCACATTTCCTTTTCTTTTCATGACGGCGGCGCGAAAGAAAAAGAAGGTGATAAACTCATTGAGGTTCTCAAAAATGGGGAAGGGGTTCTGGAATCCGTTCTCTGCCAGTATAACCTTATGGATCGTAACAAGGAGCCTGGAATTGCCCTGGCTAATCAAATGGGGCTGGGGACGGTGGTAATGGGTCCCGTTGGCGGCGGACGCCTGGGCGCACCGACAAAAGTAATCCAGGATATGCTCCCCGGAAAAGTGCAAAGTTCCGCCGAGCTGGCCCTTCGTTTTGTGCTGAGTAATCCGCATGTGCATATTGCCTTGTCCGGAATGTCCGACATGGAACAGCTTGAGGAAAATGTCAGGATAGCAGACAATATCTCTCCCCTCAATTCCGGTGAGCTTATGCAAATTGAAGCCATGATGAAGGAGAATGAGCGTCTGGCAGGGCTTTACTGTACAGGCTGCAATTATTGTATGCCCTGTCCACGGGGGATTAATATTCCCGCTGTGTTTAATATTATGAACTATCACCGGATCTACAAAATCACCGACTACGCGAAAAAAAACTATGCCGAAATAGGCCAGTCTCCATGGATGAAATTCGAGAATGCATCGGCTTGCAACGCATGCGGTGAGTGTGAATCTAAATGCCCCCAAAGCATTCCCATCAGGGAGCAGATGAAGGAAACCCACAAAACCCTGGCAAGCTAACTATACAGCATATCCAGATCAATTTCACCGGCGGTGCAGGGTACCGTTATATCCCAATTTTCAAGCACTTTGGGATGTATTTCGCCAAACACGCCGATGCGCCTGCCTTTGTACAGCACTGCTGCTGCCCGCCCCGGGATAAAGCGTTGATCACCGGATTCTTCGACATCGTATTCGCGGGAAAGGTAGTAGAATAGCGTCTGTAAAAGACCTGCGGCTGTGTTGAAATTTGCTTCCTTGTCCGCATGGAGAAACCCGGCATACTGGCGGGTAATTGTACCAGTGGAATCTTTGGGATTTTTCTCAGAATTATCCCGGTAGGCGATCTTTCCAATCTCGAAAATTTTATGAGGGTACACCGAATGGCTTGATACGGATTCACTTTCCATCAACGAGGCAATAACCGAATCACGGACATATTCATAGTTTTCTGTCATGGGGTTCGCTATGCGGATGATGCGTCTGACCACTTCGTCTGTTATCTGTTGTCCTGCTTTTGAAGTGGTCGGACACATGTTATCAACCAGATGTTTTCGTGAACCAAGGTAGTTGTAGATCATTTCCTGATAACCCATGCCAATAAAAATTTCCTTTACCTGACGGCTGAACAATGTGACGGGCAGCAGACGGCCAACAGTAGAGTCGGCGGGACGCTCCGGCTTGAACGAACTTAGTCTCCGGCCTATCATCACATCTTCTGCAACATCGGCGGCGTGGAGAAAATCATTGCGGTACTCCGGCGGCCATGCAGTAATCCCTTCGTCCTCAACCGTCTGCCTGCGCTCGGTGCCTTTTCCCTTTTCGGCCTTCACGCCCATGCGGGCAAGAGCCTGTACACATTCATCTGCGTTGAGTTTTTCGCCGAGAAATTTTTCGATGCGGGCCAGCGAGCAAAAAACCGGCTCCTGAAAATAATACGGGTACACAATATTCCTGCCAAATGGCGTGTCGTACTCATACTGTATTTCCACCGGCTCAATGGTAAAACCGTTGTCGGCAAGGTCGCATGCAACGATTGAAGCGGCCAGCGTTACCAGGGTAATGTCCGTTCCGGTAAGCTCTACAAATATTTCCGAATCGCCAACCTGGACTGCGCCAATATCGGCGGAATTGATAATCGGCGGATAGGAAAGCACACCGCCTTGTGAATCGGTAAGGAATGGATGCACCGGCTTGTGTTCCAGAATAAATGCAAACTCTTTGCCTTTGGGGTGCTGCCGGAGAATTTCTGTCGGGGTAAGCGGGACATCCCATTGCAGCGGCACAAATGAAACACTGTTGGGATCAACACCTTTGTAGATAATCGGCCATTTGACCGGCGAAACGCGGTACAGACCCATCGAAATAGAGCGCCGTTTGCGGCCGAAATTCCAGGCAAGTTTTTCCTGCGTCTGAATCATGTCGCGTAACAACGGGTCGGAAATTGATTTTCCTTTGGCGATAAATCCCGCGAGGTAGGGGCGAACCTGTTGAACGCTTTTTTCAACCTTTACCGTGTACGCTGCTTTTTGTGTTGTACAGGGCAGCGAAAAAAACGGATATTCTGGTTTTGCCCCGCTGCTATACACCCGGAGTTGGCGGGCGCATCCGGCGGTTCCCCATAAATCGGGGCGGTTTGTATCGTTAAGTTCTATCTTGAGAACCCTTTCTGATTCGGGCAGGTTTTTGTCGCTGTCTTCATCAAGTTCTGCTTTGGCGCAGGTGAGGGCGTCTTCAAATTCTTCTCTGGTTTTCCAGCCTTTTCCATTTGTGCCGGCCAGTTCGTAAAACATTGTTTCGTTAACTTCTATTTTAGGCATTGCGGCTCTCCCTGGCACGTCGTAAGCGCACATCTTCAATGTCGTAACTGAACAACTCCCGCAGGTCGTTGAGGCCGAGCGCCATCAATGCCATGCGGTCAATACCGATACCCCATGCGGCAACCGGTACAGAAACACCAAGGCTTTCCGTTACTTCCGGCCGGAAAATACCCGAACCGCCAAGCTCAAACCAGCCCAAGGCAGGATGTTTCACATGCATTTCTACCGAAGGTTCGGTAAAGGGGAAATAGCCGGGAACATATTTTACTTCTTTCGCGCCGGCAACTTCGACGGCAAACATCTCCAACATTCCCAGCAGGGTGCGGAGGTTGACATTTTCGCCTAACACAATGCCTTCGGTTTGGTAAAAATCCGGCAGGTGGGTTGCATCAACACGGTCATAACGGAAACAACGGGCAATGCCAAAGTACTTGCCGGGCACTTTTGCTGTGGGCAGTGTTCTTGCGGAAAGCGCTGTCCCCTGGGAACGGAGAATCAACCGCCGGGTAAACTCACGGTCAAAGGCATAGTTCCAGCCGCGGCTGCCTGTTGCACCGCCATTTTCGTGAGCGGCGGCGACATTGGAAAGCCAGGGCTCTTCGATTGCCGCAGCATGGGAATAGCTGCCGGCGTTTGTCGGATCGGCAACTCGATATGCATCGTGGATATCACGGGCAGAATGGAACTGCGGCATAAACAGGGCATCTGAATTCCAGAATTCGGTTTCTACGAGAGGGCCGTCAAATTCCTCAAACCCCAGCGAAGCAAGTTTGTCTTTAACATCTTCAAGGAATTTTGCGTAAGGGTTGCTGCGTCCGGGAACAAGCCGTATCGGTGGTGTCTTGACATTGTACGGCCTGAATGTCTTGTCCTTCCAGCTTCCCGTCTCAAGCATCTGCTGAGTCAGCGTGCCAAGCTCATCGCCGGTAATACCCGCCGCTGTAAGCATTGCCGCCGCCGCCTCTGCGGAAGTGTTGAGGCCGTATACTACGGTTTCGCGATCAAACTGGCGGAATGCGGCATTGTCGGCGCCGCGTTTTTTTGCTATACCGGAGATGAATTGCTTTTCCTCTTCATTAAGCGAGGCTTCCGCAAGCAGGCCGCCTTCGGTTACAATTTTTTTGAAAATCCCCCGCAAAAGAGCAAAATGGGCAAGCACCGGATTTTTTGACGGGTCATCAAGCGGAATGGTGACAGTCACCTTTTTGTCGCTGTCCATCGACAATACGCCAAGTTTGGAAAGGTGCCCAAAAGCGCTGCCGATGTCCTTGTTCTCCATATGGAGCGCCTGGGCGATCTCGGTCAGTAAAGGCCTGTCCTGCGCTGATTTCATTCTGTTCCGTATCATTTCAAGGATACGTTCTTCGGGGCTTCCTTTTTCTTTCCATTCCTGTCCCAGCCCGGTTATTTCGTAAAAAATAGCCGTTTCACGCCGTATTTCGCCGATCAACCCTTTACCGAACAGCCATGAAAGCGCCTGGTTTCCATTACCCGTCTTAAATCCCAGATCTTTTTCAACTTTTTCGATGGTCAGTTCATCGCCTTTTTTGTATGCCAACAGTATCCGTATTTCAAGGGGATGTAAATTTTTTACAATGCCGGATATATCCGCGGCGGAGGTATCAGTTCCCATTTTTTGTCAACTCCTCTGCCCGTTTCCAGGCAGCGTTTACTGCCTGTATTACCGTAGATTTAAATGCGCATGATTCAAGAGCAGCAACCCCGGCAATGGTTGTGCCACCGGGAGAACAAACCATGTCTTTAAGCTGGCTGGTATGCATGTTTGTTTCTATAGTCATTGCTGTTGCGCCAAGCACAGTCTGGGTTGCATAATACATAGCCTTGTTGCGGGGCAACCCGGAAAGGACACCTCCGTCTGCAAGCGCTTCAATAAACATATATACGAAGGCCGGGCCGGAACCGGAAAGAGCGGTTACCGCATTAAAATAATGCTCTTCAATACGGTCAACTTCACCGGTTTCTTCGAGCAATGTTTCCAACTCGGCGGCTTTTATTGCAGACATTTGCGGCGAGACGGCAAGCGCAGTTATTCCTTCAGAAACAAGAGCCGGCGTATTGGGCATGATGCGTGCCACAGGGATATCACTGCCTATAACAGCCTGGATTTCAGCAATTGTCCAGCCTGCTGCCATTGAAACCACTACCGGCGCATTGCCGCCTGCCAGCCGTTTTTGCACAACGGGTGCTATCTCTTCCAGTATACCTTTCATTGCCGGCGGCTTGACCGCAAGAAAAATATACGCCGCTTTTTCGGCGGCTTTTACGTTTGAGCTAAATACCTCTGCTCCAATTGCCTCCGCTGTAATTTCTGCTTTTTCCCTGTCCGTATCAGTTATACCAATTTTTATCTTCGTGTTTTTACCTGAATCACCAATACCTGCCATCAAAGTAAAACCCATATTTCCGCTGCCAATACATGCAATTTTAGTCATCGTTTCCTCTTTATGCATACCATATCACTTTTTTTACATGGTGTCAGCATGGAATTACACCAGCAATGTAATACCCGCAAGACTTGAGCGGGGCCCGTCGGCTGGTCAAGCGCACCGCTTGCGCGGCCCGCTTACCACCGACACCCCCCCCAATCAAGC
>WRLF01000013.1 GCA_009777735.1 Treponema sp.
GTTTTCTACGGATATTTATTTTGGCATCCCCGACGGAATTACTATTGCCGCAGAAGGCGGTACGAAAGTTACCGTCAGTGGTATAGACAAGCAGCGAGTAGGCGAATTAGCCGCTCAAATACGTAAATTGCGTCCGCCTGAGCCTTACAAAGGCAAGGGAATTCGGTACGATAATGAAAAAATCCGGCGGAAAGTCGGAAAATCGGGTGTGAAGTAGGGTAGTAGTATGTTGAAAAAAATGTTGGACAAAGACAGAAAACGGCTTAAACGAAAAATTCATATCCGTAAAAATATTTCCGGTACGGCCGCGCGCCCCCGGATGACCGTTACGAGAAGTAACCGCAGTCTTTCGGTGCAGATCATTGATGATACCAGAGGGCATACCCTGGCATCGGCATCTACTCTGGAAAAAGAACTGCGGAGTATTAAAGTAAATGTAGCCGGAGCCGCAAAGTTAGGCGAAATTGTGGGCAAACGGCTTTTGGAGAAGGATATAAAATCCGTGGTCTTTGATCGCAACGGGTATCTGTATCATGGAATAGTCAAGGCTTTGGCCGATGGAACCCGGAAAGCCGGGGTAGAGTTTTAGGGGTAGATATGGAAAACCTTGATGATGCAACGGAACTTGCCGGAACAGAAACTGTCGAAGTGAACACTCCCGCAGATGATGTTGTCGAAGTAAAAACAACCGGAGCGGAAGTTACGGAAACAGAAGCTACGGAAGCAACAGTCGTGGCAGAAGCTACGGAAGCAGAAGCTACCGTGGCAGAAAAAACTGAAACGGAAGTTGCAACGGTCGTGGCGGAAGCTGCCGTAGAAACAGCCGCTGTCGAAGAGAGCTATGTTGCAGAGGCCCCGGCCGAATCCGGAAGTGAAAGACCCAGACGATTTGGAGAAGGCAGAAGCGGCGGCAGAGGCCGGGATCGCGGACGTGACAGGGATAGGGGAGAGCCGGTTGAAAAAGAATTTGTAGAAAAACTGGTAAAGCTCAACCGTACCGCTAAAGCGGTAAAAGGCGGGCGCAACTTTTCCTTCTCGGCACTTACGGTTATTGGCGATCGGAAAGGCAATGTAGGGTATGGATTTGGCAAGGCCAATGATGTTTCTGAAGCCATACGCAAAAGCATAGACAAGGCAAAGCGCAATATGGTGAAACTCCCGGTGAAAAACGGCACCATTCCCCATGAAGTAACCGGATTTTTCAAGGCTTCGCAGGTGATGCTTAAGCCTGCCTGTTCCGGAACCGGTATTATTGCCGGTGGGCCGGTGCGGGCGATAATGGAAGCAGGTGGCGTTACCGATGTACTTTCCAAATCAATCGGCGCCGCAAGCCAGTACAATGTGGTAAAAGCTACTTTCGACTGTATCAACAAAATGATGGACCCTAAAGCAATTGCAAAAAACCGGGGCAAGTCCCTGAAAGAATTTTGGGGGTAGGAGCACTAGTATGGCTAAAATAAGAATACGTCTGGTGCGGAGTACTATAAGGTGCCTTCCCAGCCAACGTGCTACAGTTCGTTCGCTGGGGCTGCGGAAAATCGGTTCCACAAATGAGTTGGAAGCAAGCCCGCCGGTTCTGGGAATGGTAAAGAAGGTATCCCACCTTGTCTCTGTGGAGGAAATCCATGGCACATGACTTTGATTTGCATGCCCCTGCGGGCGCGAACAGGAAAAAACGAATCGTTGGTCGGGGACAGGGATCCGGCAGGGGTACCACCTCGGGAAAAGGCAATAAAGGGCAGCAGGCCCGCTCCGGCGGAAAAACCTATATTGGTTTTGAAGGCGGACAGATGCCCCTGTACCGGCGGCTTGCCCGGCGCGGTTTTTCAAACTATCCATTTAAAAAAGAATGGCAGATCGTTAACCTTGGCGAAATCGAGAAACGCTATGAAAATAATGAAACCGTGGATGCGGCTTCACTATATAAAAAAGGGCTGATTAAAAAAAGCGCCGGGCCGAAAGGCTGCCCGGTAAAAGTACTCGCGATGGGTAGTTTTACGAAAAAACTCAGTTTCAGGGTTGCCTCGGTTTCCGCTTCGGCAAAGGAAATTATTGAAAAGGCCGGAGGAACTGTGACTGTTGACCAACCGGCTGAAAAAGTAAAATCAAAAAAAGGTAAGAATAATGGCTAGTCCCCTTGTCGGCATGTTTCGAATAAAGGAACTTCGGGAACGTATCCTCTTTACGTTCGCCATGCTGGTGGTATTCAGAATCGGCGCGGTGTTTCCCATACCGGGGATCAATGTCCGGGAACTTTCTGCCTACTTCATGTCGCATGCGAATACGGGCAATCCTATCGTTGATTACCTGGACTTTTTCGCAGGCGGCGCTTTCTCTAATTTCTCGGTGTTCATGCTGGGAATAATGCCTTATATCTCCATGTCAATCATCATGCAGCTCCTCCTCATTGTGTTTCCCAAACTAAAGAAAATTTCCCAGGAGGACGGCGGTCGGAAAAAGATACAGAAATGGCAGCGATACGGAACCGTTGGGGTGTGCCTTATCCAGTCTTTTGCCGTTACCCAATATGCCCAGAGCATTTCCCGCAGTGTGGAAAACCTGCTCAATATAAATTTTGTTCCGTTTTCCATAATAGCAATGCTTACCGTTACTACGGGAACCATGTTCCTTATGTGGATTGGCGAGCAGATAACGAAGCGCGGTATTGGCAACGGCATATCCCTGCTGATTTTTGCCGGTATTGTCGCCCGTCTTCCCCAGGCTGTCTGGGAATTGCGGACATGGGTGCAGGAAGACAGTTCACGATTGGTTTATGTAATAGTGGTACTTGTCCTGTTTGTTGCCGTAGTTGCTCTGGTAGTATTCGAGCAGCAAGGGCAGCGTAAAATCCCGGTGAACTATGCCAAACGGGTTGTCGGAAGGAAGATGTACGGTTCTCAAAATACTTACATCCCATTTAAAATCAATCCGTCAGGCGTTATTCCGGTCATTTTTGCTTCATCGATCCTTATGTTCCCTCTGCAGATAGCATCGACCGTGGGCGGCAATGTCGCCTGGATGGGGAGAATCGCTCAGGTGTTAAGACCGAATGGCACATGGTACAATATTTTGTATGTTTTACTTATTGTATTCTTTGCCTATTTTTATACTCAGGTAACATTAAACCCCGTAGAAATTGCCAAGCAAATACGGGAAAACGGCGGATCCATTCCGGGAATCAGAAGCGAGCGTATTGAAGAATATTTGACTAAAATTCTTAACCGTATAGTGCTTCCCGGATCATTATACCTGGCTTTTATTGCTATTATTCCATCAATTATTCAATGGGCGTTTGATTTTCCAACGTCTATATCGTATATTTTGGGGGGTACTTCCCTCCTGATCATGGTAGGTGTTGACCTGGATACAATGAGCCAAATTGAAGGGTTATTGAAAATGCACCATCACGAAGGTCTCACTAAAAAGGGACGGCTGCGGAGCCGGAACCTGTAGGGTTCACCGGTATGCAGCAGGTTAGAAGGAGTAGAAAAGGATGAAAGTCCGGACGAGCGTTAAACCGATTTGCGATAAATGCAAGGTCATTAAACGGAATGGGATAATACGCATTATATGCGAAAATCCCAAACATAAACAGAAACAGGGCTAGGAGAAATAATATGGCGCGTCTTGTGGGAATTGACCTCCCAAATAAACATGTTAATATTGCTTTAACGTACATTTTCGGTCTTGGCCGCTCCAGCGCGGATGAAATTTGCCAAAAAGCAAAGATCGAACCCCGGCGGCTTATCAATGATCTGTCGCAGGAAGAACTTAACACGCTGCGTAATATTATCGAAAGTGATTATAAAGTTGAAGGCCGCTTACGTACCGAAGTAGCGCTGAATATCAAGCGGCTTATGGACATTGGCTGTTACCGCGGGCTTCGGCACCGCAAGGGGCTGCCGCTTCGCGGACAACGGACCCGAACGAATGCCCGTACACGCAAGGGTAAGAAAAAAACCGTTGCCGGCAAAAAGAAATAAGAGGCAGGAGGATTGAGTGGCTGCAAGCAGAGGCACCAAAAAAAAGAAAGAGAAAAAATCGGTATATGAAGGCAAGGTCTTTATTCAGGCAACCTTCAATAATACCATTGTTACCATTACTGACCTGATGGGAAATACTGTTTCCTGGGCAAGTTCCGGTCAGCTTGATTTCAGGGGCGCAAAAAAATCCACGCCCTTTGCGGCCCAAAGCGTTACCGAAACTGCCGCCCAAAAAGCAATGCAGGCCGGGCTAAGGGAAGTTCATGTGTATGTTAAAGGCCCCGGTATTGGCAGGGAATCTGCTATCAGGCAGCTCGGGGTTATGGGAATTACGGTAAAATCCATTAGTGATGTTACCCCCATACCGCACAATGGCTGCAGGCCGAGGAAGACTCGCCGTATTTAGCGGCGAACGGCACAGGCAGAGAGGAGAATTAACATGGCAAGATATACCGGTCCTGTATGTAGGATGTGCAGAACCGAGCAGAAAAAATTGATGCTCAAAGGCGAGCGCTGCAAGAGCGATAAATGCCCCATCAACCGAAAACGTTCTGCCCCCGGCAAGGATCCCAAGGCACGGCCCGGGAAACGATCGGATTATGGAACGCAGCTAAGGGAAAAGCAAAAGCTCAGAAGAATTTACGGAATGCAGGAAAAACAGTTCCGTCTGTTTTTTGAACGGGGTGTACGCATGGCCGGTATTACCGGAGAAAACCTGTTTATTCAACTGGAGCGGAGACTGGATAATGTCGTATACCGCCTTCGGTTCGCCTCATCCCGCAGTCAGGCACGTCAGATTGTTTCACACGGTCATATTCTGGTAAATGGCCGGAAAGTAAATATTCCTTCATATCTCGTCAAAGCCAATGATGAAATCAGTATTGCCGGTAATAGCAGAGGAATGACGCTGATTAAGGACGCGTTGAAGGAATTTGGCAAGTCCGGGGTTATGCCATGGCTTTCTTTGGATCCCGATGCGATGAAGGGTACATTCCTTGCCGCGCCTCAACGCAGTGATATTACCGATCTTGGCGATATCAAGGAACAGATGATCATCGAATTTTATTCGAAATAAGGAGTCCCAATGTCCCGAAAGAACCTTATTAAAGGATTCAAGCGTCCCAAAGGTATTACTTTTGAACACGGTGATCTTACTTCAAGTTACGGAAAGTTTACCGCTAGTCCTTTTGAGTCGGGGTTTGGTACGACCATCGGCAATACCCTGCGCAGAATCCTTCTTTCTTCAATTCAGGGATATGCAATCACGGCTGTTAAGATTACCTCTTTTGATGAAGAAGGTACGGCACATTATATATCAAGCGAATTTGAAACAATTCCCAATATAGTTGAAGATACGCTGGAAGTGATTAATAACCTGAAGCAGGTACGCCTGAGGCTTCCCGACGATGTGGAACAGGAAATTTTATTATATGAATGGTCCGGTAATATGGCAGTAACAAGCGAAATGCTTGAACGGCCGGGACAGGTTGAAGTGAATAACAAGGATCTGAGTATTATGACTCTGATGGATAATGCCAAAATATGTCTTGAAATTCAGATCGATCTTGGCAGGGGATATGTTCCGTCTGAGGTCAATGAGCGTTATGTGGAAGTAATCGGAACAATCCCGCTGGATGCGATTTATTCCCCGGTTAAAAAAGTAAAATTTGCCGTTGAACCTACCCGTGTAGGGCAGCGCAGCGATTATGACAAACTGGTACTTGATATTTGGACTGACGGTACCGTAAAACCCGATGACGTTTTGGCCGAAGCTGCAAAAATCGCAAAGGATCACTTTTCGGTTTTTATTAACTTTGATGAAAACAGCTTTGGTCTTGATGAAGATAATGACGAAGACAGTGAGCGTACGAGAACATTCCTAAGTACTCCGGTGGAGGAACTTGAACTTTCGGTTCGTTCCTCAAATTGTCTTAAAAACGCAGATATAAAAACCATAGGTGATTTGGTTCGCAGAACCGAGGATGATATTAACAAAACACGCAATTTCGGCAAAAAGTCCCTTCAGGAGATTAAAGATAAACTTAATGAATGGGGTTTAAGCCTGGGGATGACGGACATAAAACTTTTGAAGAATGCGGTTCGCATGGTACCCCAAAAGGAAGCGGCAGATGAAACATAGAAGAGGATTTAATCCCCTCAACCGGATGGCGGCACATCGTAAAGCCCTGCATCGCAGCATGGTCACCAGTCTGTTCCGGCATGAGCGGATCAGCACAACGAAGGCAAAGGCGCTTGAGATTCGAAGGACAGCGGAAAAAATGATAACCCGTGCCAAGCTTGATTCGGTTCACAACCGGCGAATTGTTTCTGCCAGATTGTACGATGAAGGCATTGTGGCAAAGCTATTTACCGATATAGCGCCGAGGATGAAAGAACGCAATGGCGGCTATACACGGATTCTCAAGCTCGGTGAACGGAAAGGAGATGCAGCTCAAATGGTGCTTCTGGAACTGGTGGATTACAAGCTGGATGCCGACGGCGCCGAAAAAAAGGCCGGTAAAAAAGAAGCCAAAGCAAAGGAAAAGTCCGAAAAGAAAGACACTAAAGAGAAATAAGGGGAATATAGATGGCGAAAGGGCATAGAGGTAAAGGAATACTGGATTTATTTGCACGCGGGAGGGGAACCTGTCCGGTTTGCGGGGCAAGCGGAATAAAGCTGCTGTACGAACAGGAAGCGGACGGTCAAAAAGTGAAAGTTTGTAAACCCTGTAGAGCGGCAATTAAACACGGAAAAAAAAGTATCCCATCCCAGCCTGCTGCAGTTGCCGAGTGACGAACTTTTAATCTCCAGTATATGAAGGATGAAAAAACCCTTGTTTGGAAAGAAAAAGGCCGTAAAAAGGTATTTGATTGCAGGGTATTTTCAGTCTATGAAAGTTATTGTGTAAGACCCAGAGGTAATAACCCTGACGAATTGCGGACATTCTCCGTTATTGACACTTCGGAATGGGCTATTGTTGTGCCGGTAGCGGGAGATAACTTTGTCATGGTGCGCCAATGGCGTCACAGTTCACAGTCTATATGCCTTGAATTTCCCGGCGGTGTTTTTGAACCAGGTGAAAATCCGGCAGCGGCAGCAGCGCGGGAATTGCTGGAAGAAACCGGTTATAGACCGGGAACAATACGTAAAATCGGTGAGTTCAGTCCCAATCCGGCGATAATGGCAAACAAAGTGCACTTTTTTTTGGCCGAAGATCTGGTTAATACCGGCAGGCAGGAACTTGACCCTGATGAATTCGTGGAAGTGGAACTGGTCAGCATAGAGACTGTCAAAAAAAATATGGGAAAGCCGCCTTTTTCCCATGCCTTAATGGGCAGCGCACTGCTTCTGTATTTGCAATCACAAGACCTCATTTGACGTGACATTCATCAACCCCACTCCCCATCCCTAACTAGATGTTTAAATCTCTGCATGGTATACTTAAAAAATTATTGGAGGAGGCTTACATGGAGCATTTTACCCCGCAAAAAGTGGGAAAGTTCCTGAACCCGGCAAGAATCACCATGATACTGGGCGGTATTTTCCTGGTGATACTGCTGGCAACCAGTGTTTTTATCGTTGACCAAACCGAGGAAGCAGTTATTACCCGTTTTGGCAGGTACATTGGTACAAGGGGGCCTGGTTTGCAGTTCAAGCTGCCCTTTGGCATTGACCGGAACTATACGATAAACGTCAGGACAGTGCAGACCCAGGAGTTTGGATACCGTACTTTACGAGGCGGCAGTTCACCGGCTTATGCTTCACAGACCGGCGAGTCCGTTATGCTTACGGGCGATCTCAACATTGTTGATGTTGAATGGATCATCCAATACCGGGTAGAGGATCCCAGGGCGTGGGTTTTTAATGTTAACGAACGTATCCCCACCATTCGCGATGTGTCACGTTCAGTTATCAATATGCTGGTTGGTGACCGTGCTATCATGAATATTATGGGAATAGAACGCAGTGCCATCGAAGCTGAAGGGATCAGGCTGATGAATGAAACATTCCGGCGTTATGACCTGGGAATAAATGTCATTGCGGTAAGGCTCCAGAATGTGCTCCCTCCGAGTGGTGTGCAGCAGGCTTTCGAGGATGTTAACAGGGCAATGCAGGACAGGGAACGGCTTGTCAACGAAGGGCAGCAGGTGTACAACGAAGAAATTCCCCGAACGAGAGGCGAGGCTGAAAGGCTGGTACAGGTAGCTCAGGGCTATGCAACCGAGCGTGTGAACAGGGCTCGCGGTGATGTTGCCCGTTTCAATGTGGTATTGGATGAATACCAGCGTGCCCCTGCGGTAACAAGGCAGCGTCTTTATTATGAAATGGTTGAGGAAGTATTCAAGGATGAGGAAGGCACGGCACTTATCGACCACAACCTGAGAAATTTCCTGCCCATGCTGAATTTGGGAGGTACCCGGTAATGAAAAAAATAGTTACTACAGCTGTTGTTGTTTTTGTTATTTTTATCGGTCTTTTGGTAGCCGGTCCGTTTTTTGTTATTAACGAAGGCGAACAGGCTGTCGTTGTGCAGATGGGACGGATTGTCAATGAAATTACCGATGCCGGTCTGAAAGTCAAGATTCCCATTATTGACGAAGTAGTCAGGTATCCCAAGAGGATAATGGCATGGGACGGTGAGGCAAGGCTTATGCCCACCGCGGAAAGGCAGTACATCTTTGTCGATGTAACTGCCCGCTGGCGGATTGCCGATCCCACAATGTTTTATATGTCCATTGGCACTGTTAGTCAGGCTTATTCAAAGCTTGCCGAAATTATCGACTCTGAAGTACGTACCGTAGTAGCGGAAAATTTACTGCTGGAGTCGGTGCGGAATTCAAATATTATTATGGAACGTCCCCCGGTTGTCGAGGATTTGGGTTTGAGCGAAGATATTGAGGCTGATATTATTGTACAGCCCGGCTCCGGTCATGAGCCCATTTCACGCGGCCGCTTCGAACTTGCCGATGAAATACTTTCCCGTTCAAGGCGCATGGTTCCGGAATACGGCATTGAGCTTATTGATGTGATAACCCGGCAGATACGGTACTCCGATGAGCTTACCCAAAGCGTCTATGCCCGTATGATTCGGGAACGTAACCAGATTGCCCAGTATTACCGATCGGCCGGCGAAGGCAGTAAAGCGGAGTGGCTGGGCAGGATGGAAAACGAGAAGCGTACCCTGCTTTCTGATGCGTATCGCCAGGCGGAAATAATCCGGGGTGCTGCGGATGCGGAAGCGGCAAGGCTTTATGCCGATGCCTACAACCGCAACCAGTCTTTCTTTAATTTTTGGCGGGCTGTGGAATCGTACCGCAGTACTCTGCCGAATTTTGAGAAAACCCTTTCAACTGACATGGAATATTTCCGCTATCTGTACAACCCGCAATGACGTGTGAGGTAGACGGTCATCCGGCTCTGGGCTTTGACACGGGACTTGATGCCCGTGCCTTTGCCCAGGCGAAATTTTCCCAATCCATCACCGAACCGGGGTATATCGTCAATGTAAAACATACCCTGCTGGATTCGGCACAAGATTCTGTTCAATTATGGAAGGCATCAGGTGTCATTGAATATGCCCGTGATGCATCTGCGGGACAGCCAACAATGATGATATGGGGGCCGCCGTTTGAAGGTGAACGTCTTGATATGCTGCTTAACGGGCCGCAGGATGCAGCGTTATCTGCAATTATCAACTGGATGTATGCGATTCGTATACTGGAAAAATTATCACCGGCAGCATTGTCCGGCGATGCTGTATTCTGGCCCTGTACCGCAATTGTTCAGTCGGAAGCTGTTTTTTTTGCCCCGCCGGGTCTTACCGTGCGCAGGATCAGCACGAATGAAACAACCAGCTTAAGCGGCGGCAAGTGGTATGTTCACCCCGACCTTGACGGTATGAATGCCGCTGTCTTTACCGCATCGGCAATGCTGTACCGTGTTTTTTCCGGTGCGCCCCCTTTCCCTGCAACGGACGAAATAACGCTCCATCAGGATATGCGTGAGAGTAATTTTTTACCTGTCCGCTTTGCCGTTCCCGGACTCAATGATCGGCTTTCCGCATTAATGCAAAGTGCATTAATGCTGCGCTCTCCGGAGCAGTCCGGATCGGGGAAAAGTAAAAATGTTACCGAAGCGCCGTCTCTGAACGATTTTCTTGCTGTTTTACAGCCGGTTGATAACAAATCTCTGTTAATAAGCCCTCTCTCTGATGAAAACCGCATATTAGTTGAAAAAGAAAAATCCAGGTTTTTAAAAGTTACCAAGGCATCGGTCACTACCCGTCGTTTTGTTATGCGTCATGCAACACTTATAATGTGCTGTTTTGCGGCGGTTGCCGGAATTTTTCTTGTTGTTAACAGTTTATCAAGGAGCCGGGCCTCACTTCCGACCACAGCCGGCATGGAGCCGGTTCAGGTTATAGAAAGTTATTACAGTGCAATTGGCGATCTTGACCATGAAATGATGGACGCCTGTGTTATAAAAGGTGTCGGAAGGGATGATATAAACATGGTGACAAACCTGTACGTGATTGGCAAGGTTAGGCAAGCCTACGAGTATACTGTACAGCCGGTTATAATGTCTGCCGCAGAATGGCAGCAAATGGGAGGTGGACCGGTTGAAGCTGAAGTTTTTGGGGTTACGGATTTGGTAATTATGGGAATAGAGGATGGGGAATGGGGAATGGGAGATGGGGATCAACTGCGGTATCGAGTGGAGTATACACTGTGGGTTCCTGCCGTATTTGAAGATTCTGAGGCGCAACCGGGTACACCGCGTTCATATCAGCATTCTGAAGAACTAACCCTCGTTCAGAGAAATGGAAACTGGCGTATCTCGCAAATAAAGAGAAACTAAAATATTTTCGGGATAATAGAGATAGGGGGTACATTATACCTCTTCCCAAAACCCCCATTTGCCTGTACAATAGTACAATATAGAGGAGAAATATATGAGATTAATTACTCGATCTGATTTTGACGGCTTGGCCAGCGGCGCCCTCCTGGAATCCATGGGTCTTGTTGACGAATGGGTATTTGTACATCCAAAAGATATTCAAGACGGGCTTATCGAAGCGACAAAGAACGATATTGTGGTCAATGTCCCCTACATTCCCGGTTGCGGGCTCTGGTTTGATCATCATTCCAGTGAGGAAGAACGGTTGGGAAGCGATATCAGCTTTGAAGGTGTTTCCAAAAAATCACCAAGCTGCGCCCATGTTATTTATGATTATTATGGCGGTGAGGAAAAACTGGGAAAATTCGCCGAAATGATTCATTATGTCGATAAAATGGACTCAGCAGATCTTACCGTAGATGAAATTATGAATCCTACCGGCTGGGTGTTGCTCGGATTTATTACCGATCCCCGTACCGGGCTTGGCAGAATCCGTAATTTTTCCATAAGTAACCTGGACTTAATGAAAAAACTCTCCAAAGAATCTTTTACGAAGCCTATCGAAGAGATCCTCGCGCTCAGCGATGTCAAAGAACGTGTTGATGCCTATTTTGAACAGCATAATCTGTTTATCGAAATGGTAAAAAAACATGCAAAAATCGAAGGAAATGTCATATTTGCCGATATGCGCGGCGTTGAAAAAATACATGCCGGCAACCGCTTCCTGCTATACACAATTTTCCCCGAACAAAACATATCTGTTTGGGTTGTAGACGGCAAGAAAAAGGTAAATACGGTAATTACCGTTGGGTACAGTATTGTCAACAGAACAGCTACAGTCGATGTGGGCAGCTTAATGCTCAAATACGGCGGCGGTGGACACAAGGCGGTAGGCACATGCCAGGTCCCCTATGCGGATACCGATAAAATAATCCGTGATATTATTGATGCAATAAAATAAGGGAACTTCTGTATACCCTAATCTGCCGGGCTTGTTGCAAGGAAGGTATTTAATGAAACTCAAAGTATTGTTTCTGGCTGTTTTTGCAGCCGTGGTTGTCTCTGTGTACGGCGCCCCCTCACAGGAGGTTTCTCCGGGTGCAGGGGCAGTAAGCACAGGACTGCTCTCTCCGCAGGTTTTCCGCCTGGCGCGGAATGCGGTTTTTGAGGTTATTCTGGAAAAACCTGAGGAAGACTCCACGGTGTATGAAAAAGAACTGGACTGGGATATTGTACCTTTTGCCGTCAGGAATGACCGATATTATTCCATCGGAACAGCTTTTGCCATTTCCAATACAGAATTGATTACCGCCTTCCATGTCATTAATTTGGCCTTTGAAAGTATGGTTTTTGATAAATATTTTGTCCGGGATGCACAGAAAAACATCTATGAAGTGGATCAGGTGACCGGAGCTTCAAATGAAATGGACTACCTGATTTTTACCGTCAAGGGAAGAACATTTGACGAGTATTTTGAATTTGAACGGCAATACATTATTGGTGAACCGGTGTTCAGCATAGGAAACGCGTTAGGTGAAGGTATCGTTATACGCAACGGCCTTGTGCTCGGTACCGTTCCGGAAGAGGATTCGGGCCGGTGGAACCTGTTAAAAAGTTCAGCCGACGGAAATCCGGGCAATTCCGGCGGACCTCTGGTAACCCCTGACGGCAAGGTTGTTGCCCTGGTCATCGCACTCAGGGAGAATATGCTGTATTCTGTTCCGGCAGAGGTTATCCTTGATGGCAGCCGTACGGAATTGCCGGTTCGTAACAGATTTCGTTTTGGCCACCTGATACTGGCAAATAACCTGAACAGCGTGTTTGAAACCCAGGTTCCTCTCCCCGATACCTATACTGCGATAAGACAAAAGATCCGTGAAGCATATATCCCCTACTACAATACCGCCATGACGACTCTTTTCGATCAGGCTCCGGAGTACCTTACCGGACCGAATAATGGATTTCTTCTCAACAGTTCGCTGTCATCGATTTTTCCGGAAGTTAGTTTTGTGGACCCGAATGATGATAACTGGAAACTCTCTGATCTTAACAGGAGATCCTACATGCTTGAAGATGACGGGCGGCTGATTCACGCTTCGGTTTCCGGCATGAATTTTTACAAACTTAAGCGGCCCGCCTCTGTTTTGGCGGAAACAGTCAATACCGATCCCAGATATATCATGGACATTATTCTCCAGAACATCCGTGCCGAACGGACACTGTGGGGCAATGACCGGTACAGGATTCTGTCTTTCGGAGATCCGGCTTCTGTCGGATCTTACGAGGATTCTGTCGGAAGAACCTGGATCACCGCCTATTGGCTTATAAGTCATGAAGATGATGTACAAATCATGTTTATCCTCCCCCAGCCAAACGGCCCAACCGTTGTAACCACCAGGCAAAACAGCTCCCTGCTTCAGGATTATGAGTGGGATTTACAAAAAACATGTGATCATTTATATACCGCCTATGATGGTACTTTTGAAGAATGGAGTGATTTTCTCACCCATGAAAGGTTTATTCCGGATATTCTCAAAGATATGCGTTTTGTGTGGAACAGCGAAGAGCGGCAAAATTTTGAATTCAGCAACGGTCCCTATTCCATCAGAGCGAATAATGAAGTGTTTGACTGGGACAGCAAGTCCGAGTTGTTTTTGGCTCCTTCATGGTACCGATACAATAACCAGCTTGAATGGGGGATTCGCAGAATAATCCTGTATGGGGATCAAAGAGGCAGAGAAGCGGTCTTTTTTTACCGGAATGTTCGGCCCGATGCAAGGCTTGGTTCCAACGCCATGGAAAACTGGAATGATATGGCTTTAGAGAAATTTCCCTACGACGGAGCCCCTGTTATCTCAGCCAGGGACAATACCGGATCCATCGGCGCTGTCCTGCAGGCCCGCCGGCCTGATCCCCAGACGGTTTTTTCCCTTTATCTTTCCATGGATGATCCCATAAGCGAGGATGATCTCATGAGCCGCTTCGACGCACTGAAAGAAGGAGTCATCATAGAGCGGTAGGAGCAAGTACCATTACTCTTCTGCCGTAAAAACAGCTTCTCCCCGCGGAATATGAACAGATTTTAAAATAAGTCCGATGGTGTCATTAGGTGTAACATCTTTTCGCAGGGAAATCTGGGTTTCCAGGGCAAGCGCCGGAATTATCATGACCCAGCGGCTGCCTTTTTTCTCCAATGCAACAGCTTCCCAGACTGAGTCCTTTTTGTCAGAAAGGTATACCATGGTCCAATGATTGCGGGAAGCGCGCTCGGCCCTGGTAACAGCCAATGCTGCCGCCTCTCCGGCGTTCATCCGCACCGAGATTTCTTCGGCAGACAGCGGCCCGCCTGATTGTATGTTTTCCGGTGAACCGCCGCGTAAAAAAGCGCGTATTTGCAGATGGGCCAGAAGATCAGTGTAGCGGCGCAGCGGACTCGTTACCTGGGTATATACAGTAAGGCCCAGGCCCCAATGCCGCCCCGGTTTTACCGAAAGAATACGCGGTCTCATGCAGCGGCGGAGCCGATAAGCCCCGGCCAGGCCGGAAAGAATTACATCCGGCATTTCCCCTGTTTCCTGTTCAATGTAAGGGAAGGGCAGGTTTCGCTGCATGGCCCAGTTTCCGGCCCCTTCGCCGGCAAGGAGCATACACTCCCGTACCATGTCGGCAGACCGGTACTGTATCATCGGTTCGATTACCGGCTGCCCGTTATCAATACTGATATGAATTTCCGGCATGTCGATGGTGATCGCGCCCGAAGCGGTACGCCGGATTAAATTATTTTCGGCAAGAGAGTAAATTGCGCGTAACGAATCTCCGAATCGTGCGGATACGTTTTCACCGGCAGCGGCTCCGGCATCAGCAGCGGTGCTCATGTCTGCCATTAACCTGTCAGCTTCTTTGTACGTTAAGCGTATAATTGATACGGTTGAAGGAAAAATTTCCGTTTCACCAATTTCGCCGTTTGTGTTTATACTCATTTTAAATGTCAGCGCCGGTGATAATGCTTTACCGGAATCATAGCCAAGGGCAAATAAGGGCAGGGATTCATCGGCAAGCATCCTGTAACTGCCTTCGGGGAGATACAGTGTCGCGCCACGGTCGCGTGCCTCTCTTTCAGCCGGGCTGTCCGCACCGATCGAAGCTGCCGGATCTGCAATATGGACATATAGTATGCACCCGTTGTCAGCATGTTCGATGGATATGGCATCATCAGGGTCATGGCTCCAGGGGCTGTCAATGGCAAAGGCGGTTAAATGGGTAAGGTCTTGCCTGACCATCTGACCACTAATATCTGTACTTGGTATTTTTGTGGTCAGTTGTTGTGCCGGCAGCAGGGAAATCCCGAAGCGGCTGGGGTGGGGATTAAATTCTTTCGTCCAAATACCGCATTCCAATAACAGGGTATGCGCCTCTTCCGGCGTTTCACCAAGGCCCATGTCCTTCATGGTGCGGCTTTTTGCCGATTTTCCCAGGGCAAGCGCTTCAACATCCTGCATAAAACGCCTGTCATCTGAGGATTCGCCTGTTTTTTCCGGGTCAAGAAGGAGGCTTCGGTTTCTCAGCCGTTCCAGGAACAGCTCCCGCTCTCCGCTTGAGCGCTGTTTTTCTTCGCGCTTTTTTTCTCCGGCTTCAACCTGGTCCTGCGGACAGGGACGGATGGCATTGACGGTTCCGGTAAAATACAGGCCGTCTGTAAGAAGGCAAAAAACAGCCCAGGCCGAAGAAGGGTTGAATTCACCGCAAACAAGTTCTGCAAGCTCTTTTATTGAAACAGCGGAGGTGTCATCGGCAAGCAGCAGTTCCCATGCTTCCCGTACAGCGCCGTCCGGCACTTCAATGGTTTGAAAATGTTTTGAACCAAATGTCTGCACCGGTCCGGGATGGATTATCTCTATATCTTTTTCCCGCACTTTTATTTTTTCGCCGGCAGCGTTTCCGGCAAGCGTAATAACTATTTTATCTGCGGTTATTTCCTGTACGAGCGCCGGTTTATTTTTATACACAGCCAGGGCATGTTCCTGTATCATATTTCTTCATATTCTTGCATATATAGTTTTTTTTTAGTACCATGCCAGACATGATAGTAATGAAATTCGGTGGAAGTTCTGTAGCCGACGCACAGAGAATCCGTCATGTCATCGGAATTGTAAAGACACAACTTGGCCGAAAACCGGTGCTGGTGCTTTCTGCAATGGGAGATACCACCGATTATCTTCTGCAGGCAGGAAGTAACGCTTTGCAAAATGGCGAAGTATCCATTCAGCAAATAGAAAAACTGCACCTTGATACGATAAAAAAACTTAAACTGCCGAATCAGGCGCGTAATGAAATTATATCGCTGATGGAAGAACTTAAACGGCTGCTTTCCGGCATTTCATTAATAAGGGAGCTTACTCCCCGGACAAAGGATTTTCTCGTTTCATTTGGCGAAAGGCTTTCGGTGCGGATTGCAGCCGCTTTCTGCAATTCACAAAATATACCGGCTATTGCCTGTGATGCCTGGGATGTTGGTTTTTTTTCCGATTCGAATTATACCGGTGCTGAACTGATAAAAGAGAGCTGGGATATTATTCCCTCAAAAATTACCCCTTTCGTTAAAAAAGGCATACTGCCCATTGTTACGGGTTTTATTGCCAAAGACAGTAACGGCAGCATTGCAACACTTGGCCGAGGCGGTTCGGATCTAACCGCAACAATGATTGCCGCAGCCTGCAAGGCGGAGGAAGTACAGGTCTGGAAGGATGTTGACGGCATTTTAACCGCCGACCCGCGCATTGTAAATAAAGCGCGTCCCGTGGAATCCGTCAGCTACGATGAGGCATCCGAGCTTGCCTATTTTGGCGCGCAGGTTCTCCACCCAAGGGCAATGCAGCCCTGTATTAAAACAGGAACTCCGGTACTGGTAAAAAATTCGTATAACATCGATGCTCCCGGTACCCGGATAGTCGCGTCAATTGATAAAAAAAGCGTACCGGTACGAGCCATTACCTTCCGCCGCGATGTAACATTAGTTGATATTGTTTCATCCAGGATGCTGGGACAGTACGGTTTTCTGGCTGAGGTTTTCTCCTGTTTTGCCCGGCATTGCATTTCTGTGGACATGGTTGCAACGAGCGAGGTTTCCGTATCGCTCACTCTGGACGCAGCGCAGGATATTACCGCCGTTAAAAAAGAGCTTTCCCGCATTGCCACCATTGATATAAAAACCGGCATGGCGATAGTTACCATTGTCGGAAATGTCAAACGGTCTTCGGAAATTCTTGCCAGAGCTTTCAGAACATGCCAGCTTATTGGCGTAACGGTACAGATGGTTTCTCAGGGAGCAAGCAAAGTAAACATCAGCTTCATTGTCAACGATGCCGAAGCCGTGGAAGTAGTCAAGGCTTTGCATATAGATTTTTTTCAGAGTATGAAGGATTAATCATGAAAATAGCCATTGTGGGTTACGGGAAAATGGGAAAAATGGTCGAACAGACAGCATTGGAGCAGGGGTATTCAATTGCCGCCATTATTGATCCAATACCGCAAGAGTCGTCAAAGCCTCCTTCAGGCGCACCAATGTTCCGCAGTATTGCAGAAGCAGGAGACTTATGCGGTGCAGAAACTGCAATTGAATTTACCCAGCCCGGTACGGCGCTTTCCAACATCAAAGCCCTGGCTGAAAAGAACATCCCTTCGGTTATTGGCACTACCGGCTGGACAGAGCATCTTGACGAAGCGCGGCAGGCAGTGGAACAGGCAGGTGCGGCCCTGATTTGGGCTTCCAATTTTTCGCTGGGAGTGAATGTTTTTAACCGCATTGCCTGGTATGCCGCGCAGCTTATCGATTCTTTTCCCGAATACGATGCCGGGGGCTTTGAATCTCATCACAATAAAAAGCTGGACAGCCCGTCGGGAACAGCAAAAACACTGGTTGATGGTGTGCTGGCGCGGATGAAGCGAAAAAATAAAGCCGTCTGGGATACTCTTGATCGCCGCCCTCAACCGGATGAGCTGCATTTCCCCAGCCTGCGTCTGGGATCGGTGCCTGGCACCCACAGCGTTTTTTTTGACTCCCCGGCTGACACTATTGAAATTACCCATACTGCCCGTAACCGCGAAGGTTTTGCAAGCGGGGCAGTACGCGCGGCTCAGTGGCTGATCACCGGCGAAACAGGAAAGCGTACAGGATTTTTCTCTATTGATGATATGCTGAAGGATATTTTAGGAAGCTAATCCTGCATAACAGGCCTGCGCCGATACCTTGAAAACAAAACGACAAGAGGGTATAGTTAGGCAAGTCTGTATAACCAAGGAGAGCGGCCTGTGAAAAAAAATATACACTTCATCTCTTTCATTGCTGCCATTTATATTCTGTCAGGTTTTTCCTGTACTACAATGTCTCCCGAAGTCTCGTTAGTCCGTTTTTCTGAAAGTACCGCAGCACCTGTTTCACCGCCTGTATCGGGACGTGTTACAGAGTTAGTAATAATCGCTGAATCTACACCTGCATCGCCGCAGGTTACGGGGCAAAATCAGGCATTACAGGCACAATTAGACACAGCCAAAGCAAAAGCTGAAGAAGCCCGTACACGGGCAGATGATTTTGATAGTTCTTTGTATTTTCCCAGTGATTGGGAAGCCGCAGAGGAACAATTTGCCAATGCGGGACAACTTCCGCAAAACAACGAAAATGAAACAAGAAGGGTAATAGAAGCATATACCGCATCAGCAAATTCCTATGATTCCCTGTTCAACCTGACAATCCCCCTGTACGCCCAGGCAAGGGAGGATGAGATCATGGCACTCAGAGAGTTTTTAATTGATCAAGGGATAAGGCAATACTTTCCCGAATATTTAGCTCCCGCAGATGCCACCGCCATTGAGGCCCTAGAGCTATTTGAGGCGGAAGACTACTATGCCGCACGGGAATCTGCCGATGCCGCGCTGCAAAAGTTTAATACTTTAACACTGGCTCATAACGCACTGCTGAAAAAATGGGAAATTGACGCACGGGATTTTATACTCTACGACATGGACAGTTATGAACTTGCCGGGGAGGCCGTCACTGTAGCCATAGAAGCCTATACTACAGGTGATTTTTCAAGTGCATTTGACAACGCCCAAAAAGCTGATTTACATTACGGCATTGTCCTCTCAGCCGGATGGATAGGTTATGCGGAAATACGTTCCTTGCAGGCAGCAAGCGAACGTCAGGCAGCGCTGGACACAAAAACCGAAATAGGGGCCAGGGAGTATTTCGAAATAGCCGATTCGAGCTATACCGTTGCCCGTGAATTATTGGAAGAGCAAAATTTTGAAGAAGCCTCAAAAGTATTTCATTATGCAGAGGCGATGTATGTCATAGCCAGCATGGCATCACTCGAAAAAAAACGGATGGCGGCGGCGGCAATTATTGAAGCTAACGAAAGAATTCTGGAAAGTGATGCAACTGCATTTGAAGCAGATGCCATTATTGAAGGAGGCCGGTGATGATCCACAGATTATACCTCGCAATATTTATTGTATTTATTATTGGCACACCGGTTTCGGCGCGTCCCATGTACGAGACGGAAACGCCGGTGCCTTCGGCATCTGCGATATTTACTCTTTCCGATAATGATATAGCTGATTTGCAAACGAGATCCGAAGAAGAAATTTTCAGTAATATCCGAGGCAACCGGTATCTGCTTGAAAGCATCAGGCTGACAAGGCTTGCGGAAGAAAATTTCAATAATGCCAATTTTGACGCATCTTATAATTATGCGCAGGAGGCGATCTACTATACGAGGCTTTCAGATGCTTTTGTTGCCATAGCCCTGGCCCAATATCGTATAAACAGTATCACTACTGCTTCAAATATTTCCGGCCAACACACCGGAGAAATCAATGAAGCGCAGGTTGTCTATGATGCAAGCCTAAGCGCCTGGGATGATGAAAATTGGGAAGAAGCGATGACTTTAGCGAATAATGCTATCGCATTACTTGCCCATATCCGGACACATAATGAAAGAATCCTGCCGGCAACATACTCGGTAAGAACATGGGCTTTACACGGGGATTCCTTCTGGAATATTGCCGCCCGTCCGTGGGTTTACGGCAACCCACACCAGTGGCGTATCCTGTACAATGCAAACAGATCCAAGTTGCCCAATCCGAATAACCCGAATATTATCACACCTGGTATGGTCATAGACATTCCCAGCATACGGGGCGAAACCCGCGCAGGCGCCTGGGACCCCAATGTTAGTTATCCCGCATTTGAATAAAAAAAAAGGGCTGCCCGGAAACTACTTCTCGGACAGCCCCCTAAACTGATTCTCCAGTTCTAATAAACATCCTTCCAGTTGTTAATATTTGCCGGATCAAACCTGAAAGGAGGGCCAAGAAGGACTTCCGTTCCGCCGTCCGGGGCAAGGGTAATGGCATACTGACCGAGCCTTCCTGCGTTAAATGTGTCGCCGACAGCGCCGGTAATATCGCCGCTGGTAAGGGCGGTAGCCGTGTATGCGCCAAGGTAACCCACATCAATGGGGTTCCACAGGAACATATACGGGCAAGAGCCGTTTTCTATGTATTCTGCCATTTCTGAAGGTAACCCAAGGCCGGTAACATGTACCGTTCCGATAAGACCCTGATCGGATACAACTTTTGCCGCCGCCGCTATGCCAACGGTGGTGGGGGCAATTATTACTTTAAGGTCGGGAAAGCTTGCCAGAAGCGCTTCTGTTTCTGATGTTGATTTGTCGCGGAGGTCGTCACCGTATGCAATTCTCACGAGGGAAAGGTCTGCGTATCTTGGCTGCTGCAGAACTTCCTGCATTACCGCAATCCAGGCATTTTGATTCGATGCCTGGCTCGTAGCGGAAAGAATGGCAAATTCGCCCGAGCCGCCGGCCAGATCAAAAGCCGCTTCCACCAGTGTTTGGCCAATCTGCTGGGTATCCGCCTGGTTAACGTGAGTCATGCGGCTTGCGGGATTAACCGATGAGTCCAGAGAATACACTTTAATTCCCTGTTCCATTGCTCTGGCAAGCGCCGGCTGGAGCGCATCATAATCGTTGCTGACAATACAGATCGATGCTACCCGCTGGTCAATAAGCTGATTGATCATCGTTATCTGGGCCTCTGCTGTCGGCAGTTCCGGCGCCCTTAAGATAGCTTCGAATCCCTGTTCTTCAATGCCGTCTTTGAACCCGCCCATTTGGCGCTCTCCATAGGGGTTGCCGGTGTTCTTAAAGATGATGGCATGCCGTTCCGTTGTTCCTCTTTGTCTGTCACAGCCCATGAAAACGACAGTGACACAGACAAGAGCCATGATGAGTGAAAGCCCTATTACTTTCTTCATATTTTTCCTCCTGAAAATATTTCTACACCAAGCTACGCCGGTGATTTTCCCCTATTTACACGATAATTCATCGCCAGGATTATCCTGGGTATTTTCCATGTGCTTATATCTTAGCATATTTTCAGGCACTCAATACCCCAAAGGGCCGCCAGTTTTTCTATTTTTCCCGCCATATGGCCTATGCCAATGGCGCTGTGATGGGCCGGGCCGGCCTTTGACCAGCGATTTACAAATTGCTTTGCGCCTATGCTGAAGCGGTAGCGGCTATTGGTATTCCCTGTCTGCAAGACCGGACCGGGCACGGATTCTCCCTCGGCACAGAGGAGGAAGGTACCCCCCGGCCCCTGCACTACCGAAAGTATGGTAACAGGGCCATGCTTGACGCTCATCTGGATGGAAAGCCCCTTGCCGGGTTTGCCGTGGTAGACAGGCAAGGGAACCAGGCCTACACTCCCCTCGGCGATGGCAGTATGGGCCGGGCCGTCATGACCCCATAATACCACGTCGTCCCTGAAATCCATGGCATAAAACTCGGCGAAGGAGCCCCCGGCACCCATGGCGTCCAGAATCTTCATGGCGATCACGTTCTTCACCTCACATTCTCCAGCTGTGGGCACATGGTGAGCGGTAAGCAGGGTATTACCCGCGATTACCGATGTTATAATATTTTCATGCTCATTGCCGTCCCAGCCTTCGTAATAGTAGGCCATGGCATCAAGGCGTTTTTTCCCTACCAGGGCATCCAGTGCGCAGGAAGTATGGGCCGCACGGTTAAGCTCCTCCCCGCTGCATTCAGTGGATACGGTAAATTCCTTTTCAAACTGCCTGCGCTTTTCCTGTATTTGCTGCAAACTTATGCTGTCCCTCAGTGCTTTTAACTCGTCAATTTCCAGCAGTTCAAAATGGCTGCCAAAGACTGAGGCAAGGAGGGTTATATCGGTATACACGTCCAGCATGCCGCAGTAGTAATGGCCAAGTATACCTATCCGGCTGTCCCGCAGTACTGCCTTCACTTGTATAGCGCTGCACCAGTCCGAAATTTCCTGCCAGGCTTCCGGGTCATCAAGCCAGCCTGTCACCATGTCATAATCAAGACCGGCTGTGTTAAAAACATTGGCAATTTCCGGCAGTGGGCAGGCTTGGCAATGGGCGAGCCATTCGCCGGTCATTTTTCCCCGGTCACCCAGGGCATTAAATGCCTCATAGTCAATAGCCTCCACAGGCTGGAGGTTGAGTATAATTACCGGGACTTTAAGGTTTTGCGCCACCGGCAGTACCGTATGGGAAAGGGCATAGGTCGATATGTACAGAAATACCGCCTCTACCCGTTTTTCTGCAAAAAGCGCCGCCGCAGCCCTGGCTTTATCAGGATTGTCCACAAGGCCGGCATCAATCACTTCAAGGCCGTTTTTGGAAAGTTTTTCACCGATACTTTTTTGGTAGCCTTTGATCCTGTCTAAAAGCCCGTCAAACTGAGCCCAATAGGTATCAAGTCCTATGCCAAATAAACCTATACAAATTTTTCCCATTCTTCCTCCTGGAAATTGTCTTTTTTTCACCAGGTTATGCCGGTGATTTTTTCCTGTTTATTTGTACATTCATGGCCAATACCGAAAGTATCAGTAAAAGCCCCAGGATTATGAGTATAACCTGTGCTGATACATTCATTAAGCCAAGGCCGTAGTTGAGGAAACCGATAATAAAAACAGCAAGGAGCGGGCCGATAATGCGGCCTGTGCCGCCGGAGGTGCTTACTCCGCCGAGTACGACCATTGCAATTACTTCAAGTTCATAGGAAAGCGCTACATTGGGCCTGGTGCTGCCCATGCGGGATGTAAGAAAAATTGCGCATACCGCACACATCAACCCGGTTAACAGCCCGACAATCATGAAGATACGGCCGGTTTTCACTCCCGAATATTTACAGGCCAGATAGTTGCTCCCCATGCCGTACAGGGTTCTGCCAAATCCGGTTTTGTGGAGTACAATGCCAAAGATAACGGCGGCGGCGGTAAATACCAGGAGGATAAAAGGGAACGGCCCCACATGGCCCCAGGCAAAAAATTCAAACCACTTGGGAAACCCGCCTGACGCCTGATCTTTGAGGATCACATAGGCGGCACCCCGGTATATGGTCATGGTAGCGAGAGTCACTATCATGGCGGGGAGTTCCGGGAATTTAATCAGCAGCAGGCTGTTAATCCCTCCCAGAATCATCCCGATAAACAAAGCAGCGATAATAGCCAGGGGCATGGGGCAGCCTGCATTGTACAGCAGCGCCATTAATACCGACGTTAACGCCACATTGGAAGCTACGGAAATATCAATTTTTCCCAGGATGATCACCATCATCATGGGGAAAACGATAAAAGCCTTATCAAGAAAATTCATCGGCGCATTAAGAAATGTTCCAACATTAAGATACCAGGGGGAAATTATACTGTTAATAACATGCACCAGAATAAAAATAACCGCCAAAAGCCATTCCCACTGAAGGAAAAATATTTTCCAGTTCCAGGGTTTTTCTAAGCTTAATGTCCTGTCCGCCATAGTTCCCCCTATATCGCCCTTTGGCGCAGATTGACCCGGTCATTGTTTCGTTTTATCAGTACATTGGTAATGATTGCCGCAAGGATCACAAAACCCTGAATTGCCTGCTGCCAAAACGGAGACACCCTGATAAGGGGCAGGGCATTGTCCAGTATGCCGAAGAGTATAACGCCCAGTACCAGCCCCATTACTTTGCCTCGTCCGCCTGATACTGCAATACCGCCGAGTACGCAGGAGGCAATCACTTTCATTTCGTAACCGGTGGCGGTATCCCCCTGAGCCGATGCAAACTTTGAAACCCACAACACCCCGGCAAGACCTGCAAGAAACCCCATCAATACATACACGAGGGTAATGATTTGCTTTGATGGAAGGCCTATAATATCAGCAGCTTCGCGGTTGGAGCCTACCGCGTAAATCCGCCTTCCGGTACGGGTATGATTGATAAAATAAAAAAAGACTACAAAAATGACAACCGCGATTGCGATAAGGTTATTGATGCCCAAAACGGAGTTCGTTGTCATGCGCTTAAAGTTGTCGGGCATCTGGAAGGCGCTGACCCATGCGCCGCCCGAAATCATAAATGTCATTCCCCGCATCACGTTCATCATACCCAGGCTGGCAATGATCGGCAGAATCGAAAAACGCGCAACAAGAGTCCCGGTAACAAACCCCACTGCCGCCCCAATCAGCGCACCTTCAAATACGAGGATTACCAGGGGAATTCCCGGATATGCCTTTACGGTAAGGGCTGTTGCCATGCCGGAAAACGCCACGACCGCCCCGATGGAAAGGTCTATGCCCCCGGTGAGCAGTACCATCATCATTCCTACGGAAAGAATCCCCAATATAGCCGTATTGGTAAAAAGATTGTTTAAATTATTCAGGGTAAGGAATGCCGGGTTCCGGACCTGCACGGCAAGACTCACGATAACAATAAAAACCACCAGTCCCAATTCGTGAAACCTGGCAATTTTCAGCAGCTTTTGCCCTGTCACTTTCCCCCCTGTGCCGGATCTGATGTCTGCATGGCTGCTTTGAGTATCATTGTCTGATCCGCGTCTTTGGTGTTAAATGTCCCTGTCACCCTGCCGTAACGCATAACTACGATACGGTCGCTCATGCCAAGCACTTCGGGCATTTCCGAGGAAACCATGATAATCCCATAACCCATTTTTACCAGGTCGTTCATGATCTCGTAAATAGCCGTTTTAGCACCTACGTCAACGCCCTTTGTCGGTTCATCCAGTATTATTAGTTTCATGTCATGGCCCAGAAGTTTGGCAACTATCACTTTTTGCTGGTTTCCCCCCGAAAGGGTGGAAACCCTGTCGTGAACACTCACTGCCTTGACTCCCAGCCTGCCGGCGGTTTCTCCGGCCTGCCTGTTTTCCTCTTTTGTGTCCACCATACCGTAACGGATGAATTTTTCCAGCGCCGGAAGGCTGATGTTTTTCGCAATTTCCCAGCGCAATACCAGCCCCTGTTTCAACCGGTCTTCGGGAAGGAAACCGATGCCGGCGGCAATGGCCTGCGAGGGGTTGACCTGCGGCAGTTTTTTTCCGTCCAGGTACATGCTGCCGGAATCGTAGGAAGCGACTCCGTAAATGGTGTCGCATACCTCAGTGCGGCCTGCGCCCACAAGACCGGTCAGTGCCACAATTTCGCCCTTGCACACGGAAAAGTTTATATCTCTGAAAAAACCAGTCCTGCTTAAGTTTTCAACCCGGAACACCTCTTCGCCCGGCTGTACGTCACGACGGGGAAAAAATTGGACAATTTCACGGCCAACCATGGCCACCACAAGATCATGCTCAACCACATCGGCCATGTTCCATGTTTTGATGTACTTGCCGTCCCTGAATACCGTTACCCTATTGGCAAGGCGGTAAATGTCCTCGAAACGGTGGGATATGAATATGACCGAAACCCCTTTGTCCCGCAGGCCGATGGTTATGCGGTACAGGTCTTCACATTCCTGATTGGACAGAGCCGCCGTAGGTTCGTCCATAATAATGATTTGGGCATTGGCGGAAAGGGCTTTGGCTATTTCCACTATCTGCTGCTGGGCCACCGAAAGGCTGCCCATTTCGGCGCGGCAGTCGAATTGTGCGTCAAGCTGTTTAAGGAGTTTTGCCGCCTCTCTGTTCATGGTTTTCCAGTCGACACGGCCGAACGGCCCGGCGGTTTTTTCATGGCCCATAAAAATATTTTCCGCAACGGTAATGTCGGGAAAACAGGTTACATGCTGATAAATTGCCGCAATCCCCAAAGCCTGGGCGTCCAGGGGGTTTTTGATGCTGACTTTTGTGCCGCTCAAAAAAACATCGCCCGAATCGGGTTGGTATACTCCGGTGATAATTTTTATGAAGGTGGATTTGCCCGCGCCGTTTTCCCCCATGAGCGCATGAATTTCCCCCGGACGTAACTCAAAATGCACATTTTCAAGTGCTTTTACGCCGGGGAAAGTTTTGGAAACATTACGCAGTTCCAGGATATTAAACATCGGGCTGTCATTCATTTATGTATTACAGTTCCTCCGTGACGGGAGCCGTCCCTTCACCGGTGACAATGGTTATGTATTCAATCCACAAGCCGAAGACGCCCAGTTTCCAGTACCTCTCTACTGTTGCAAGTCTGGTAATACCGTTTTCCCGTGCCAACTGTTCCGCCGAGGGGTAACTTCTTTCACCAAACAACCCGAAATAGACAACATTTCTTGCTTCGACCCGCATTTCCATTGCTACATCGCCGCTGCTGTACCAGTTAACATTTCGCGTAAATGACGCGCATCCGGCGAATGTAATCACTACCAGCGCCGGTATTAACAAAATCTTCTTCATGAATAGTACTCCTTAAAATTTGTAGCTTACCGTAAGCATGAATCTGTTGGCAAAACTGGCGCCCGGGATTTCCGCAGCGGTAATAGTGTCTACATTGCTGATTTCCATGGTACGCAGATTAAGGTTAAAAAACTGTCCGATATTAGTTTCAAAACCCGCGCCGATAACCAGATTTTCTATTGGGGCAAAGGTAACGCCAAACTGTAAAATGGGATTTTGCGTGGAACCGCCAACAAGATGATCTCTCCAGCCAATACCGGAGAGGCTCCAAAAAGAATCTTTTGTTTTATGATCAGAGCCGCCGCCCGAAAAACCCAGGTTTTTATATTCAATAAAATCAAGGCTCATGCCGGTATACAGGCCGATTTTTTCGAATTGGTATCGTAAACCCGCATCAATACCGGCACCCACGGTAAACCAGTTTGCACGGGGGAGTACCGGAGCGTCAGAATAAGAAGCGCACTGGGATACGCTGATAAAGTCCAGCGCCAGCCGGGGGCTGAACCGCAATGATGTCCGTCCCCATTCCAGTGTTTTCTGGTAGAATGCGGTAAGGCCCAGGCCAAATCCGCCGCCCTCTTTATGGGGATCCAGGCCCATTAACAGGGAGGTATCTCCCGAATACCTTCTGGCAAACTGCACGGTATAATTCAACTCGGCGGAAGCAACATTGGTATTGTTCCACTCGTACAATGCACCCGCCAGAATTCCCAATTGCGAATCTTTCACATCAGTCATTCTCAGGGTTGGCTCCGCATCGCCCGGGCTGTCGGTAGTGACTTCTATTGCAGGGAACTTAAACCCGATACGCGTCCAGACGGACAGATCGCCTAACGATGTTCCGGCACCCAGGGCAATGCTGATATCTCCTGCGGGGTTACTACGGCTTACCAGGTCGCCGTCATAGGTTGTCCGGTTGAAATTATCTCTGATAATAAAATCAAGGCGGAACCCAAAGTCGGCTATGCCGAAAAGCACTGCCAGATTGTTGTTAAATCCCATTGCCGAGGTTACTTTTATTTTACCTTCGCTGTCTTCGTCCCTGTCGCCAGAACCGGTTATGATGGAACCGCCGTAAAATAAACCCAGATAGTTGCTGCCAAGGGTTTGGCCGTACCCCAGGCTTATCGTGGGGACATTACCGTCATTGAGATAGCCGCCGATGAAAAGGAACTTGCCGATTTCGGGATTAAATACGACCGGATCTATGTAATCGTCCACGTCCGATGTAAACCGCTGCACACTAAAACGGCTTTCCACGCTTTCGGTCAGTACGGCGTTAAAATCCCAGTCTAAAAGAAAGTCACGCGCATTATTGAGGTTTGGTTGAGCCCATGCCGCCGTGCCTGCCGCCAGGGTTACGGCAAGGAATACCACAATTTTCTTCATACAAAACTCCTTAATATAATGTACAATTGACAGTGAACACTTCTCACTTAAATTTACGGATTAGACGTATCCACAATCAGATTGTAGACCTGTGTGGCCGGATAAGTCGTTGTATTATTAGGAACATTTCCGCCGTCCGCAACACCGTCCAGAGAGCCGCGGTTAGACTGCACAAAAATATGCAATTTACCGTGTTCCTTCCAGATGTCGGTGTCAAAGGAGGGTTCCCAGAAGTTCACCGAGAAATCCGTCAGGACGGTTCTTTTCCACTTGTTAGGGCCTTCGGGGCCGTCAATGTTGGCAGTGGAGTACATGACGACGCGCCTTTCATCCAGCGTATTATCTGCGGTCGTCACCGAATCAACGCGGCTGTCCTGATACCGGCATATAAAGAACGCTTCTACAAAGCCGGTGTTATCGTTTTTCCGTACTACCATGCGCGGACGGGAAAGCGGGGAGGTTATTGTTCCGCTGCCTCCAATGTAGGGATTACGAATGGTGTTTTCATTGAATGTCCGGTATGTTACCTGGGTTATTTTCCATTCCCCGCCCGTAGCAGTGCCGGTAGTATGGTAGATAACCCGGTATTGAATGGGGCCAAGATTGGGAGTTCCGGCTTGAGTAGTACTGAAGTAGGTTAAAATATACGGGCGTCCCCCCTCGCCGGTCATATTCGTCTGGTTCATCAGGTTCCTGTTATAGTCAATTGGCCATACCTGTTCCGCCCTTTGAGCGGCATTATTGGTATTAGCCGGACCGGCGGGTACGTTAATTTGCCTGCCGCTCATAGTAGACCAAGTACTCCCCCCGTTATCTGAATACATATAGTACTTGTGCGAGTTGGTTTCGACATTGGGGGTTTCGCGGAATGTCCAGGACAGGTGTATCCTTCCTGTCTCGTCCACAAACATCTGCCAGTACGGGCTGAATGACTGACCGGTTGCATTTTGTAATGTTCCGTCCAACAGCCGGTCGTGCACCCGGTGCCAGGTTTGAGTGACGGTGTCATACCTGTTCAAAACCATATAGCCGGAACCGGAGCCGCCCTGCCGGTACGCAAAGAGCAAATCCCCCGGCTTGACCAGTGAACCGGCCTGCGCATGTTGTATCTTGTAGAATTCCACGTAGGTTACGCTGCTTTCCGCAGCGGCTTGTTGCCCATGAGTCGTTCCTATCATGAGCCGCCGGTGTGAATTCATGGGGAATTCGCCGGGCGCCGCCCCCCGGTAGTAATGCAATTGCCCGTTGTGACGGTTCACAGCCATGTGGAAATAGCCGTCGCCGTCCACAATAAGGCTGATCCCATTATGGGCGTTATTGACAAGTCCGGTAATATCGCTGGTAGTCAATGTAAAGGTAGTTTCGTCCAGACGGCGTTTCCCGAATATGATGGTACCATTATTACTCGTTGAATGGGCAAAATACGCAGTGAACTGCCAGGAAGTACCCGTCGCGGGGTCTGTCCAGGTTGCCATGGAGCTTTGCCGGAATGCTACGCCGTTTACCGAATTGTGGCTTGCTCCCATTCCCGCTGTAATAAGGCGCACAGTGCCGGTTCTTTGTGCGGCTGTAAATGTTGATATGTCAGAATTCAAAGTTGATACCCTTGCGGTTTCATCCCCTTGATTAGTAAGGGTGAGTAACGCTGTTTCCTGGGCTTGAATAGCGGCGTTCAACGCATTGGCAGCCGATTCGGACACCCATGTAAATTCCGCCGCTACATTTGATTCATTCCTGTTGGCAGGAAGGGAAGCTACAGAAAAATGGAGCGCTTTTGCTTCCGCAATTTTCGCCGCCAGGAGGTTTCCCAAGGTTCCCGGCGTTTTGGCATCATTAAAATCTTGTAGTGCTGTTTGCAGCGTCTCTATCGCTGCTTCTACGCCTTCATCAAGGATGGAGGGATCGTCTACCACGGCTTGCGCATGTGCAATGGCATCAACCAATGCATTTGCAACCGTAATGGGTACCCACATTGTGGTATAGATGACATCGCCTTCAGAGGCGGCGGGTACCGCTGATTCTTTCGTCTCTTCCGCAAACTCAATAAGGAATGTAAGGCCGGTTCTGTCGGCGGTATAGGTCCCGGTCCGTTTGGCATTTTCAAAAGTGTCCATCGCCGTTTGCAGCATTGTTTTTGTAGTTTCCACAATTTCTTCGGCTGCCCAGATATTATCCATGATGTTCTGCGCCAGGGTAATGGCGTTATTCAGCGCAGCAGCCGTTTGCGGGGTTACCCACGGCTGACCGAAGGGAATTCCAGTCCCGTTCACGTCAATCTCCGTATTATCGATTAACTCTTGCGCCTCTTCGATAAGGTCTTCCAGCCCGCTTTTGTCAACTGTAGGAGGGCTAATTGTACCGCGGCCGATTCCGGGATCATCGCATGTTCCAAACATAACCAGCAAACCTGCCAGCAGCGCCCATAGTATCCATTTTCCTGTGTTCTTTTTCACTGTACTCTCCTTGTTATATATTACGGTACTGCCGTTCCCACCCTGGTAGGATTGGCGCCTCTGGTTACCAGGCGGATGCCTGACTGGTCATACCCGACAGCGGGCCATAAACCGGTGCGGTTCCAGATTGATGGCCGTTGGGTTCCCCCGCCGGTACCGTTGGCAAAGTTATACCAGTCGCCGCCATGCCCGAGTTTACGTGCTTCGCCGCCGGTGGCGGAGTTCACATAGTCAGTCAGCGGATTGGAGGTGTCTGGAAGACCTTGGTTATTTCCTGCGCTTAT
This sequence comes from Treponema sp., assembly GCA_009777735.1. GTDB lineage: Bacteria > Spirochaetota > Spirochaetia > Treponematales > Breznakiellaceae > WQXQ01. The sequence continues at coordinate 30,731 of WRLF01000013.1, forward strand.
CCTATCAAAGCACCATTCAAACGCATTGCCGCTCATGTCATGGATACCCAGTTCGTTGGGAGTTAAAAGCCCCACTGGAATGACCCCTGCGCCGCCGGCTGCGTTCGCAGGATTGGCCGTGTTCCACCATACCCGCGCAAAAGCAGTCATGGCTGCGCGGCTCGCGTCTCCGCTGTTATTGGTGGCGTTTGCCGGCTGACCGGCATAGGCCTTCCGGTAGCCGGTTGTATTGATTCTGGTGTCAAGACCGCCGGCTGCTGAACCGGTAGTGTAAGTCGCCGTTGTGTCTGAATACGCGCCCATAGCTGCCCACTGCCATTCATGCCCGGAGGGCATTCTGAAACCGGTGTTGGTCAAGGTTTGGGTGGCATCGTTTAATACGGTATTTGCAACCGGGCCGCCATTTTGGGCAAAGCCGCTGGGGCGGTTTGACTGGGGAATAGTGGCAACAGTCAGGCTTAACCATCCTGCATCAGTAGTAGGCCAGGCATCATGAGTGGTGTTGTAAATACGGGTTCTTCCCGCCATAGTGCTGAGTTTATTGCTGAAGACAAGGACGTCATACCAGGTCAGGCGTACTGCCGGGAATCTTTCCCGTGGATATGATGCATAAGCCGCAGAATTAGACTGAGAAGAATCATACCTGTCACCGCCCGGCCAGCCCGTACCCATGACCGCTTCCCACTGGCCTACCGTTATTTCGTATTTGGCAATCCTGTAGGGATTGGTGATTCTTGTTTCATAACCTGTTGTATTGAGCGTAGTGGTTCCTGCATACCGTGTAAATCTGCCCGCAGGCACTTCAATAAATACCAGCCCCAGGCCTTCCCTGACAACATAGTCGGTATGCGCGGCAGATAATGTACTGAGCATGGCGACGGCTTCGGCGGCAGTACCGGTTGTGGCGATATTGGCCACAAAGGTTTGGGCGTTGGTTTCCGCAGTGTCGATGGCTTCGGCTGCGGACTGGAGTACCCAGAAATGGCCAAAGTCTATAAACAGGCCGGGGATATTGTTTGTCGCAGGTTCTTGGATAACATTCCTTGTAACAGCACCATCCGCGTATGTTCTCTGACGGTTGCCGACTGTGGCAAGAAGGATTTGTATCTCGGTAACATCCGGCGGCATGGTTCCAATCTCGTCGGCTGTCTCGAAAGCGTCTATTGCCTGGGAAAGAGCGGTCATTTTAGCGGTAATCTCCGCTAAAACAGTGCCGTCAACGACATCTTTCGCATTAGCCAGGGCAATTTCCAGGGCGTCATGCAGGGCTTGGGGGGTAAAATGTTCACCCCGAGGTACCGTAGCGGCGCTTTCAGCTACAAGCGGTACGTTTTCCAATAGATCTTCCGTATCGGCAATTAATTCGCGCAGCAGGCGCCGGTCGGCAAACGAGCCCAATTGAGGGGTAACATTACTAAATTCATTTTTTGCCTCTCCCAGCACTATAATCATGTTTTCCACCTCGGATGTGGCGGTGTTTTTACTGGCGGTTATTGCTTTGGCATCGTCAATTACGTCTTCAAGGGCTGCATAAGCCACAGATGATACCCAGTATTTGTCTTCGTCAACATCGCTGCCGTTAAGGCTTGCTGTAATGCCATCCAAAAGGGCTTCAGCCTCCCCTATCAACTGGGTCAGCCTGGTGTATCCATCGTATTGTCCCGGACTTATGGCAGTAAGAAAGGCAATTTGTCCCATTACCAGCGTGTTAATCATCCCAACCACGGCGTTATGCGGGGCTGCTCCTGTCGCAAACATGAACTCGGCAGTTTCAATGGCTTCTGCCAGTTGATTGTAAATATCTGTGGGAACCCATTCGCCATTCTCGTCAACATCAGAGCCGTCGATGGAACTGGCAACGCCTGCCATCATACTTTTTGCGTCATTAATCGCTGTTTCCAGCAGATCAAACGGGCCTTTCGTCGATGTGGTGGGACCCGCAGGATCGCCGCATCCTGCAAATAAAATGATAAAACACAGGGCAAGTGCCGTGTTTACTGCTGTGAAAGCCGTTTTTATTGTCATTATTTCGCCTCCTTATAATTTAACCGCACACATTGCTATATTTAAAATACTTATTGTAAAAATAATATCACACTATAAGGAAAAATATCAAGTTTTTTTTATTTATTTAAGATTTTTTGTATATTTTACTTATCGTTAGCAAAATGCGAAATATGCAGAAAAACGTATACAACACCTAATTCTTCCCAAACTTTAACGCCTGCTCAATTACCTCAATTACCGAATCCGGGGTTGATGCGCCTGCAGCCAGACCAATGGTTTGGTAAGAAAAAAAATCCGGCGGTATGTCTGCTGCGGTTTCTGCAAGGGTACAGGGTTTACCGGATGTTTGGGCGATATTCAGCAAACGGCGGGTATTGGCGGAATCTCTTCCCCCGGCAATGACAACAGCGTCAACCCTGCCAAGCAGTTCCCGCAGGCTGTCCTGCCGTTCTTTCGTAGCAGCGCAGATGGTTCGTGCTATTTCAAGATCGGGGTACAATGCGGTGATAGCGCCGCCAATGGCCTGGTATTCATCCTCAGAAATGGTAGTCTGCCCGATAAGTGCAGTATTTCGCCGGAAATCATTTCCGTACTGTGCAGCATCACTAGTATATAGTTGTACTGCTGCATTCTGTGCTTCGACAGCGCCGGCAACAACAATGCATATAGGTCTGGCAAGGGGAGGGGAGCTTTTTTGTTTCACGACAGTTGCGTGAATCATGTTGGCATAACCCAGGATACCGGTTATTTCAGCATGGGATTCCTCACCTGCAAGAAAAAGGCAAAACCCGGCATCGGCAAATTCTGCGGCTTTAAGCTGGCTTGCCTTTACTCTGGGACAGGTCGCGTCAATGATGTTTGCACCGCGCCTGCGGAGTTCCGCCTCTGTTTGAGGATTTATGCCGTGAGCCCGAATTATTACGGAAGAACCATGAAGGTCTGCGGGAAGCGAATCTTCACTGAGCTGCGCCGCACCCCGCTGTTTCAGTTCATCAAGCGTTTGGGGGTTGTGGATGAGGGGGCCGAGGGTATAAGTTTTTTTGCAGCGTTCTGTTTCGGCAAAGGCAAGATCAACCGCACGCCTGACCCCCATGCAGAAACCAAGCACTTCAGAGCGAACTACATGAGCCACTTACGCTTTAACAGGCTGTGCGCTTTGCTTCTCCCTGACCCGTTTAAGTCTGCGTTTTTCCCAGAAATTAATAATCCCGGTGGCGATAAAAGTTGTCGTATATACGCCGGATGTCATACCCACGAGCAAGGCAAGTGCAAAATCTTTCATGGAGCCGGTGGTAAAGATAAACAGGGACAGTACCGCAAGCATGGTGGTAACGGTGGTAATAACAGTCCTGTTCAATGTCTCGGTCAGAGAACGGTCAAGAATATTTTCAAAAACATCATCCGGGTACAGGCGGCGGTTTTCCCTAATCCGGTCAAAAACAACAATGGTATTATTGATTGAATAACCGAGTATCGTAAGAATAGCAGCAATAGTGGTGGTATTGAATTCCATTCTGGTCCAGACCACAAATGAAACAATGACAAGGCTGTCAAGTAAAATGCCTAATACCGCCCCTACAGCGTACTGCAGCTTAAACCTGATTGCCGCATAGGCCAGTATTAACAGCAGAGTACAGGCAATGAGAATCCCTACCTGATCGGTAAGGTTTCTGGAAAAACGGGAACCGACATAATCGGAACGGAGTACCACCACATTACCTGCTCCAAAATCCGGGTGATCAAAGGCTTCCAGAACACCGGTGATCCTTTCGGCGGGCCGGTCCCTGATGGTATCTGCCGCTTCGGCAATTTCTTCTGTCATTTCAGATATCATTTCATCTGTATCATCAAATTCCGCTGCATCAGTTAATTCCGCAATCGTTTCTTCCCAGTCAATAACTTCCGCAGTTTCATCGTATTCGGCAATTTCTTCCTGTACAGGAATTTCCTGTTCAGCTTCAGTTTGCTCATCCTGTGTGTCCTGAATACGGATCATAAAATGGCGGTCGGACGGCTGCCCAAGGCTTTGAACCGATGCAGTCTGTCCAAGGGCATCCAATGCTTCGCGGACTGTGGCGATGGGTATTTCTTCGCTCCGGGGATCAAGGTAATGCACCAAATAAGGGATATCCGCATCAAGCCGGGGATCCCGCTGAGAACTCCGTACGAGCCACTGCGAACTGATCTCTGCGGGTACAAGCAGATCAAATTCCAGGCCTTCAAGTTGCTCACTCAAGGCGCCGGTGAGTTCACCGATAGTAGTATATTCACTAAAGAGGAATTGTATGGTTCTTGATTCAATGCCAACACCGGAATGTACTATATACATACCGCTGCGGTCAAAAGAGATGGAGGCATTGCCCCTGCCTGACCATGTAAGGCTGAATGCAGTGGGGGCAAACTGAATTTCCTGAATCAAACCTGCCTGGAAATCCACGCCCAGGTTAAACCCGCTCATTACAAAGAAACCGGCAATGCCGATTATGACAATCAGAGTGGAAAAAACCGCCGTAAAAGTAAACAGTTTTGAAAACCTGATAATTCTTCTCATTACTTGATCCCTCCTGCGGCGGCGGGTACGCCACCAGGAGGCGGCGAGCTTTCAGCCTTAATGCGGGACCATGTTATTGAAAGTTTTTTACTGCGCATAACATCCGTGCCAAAATCGAATATCAGCCGGGAAACAAACAATGCGGTAAATACCGAAGAAAAAACGCCGACGGCAAGGGTTACGGCAAATCCCTGAATGGGGCCGGAACCAAGCTGAGAAAGGAACAAGGCGGCGATAAACGTGGTAATATTTGAGTCCATAATTGCCCAAAATGCCTTGTCAAAACCATTTTCAATTGCGGCTTTTCTGCCTTTGCCAAGGCGCAGTTCCTCTTTTATACGCTCAAAAATGATCACGCTGGCATCTACTGCCATACCGATTGTAAGGATGAAACCTGCGATACTCGGTAATGTCAGGGTAAAATTAAATGCGGAAAGAATGCTGAACATAAAGTAAAAATTGAGGATTTGGGCAAAAACAGCGTTAATCCCCGCAATTCGGTAATATCCCAGCATAAAGATCAGGACGGCAATGATGCCGCCAATCAGTGCGTATAACCCTTCCATTATGGTATCTTCGCCCATTGAAGCGCCTATGCTCTGCTGGCTTACCACTTCAAGTTCAACGGGCAGCGCCGCAGTACGCAGCATCAGGGCAATATTGTTTGCTTCTTCCAGGCCAAACCCGGTAAGGCGTACAGAATCGCGGATTGCAGTCTGGATGGTTGCCTGGGATCTTACCCGCCCGTCAAGGACAATAGCCATGAGCCTTCCCACATTGGCAGATGTAAGCCGGTGAAATATTTCCCCGCCTTCAAAGTCCAGCATAAAGGTAACTTCCGGCCTGCCGTCCAGGTTGTTCCGTTCCACAATGGCGCTGCGGATATGGTTTCCGTCCAGGCCGACTTCGCTTTTTAACGCTGTATAACGGAGACTGCCGTCCGGATTTCGGTCATGTTCATCCAGGCCGTAACGGTCCTTCACATATACACCCAGCACCATTACATCAGCCGGTACAATAGAGGGGTTAATGAGGTTTCCCTCATCATCGAAAGTGGTTGCTGGGTTGGCGCGGTAATAATTGTTAAAAACATCAGTGGCTTCGGTGTCAACTATATGAAAGGCGAGACTGCCCTTGCCCATGATTATATCGTTAATGCGTTCGGGGTCTGCGCTGCCGGGGATTTCAACATAAATTTGATCGGAACCCTGCTGTCGGATAACCGGCTCGGTAAGTCCGAAACGGTCAATTCGGCTGTTCAGAACATCCAGTGCACGGTTAACCGCATCGGAACGGTCTTCTTCGGTCAGAGATCGGTCAAGCCTTTCCTGTAAGGCATCCATGTCCGCCTGTAGTACAATGCTTAACCCCCCGGAAAGATCCAGCCCGAGCTGCACTGCATTTCTTTGCAGATCTTTCAGGGCAAGGATATCTTCCCGGTGCCTGGTCTCGATAGCATCAAGCGCTTCTCTCCTGCTTGGAAAAGCGGCAAGAACGGTATAGGCATCCCATTTTTCAGGGGCAGGCTCCCTATTTTCTCTGTAAAGGTTCCTTGCCTGCCTGATCATGAACGAAAGATCCTCGGGAACATCCCCGCTCTCCGCAGCCAGTGATAGCAGCCGCTGAAAATCCGCCTGGGCGCTTCGGGATGCGTACGTTCTGATTTGTTCGCGGGATTCAAGCGCACGCTCCTGTTGATCTCTGGGAGTCATAAAATACCAGCGGATGCTGGGCAGAAGGAACACAAAACAAACTGCCATAATTCCCAAAACTAAGGCAAACCGATATCGTTTTTTCATAACGCTGCTCCGGGGGTGGTATTACACAATCTATTTATCTTCACTCTCATCTTCGGATGAATCTATAGTGTGCTTGTCTTCTTTTGCCGCAACAACAATTGAGGCAATTGCACTGCGGTTAAATTCTATTTTTGTATCTTCATCGACCTTGACAATGACGGTTTGATCCCTCACGGTCTGGATGGTTCCGTTAATCCCTCCGATTGTGACAATACGGTCGCCTTTTTTTAATGTAGAGAGCATTTTCTGGGTTTCTTTCTGCTTCTTGTTTTGGGGCCTGATTATTAAAAAGTAGAAAATTGCGATTATCGCAATAAAAGGGAGAAAAGTCATAAAACCGCCAAGCGGTCCACTTGGGGCCTGCTCTCCATTCGCCTGCAACAGGTAAAAAACGACTGAATTCATAGGTGTTTCCTTGTAGAATATATTTGGTGATTTCCCCAAACAGGGAGATCATCCTGATATATCAGGTTAGCATGGAAAGAAAAAGAAATTCAAGTAGCAGGATGCCTGAAGCCGTAGTACATTTCGAAGGCGGTTAATTACCGCCAAATTAACCAGACGAAAACGGCGGAAGCAGCAACTGATATGAATGTAAACGGCAGGGCAACGGTAAGCCATTGGCTGAAATTTATGGGATCGTTGTGTTTCCGCAGAATACCCAGCGAAACCACATTTGCCGAAGCGCCAAAAGGAGTAAGGTTCCCCCCCATACAGGAGCCAATGAGCAGTGCAAACATATACAGTTCCGGCCGCAGACCAAGTTCGCTGCTTAATGATGCAGCAACCGGCAGCATGGCAATTATATACGGCACATTATCGACAAAACCGGAAATAAAAACAGAAACCAGCGTGATCAATATAAATCCAAACAGTACATTATTTCCGATAAGCTGTAATAAAACACCCGCAAAATCATCCAGGATACCCGATGTTTCGACTGCTCCAATTACCAAAAAAATGCCCGCCAGAAAAAAAACTGTATCCCAATCAAGTTCTTTTAGCATTTTAAATGACTTTGCTGTTCCTTCTTTACGTATCAGCCAGTACCAAAAGAAGCCCAATACAGCCAGAGCTGCAACGAAAAAACCGGAAGCAACTGTAAGCCCGTTAAAAATAAATGTTAATATGGCAAGTCCAATTATTTTAATTATCAGTAAAATAGCAGGAAATGAGGAAATGATAACATCCTTTTCAATTGTTACTTTTTCTTTACCGGTTTTTGAAAAGAAGCGGTATAAAAACAAGACCCCGGCAATCATGCCAATTTGGACTGCAAAGAAGATTGACGGCCTTCCGTTGAAAAAGAAAAAGTCATTAAAAGTATATCCTGCATAACTGGCAAATATCATTGATGGCGGATCCCCGACAAGCGTTGCCGTACCCTGAAGGTTTGACATTATCGCAAGGCCGACTATGAACATTCTGGGCTTAATGTTTAGTTTCCGGCAAAGTGCAAGGGCAACAGGAGCCATGACCAGGACAGTGGCTACATTTTCAACAAAAGCCGAGATGATACCCGTCATAACCAGGATCGCTACTATTGCAATTCCTGAATTGGGCGATTTAATCACGATAATATCTGCCAGGACAGCGGGGACCCGCGAATAGATAAATAGCTCTGCCAGCAAAAGGGCCCCAATAAATATTAATAGAACAGTGGGGTTTATAAACCCCAATGCTTCATGCGGGCTGAGTGCTCCCAATATCAGCATTAATGCCGCCGCGCTCAGGGCAGCCCAGGATTTCCGGTTGGGGAAAGCGATAATAAACCCATACATCACCACTGTAATCGCAAGTACAATCCATTTCATTCATTTAAAATATCAAGAAACCGTGATACTTCCAAGCTGCACTTGTCTCACAAATTATATTTCGTCGCGGTTTACAATCACCCTGCTGATCAATCCATATTGTACCGCTTCCTGTGCGCTCATCCAGTAGTCGCGGTCAGTGTCTTTTTCGACCTGGGCGGCGGGGATACCTGTTTCTACGGCTATGAGGCTGTTTATTTTTTCCCGCAGTTTTTCCAGTTCTTTGGCGTGGATTTCAATATCAGTAGCGACACCGCGTATACCGGAAAGCGGCTGGTGAATGAGATAATGGCTGTTGGGCAGGCCAATCCGCCGTTCCTTGGGAGCGGCAAGCTGGATGATTGCTGCGGCGCTGGCTACCAAACCCATACCTACGGTCCACACCGGCGGTTTGATAAAACGGATCATGTCGAATATGGCATACCCCGCATCGGCATCACCGCCGGGCGAATCAATGAAAATCCGTACGGGCTCGTCGCCCGTTGCTTCCATCAGCAAAAGCTGGCGAATGGTTTTTTCGGCAAGGCCTTTGCGAATCTCGCCTGAAAGCAGGATGGTTCGTGTTTTAAGCATCTTTCCGGCAAGCAGTTCCTGCCAGCTTTCAATTTTATCTTCTTCAAATTCGTCATCGTCGGTATCTTCATGAAAAAATCGCATTGCTGCCTCCGTTGCCTGTTAATAATATATTATATTAAATGATTAGGGACAGTGATAACAAGAGGGCATAAGACTCACAAACCCCATTGTTCGCTACATTACTGGTTAAACCAGCAATGTATGCCCTCCTAATGCACACTTATGCGGGGCCTGTCAGCGACCAAGCGCACCGCGGGGCGGCGGGACGGCAAAACATTCGCCGGATTCTCTGCTGGAGAAGACGAGCGAGAAAAATCAAAAATTGCATACAGTAAATACTGCCCGGTACACAAAGCATGAGTACAACACAAGCTTACACACTTCCTGAAAACATGAAGGATAATACATACCGGGCAGTGGCTTCGCAAGCAGATTCCCCGGCATGTTTTGCAGGCACGCTGCCCCGCCCGCCGCCGGTTTGTTACCAGGCAGATACATGAGGCAATACGCTACGGCATCACAACGCGGTGGCTGGACTTTTTCCCCTGCTTGTCCCATCATACATGTATACAATTGCACAGGAGGGAAATATGGCGGGGATTATAAAGTTTACCGGTTCTGACATTGCAATAGCACAGGCGGTATACCCGGAACATACGCTCCCTATTGATGAAATTGCCAAAAAAGCGGGCATCCCTGATGAATACATCGAACACTATGGAAAATACAAGGCAAAAGTTGACTGCAACTTCTTGCTGAAAAATAAAGACAAACCAGACGGCAAGTTAATCCTGGTAACGGCAATTACCCCCACTCCGGCAGGCGAAGGCAAGACAACCACAACAGTGGGCGTTTCCGACGGGCTTGCAAAAATAGGCAAGAACGTGCTTGTTGCCCTGCGGGAACCTTCGTTAGGGCCTGTTTTCGGAGTAAAAGGCGGTGCGGCGGGCGGCGGATGGGCGCAGCTTATCCCTATGGAAGACCTTAACCTGCACTTTACCGGTGATTTTCACGCTATCGGCGCGGCAAACAATTTGCTTGCCGCCATTATTGACAATCATATATTTCAGGGGAACAGTCTGGGCATCGACCCCCGTAAAATTTCCTGGCGAAGATGCGTTGACATGAATGACCGCCAACTCCGTTTTGTCATTGACGGCCTGGGCGGCAAGGCAAACGGTATCCCCCGCGAAGACGGCTACGACATTACCGTAGCATCGGAAATCATGGCAATCCTCTGCCTGGCATCCGATATTAACGACCTGAAACTCCGGCTGGGGCGGATCATCATTGGCTATACCTACGGAAAACAGTCGGACGGCAGTGAAAAGCCGGTTACCGCAGCGCAGCTTAAAGCCCAGGGGGCCATGGCAGCATTGTTGAAAGATGCCCTCAAACCAAATCTGATACAAACCCTTGAAGGTACGCCGGCATTTGTTCACGGCGGCCCATTTGCCAATATTGCCCACGGCTGTAACTCGATCATGGCGACAAAAATGGCCCTTAAGTGCGCGGATTATGTTGTTACCGAAGCCGGCTTCGGCGCGGATTTAGGTGCGGAAAAATTTCTTGATATAAAATGCCGCTTTGGGGGGATCAAACCGTCGGCGGTTATCATTGTTACCACCGTCCGTGCTCTCAAGTCACACGGCGGCGTAAAAAAAACCGATCTTGAAAAGGAAAACCTTGCCGCTCTGGAAGCGGGACTGCCGAATCTGCTGCAGCATGTCGAAAACATCACTCAGGTGTATAAACTCCCGGCGGTAGTGGCCGTCAATGCCTTCCCCAAAGATACGAAAGCTGAACTTGATCTTGTTGAAAAAAAATGCCGGGAGCTGGGCGTTAATGCGGCGCTTTCCGAAGTGTGGGCAAAAGGCGGCGAAGGCGGCATAAAAGTTGCCGAAGAAGTGGTGAAGCTCTGCGAACAGCCCAACAACTTTGAATATGCCTACGATCTTAATCTTTCAGTCAGGGAAAAAATTGAAGCCATCGCACGGAAAATCTACCGCGCAGACGGCGTTTCTATTCTTCCCGCCGCTCAAAAGCAAATTGAACAGCTTGAAAAATTTGGCCTGGATAAAGTCCCTGTCTGTATGGCAAAAACCCAGTACAGTTTCTCCGATGACCCCTTGCTTATGGGTGCGCCGAAAGGCTGGACGCTGACTGTGCGGAACATAAAAATCTCGGCAGGCGCGGGTTTTATCGTGGCTCTTACCGGCGAAATAATGACCATGCCCGGTCTGCCTCCAACTCCCGCCGCAGAAAAAATCGACGTGGACAATACCGGCAGGATTTCGGGGTTGTTTTAAAGGCTATTAAATTCCTGATCCATAAATTACCGCCGGAGAAAAACCTCTTGACAATAACCTCAAAAATTCGCATTGTACGTAGTAGAGCAAATACTTGCTAAAAACTGATGATTAAGGGCGGCATTGATGTGCCGTCGCCGGGCGGAGCGGCGCATTTTTGTGTGTCATGTCAATGATACGAGCCCACAAGGGAGGCTGGAAGAAACAGGTTGAAAGGAAGCGATGTGGTCGTCACAGGGATTTCTAAATCCTTTGACAGCTTTATGGCGCTCAATAATGTGAGCATTGAGATAAAAAAGGGAGAATTTTTTTCCCTGTTGGGGCCTTCCGGCTGCGGAAAAACTACCCTTCTCCGAATTTTGGCCGGGTTTGAGCATCCCGACAGCGGATCGGTCACCTTTGACGGACATGATGTACTTCATGTGCCGCCGGAAAGACGGCAGGCCAATACCGTGTTTCAAAACTACGCCCTGTTTCCCCATCTTACGGTATTCGAAAACATTGCCTTTTCAAAGCGGCTTAAAAACACGGCAAAGAGCGATATTGAAAATAAAGTGGATGAGTACATCCACCTGGTACAACTGGAAGGCCATGCACATAAAAAGCCCAACCAGCTTTCCGGCGGGCAAAAACAACGGGTAGCCATTGCCCGCGCCCTGATAAACGAACCAAGCGTACTGCTGCTTGATGAGCCGTTGTCCGCACTGGACGCAAAACTCCGCCACCACATGCTTATCGAACTGGACGAAATCCACGATAAAACCGGCGTTACTTTTATCTATGTTACCCATGACCAGCAGGAAGCCCTTTCAGTATCCGACAGACTGGCGGTGATGGATCAAGGCAATGTACTGCAAGTTGGCACCCCCCACGACATTTACGAGAGCCCTGCTACTGATTTTGTGGCGCGTTTTATCGGTGAGACAAATCTTTTTGACGCTGCGGTGATTAGCGTAGAAAAGATGAACCGTGACTGGGAAGAATATATGGCGGAACTCGATGTTCCGGAACTGGGACGGATAAAAGTTACCACCGTAGACAAGGTACAGACCGGTCAGACGGTAAGCTTTACCATACGGCCGGAAAAAATTGTTATAACCAAGGAGCGGCCCACAACGAAGCGAGAGATCAACCTTTTCCAGGGAATGGTAGACGAGCCGATTTATTCCGGTTTCCAGACAAAGTTTTATGTCAAGGTGATGGACAATCTCATTATCAGGGTGATAAAACAGCATGCCAATTATTCGGACGAAGGTCCTGATATTCGATGGAAAGACTCGGTCTTTCTTTCCTGGAGTGCCGACGACGGCTACATTGTCGAGGTAAAGAATTGAACCCGCTGAATAAAGCCGGTGAAGGCCTGGAACTTGCACATAAGCGCAGTGCGTTAAAGCGCGGACGCAACCTTGGACCCCTGTATTCCGGCCCCATGACACTATGGTTTACCCTGTTCTTCCTCGCTCCCATTGTTATCATCATTGCGTATAGTTTTCTGAGAAGAGGGTTATACGGCGGAGTAGTGCCGGAATTTTCACTTGACGCATACCGTTATTTAAGTGACAGTGTATTTTTAAGAATTACATTTCGTACTCTCATTACGGCTGTCATATCAACCATAATAACCATTTTAATTGCTCTGCCCTGCGGGTACTTCATGGCCAGAAGTAAATACCAGACATATCTCCTGCTTTTAATCATTATTCCGTTTTGGACAAACTTTTTGATAAGGGTGTTTGCCTGGATGAACATTTTGGGAAATAACGGTTTTGTAAACGAATTTTTGCTTCGCATTGGTTTTTTGGCCCAGCCCGTTCAATTTCTCTACAACCAAAATGCCGTTGTGCTTGTACTGGTGTATATGTACCTGCCCTACGCTATACTGCCCTTATTTTCAAGTATTGACAAATTTGATTTCTCCCTGCTGGAAGCGGCCCGCGATTTGGGAGCAAGCAAGTTTACCTCTCTTGTAAAAATACTGCTTCCCAATGTACGCGGCGGTATATTAACGGCGGTGTTGTTTACGTTTATTCCGATTTTTGGAGCGTATGCAGTGCCGCTTCTCGTTGGCGGCAGGGATTCCTACATGCTGGGCAATATCATCGCCGATCAGCTTACGAAGTCACGTAACTGGCCCCGTGCTGCGGCAATTTCAATGGTACTAACGATGGTGACAACTGCGGGAGTTTTGATAACAATGAATATACAGCGGAAAGATACTTCGCGGCAGATCGAGGGGAAAAAAGTATGAGCTTCGCTGTCATAGTCCGCAATGCAATCACCTCTTTTATGCCCGTTAAACAGGGAGAAGATGCCCGCCACGCCAGACGAGCATTCAGGCGGCATGTTTCTTTTTCCCGTGTTGTCTTTATCATCACCATTATATTTCTTTTTCTGCCTCTTCTGGTACTTGTCATGTATTCGTTTAACGATTCTGCGGGGATGAACTGGACCGGTTTTTCCATGCGCTGGTACCGGCGGCTGTTTACGTCACGGGAATTGTGGCGGGCTTTGTCCAACAGCGTTATAGTAGCCGTTTCTTCCGCTGTTACTGCGACAGTAATCGGCACCATAGGCGCGATTGGAGTAAACTGGTACCGGTTTAAACTGCGTTCCTATGTGCAGACCATTTCTTTTATGCCTATGGTACTGCCGGAAATAATTATCGGAGTATCGCTTTCGATTTTTTTTGCGGGTATAGGAATACCTCTGGGGCTGTTTACCATTTATCTCGCCCATACAACATTTAACCTTCCGTTTGTTTTCCTGATGGTTATGGCCAGGCTGGACGAGTTTGATTTTTCCATTATTGAAGCAGCCCATGACCTGGGTGCAAGTGAAAGGCAAACGCTGTTCAAGGTAATACTGCCGATCTGCATGCCCGGTATTTTATCCGGTTTTTTAACTGCCATCACCCTGTCTCTGGAAGATTTTGTCATTACGTTTTTCGTCGCGGGGCCGGGATCCTCAACGCTGCCGATATTTATCTATTCGGCCATAACCCGCCGGGGCGGCATTACTCCCATTATCAGTGCCCTCTCGGTAGTAATGATTTTTGGAACAGTAATACTGTGTATTGCATTAAGGAATTTTCTGAAATTTATAGCAGTAAAAAAATAATTTCATTTTTATTTAGGGAATTTGTGCGGGTTTCTGTAAGCCCCTCAAAAATATATTTTAGGAGGAAGATATGAAAAGGAACATTGTCTTCATGGTTTTAGCGGCGCTCATAGCGCCGGTAATGGTCTCTTGCGGCGGTCCCAGGCTGAAAATTTACAACTGGACGTATTATACGCCGGACTCGGTTATTGAAAAATTCGAACAGGAGTTTAATGTCAGGGTAATTTACGATGAATTTGCCTCAAATGAGGATATGTTTGCCAAGCTCAAATCCGGGGGCAGCGGCTACGACATCGTTTTCCCGTCAGGTGATTATGTACCAATTATGATCCGCGAAGGAATGCTTGCGGAAATCGATCATTCAAAAATGTCCAATTTGGGAAATGTTGACCCGGAAATACGGCAAAAGGCGATCTACGATCCGAATATGAATTATTCGGTACCTTACTATTATGGCGCTGCGGGCATAACGGTAAATACAGCAATGGTTCCCGATTTCGACAGAAGCTGGTCGATTTTCAGCCGTGAGGATCTCGGTAGCCGTATGACATTGCTCGATGATATCCGGGAAGTGTTTGGCGGTGCTCTTACCCACCTGGGTTTTTCGGTAAATGCCACAAACGAGGCCGAGATCATTACAGCCAGAAATCTCATCAATAACTTATGGAAACCGAATATTGTTAAATTTGATGCAGAGTCATTCGGCAAAGGTTATGCCAACGGTGACTTTTGGGTAGTGCATGGTTTTGCCGAAGTTGTCTTTGAAGAAATTGCCGACAATCCCCAGATGTTAAGTGATACTGTTTTCTTTATCCCGGATGAAGGCGGTCCGGCTTTTATTGACAATATGGTCATACTCAGAGGATCGAGAAACATTGATCTGGCCCACCAATTTATTGACTTTATCCACCGGCCTGATATATACGCAGAATTTGTTGACACATTTAATTTTCCCGCCACGGCGAATGTCCCCGCCCGCCGGCTTGTTACCAGTGAACCGCTGTACACCGTTGAAGACCTGGTAAACACAGAACTGGTTTATGATGTTGACGATGCGCTGGAATACTACACCGAAGCCTGGTTTAATACAATTAGAATAGACTAATCATCCAGTCCTGTAGGCAATTGAGGCAGGAATGCTACTTCCTGCCTTCTGCCTTCCGTACCCGCGGAATAGCATAATGGAATTTAATTACTATTCCTGCGTGCAATGGGTTGATATACTAATTTATGCTTAAAGAAACTATCAATCAATTTGCCATTGATGCGGAATTAACAGGGTTAAAGCCTTTTGGCAACGGCCATATCAATGATACCTATCAATCTGAATGGGAAAAGGCCGGCGTTATATCCCGGTATCTTCATCAGCGGATCAATGATCGGATTTTCCGCCGGCCCGATCATGTGATGGAAAATATCCGGCGGGTAACAAATCACATCAGGGAAAAAATAAACCGGACCGGGTTTGGAGACAAAAACCTCTGTACATTAACGATAATTCCTTCCCGTGACGGTAAACTTTGGGTTCGGGACAGCGAAGGGGGCTGGTGGCGCACTTATCATTTTATCGAAAACAGCCATGCACCCGAGCAAATTACTTCTGCGGACGATGCACGTATTTTGGGAAACAGCATTGCACATTTTCAAAGCCTGCTTTTGGACCTGGGCAGCCCCCGCCTGCATGAGACCATTCCCGATTTTCACAACATGGAAATCCGTTACCGGCAGTTTCACCATGCCATTTCTGAAGATACCCATAACCGGGTTAAAAACGTAAATACTGAAATAGCTTTTATGCTGGAAAATGAAGAGAGGGGTTCTGTATTGATACGTTCTTTGAGGGACGGAACCATTCCCGAACGGATTTGCCATAATGATGCCAAAATAAATAATATCCTTATTGATAATACCGGTTCTCATGTCCTTTGTGTAATTGATCTTGATACGGTTATGCCGGGTACGGTTCTTTTTGATCTGGGGGATCTAATCAGAACGGTTGCCAACAGGGCAAAAGAAGATGAGCAGGATCTTTCAAAAGTTGAATTTGACTTAACGTATTTTGAGGCTCTTTTGGATGGATATTTATCCGGAGCTTGTGATTTCTTAATTTCTGCCGAACGTGCCTTGATCTGCGAAGCAGGCAGAAATATCACTCAAATTATGGGCCTGCGTTTTCTTACGGATTATCTTGAAGGGGATCATTATTACCGTACGAGCCGTCCGGATCATAATCTTGATCGCTGCCGAACGCAAATTGCCCTTATTCAATCAATGGATTCAAAGCGGGAAGACGTACAGGTAATTGCCCGTAAGTTCAAATCATAAATCCAGTGTTTCCAGGACATCCTGCAGGGAAATGCTTTTTTTTCGGGCAATTCCGGCAATGTCTTCATACTCAGGCTTTGTTTTCTTCACCCCGTACCCGAAAGATGTTTTTACTTTTACCGATCCAAACTTTGTCTGAACTTCTGTTTGCTCTTTTTGCAATGCGTACCGCCTGCTTGTATACTCACGTATTCCAAGCGTGCTTGTGTGCCTGAAAATCAGCGATACCATTTTCTCTTTGTCACCGGCCAGGCACATGCAAACAAAACTTAATCCCATGCGGCCTTTCTTCATGCCTATCGGAATTGTATATACATCAAGCGCACCTTCGTCCAATAAAAGCTGTTGTGCAAATGCTACGGATTCGGGCGTCATGTCATCAAGATTGCATACGAGCTCCATAACTTCATCGCAGACAGTACCGGTTTCACCCAAAAAAGCACGAACACAGTTTGCTTTTTCAAAATTCTTTTTACCCATACCGTACCCGATTTGAGAAACCGAAATCTGCGGCATTGTACGGAATTCTTTCACAAAATGCTTCAGTATTGCCGCACCTGTTGGCGTACATAGCTCGCCAATTGATTGATCGTTATAAACGGGGACATTCCGCAATATAAATGCGGCAGCAGGTGCCGGAACAGGTAAAACCCCATGAGCGCAACGGACATGGCCGCTGCCGGTATTAACCGGAGAAGATATAATCACATCCGGTGCAAGATATTCCATCAGCATACAAACGCCGACAATATCCGCAACCGCGTCCATTTCTCCCACTTCATGAAAATGAATTTGATGTACCGGTACGCCGTGAACATGGCTTTCCGCTTCAGCTATAAGCTTGTATATGGCAATAGCATTATTTTTTACTGTTTCACCGACATGTAAATGACCAATCAAATGTTCAATGTCATGAAAACTGCCGTGATTATGCTCATGATCATGCGCATGATCATGACTATGCATGCCTGCATGTTCTTCCTGCCCGTTAATTTTTACCGAAACGTGCGTTCCTTTTATGCCGCATTTTATGGATGATTCAGCGGTGACTTTTACACCTGGTATACCTGCACTGTTCAGCTGCTGTAAAAAATCACCGGGGTTTTCATGCAGCTCCAGCAGCGCCGCAAGTAACATATCGCCCGCTGCACCCATGGTACATTCAAAATAAAGCGTTTTCATGCTGTTTTCCCTTTGATGTTATTGTCTGATGGTTTATCATGCTTGCCAAAAAACCGGCGCCAAAACCGTTGTCAATATTTACAACGCATACACCGCTTGCACAGGAATTAAGCATGGTAAGCAATGCCGATAATCCGTTAAACGAAGCTCCGTAACCAACACTTGTCGGAACGCCGATAACCGGGCAGTCGGCAAGACCGCCGATTACACTGGCAAGTGCGCCTTCCATTCCGGCAATTGCAATGATCACCTGTGCTGCCATAATATCATCAAGCCGGGCAAGAAGCCGGTGCAGCCCTGCAACGCCGACATCGTATAAACGGGTTACGGAGTTACCCAGAGCTTCTGCCGTAATTGCCGCTTCTTCCGCAACCGGCATATCGCTCGTGCCGCCGGTTGCGATGACAATTGTTCCGATGCCGTCAGGTTCGGGCATTTCTCCGATTATGCCGATCCGCGCTGTCTTGTGGTATTGCAGCGGTATATTTTTCCCGATTTCCCCCGCGGCCTCTTCCGATAACCTGGTTACCAAAATTAAACGCTGTCCCCTGCCGCGCATTGCGTTTATAATTCCCGTTATTTGATCGGGAGTTTTCCCCGCTCCGTAAACTACTTCGGCAATGCCCTGACGCAATTCACGGTGATGATCAAGTTTCGCATAACCCAGATCCGCAAAAGGAGCCATGCGCAGTTGCAATAAAGCGTCTTCCGGCGGCATTGCCCCGGATTGCACATTTTCCAGCATTTTTAAAATTTCCTGTTTATTCATTGTTATTTCCTCCGTCTAAAGTCCGAAACTCCGTAAAAGCTCTGTGTCATCCAATAATGAGACAGATCCGTCTGTTATTATCCGTCCGTTTTTTAACACAATTACCCTGTCACATACTTCTTTAACAAAAGCAATGTCGTGAGTGGCGATTATTTTGGGAAACGGTAATTGTTTCAGAGTTTTTGCCAATGACCGCTTTGCTTTTGGATCAAGAAAAGCGGTCGGCTCATCAAACAGTAACACAGACGGATTCATTGCCAAAACCGTCGCGATTGCCGCCATGCGTTTTTCACCGCCTGACAGCTTTAAAGATGAACGGTTTTCAAGATGGCGTATGGACAGCTGATCAAGAGTTTCCTGCACACGGATTTTTACCGCATGTTCCGGTAATCCCGCATTACGGCAGCCAAAAGCAATATCATCGTATATATACGGCATGAACAGCTGATCATCGGGATTTTGAAAAACGAGGGCTATGCGCTTCCTTATTTCATTTATTGTTTTTTTTCCAAGCTGCAAATTGTCAATTTCTACCGTACCGTCTGCAAGTTCAAGTATGCCGACAATGGCAAGCAGGAGTGTTGTTTTTCCCGCACCGTTTTCGCCCAGCAAAGCAATACTTTCACCTTCGTTAAGCGTAAAACTTACTTTTTCAACTGCCAGAGTTTTATCGGGATATATAACTGTTATTTCTTGCAGCCTGAGCATCAGATGATTCCTCCAATTATACCGGCAAATAACACATTCACATTGATTAATCGGAAAGCTAAACATAAAATACATGTAACGGTAAAAAAAATAATGTCATTACCCGTTATTTTTCCTGTTTCCTGTACATTATTTTGAAGCGCATACCCCCGGCATTTCATGGCATTATATACGCGATCGGCGCGGTCAAAACTACGGACAAGAAGCTGTCCGGTAAAACTGCCCATATCCCTCATCTGAATTCCTTTTGCATTGGAGCTTCGCAGGGAATAAGCGGTATACATGGAATACACTTCTTCAAGCAATACACCGATATAACGGTATGTCATTTCAAACACAATAATAAAAACATGCGGAATCCGTAACCGGCGCATTGCATGTACAATCTGTGAAAGAGGCGTTACCGATACAAGAATTAAAACAGACATTACACACAAATAAACCCTGAACAAAACGGTAAAAAGGGAAACAACACCGTAACTGACATCTATGCCGCCTGCCGCAAAAGCGGGGTTTCTGTCAAATACAACATTGGCAGCTCCCGCGAAAAAGCAAAACGGAAGCGCAATTAAAAATCTTTTCAGCAGCATTGCGTAAGGCGTTTCCGAAAGAGCCATCAATACCGTTGGGTAAAATATGTATGGAACCAAACGTCCGAATGAATATCTGTCAAATGATATAACTGTTATGATAAAAACGACGGCTGCTAACAGCTTCACTGCCGGGTTAAGCCTGTGGATACAGGTATTTCCGCCTGCTAATTGTTCAAGTGCATAAAGCTCATGTATCTTGTTTTTCACGGGAAGTATTCCTCTGTGCCTCTGTGCCCTCCGTGCTCCCCGTGCCCTCCGTGTCCTGAAAACTCCTCCGTTTTTTCCTGACGGCAGAAATTGTAACCGCTACTGCCCATGCAAACAGAAATGTTACAGCACAGCCGGCAATACCTGCAATGGCTGTTCCCGCACCGGAACTATCTTCTCCTGCATTCCTGAAATTATAATCAGGCATGAAAGATGTTGTTTCCTGAATTGATGCCACACCCTCTATCACAGAAGATTCCTTTGCTGCAAGTTCTGTTGATCCGGTTATTTTTTCGATTGCCCATTCAAGACCGTCAGGTAATGAAGAAGCATACAGCGATAAAAAACCGCCGGCAAGAATTGCCGCAACTGCCAGCGTAACGAGAACATGTTTCATGGGTATACCGCTTTTAATTGCCGTTCTGTCAAAAGTACTTTCCATAATTTCCGGACGTATTTTATATACAAAACAAAGAACAGCGGCAGTTATTATTCCTTCCGCAATGCCAATCGCCAGGTGGATGGGTTGCATAAATAGTAAAAAAGTTACAAAGGGAAGTTCTGTTATGCCGGAAAGTGTTGTTTGCATTACGACGCCGAATGCTCCAAGCTGGAGAGCGGCAACAACCGAGAAAATGGATGCAAGGGTAATGGTTCCCGCCGTCATGCCTTTTTTAACCAGCGGTTTAAAAATCAATGGATATATAATGAGGCATGGAATAACGCCTAAATTAAAAATAGTGCATCCAAGTGCAAGAATGCCCCCGTCGGCAAAGAGCAGACTTTGAATTATCAGCACCGCCGATATGGAAATAAGAGCCGGGTAACTGCCAATCATGGCTGCAAGTAAAATTCCGCCGCCGATATGCCCGCTTGAACCTGTCGCCGGAATGATAAAGTTAATCATTTGCGCCGCAAAAACAAACGCGCCCATGACACCCATAACGGGAATTTTTTTGTCGCAAAGGTCGGTTTTTTTTGTTTTTTTTACTGAATAAGCGACGGCAGCTGCGCTGACGGCGCTCATGGTTAAGCCGACAGCGGGGGACAACAAGGCATCTGCCATATGCATAACACTCCTCCTTAAAAAAAAGCGCGTTACTTCTGTTACGCAAATACCTTCATGGCATGATTGAATACTGTATTATTAACCAATGCAGGCAGTTTTGTCAAGGGAGCGGGTCAAGTACATGTTTTCCTGCAATGATACTATTGATTGAATGGAACATATCCGCTGTTACCGATTGTTTGCTGCCCTTCCTGTGTTTGAAGCCACTGGAATAGTTTATAAGCCATTGACGATTTGTCCAAATCCGAGCGAATCACGGCATATACTTCGGCTACATATGGATAAGAATTATTGCCAATGGTTTCCTTGTTTGGAAATATTCCGTTAATGGCGATGGTTTTTACATTTATTCCCGTTATCATATACTCTTTGTAATAAAATAAAGAGTAACATATGGCATTATTTTCATATGCAACCGTTTCGTAAACCGGAACCATTCCGCCGATTACATTTAACAATTCATAGTAGGATTCCGGAAACAACGAAATATTCAAATCTTTCATAACCAGTGTTTCCATCAATTCCTGGCTTCCCGAATTGGCATTTCTCACATACGGTTGTATTTCCGCATGGTTTCCGCCAAGTTCATTCCAGTTTGTTATATTGCCTGTATAAATATCCTGTATTTGCTTTATTGTTAACGATTCCACGGGATTGTCGGGATGAACAACAAACAGGAATCCGTCAAGGGCAATTGGTATTTCAATCAAATCAACACCTTTATCATCGGCATATGATTTTTCGTCCGGAGACATCTTTCGTGCAGAGAGAATTATGTCCGCCTCCTCGTTTATCAAATTAATGAAAGATTGATGTGTTTGAGATGATTTAACCAGGCTTAAGAATTTTCTGGTATCATTTCTGTTGAGATTCGGTTCAATACGCTGTAAATTTCCCCAATCCCGAACCCATGTATAATCGATGCCAAATAAAGTGCATGCAATAACGGTATTTAGCGGTAAATTTGATGTTGAACCATCCACTTTTGGAAAGTTATTAAATGTCAGACCTTCAATAAATGAACTGCTTAATTTATCAAAATCAATACGCTCATCATCAGCTTCTTTACACCAGGTACACAATGATATAAAAAACAAAATCAAAAACAATGCAAATTTATTCATTTGTATCTCCTTACCTGTCAATTGTTTCATTCATACTGCCGGTTCGGTACCCAAGGAGATCCAAAGCGGTATAAGAGAAACCTATTAACTTGAATTCGCGATAGATTTTTTCCCGTGTTTCCTGATTTTCAAGCAAAATAAAACCATCACTGTCTGTTTCAATACGGGCAAGATTATCATGAAAACGTACCCGTACCTGTCGGAACCCCATGTCAAGCAGTAATTGCTCGGCTCTGTCAATCATGGAAAGTCTTTCTGCGGTAATGGTCTCGCCGTAGGGGAAACGGGATGACAGGCAGGCAAAGGATTGTTTGTTCCACGTGGGCAGCCCCAGTTCTTTTGACAGTTCGCGGATTTCCTGTTTACCAAGTCCTGCATGACGCAGAGGGCTTTTGACACCCTGTTCTTTTACAGCGGTAAGACCGGGACGGTAATCTCCGTCATCGTCCGTGTTTGATCCTTCCGCCACATAGGTAATTCCCTGCTCACGGGCAACTGCCCCTATTTTTGTGAATACTTCTTTTTTGCATAAATAGCAGCGGTTAAGGGGATTTTGTGAAAAGCCGTCAATATCCAGTTCTTCGGAATCGCATATAAAATGGCGGATACGTTCTTTTCTGCAGAAAGCCGCGGCTTCATTCAATTCACGTTCGGGGAATGAACAGGAACGCGCAGTTATGGCGATTACATTATCACCTAAAATGTCATGGGCTGTTTTAAGTAAAAATGTTGAATCAACGCCTCCCGAAAAAGCAATCGCAGCGCTGCCCAGTTCACGCAAATACTCTTTCAAGTCTTCATGTTTCTTTTGAGCAGTCATCTGACAATTCCTTAATTAATGCAATAGCCTCATCAATATAACGCAGTAACGGTTCCTGCCGTGTTCCGATAACATACAGTCCGCACCGGTTAAGCGGGATCAGCAGCTTCTTTGCCGGGCTGCCGGTAATTGCTTCAGCCATACGCGGCGTAAGTTCGCCAAGCATGGTATTTGCTGCAATGATACCAACGCTTCCCATGATAAAATCAACTTTGGGAGCATTTATTACAATGGCATTTTCGCCAGATGCGCCTTCATGGGCGCCTGCCTTGAGCATCAGCGAAGTAACAACCGCGTTTGTTCCAAGCGCGATGATTGCAGTATCATCGTTAAATACAGATCGCAATTTCTCGACAATTGCCTTGCCAATTCCGCCGCCTTGTCCGTCTATTACCGCAATCTTCATGGGATCCTTCAGTATGCTTTTTATTACACAGGATTTTAATGTTACAGGACAATACTATACTTTTTTGGTGATATAGTCGCTTCTGAGACAGCGTGCGCATATTTTTAGTGAAAATGTAGTGCCGTCTACCTGGGTTTTGACTTTTAACAGGTTGGGTTTCCACGTCCGCCGTGTGCGGTTTTTTGCATGGCTCACTTTATTGCCGGTTCTGGTATGTTTTCCGCAAAGATCGCAGCTTCTTGACATTTTTTCCTTCCTTAACGTGCAGCCTATAGGGCTAAAATATACTGGTTTCAGGTATTCATACCAAATTCCATAAAAAATGTAAAGACCCGCCTACGGAGTTTTTTAACCTGCCGGCTCACGAAAGAAAATAAACTGCCTTTGCCCGGTAGACCTGCAATGTATAAAATGGTTATCATACAATACCGTTAAAAAACAACACTCAAAAAAGAAAAAGGAGGATTTTTGAGAATACCGGCCCCCTTTTTATTCCCCCGCCGGGAAGGCTTAATTAAGCTTTCCTTCCGGGAAACAGTCCCCTTACTCAAATCTTATGCATATTCCAAAGTGCAGCCGCAATTCAAGGCGGTACTCATGGTAAGTATTTTTCTTATCCTTACCCAGCACTTTATTCTGGGTGTCTCCCTTGAAAATGCCATATCTGTCGGTATTTGTGTGGGAGCGGCAATTTTAGGCTTGTCGTTCTTTCTGGAAGGGCTTTTTCTGGGAGTCATGCCCCTGGGCGAGCAGTGCGGAATGCGTCTGCCTGCAAAAATAGGTGTTATTGGAGTCGCGGTTTTTTCGATAATTGTCGGCATTACGGCAACCCTGGCCGAACCGGCGGTGGTTGTGTTGCAGCATCAGGGAAGCGTAATTCCCGCCTGGAACGCTCCGCTGTTGTACCTGTTGCTCAACAGGGGGACTTCGTGGCTTGTTGCCGCTATTGCAATCGGGGTAGGGCTTTCGGTAGTGCTGGGGGTGTACCGTTTTTTGTTCGGTTGGGGATTCAAGCCGCCGGTATTTATCATAATCCCCATACTCCTTGTGGTAAGCAGCATATTTGATCGTAATTCGATTCTCCGTCCTGTGGTAAATCTTGCCTGGGACACGGGAGGGGCCGCTACCGGAGCTGTCACCGTGCCGATCATTCTGGCTCTTGGTCTGGGTGTGGTAAAAACCGGAGGAAAAAGTTCAAACAGTTCCGGGCTGGGACTGGTAACCCTTGCCTCCGCTCTGCCTGTAGCGAGTGTTCTTTTCCTGGCATTTTTGATCAGTCCAAAAGTTCCCATGCCTTCCGATGCGGCATCATTTTTTTCCGGCGAAGAGGGGCAGCGGGCAAAAGCCGTCTATGTAGCCGGTTCCGAAGAAAACCTCGTCAGGATCGCAAACGCGGCGGTTCATTCGGGGGATATTTCCCGTGAAGAATTTAACATGAACTTTCCGGGAATAACAAACTATGAACGGCCGGTACTGGGTAATTATTCGGTTTTTTCTTCATCATCAATTTGGGGATTTTTCAAAATCGCCATGATGGCAGTTGTGCCCCTTGCCCTTGCTTTGATTATTGCCATCACTGTTATTGCCCGTGATAGGATTCTCAATGCCGATATTGTAGTTTTGGGCATAGTGTTCGCCGCAATTGGAATGTTTCTGCTGAACATCGGAATGGAAGGGGGCATTACCGCCATAAGTTCTCAGACGGGGAGTTCCCTCAAACAAGCGTACCGGGAAACCTATCTGACAGAAAGAACCATTGTGTTAAAGGGGTTTGACGAAAATTCCCTGGTTACCGTGCCGTCTGAACATGGACCTCAAGCCTATATCTATATCCCCGGAGAAGACGGCCCTGTCCTCGAACGATTTATCCCTTCGCAGCTTTCATCCATTTACCTTGATGATGAAATTGTTGAACAAACCTATTCTCATATTCTGCCTGAAAAGGGGAGGTTTTCCCGTATTGGCAACATGGGCATATATCTGTTGATATTGCTGATTGTTTTTTTTCTCGGCTTTTTTGCCATTTTTGCCGAACCAGCCCTCGCTGTTACAGCGGTAACCGTTGAGGAATTAACCACCGGTATTTTTAAACGTAATAAACTGATACTTCTTGCCGCAATAGGCGTTGGCGGAGGCATGGCGCTTGGTTTTGGGCGGGTATTGTTCAGTAACTTGCTGCCTGCAGGCGGTATCCATCTTTCATGGATACTGGTACCCTGCTATGGCATCGCTTTGATTCTGACAATATTCGCACCGGAAGATTTTTCCGCGATTGCGTGGGATACAGCGGGAATTGCAACCGGCCCTATCGCGGTTCCCATCATGATTACCACGGCTCTTGGACTGGGTGAAGATTCCCTGCGGGCGGACGGTGCGTTTGGCATTGTGGCAACTTCCAGTGTTTTTCCGATTATTGCAATTCTTGTATCGGGAATAATCGACAAGGTAAAATCCGAAAGAGCATTACGGAGTACCAATGAAAACTAATTACTCCTGTATCCTTTGCATCGCCGACATGCATATAACCGGAGATTTGGAACGAATCCTTTCAGATCTGGCTATCCCTGAGGTTTTTATTCAGCGTGCAAAGCAAATGTCGCTGACAGACAAACAGGCAGGTTTTTTAGGGCTGCGGCAGGATGCGAAACTTGAAGAAAGCAGAGCGCTGCTCTATCGTATTTACATCCCCTCGGTATACGAGACAGGCTTTGTAAAACTCATTACCGAGGCAACAGACATGAAAATGGGCGGGCGGGGCAGTATTCTTGCCCAGCGCATCGGCCTTTTCCGTTTTGCCGCTTCTCCTTTTGACACCGAAAAACTGGAAAAATCCTGCGGGAAATCCGACAAGCTGCCGGAAGAGGATCATGCCCTCATTACCTGTATCGTTCCCAGAGGTCAGGGGAATTTACTTGCCGAGGCGGTGCTGGAGATGGGTATTTGTGTGCCCGTTATTTTCTTTGGTACCGGTGTCGGGCGCCGGGACAGATTGGGGCTCATGAGAATAACCGTACCGGTGGAAAAAGAAATTATCTGGTTTATCGTTCCCAGTTCCGATGCTTCGCTTGTAGAAAAAACCGTCATCCCCCTGGCACGACTCGATATTCCGGGCAGAGGTTTTATTTACAAGACTTATGTTCATGCTCCGGCGGTGAATTTGAGGATACGGCAAAGGAAAAGGATTCATGCGGCAACCATGGAACAGGTTATAGCTGTACTGGATGAGGTACGGGGTTCAAGTGACTGGCGCCGTATTGCTTCCAAAAAACAGGAAATAAAAAGTAAATCTGACATTACCCGTGCGCTTTTTTATATTGGCGAAGAAGAAGATGTAGAATTATTCCGCAAAGCGGCAATGGAAAATGGCGCCAGAGGTGCAACCCTCAGTCAAATTGAGGCTCGTTCATACTCTGCGCAAACCCATGAGCAGGCAATGGAATCTCATTCCCGTTCATTATGTGATATTGTCACTTATCAAACGGTGGAAGAAAAGCTCATGGAATATATTGCCCACAGCGGTTTTTTTGACAGCAGGAAATCCAGTGTGATAAAAACTTTTGATGCGGAAATACCTGCGGCTTTGAAACATTAATCTGTGCGGCAGCTTTTGGGTATGATATAATTAAGCTGCAATGATTATAGTCAGGCAACTGTCAAAGTACCTTGTTCCCGCTTTCTATTCAGCGGTCATGCTCCTGATGATTATTTATGCCTGGAATAAGCAAAGTGTAGTGCGCAGCGGTATGAACGGCCCGCTTTACCAGAATCTCATGGAGACTGAAATTTTCATCAGGCGGGGTTTTGATGCTGCAGAAATCTCTAATATCCCGGATATTTCTCCTGCCCAATCGAACTCTTGGGTGCTTTTTGAATCCAGGCCCCTGCATATCAGAAGAGCGCCTCTGTCGAATATGCCCAAACGGACATATTTGTCTCCCCGAAGGTGGGCGGCAGAGGAATTTACCATCATTATCCCGGTAGAAATGGATGACAAGGCTCTTGCTTATCTGTACGACAACCCCCTGATATCTCCGGGGGTTAATATTACCGCCATGGGGCAAAACTGGGAGGTTTTTTTTAACGGAACCCTGGTACGATCGGAAATGTACTGGACCCCGCCGGGTCCGGTGGACGAAGCAGGTAAAATCAGGGAAAACCGGACCTGGCGGAATGTGTTTTTTCCCATAGACAGAAACCTTGTGGTACCGGGGACAAATATTCTGGCCTTTCGTATTGTGGGGGACCCAACATACGTGGGAACCGGCCTCTCGTACCGGTCGCCTCATTACCTCGACGATTTCCAGCTTATTCAAGACCGGCAAAGAGATGTCTGGCTGTTAACCCTCTGCATCATCTCCGGTTTTATCGGCATCCATTATCTCATGCTGTTCCTTTCCCTCAGAAACAGGCAGGAGATCCATTACCTGTATTTTAGTATTTTTTCGATCCTCCTCTGTTTGTACACGCTGCAAAGGCACAATATCGTCAATCACCTTATTCCCAATGCGGATATTGCCATACGTCTGGAATACTTTTCTTTGATGTTTACCATTCCCGCATTATGCATGTTTATTGAAGCCCTTGTGAAAGGAAAGGTTTCCAAAGTAACCTGGGGCTACCTTGCCTTTTGCGTCTTTCTAATCCTGACTCAAAGTATTTTCGGCCCCCAATACAGCGAGGATACCATAGGAATATGGAATATAACTGTCCTCTTTTATAGCTTCTATGCTGTTCTATACAACGGTATCTATTTTTATTTTTGGGATAAAGAGGGGCCGCGAAAAAGAGGATCTTCCAACCCGCTCATTGTCAATATCATGTTCGGAATATTTATCCTTTTTATTCTGGGGATTTACGAAGTACTGGAAGTCATGGTTTTCCGCAATACATTCAGTATTTTTCAGTATGGTATTTTTGCGGTTCAGATTGGGATGACTTTTATTCTGTCCCAGCGCTACAGCGGAATGTATAAACAGCTTGAAGAATCCAATATTATTCTGGAAACCCAGATTCAGGAAAGAACCCTGGAACTGAAGGAACAGACTGCGATAGCTCTGGAGGCGTCCCGGACAAAAAGTAAATTCCTTGCCACCATGAGTCACGAAATCCGCACACCCATGAACAGCATCCTTGGTTTTTCCGATCTGGCTCTGGGCAGCGGCGCCGCACATCCGGAAAAAGTCAAAGAATACCTTGATAAAATTAAGGAAAATACTTTGAGGCTTTTACACATAATCGATGACATTCTGGATATATCAAAAGTTGAATCGGGTAAACTGCAGCTGGAATTAATTCCCTTTGACCTGCATGGTTTATTGGACAATTGTGAATCCTTAATGACAGACAAAGCTGCGGTGAAAGGTCTTGAACTGCATTTTTACGAGGAGAGCAGCCTGAAACCGGAAAACAGCAGTGTGCCGCACAGCAGTGCCAGGCGGCTGATCGGCGATCCTTTTCGCCTGAGTCAGGTTCTGCTGAATTTAATTTCCAATGCGATTAAGTTCACTGAAACCGGTACTGTCGAAGTCGTGTCGTGTATTAATTGTCCGGAGGCACATTCCTGTGAAATACATTTTACCGTGCGTGACACAGGTGTAGGCATGACTGAAGAACATATTGAGAATATTTTTGAGCCATTTGTCCAGTCGGATTGCAGTGTTACGCGCAAGTATGGCGGCACGGGTCTTGGACTGAGCATTAGCAGGCATATCATAGAGCAGATGGGCGGAGAGTTGACGGTAGAAAGCGTGCCCGGAAAAGGCAGCTCATTTAGTTTTACACTTGTTTTTAATACAGCAGATGATATAGGAGCATCTTTGGATACAAACATCGCTGATGCGGTTGAATGGCCGTTGCTTGACGGAGAGGTTCTCGTCTGCGAAGATAATATCTGGAATCAGCAGCTTGTCAGTGAATACCTGGAAAATGCAGGGCTTCGCGTTATTATTGCACAGAACGGCAGCGAAGCTGTAAATATCGTTGAGCAGCGCATTGCGAATGACGAAAAACTTTTTGATCTTGTATTTATGGATATTAAAATGCCTGTGATGGACGGGCTTGAAGCAGCTTCCGTAATTACAAAAAAAAGGCCGGAAATGCCCATTGTGGCATTGACGGCAAACATCATGAAGGGCGACCTTGAGAATTACGAAAAAGCCGGTATGTGCGGCTGTTTGGGGAAACCGTTCTCTTCCGAAGATCTGTGGCGCTGCCTTTTAAAATACTTTGTTCCGTCAGGTAGTACACAAACCGTGCAGGATTCTGTCGGTAAACAGGGTGATCCGTATTTACAGAAACGCTTTAACAAAAATTTTCTTCTGGACAACAAGAATACATTTGATAAAATTGCAGCTGCCATGCAAACAGGGGATACTGTTTTGGCATGCCGGTTGCTGCATACCCTTAGAGGCCATGCGGCGCTGATTGAAAAAACAGCGTTGGAGGAAACCTGCGCCGGTATGGAACAGCTTCTGAAAGAGGGTGCAACATTATTTTCGCCGGTACAAATGAATCATTTGCATGATGAGTTTAGCGCAGTTATAACGGAACTCCAAAGCCGGGAAGAGGAATCCGAGCCATTACCGCAAAAACAAAAGCTTGACAAAAAGCAGAGCCTTGAACTGTTAACAAAGCTGCAAACCATGCTGGAAGACCGGGATCCGCTGTTTGTCCATCTCATTGACGATGTCCGCACGATACCCGGAACGGAAGAGCTTGTCAGCCAGATGGAAAATTATTTGCTGAAACAGGCAGGTGTAAGCCTGGCAAAACTGATATACCGCATTGAGGACAGATCCTGAATTCATCTTGTGTACGTGACATTTCCATAATCATCGGCCTAATACTACTGGAAATACCTTCTGACATGAATGCTTAATGCCAATCCAACTCCTGCCATTGCCGAAATAAGGGAAGACCCTCCGTATGACATAAAAACAAGGGGGATGCCGGTTACCGGCATAATACCCATGGTCATACCGACATTGATAAGAAAATGGAAACTGAACATGCCTGCAAGCCCGGCGCAAATGTATGAGGCATAGGGATCTGAAGTAGTTTTAATAATCCGCAGCAGCCGCAGACAGATGATCAGGAACAGGAGAAAAACGATAATTCCGCCGACAAAACCCATTTCTTCCGAAAATATTGAAAAGATAAAATCGGTGCTTTGTCCGGGAAGATAACGGTAGTTACTCTGTGTCCCCTGCAGAAAACCCTGTCCGGAAAGCCCGCCGGCGCCGATAGCAGTAACAGACTGAATAATATTCCAGCCCGCACCGCGGGGATCCACACTGGGATCAAGGAACACAATAAGCCGCATTATCTGGTAATTTCTCAGCACTCCGCGTGCGGCATAAGAAGCTCCCAGCGATAAAATAACAATTGAAACACCGTAAATTATCCAGAAAAAATATCGTTTTTTAAATTTACGCAAGCCAAACAGGGCAATAACC
The DNA here is from genome assembly GCA_009777735.1 of Treponema sp. Classification (GTDB taxonomy): domain Bacteria; phylum Spirochaetota; class Spirochaetia; order Treponematales; family Breznakiellaceae; genus WQXQ01. The sequence goes on from WRLF01000013.1 coordinate 61,561, forward strand.
ACGATGAGACCAAGAGCCATGATTACAATTAATATAAGGCGGGGATTCGTTAAAATAGAAAGAATGGGCAGGGATCTTTGCAGAATAAAAGTTTGCCAAAGCGGCAGGACTGTCAGTAAACCAATAAGCGCAATACTTGATATCAAAAAAATTACATAACGCATTGATAAACCGGCAACAAAAACCATAAAAATAAGTATAGGTACATAAACAAGAGCGGTGCCTAAATCCGGCTGGACAAGAATTAACATCATCGGGATTAGTACTATAGCACACGAAACTATAAAACGAAGAAAAGTGCGGGGGGCGCGCTGCGTATCGGCAAGGTACCGGGCGAGAAAAACAATGGTAGTGATTTTTACAAATTCCGATGCCTGCAATCCAAAAATTCCTATTCGTATCCAGCGTGCGTTTTGAACCATCTGATTAAAAACAATCGTGTATACAAGCGGGATTAATGAAAAAAGGTACACGTACATTGAAATATTGTAGAAACGGCGGTAGTTTGTCATGGCAAGAGTCAGGGCAATAACCAGGCCAAGTGAAGCCCATACAATCTGCCTTACATATTCTGTGGAAACAATTACCCCTTCAGCGTTAATCCCGGAGGAATAAATGAACATGATGCCCATTACAATCAAAGTAATGACCGGCAGTAAAACTAAATAATCAATTGCAAGAAAATCCCTGATTTTCATTCTCTGCGCCCCGGATTGGGATCAAGGTGCTGCCAGCCAAGAACCTGCAGCGCTTCGTCGTATGTTTGGTTGGCGAATATTCCCTGAAAAATAATGGTACTGGCATAAGAAGCCCACCATTCCCAGCGGTTAGTCGCTTCAACAATAACCGAAACGACAACCTGTTCATCGGGATTGCTGGAATTATAGGGAGCATAAGCGGCAAACCATGAATGCCAGCGATCCTGTAAACCAACTTCGCCTGTTCCTGTCTTGCCGGCAATCTGGACTGCCCTGGCATGTAAAGTACGGGCAGTTCCGTCCGTAAAAACACCCCGCATATTCCGGCGGATAAAATCAAAAACTCTCGGTTCAACATCACTGGTGTGAATGAGTGTCGGCGTTACTTCCCGTTCAATTTCATTCGTTACCGGATCTCGTACTTCTTTAAGCAGATGAGGTTGATATATTTTGCCGCCGTTGACCACCATAGCGACAACATTTGCCAACTGGAGCGGAGTTACCTGAACCCAGCCCTGCCCTATGGACATGTTCATGGTATCGCCTGCCACCCATCGTTCATGGAAACGGCGGGACTTCCATTGCGGTGTGGGGATAAATCCGGCTGTTTCACCAGGCAGATCAATACCGGTAACGGCTCCCAAACCAAAATCCCTGGAATATGCAATGATGTTTTCTACACCCAGATTGTCACGTCCAACCTGCCAAAAGTAAATATTGCAGGATTGCACCAGGGCATTGTACAGATTCAGCCGTCCGTGCCCCCAGCGCCAATGGCAGCGCCATGTCCTGTTGCCGAATTGAATCTCGCCTGAACAGTCTACACCACGGTCCAGAGGAATGGCATTTTCATTGAGCATCCCCGTTGCCATCACGATCTTGAATGTGGAAGCGGGAGGGTAACTTGACTGTATGGCACGATTGATGAAAGGCCTGTTGGGATCGTTAATAAGCTGCTGGAATTCACTGCGCCCTCCCTGGGTAAAAATATTGGGATCATACCAGGGATAGGAAACAATCGCGAGTATTTCCCCTGTACCCGGACGCAGTACTACAACGGCGCCCATCCGTTCTCCAAGCGCTTCTTCCGCCAGTTTTTGAATCCGCCGATCTATGGTCAATACAAGATTTTTTCCCATTTCGGGAGGAATACGTTCACCCAATCCGGGCATCCGTCTGCCCCGTACATCAACGGTACGTGTTTCCATGCCGGGCTTGCCCCTTAATAGTCCGTCATACTGGAGTTCTATCCCCATTTTGCCGATCAGCTCTCCCTGCTGGTAACCATAATTATGCAGCTGCATCAATTCATCTCTTGTTATTTCTCCGACATAACCGACGATATGGGAAAGGCTTCCTAAATCCTCATAATTGCGCAGCGGCTTGCTGTACCATGAAACTCCCGGAAGGGATTCTCTTCGTTCGGCAAGGGCGGCAATTGTCGCAAAAGGTACGTTAACTGCAATTTCGACAGGCTGGTATAACCGATAGAGATGCGGCGGAATTCTTGCCTCAATATCTGATGCGGATATGTTTAAAACGGCAGCGACATCGGTTATAAGATCCGGTATGTTTTCGGCAGGAACTTCTGCGGGAACTATACTTACCGCAAAGGAATCGGTATTCAATACAAGCGGCTCCGTATAGCTGCGATCGTAAATTTCACCCCGCTGGGGAGGCAGCACTTCGGTACGGCGGGATATGTCCTGAGCATGAGCCTGGTACTGCTCGCTGGACAGAATTTGCATATTGAACAGACGCATCCCATATAAAATAAAAACGATAATAAAAAAAAACCTCAGGAATCCGATCCGCATTTCCGGTTTTCCCTGCGGTATATCTTCGTCATGGGAAATCATTCAGCTCCTCCTCGCCAGAAAAAATTTAAAACGTCTGAGAAAGGCAAATAAGATCGGCGCAGTTAATGTGTTAAAGGCAAGCTCTACCCACAATGTCGGAGCGGCAAGCTGATAGGTAAGGACAGAATTGCCCATAATGAAATTTAGTAAAAACAGGATTATTGCTTTGGCAATTGTTGCTGCGGCGCAGAGGGTCATGGGAAGGATAAAAATATCCAAAAAGAATGTTCCCTTCATCAAACCGGTAAGTGCACCGATTATTACGCGGATAAATGCATTAAGGCCAAAGGGAGCGGCGGTGAGGAAATCAAGCACTATTCCACAGAAGAAACCCGATAACTGCCCTGTCATCATCCCGTTGACATAGGCGGAATAAACAATTATTCCCAGAACTAAATCGGGCTTCGCTCCATACACCGCAAGACGGGACAACAGCGTTGACTGGAGGATGGCGGCGACAAGGCCGAAAATAACGGCCCATACAATGCTTCTTGTCATTGACTTACTTCCTCCGGGGAATCCGGCTGTAAATCATCTTCCAATAACGGATACATCAACTCCAGTACAAAAACATATTCCAGGCGTGAAAAGTCAATCAAAGGCTCAATTTCAACTTCCATGGTAATTTCATATTCATGGTAAGCTACATTGGTTACCCTGCCAATATTAATCCCCGGCGGATATACCGCACCCATTCCGCTGGTAATTACCATGTCGCCCTGGCTGATTTCGTCCATTGCCCGTTTGGGAATATACCGCATACGCACAGGGGTATCGGGATTACCTTGCCCTTCTACAATACCTTCATAACGTGAAGCGGCAAAACGGGATGCAATGTGCAGGCTGGCATCATACAGGGGCATTACCAGGCTGTCAAAACGCCTTGCCTCAATTACTTTTCCCACCAATGCCTGAGTTCCGCCATGCCAGGCGATAACCGCCATATCCCTTGAAACACCCGAATGGCGGCCTTTATTGATGACCAGCGCGGAATATAGGTTATCCGGATCCCTGCCTATCAGCTTGGCGGGAATGTGGCTGTAATCCAATTCCTGTGAAAATGCAAGTTGTTCACGCAGGCGGCGGTTTTCTTCGTTTATCTCCGCAGAACTGCGTTCAAGCTGTTCGTAACGGATAAGCTGTTCACGCAGTTCGGTAATTTCATCTCTGGCTTTTGTCAATTCCTGCATGAAAAGAACGGTGTTCGTAACAAATGAAGACACCTCGGATACTCCGCCGCGCACACCGGAAAACATGGTCAGCCCCGCATCACGAAAGTTGAACATGAGGTCGCGGGTAGAGACAAACAGCATGGAAAAGGAAATCAGCATCAGTGCAATGAAGACATAGCTTTCCGGCCCCAAACGTTTCTTGACAGCCGGCGTTCCCGATGATGTTCCCCCCCTTTTTTTCATTTACTACCCGTTCAGGATGTCATAGATATTTTTGGAACTGTCAACGCCTTTCATAAATTCAAAATATTTGCCTGACCCAAGTGCTACACAATCCAGCGGATTTTCCGCAATAAATACCGGAACGCCGGTTTCTGTAGCGATCAGCTTGTCCAGTCCTTTTAACAATGAACCGCCGCCGGTCATCACTATACCCCGTTCAACAATATCTGCCGCAAGTTCGGGCGGGGTTTGCCCCAGAGTAGATTTAATATTATCTATAACCTGATTGATGGGATCACGCAGGGCTTCCCTGATCTGATCGGAACCGATTTTAAACCGCTGGGGTAAACCATTTGCGGCGTTCGTTCCCTTTACCTCGATCTCTTCAATTTCTTTATCGGGAACGGCATTGCCTATTGATACTTTCAGATGTTCGGCCATTTGCTGCCCAATGATAAGGTTGTTCACCGTTCTGACATATTTTATAATCGCTTCATCAAATTCATCCCCGCCCAACCTGATAGCATTGGCAACGACCATACCTCCCAGTGATATAACGGATATTTCTGTTGTACCCCCGCCAATGTCGCAGATCATGTGACCGGCCGGCTCTCCAATGGGAATATCAGCGCCAATGGCAGCCGCCAGGCTTTCTTCGATAACGATTACTTCCCGTGCCCCTGCTTTGTAAGCGCATTCTTCGACAGCTCTGCGTTCAACCTCGGTTGTGCAGGATGGAATACCGACAACCATTCTCGGTTTGACAAACCGGTACCGGGGCAGTACACGGGAAATAAAGTAGCGGATCATTTTTTCTGTCGATTCAAGATCGGCTATTACCCCGTCCCGCAGCGGCCGTATTGCTTTTATATGCCCCGGGGTTTTATCGAGCATGCGTTTTGCGTCAGAGCCGACAGCCATAACTTTTTTTGTTCCCAATTCTACCGCTACTACAGAAGGCTCTTTCAGCACAATGCCTTTGTTTCGAATATAGATAATGGTATTACACGTCCCTAAATCAATACCCAAATCCGATGAATTCCTGCCAAACATATACACTCCTTTTTTAATCTCAACTTATATTGAGAGCCGTGTTCTGGCTCCTACGTGGGTTGGATCAACCCTAAGCGCCAGCCGCCATTCGGCACGGGCGCGGGTTGTCTCTCCCTGGATGGCATACAACTCGCCCATTTGGTAACGGGCTTCTGCATTTTCACCGGCTTCATTAAGGACAGCCTGCAACTGCGTCCTGGCCTCTTCAAAATCGCCGGATTTCCGCATAACTTCGGCAAATAATAAACGCGCCGACATAGTGGTCCTTGAATCCTGGGAAATTGAAATACAGCGCTGCAAATATGCCCGTGCAATATCCAATTCATCCAAAACAAGATATGATCCGGCTATGGAATAAAGCAGCAAAGCAGATGGTCCCAGTTCCCCTTCATTCCCAAGAGCCTCGGTAAATGATGCTACGCTGTTCCGATAATCACCAATTGAGGCATACGCCATACCCAGAAATTGGGGGATGTCGGCAGCATTAAACGATAATTCCCTGGCTTTTTCCAGATATTTAACCGCAAGATCGGCAAAACTTTCCCCTTTGTAATTGTATGCTTTTCCCAGGACATAGTACAGCCGTCCGTCACTCGCCGAATTCCTGATCAGCATGGCTTTTCGCAGTGACCATACGCAGTCATCGAAATATTGCGCTGCATTCAGAGTGTTTATTTGGGAAAGCCCCTGCTGATAGGCAGAAAACCCGTGCATGGTCAGGAGGAAATAATCCATTGGGCGGGAAACCAGGGCATTTGCGCTCATTTCATACACTTCTTCAAAAAGCCCGGAATCCCACAGCCGCAATAGTTCTCTGCGCTCTATTTTTACCACACCCCTTAATCTCCCGGCAAACTGAACAGAAGCTGTTACAACTATACCGGCAATAAACAACGAAACAGCGATAATTACCATTCGTTTCCGGCGATTAATTAATCTATAATCAGACCAGTTCTTTTTACTATACATTGTCCCCACTATCATTAATGTCTTTTTTTGATAAAATGTCAACCAACCTACCGGCAAACCCCCTTGCAATTTATACAGCATTTCTATAGTCTGAGAAAAAGCTAAATAGGAGTAACTTATGAATGTAAACGAACTAAAACACGCGGGACTTAAGAAATGGGTCGAAGAATGGACAGGCATCCTGACACCGGCTTCTGTCGAAATTTGCGACGGTACCCAGGATGAATATGACAGAATGTTAAAAGCCCTGGTAGATGCCGGACTTGGCACACCTTTAAACAAAGAAAAAAGACCAGACTGTTACCTTTTTAGGTCGGACCCCTCGGATGTAGCGCGCGCGGAAAGCCGTACCTTTATAGCCAGCAAAGAAAAGATCGATGCCGGCCCTAACAATAACTGGACAGATCCTAAAGTGCTGAAAGAGACAATGCTTGAACAATACAAAGGCTGCATGAAAGGCCGCACCATGTACGTTATACCATTCTCCATGGGACCTGTCGGCTCGGATATTGCCAAAATCGGTATTGAAATCACCGACAGCCCCTATGTTGTGGTCAATATGCACATTATGACCAGGGTGGGATCAAAAGTTTTGGATGTACTGGGCGCCGATGGTTTCTATGTGCCCTGTATCCATTCCATTGCCAAACCGCTTGCCGAAGGCGAAAGCGACAACGGCAAATGGCCCTGCGAACCGGATGTACAGAAAAAGTTTATCAGCCACTTCCCGGACACATACGAAATTTGGTCGTATGGTTCAGGCTACGGCGGAAACGCCCTTCTGGGGAAAAAGTGCCTGGCACTGCGTATCGCTTCGGTACTGGCAAGAGACGAAGGCTGGTTTGCCGAGCACATGCTTATCCTAAAAATCACCAACCCTAAGGGCGAGGTAAAATACATAACCGGCGCTTTACCCTCGGCATGCGGCAAGACAAACCTTGCCATGCTGCAACCCACGCTGCCGGGCTGGAAAGTAGAGACCATTGGCGATGACATCGCATGGATGAAATTCAAAGAAGACGGCCGCCTGTATGCCATCAACCCGGAGGCAGGTTTCTTCGGAGTTGCTCCAGGGACCAGCGATCATTCAAACTACAACGCAATGAAATCAATCGAAAAAAACACGATCTTCACCAACTGCGGCCTTACCGAAGACAACGATATTTGGTGGGAGGAGATCGGCTATGGCGCGCCGGGCGAAACAATCATCGACTGGAAAGGCAATAAACGGCCGGCTCCAAAAACTGATAAAAAACCCGCCGATGAACCAATTGCCCATGCCAATGCCCGTTTTACCGCCCCTGCCAGCCAGTGTCCGGTTATTGCATCGGAATGGGAAGACCCCAAAGGCGTGCCCATCAGCGCATTCCTCTTCGGAGGCCGCCGAGCTGCCACAGTTCCCCTGGTGAACCAAAGCAAGAGCTGGGTGCACGGTGTCTTTATGGGTTCCATCACCGGTTCTGAAATAACCGCCGCAGCCCTTGACCTTGCTGCAGCCGGCACTGTCCGCCGCGACCCCTTTGCCATGCTGCCCTTCTGCGGATACAACATGGGCGACTATTTTGCCCATTGGATCAAACTGGGTAAAAAAGCCGAAGACGAAGGTCATGGTGACAAGCTGCCCAAAATTTTCTTTGTCAACTGGTTCCGCAAAAACAAGGAAGGAAAATTCATGTGGCCCGGTTACAGTGAAAACTCCCGCGTACTGGCATGGATATTCGACCGCTGCAACGGCGTAAACAACTGCGTTGAGACAGCCATCGGCAACCTGCCCAAGCCCGGTTCCATCGAACCGCCCGCAGGTGTAAGCGCCGAAATGATGGCTGAACTTACTTCTGTTGACACCGAAGGCTGGAAGGGAGAAATTGCATCAATACGCAAGGATTACTATCCCCAGTACGGCGACAGGCTTCCCAAAGTCCTTTATGAAGAGCTTGACAAGATTGAGAAAGATCTAAACGTGTAAGCCGAAAGGCGGGTTAACCGCACGCAGCATTGATTAATTATACCGGCAGAAGCTGATAACAGCCCTGCCGGTTTTTTTTGTAAATACTGTACTTGCAAGTTCTATCTGTTCACATTACAATTGAAAGTAAATTTACCATTAAGGAGACCCTGAAATGAAAAGATTTTTTTCTATTTTTTTGACAATGTGCATTTTTACTTCAGTTAGCCTGGTTATTAGCTGCGAAAAGCAATCGGATCCGAATACAATTACGGTTTGGTGCTGGGACCCTACATTTAATGTGTACGCAGTAAACGAAGCTGCACGAATTTACCGGCAGGATAACCCGGAAATAACCATTAATGTAGTTGAAACCGCATGGGAAGATATTCAGCAAAGGCTGTCAATATCACTTTCGTCTAGGCAAACGGGGAATTTACCTGATATTATTCTCATGCAGGATAATGCCATTCAGAAGAATGCAACCACATTTGCGGGCGCTTTTGAACCGCTAAACGGAAAAATTGATTTTAGTCAATTTGCCCAATACAAGGTTGATGTAGGAACCATTGACGGAATACATTATGGAGTCCCCTTTGACAATGGAGCAAGCGCCACATTCCTCAGGAGTGACATTATTGAACAAGCAGGTCTTACGGTAAGCGATTTTGATAATATTACCTGGGATCGGTTTATTGAACTGGCAATAATTGTAAGGGAACAAACAGGCATTCCCATGTTATCGGCTGTTGGAAACGAAAACGACCTGGTACCTTTAATGCTTCAAAGCGCCGGTGTATGGTTCTTTGACAGTGAGGGCGATGTGGATATAGTCAATAATACAGCCCTTAGGGAAGCAGCCAGAATTTATAAAGCTCTTGTTGATGCGGAAGTTATCATGCTTGTTGCCGATTGGAATGCCTATATTGCCAGCCTGAACACCGGAAGCGTAGCATCAACGGTAAACGGCTGCTGGATAGTGGGCTCCATTTCCGCTGCGGCTTCACAGTCGGGCAGCTGGGCTGTAGTAAGGACTCCGAGGCTTAATATTCCCGGAGGCGTAAACTATTCCAGTGTCGGCGGTTCAAGCTGGGTTGTTCTTGCAAGTTCCCCGAATTCCGATTTGGCCATTGATTTCCTTAATGCAACATTTGCCGGCAGCATTGAGTTATACGAAACAATTCTGCCTTCTTCGGGCGCAATCGGCACATGGCTCCCTGCGGGTAATTCTGCAGCGTACAGCCAGCCGAATGAGTTCTTTGGCGGACAGAGAATTTTTCAGGATATTGTCGGGTATGCCTCAAATGTCCCGTTAATCAAATACGGTATTTTCAATTATGAAGCCAGAAACTTTGTCGCCCTGGCCCTTAACGAAATAGTACGGGGGACCGATATTGATACGGCTCTCGAAAGAGCGCAAAGGGAAACAGAATTTATTATTGAGCAATGATCTTGTTTAAGCCTGACAGGTAGAAGGAAAAATGAAGTATAAAAGCATGGGGGAAAAAACCGGCCGGTGGGGATGGTTTTTTATTCTTCCCGCCGTTTTATTGATCTTTATTTTTTCCTTCTACCCGATGGTAAATGCCTTTATCCTGTCTTTGCAGTCAGGACTTGGCAATAATCTGCGTTTTACCGGCTTTAGAAATTATTACCGGCTGTTTCAGGACACAACATTTTTAAGTTCTGTTGCCAATGTATTTACGTATCTAATAGTCCAGGTTCCGGTCATGCTTTTACTGGCATTGATTTTGGCATCGATCCTGAACAACCCCCGTTTGAAATTCAAAGGTTTTTTCAGGACGTTGGTTTTTCTGCCATGTGCAACCGCACTGGTTTCTTCCGCGATGGTCTTTAGATCATTTTTTGCCGTAGATGGAATTGCAAACGCGCTTTTATTGCAAATTGGTCTTATTTCCAATCCGGTAAGCTGGTTAACACATCCAGTATGGGCAAAAGTAATAATTATCCTTGTAATAACATGGCGCTGGACAGGTTATAACACCATATTTTATTTGGCAGGGCTGCAAAGCATAGATCACTCAATTTATGAAGCTGCAAAAATAGACGGCGCTTCACCGGTTCAGCAGTTTACAAAAATAATTCTTCCGTTATTAAGACCAATCATCCTTCTTACCGCTATTATGTCCACAAACGGAACATTGCAGCTTTTTGACGAAGTAAGAAACCTGACCGGCGGTGGGCCGGGAAACGCAACAATTACCATATCACAATACATTTACAACCTGTCATTTGTATTTAACCCTCAATTCGGCTATGCCGCGGCAGTTTCCTACATGATACTGTTTGCGGTAGCCCTTCTTTCGTTTATTCAAATAAAAATCGGGGATAGATCATGAGAAAATATCTGAACATCAATAACTGGTTAATGTACACATTTTTGGTTATTGTTTGTTTTTTTTCATGTCTTCCTTTTATCTGGATGATTTTGGCAGCTACAAACAGCAGCATAGATATTATCAGGGGTAATGTATTTATCGGCGCTCATCTGTTTGAAAATATTAAAAAACTGTTTGCAACGGTAAATGTGGGAAATGCATTTTGGAATTCATTCAGAAACACGGCTGTCGGCACTCTTGCCAGCCTGTTTATTTGTTCAATGGCAGGTTATGGTTTTGTAACCTACAGGACTAAAAATAAAGACAAGATAATGTCTGTTCTGCTTCTTTCCATGATGATACCGTTTGCCTCTGTCATGGTTCCGCTTTTTCAGATGTTCAGCATGGGTCGTTTGCTGAATACAACTGTGGGGTTTATTTTACCTACCGTTTCTACAGCCTTTCTTATTTTCTTTTTCAGGCAAAGCAGTATGTCTTTTCCTGCCGAATTGGTCCAGGCTGCCAGGGTTGACGGGCTGGGTGAATTCGGGATTTATGCCAGAATATACCTTCCTGTTATGTTTCCTACTGTTGTTGCTGCAGGAATCGTCACATTTATGAATAACTGGAACAGCTATCTTTGGCCGCTTATCATTATGCAGAGGGAAGAAAGCAGAACCATGACATTATTAATAACAAGCCTTACATCGGGTTATACAACAGACTACGGAATACTGATGCTGGCGGTGACCATTTGCACCCTACCGACTGTCATACTGTTCTTCTGTTTGCAAAAGTTCTTTGTTGCCGGAGTTTTAGGTTCTGTCAAGGGATAGTTCATAATCATCAATCTTGACGAAAAAGCCCTTTTTTGATTATATAAACATATCATCCGGGGATATAGCTCAGTTGGTAGAGCGATTGGTTCGCAATCAATAGGCCAGGGGTTCGAATCCCCTTATCTCCAAAACTAATAACAAAACCATAAACTGAGGGATTCGAACCGCAGCAATCCTACATAAATTCCAAGGCAACGCCTTGCTAGAATAAGGCGCTGCATGGATGCAGCGGGATTGCGGAGGCGGGCTGGAGGAGGCGAACAGGACGTGAGCCGACGAAAGCCGAATCCCCTTATCTCCATGAAAAATGTGCAGCTAATTCCTTATGCAGAAATGAATTAGCAAAATCGGAATAAAAAAAAGGTCTAAAAACAGGTAAAATTATTCAGAAACATTTAATGTTTCTTCCGTTGAGAAAGAATTACTGAAAAATAGCGTTGACATCTAGGCATTGCATAATGACGTAAAAGAAATAAAAGATGCCAGCAAAGGCATCTCGTTTTACTCGTTTAGAAAGACATTCAGAACCATGTTAGGTTTGAAAAATGTTGACAATGAGCCCTTTTAAGACTATTCTTTAATTATCAAAACGTATCAGTATGATAATGTACGAGTACATTATGGAGGTAATATAATGACCAGTAATCGCCTCGACAAAATCACCGGCCTCTGCAAAGCGGAAGGCCCGGTTATTCGCACCTCAGCCCTGCGTTCCGCTGGTTTTTGCAGCAAGGATACCGATGAACTCATCCGGCTGGGCCATCTGCACCGCATCCGCAGGGGGTACTATATAGCGCCAGCGAAGCTCCATGATATAGATACATACGAAATACTCTCTGCCCTGGTCCCTGATGCCGTCATATCGCTTTTTTCAGCGGCGCAATATCATGATCTTTCTAGCGTAGTGCCGCAAAGAATTGATATAACACTGCCGGTCCAAAAACGTGTCCCCATACTGCCTGCAGATCTTCAGGTAAAAATATATAAAGCAATCCCGCGGATTTACGGAGTTGGTATTCAAATAATAAAAGGCGGCAAGTACCCGCTCAAAATTTATGACCGGGAACGCACGGTCTGTGATTTTCTCCGAATGAGAAAGCAAATTGGGAAAGATTGCGCTTTTGAAGTTCTTAAAAACTATATGGCTGGAAAGAAAAATCTGCAAAGGCTATCAGAATACGCTGAAACGCTTGATATAAAAGGAGTGATCTTCCCATATTTGGAGGTGCTGGCTGCATGAAAAGCAACCCCGCTCCGGTTTCTGCTGAGAGCGTCAGAGCACGACTCAAAAAAGAAGCTGAATCTTCCGCTAAAGACTTTAATTTTTTCTTATTACACTACTTTATTGAACGCCTTTTGTACCGCCTCTCCTTATCGCCTTATGCCGGTAACTTTATCTTGAAAGGCGGTATTCTGTTGTATACTGTGCTTGCAAACCAAGCTCGCGCTACCAGAGACATTGATTTTTTGGCAAAAAAAATAAAAAACAACCCTGTTGAACTAGTCAGGATTTTTAAAGAAATCGTATCTATTCCGGTAAATGACGCGGTATCTTTTGACAAAGAAAAAATAACTGTTGAACGGATAAAGGAAGGTGCGGATTATCAAGGGTTACGAATAAAATTGACAGCACATCTTGATCGCAGCCGCCACGTTTTACAGTTTGACATAGGATTTGATGACGTTATCGTTCCACAGCCAGTCGATATGATCTACCCTACGCTTTTGGACATGGAACCTCCCCGATTGAAAGCCTATTCGTTAGAATCGGTCATTGCCGAAAAATTCCAGGCCATCGTTTATCTAGCCGATCTTAATAGCCGGATGAAAGATTTCTATGATATTTACGAATTAAGCCGCAGTTGTGAATTTGACGGATCCTCCCTGTCTGAGGCTATTGTTCAGACATTTCAAAACCGAAATACAGACTTTCCTTCGAATCCTATGGTTTTCATAGATGAGTTTCCGTTGATAGCAGCAAAACAAGAACAATGGCAAGCATTCCGATGCAGGACAGGCATTGCTAATGTGCCTATGGATTTTACTGTCATTATAGCAGCTATCAATAGATTTCTATTACCAGTTTATGAATCCTTGGCTGCCGATGTGTTGTTTAAAGGAAAATGGGATAAGGGTTCTGGTTTATGGTTGAAGTAATTGCAAAAAACACTTCTCCCGAATTACTCTGCTCTTAATACAGGTTTGTATAAATACTATTTGTTAATGCCGACATTTTTTGGAAAGGTATAAAATAAAATCCATTATGCGGTTCACGGTCAAACTGCCGCAAATTTGCAGAAATTACGTATATGCCTCTTCCGCACAAGCGCAATATATTTTTAGTAAATCATTTATAGGAGGGCTTAACATGAGACTAAGTCAGGAAAACAAACAAAAAGCGATGAAGGAATAATTTCAAAAAAAAAGGCAAGCAAACGCCTGCCTTAAACTATTACTTAGTAAACAATCGGACCAGATGGATACAGTGCTATCAACATTCGCTATATCATCAATTACTTCTTCCTCGATCATGGAGACAACAGAAACGCCATATCGGATAAGCAGATCGTAAAAAGTGCGGTATGAAAGTCCAGCAACTTCAGCAGCTTTTCCAAGAGATAGGGTTTCAGATTCAAAGAGCTTTATAGCGAATAATATTGGGCATCAACCTGAGATAGATTTGCCATATCCGGAACCGTTAGGGTAAGTTCCATAGTATATTCTCCTCAATTTCTACTATATTCACTATACCGTTAAGAACAATCTGTTGTCAAACCAATAGCCTTATCGCCGTCTTTGGCTCCCATTTTCTCAATATCCATCGAACCAAAATATAATGCGAACGGACTCTTTGTCGTCTCCGGCTAATTCCTGTAACCGGGAAAGAAAGGGATGGTGAAAGCTGCCGGCTAGATCAGCGTAAGACATTTGCCATTGAATATTAGTATAGTAAGATTTAGCTGAATCAAATGACGTATCTTTTATAAGAGCGTCCATCTCGTCATTCGTAATGAACTCGACTTTGTCGCCGTGTACGTCCCGGCTGTAACTAACAGGATGGCCATGCTCTTTAAAATATTTATAGCCGTCAACGCTTACGAATCCGTGAATGGCATGTTGTTTGTTCCAGTCATACTCACAGAGCTGCTTAACAGTGAAATGAGAGTGGGAGTGGTATCCGGGATACTTTCGGGATAACTGGCCGACCGTATGAGATACATTGGAAGGTACGCCGCGAGGGAAATCGATAGATTCAAGTCCGTGTTCGTTGCGGATGCCGGCGAGGATGGCAAATAAATTATAATTTTGGTCGGAATAAATATCCGGGAAATCTTCAACTTGCACCCAAGAACCGCCGGGGGTGCGTTTTTCAATGTATAAATCCATATCACAGCCCATAATGGTATCTCCGTATATATCCAAAGCCATGCAGGGGTTCGATCATGCCATTGGCATCGTTCACCTCATCTTCATAATAACAGAAATAACTGATACAAGGAAGTTCAAAATATACTGAGGGTTCCCATGTTTGGCTGCCCAATCATTGGGGTCGTTGGTAATGTCGCATTTTTTATGCCTGGTAACAGAATAACGCTACATAACCCATATCGTATTTGACATTTAAACTGTTCTCCGCTATGGTAAAGCAACCCTGTTAGGGTTAGGCTCAATCGGTATGATTGGTAAGCCGGAAATTACCATAGGTGCCAAAGTGGCATCTATATAAAGGTTAGACCTTATTTATACCTTGCCATTTACCTGCTTCTAATTCCTTATTGGATAATGAATTAGAAATGAGGCCAGGGGTTCGAATCCCCTTATCTCCAGTATAAAAACAAAGGGATTCGAACCGCAGCAATCCTACATAAATTCCAAGGCAACGCCTTGTTAGAATAAGGCGCTGCATGGATGCAGCGGGATTGCGGAGGCGGGCTGGAGGAGGCGAACAGGACGTGAGCCGACGGAAGCCGAATCCCCTTATCTCCAAAACTAATAACAAAACCAAAAACAAAGGGATTCGAACCGTAGCAATCCTATTCACACCGGAAAGTTATCCGCTGAATCGGCGATGGTCCGTACTGCACTATCAGTTCCCGGTGGCGTTTTGTCGGGTAACCTTTGTGCCGCTCATAACCGTAATGGGGGTATAGCCTGCCGTAGTGTTCCATAAGTTGGTCCCTGGCAGTTTTAGCGAGGATTGAGGCTGCCATCACTTCGCGGACAGAAGCATCGGCTTTTACGAGAGCGGTGCAGGGAATGGGGAGCTCCGGCGAATGGAGGCCGTCAACAACGGCTCTCAAACCGGCCGGCAGCTCTGCCGGATCAAATGCCCTGCCGAACGGGGTTTCAGTTTCCAGCTTGTCGGGCCATTGCCCAGCGCTGCCGCCCGATGCCGGCAGATGCAGGTTTTGAAATGCCCTTTGCATTGCTAACAAACTTGCCTGCAGAATATTAATCGAATCAATTTCAACATGAGTCGCCCAGCCCACTCCCCAGGCAACTGCCCTGTCAACAATTAGCTTACGTAAATTTTCACGTTGTTGTTCTTTGAGTTTTTTGGAATCGTCGAGCAGATCGCCGGGAAAACCGGCAGGCAGCACAACCGCCGCCGCACACACCGGCCCGGCCAGCGGCCCCCTCCCTGCTTCGTCAATACCGCACTTCACTTCTCACTATCCACTTTTCTCTACCAACAACTCCATTGCCTGGTGCAACTCCGGATCCTGTTTGTAGTAGTTTTCCTCGATTTCTTCCCGTGAAAGACCTACCAATTCATGGCTCATGTAATGAATCCAATAATCCTCGTCATTAACGGATGTATCGTACCTGCGGCACCAGTAATCAGGCTGGATGGGAAGCTGCTTCGGCTTATCGGTAAAATATTTGTAATCGTGTACGGCAATTTTGAGATCTTCGCGGGGAATTCCCCAGTCAAGAATTGCCTGCGCCACACAGTTGATAGTCCTGCCGGAGTCAAAAATGTCATCCACGAGCAATACCTTGTCCCCAACCCGCAGAAATTCCGGTGAATATGTCCAGCCGTCTATCCTCACCTGATCCGCACAGGCGACACCGGTATATGAATGAGCAACCGCCGCTGCATAATATATCGGGCGCCTGTCTTTATGTACAATCTTAAAATACTCGCTGATAACATTACCCATATACACGCCGCCCCTGAGCGAAACATATATGACATCCGGAACAAACCCTTCACAATAAATGTGATAGGCAAGTTTAAGCGCATTGTTACGCACTGTATCAAACGGTAAAAATTCTTTTCTCATATTAATGAGTATAACCTATTTTTTGGGTGGATGGAAGAAACCAAAAAGGCTGCCGCAAAAGCCTCCGGCGATATGGGCAAAATGGGAGATATTGCTTGTGCCGAATGAACTGAGTATCTGGTCGCCAAGGTACAGCACCAGAACAAGGAGGAATGTAAGCGGTATTTCGCCCCGGGAAAAATTGGTAAACGAAGCAAGCAGAATCATCATAAAGGCTACGCCGGAAGCGCCCATGAGGGCAGTGTTAAAAAAAATCACGTTGAGGATACCGGTAATCACCGAAGTTATGGCGATCATGATAAGAAGGGGGACAGATCCGTGGTTTTCCTCCAGCATGGGACCAACGAGAAGAATTATCGAAAAATTTCTTCCCAGATGGCTCCAACCTGAATGACCGATGACATGGGTAAATAAAGAAACCCAGTTACGCAGATTGAGTGGAGAAAAATCCTGTCTGCCGGGAACCATAAACCAGTTGTAAATCAGATCGGGCAGCAGATATACGGTGATGATCATCACAAAAAAACAGGTAAATGCATAGGTAAGTATTGTCGGAGCGTTATATTTAAGTTTCATACAGCAAGATGTATCTCCACCGGGCAATGATCCGACCCTGTCACTTCGGGCCTTATTATTGATGATGTTACTTTAGGCAGGAAAGCATTGTCAACGCTGTGGTAGTCGATTCTCCATCCTACATTCCGTTCCCGCGCCGTCCCCCAGTACGACCACCAGGTATAATGATCCGGCTCGCCTGGGTGAAAATGACGGAATGTGTCTACATGTCCTGCTTTGGTAAATTTGTCCATCCAGGCGCGTTCTTCCGGCAGGTATCCGGCACTGCGTTCATTGGCCTTTGGCCGGGCAAGATCCATTGGTGTGTGGGCGATGTTATAGTCGCCGCTGAGCAGGAAGTGCCGCCCTTTTTTAACCAGGGCATTGCAGAGACGCAATATGGCGTCACAGAAGGCCAGTTTGTAGTCAAGCCGTTTTCCCGCATCCTGTGAATTGGGAAAATAGGCGGCTATCAGGGTAAACGCATCGTATTCGGCAATAAGCGCCCTCCCTTCGTTATCAAATTCAGGCTTGCCCAAAAAACGCACTTCCAGCGGCTCGGTTTTACTGTAAATGGCAACACCGGAATACCCCCGTTTTTGTGCGCAGGCCCAGTAGCTTTTATAGGTAACATTTCCTATGACCGGGTTTACCAGCCCCGGGGAAAGTTGTCCCGGCTCGGCCTTCGTCTCATTCAGGCACAGTACATCCGGCGCTTCTTGTGTAAACCAGTCAAGAAAACCGTATTTTTCCGCAGCCCTGATCCCGTTAACATTCCAGGATAAAATTCTCACCTTCTTCATCTTTGTGTCTTTGTGCCTCTGTGTGATTTTTTTTCAACCAGTTACAAAATCCCTAACGCAACTTCCATCATGCGGGTAAAACCTTTTTCACGTTCTTCCACCGTTGCACGCTGTTCGACCGAAAATAAATCCGAAACGGTTACGATACAGGCAGCTTTTTTTCCTGTCACTTTCGCGTTATGAAACAGGGCAAAGCTTTCCATTTCCACTCCAAGGCAGTTCTGTTCACGCATAACCTGCTGCCAATACTGCTCGTCTCCATCAGGGGACGAACCTTCTTTTTCCGCATGATAAAAAACATCGCTGGAATGAATCGTCCCTTCCACCAGCGGATACCCCAATTTCGCAGCGGATTCCCTGATCCTGCTGTTGAGACTTTCATCTGATGGTATGTGATTACCGGAAAATCCGTTCTGACTGCGGGCAAATGTTGATTCGCTGTAGGCCTGGGTTACGAGAATTATATCAAAAAGCTTAAGGGTATCACGGTAACCTCCTGCAGAGCCAATTCTGACAATGGCATCAATATCGAAATGGGTAAAAAGCTCATACGAGTAAATACCGATGGACGGCATTCCCATACCGCTTCCCATTACTGTAACGGGCTTGCCTTTATACGTTCCGGTATAACCCAGCATCCCCCGTACCCGGTTAATTTCGTCGGTATTTTCCAGAAATGTTTCGGCAATAAATTTTGCCCGCTGGGGGTCTCCGGGCATCAGTACGGTTTTGGCAATCTGCCCTTTTTCGGCTGCAATATGAGGTGTTGACATGGTTGGCTCCTTTATTTTGTTACAATGGCATTATATACGGGAGAGATCAAGGGGCTCCAGTTACACCACTATAAAATTTCATGGCTGTCTTACAAAATAACGCCCCATAAAATCATTCAGCACGAACAATACATTATCCCACCATACTGTATCTGTTAATTCATCGGTAAGAACTTCGGGGCTGAGGAAGCGCCGCATTTCGCGTAAAAACTCCTTTTGTTTTGTTTGAAGATGAGTTATACGTTCAGTATACCGCTGTTTGAAACAAGAGAAATCAACCAGCCGATCAACAAGTTTTTGCTTTACCAAATCTACGGGAAATTCTGTATTACGGGTTTTTAACTGGTATATGTCCCACAAATCCCTGTTCATGACCCTGTTGCTCCTCATTGCTAAAGCAACTATTTTATCGGCCAGGATTTCTCTGAGGCTTTCTGCCATAATTATCAAACCGGATGTACCTGTTTCCAAACCATAGTGATTCCTGATCATTGCAGGGCGGCGTTCATAACTTGGAAGCATGCAAACATCAATATTGATATGCTGTTGCGGTACATCCGGACGTTCCGGTGCAGTAACAATTTTTATTTTCCATGTGTGGGTATTTCCTTCTTCCTTAACCGGATCTGTAACATGTACTGATACATTGTATTTCTGCCAAATAACTTTTTTAAGTAAATCACCAATATCCCGCAGATCATCTTTCTTAAAATCAAAACCGCCGGTAAAATCCAGATCTTCACTTAACCGGGCAAAACCATAACACATACGTAAACACGTTCCGCCCATAAATGTTAATGTTTGCAATAGCCCTGCTTTGCTTAATGTCCGTAAAATATCCTGATGTAAAATTTCTTTTTCCACTGCGGGGCGAAGAACCGTATATTCCTGGTGTTGTGCCAAAACTGCATTGACAGTCTGTTCAAATAAATTCATACATCTTATCCCTGCCTGTTGAGTGTAAGTCCTGCAAAGCTAATTGTGCAGATGCCCGCCATAATCCATAACGAAAATCGTAAGTAAGAAAACCGGCAATATCTTCAGGTGATTTCTTTGTGTGGGTAAACTCTATTCTGCCAAATCTGCCGCAGTTAATAATGCCAGAGCGCCCGGTGGTCATCAATGTAACACAGCCTAAAGGAACCTGGGAAATAATACCATCTTCGCTTAAAACAGATTCTAAACTAAGATAGCAAAAATAGTCCGCCCGCATACGTGCGGCCAGTCGGAACAGCAGCATGTCTTGAGGATATGTTGTTTTGCAATAAACATAAAACCCGCGGCACACCCTTTCTAAACTGCCGTTTTTTACCGCACGTCCCAATAAAACCATCAAAGCGGTGAGTGATTTTTGCGGAAAAAGAGCAGAAAAATCGCTGACTGAGAATAAATAATGCTGAGAATTTGCCAAATTTTCCAGATTGGTCTTTAATACTTGTATTGATTGCATAGGTATACAAAACATAACATAAACCGTTAGGTTTTGTCAACCAACACTATTATTTAGTATTTGTTATTTGAATCTATACGCTAATGCCCGGAACCCTTTTCGTTTTATGCTGCCAAGACGAGAAAATCCTGCCGGTTTTTTCCGGTCAAAACGTTCCGCATCAGATGAGCCGAATGCTGCGATACAGATACCGCCGTCGGTTAGCAGTTGCGATAAGGCATTCCACAGGGAGTCAAGTTGATCAATTGGCAGTGACTTTTGCGGCAGAAGTTCCGGAAAAGCGGCGATGAAAGAATATTTTCTGCCGCCTGCCGATTCCAACAGTACTGCGCATTTCTCCTCATCTTTGTGCCTTTGTGTCTCTGTGTGAGTCTTTTTCCTGAAAACTCCGTCGCCTAACGGTACATCGACGGCAGTGACAATGGATACCGGCATGGTTGTAAGCTGCGAGGCATTGTGACGCGCCGCTTCCAGCGCAAGGATGTTCCTGCCGGAAAGAACGAGCGGAGGAAACGGGGTGTTTTCACTTAACGATAAACGAATAAGCCAACAGGGAAAAAAGCCCTGCCCCGGTTCGTGTACGAGGAATGGCGCATCGCTGACGGCGGTTAATTGTCGCGATCCTATGCGCTGTACAAGTTTTGCCGCAGCCAGTACTGCGCCGCCGGGTGCGTCAAAACCGGATGCTCCGTGGATGGTTTCGATTCGGACGGGAATGTCTTCAATGACACATTCAGCGGCGGCGCGTACATAAAACGGGTATCGGGATAAAAAACCAGGGACGATAGTAACCGGCTCTGTTGTTTGAACAGCATCCGGCGATTTTCTGCCGTATACAAAAACACTGTGCCCCGGACTTTTTTTTTCAAGAAAAAGTTCTGCACTGCCGTCTGTGGCAGCGCAGGCAGCGGTTATGTGTTCCCGGAAAAAGTCCGCAAGGGTGTGTACTACCACCAGGAAAACGCGGCCTCCCTGTCTGCCGTTGCCTGCAGGCTGCAACCGGGAAACAGAACGGCGGATAAAATCTTTCAGTACCGGAGCGCCGGCTTTGGCGGGAATATTGGTCAGTATCAAATCCCAGAGTTCATCCGGCGGTCCGGCCAGCAGCGGTTCTGTATATGCTTCCAACACAGAGGGGGCGATGTTGTTTAACGATGCGTTGTGCAGAGTCACCTGCCGCGCCAGTTCGTCCCGGTCCTGGCAGCGTATGTACAGACCGCCGTCTTTTCTGGTGTGTACGGCGTGCACGTTGTGCACGGCAGCAATCGCAGAGGCTGCGCATATCCCGATTACCCCGACGCCGCAGCCTGCATCCAGTACTCGCCACCCGGAGGTGGCGCTCCGGGGCGGGAGATACCCCGCCGCCGCATCTTCGTCAAGCATCTGCGAAAAAACGGCCAGCAAAAGCTGCGTTCCCGAGTCAATGCGGTCTGAGCTGAACAAGCCCTGCGAGAGGGCAAAAGAGAAATTAATGCTGCGGAATTTATATTGGACAGTTTTGTGTAAAGGTAATTCAGAACTGTTAATTATTAAACCGCTCCACGTATTCGTTTGTTTCCGTGTTTACGAGGATTTTTTCGTTTTCTTTGATAAATAGAGGTACCCGGACAGTCAGACCGGTTTCGGTAACAACCGGCTTTGTGGCTCCGGTAGCGGTATCGCCCTTGATATAATGCGGGCTTTCAACAACGGTAAAAACCACTTTGTAGGGAATTTTTATTTCAACTACTTTTCCTTCCCACATGACGAGTTCGTAATTATCGCCATCTTTGAGATAGAATTTTTTTTCTTCATAATCCGCTATGGGTACTTCGAATTGATCGTAGGAATCATTATCCATGAAGTGATAGTTATCCTGATCCGCATACTGGAATTGGCAGCGGTGAATATCAACCTGCGCATCTTCAACTTCCTGCTGGGTAGGAATGGTCAAGGTAAGAACAGAGCCATCCTTGATGTTTTTCATTTTCACACGGGCAACTGCCGTCCCTTTTCCGGGATTATGAAATTCCCGTTCTACTACCAAATATGGCTGCCCTTTCTGCAGCAGGCAAGTTCCTTTTGTAATATCTCCGGCTCGTATCATTTTTACCTCTTTTTTAACATATTTTTTAAAAGGAAAAATGTCAAGCGCTGCGGATCCCGTGACCTGTGACCTATACAGGATATGGTTAATGTGATAGAATAATACAGGAGATAGTATGAAAACCCCAAAGACACAACTTAAGGGAATAAAACCAAATAATACCCCATACCGGGTTCTTCTGATAGACGACAGTAATTTTATTGTTAAACTACTGAGCATGATTCTGACTTCAGAAGGTTTTGAAATTGTTGATACTGCCTCAAATGGGGCACAGGGGCTTGTGAAGTACAAAGCATATCATGAAACCATCGATCTGGTAACCCTGGATATTACCATGCCGCTTTCAGACGGAATTGAAACACTGAAAAAAATACTGGAATTCAACCCCAGTGCAAAAGTAGTAATGATCAGCACCATGGGCATGGAAAAAGTGGTAAGACAATGCCTTATGATGGGCGCAAAAAACTTTATTGTAAAACCGCTTGAAAGAAAAAAAATGCTGGACTGTATAGTTTCTGTGCTTGAAAAGTAAATTTGTCTTTTAACTCAACATCTATAAGCAACATCTATAAGCCGTATTGCCTCAAGTAAAAATCGAACCGTAAGGAATGATGCCTCACGTTAAGAAAACGAACCATGAGAAGGAGAACCGAAGAGCAACGGCTTCATGCCCCCTTTCGGAATGAACACAGGAACAG
>WRLF01000014.1 GCA_009777735.1 Treponema sp.
GTCAGGCTCTGGGTCAGGTTCGGGTTCAGGCTCTGGCTCAGGTTCAGGTTCAGGTTCGGGTTCAGGCTCTGGCTCAGGTTCAGGTTCAGGTTCGGGTTCAGGTTCAGGCTCAGGTTCGGGTTCAGGCTCTGGCTCAGGTTCAGGTTCAGGTTCGGGTTCAGGTTCAGGCTCAGGTTCGGCAAATGCTAATGTATTTTCGTATTCTTCAGGAGTGGTTTCATCGACAAGAACTTGTACCTCTGTCTCGGTGATAACAGATTCGTTACTGGGTGCAATTTCCTGCAACAGGTTTGATTCGCCCTGACTCCGGGGATCGGTGGCACAAGAAGCAATCAACCATGCCAGTATAAGAAAACTAATAATTGTTGCATTTTTCAAGGGACATTCTCCATGATTTCGTTTATGGTTCTTTCAATCTGATTCCGCCACACCTGTTCGCCGCTTCTGAGCGGATCCTGCCAATAAGGTGCAGCATCTTCAGAAGTCCATATTGAACGCTGCTCTCTTTCAAGAAGGACACCAGGTATAAAGTCCGGTTCATCAGGAAGAAATAACTCGTCCGGCTGTATAATGATCCTTTGTGGTGTCGGGACATTCTCCGTTACCGAAACTCTCTGTTCGCCGGATGTATCATTACTCACCAATGACGCTCCAATAATAATCAACAGAAATAGGGCAAAAGCTCCGAGTGCAATTGCCAATACCATGCGCCGTTTACTCAGTGGTATCCAGCCCGGCAGTTTGTCGGCTGCCAGTGCCATTATGTCACGTAATCCTGCCATTATATCAGCCAACCTTCGGGTAAAAACGCTCCGGATTGTCTTTCCGGGAGAGGTTACTGTAATTATCGGCACAGACAAACATGCTATAAAGCGTGATAAAATGGACATATTCAAAAACACTATAGCATAATATATGTTTTGGTGCTATGCTTCACCAATGACTAAACGCCTATCATATGTATTAGTAACTCCCTACACTATTGTCAAAAGCAGGACCGGCGGGGTTCTGTCAAGATTGTTGGCACGTACAGATTTGGAATTGGCCGGAGCGCAAATGTTCGCTGCCGATAAACAGTTTGCATTTGAATTCGCCAAATTGCTGCGGGATCGTTCGCCGGAAAATAAAATCATGCTGCTTGCGGACTATATCGAGAAAAACATGACGCCTTCAGGCGGCAGACCGCACCGGACACTGTTGCTGTTATTCAGGGGGGAAAACCCCTGCGAGCAGCTTCACACTACTTGCGGGCATCTGTATATGCAAAATGTTGAACTGGATGCGCTGTCCGGAGAAACCATCAGGGATACGTACTCCGATATGATTTTTTCGCAGGATAATCCCGAGGAAGTTACCTATTTTGAACCTGCCGTTCTTACTCCCCGCAATCAGAATGAAGCGGACGATGACCTGCTTAAATTGGCAAATTTTCTCGAGGGAAGGGGTAATATCGTG
The DNA here is from genome assembly GCA_009777735.1 of Treponema sp. Classification (GTDB taxonomy): domain Bacteria; phylum Spirochaetota; class Spirochaetia; order Treponematales; family Breznakiellaceae; genus WQXQ01. The sequence goes on from WRLF01000014.1 coordinate 1,456, forward strand.
CAAAATGTCACGTATTCTGACCCCTCAAAAATTGAACAGACACTGGTTGTCATTAAACCCGATAACTGGGAACACCATCCATCCCGTCCCGGCGCAATTATTGATATGTTCTCCCGCACCGGGCTGAGGATCATTGGTATTAAGGTCCATCGTTTTTCGCTGGCGCAAGCCATGGATTTTTACGGTGCTGTGGGGGAAGGACTAAAAGAGAAACTTGCTCCGGGTTTTGCTCTGCGGGCAAAAAGAATACTGGAAAAACAGTTCCGGTTCAGGTTAAGTGATGAATCCCTAAATGCCCTGACAAACTCTTTTGGTGCTGAATGTGCACAGGATCAATATGCCAAACTGGTAAAATTTATGACCGGTAAACGGTTGCCGCTTGCCGGAGGCGGCTCTTACTCTCAGGAAGAACTCAACAAGCCCGGTGATGTAGAGTGCATGATTCTCGTCTACGAAGGTGAAAACGCGATTAAAAAAATCCGCGATGTATTGGGCCCCACCAATCCGCTTGAAGCGCCGAAAGGTACTGTCCGCAGGGAATTCGGTTCAAACATTATGGTTAATACCGCCCATGCCTCGGATTCGGCAGAAAGTTATATCAGGGAAAAAACCATTCTCAAAATCGACGAAAATCCCCTTGTTAATATTATACGAGAACACTTGGGAAGGTAGAGGGGTATGTTAGAGACGAGGGACAAGGGATCGGGGATCAGGGATCATTCAATCCCCTATTCCCGGTCCCTGGTTCCTGGTCCCCGATCCCTATTCTTCATTTTTCTTTTTTCTTTTTTTTCTTTTCACTTGATTTCCCAGGATTTCGGATTCGGGTTTGATGATGAAGCGGATTTTGCGGACAGCGGCGGCAGTTCTTTTGCGTTTTCTGCGGGCGGCGAAGTATCAGCATCCCTTATTGGATATGTTGATGATTTTTCCAAAGGGGCGGAGCATACCGCTCTGGGAGATATTTTTTCCGGTAAGCTTAATTTTTCTGCAAGTACACCATATGCCGAAGGGGTCATAAAATTAAATTTGATACCTGCGGAAATGCCTGTCAGCCTTGATGAGGCATATATGCGTGTTTTTTTAGGCAGATTCGATATAACAGCGGGCTTGAGGAAACTTACCTGGGGAAAAGCAGACAGTTTTGGCCCGCTTGATGTGATTAACCCTCTGGATTATTCGCAGATATTCATTGAAATGTCTGATAACATCAGTTTGATAAATATAAAAACTGCTCGCCCTCTTATTCATGCCGCATTCAGGCTGGGAGATTTTTCAAAAATTGAAGGGGTGTTTATTCCCTGGTTTGAGCCGCATTTTATTCCCCGGTCAGGAAAATGGGCAGTTGCTCAAGTGGAAATGCTTGCAATGGAAAATTTATCGATGGTTCACCCTCAGTTTGGTTTGATTACAATACCAATAACGGTACATGAACCGGAAACAACAACATTTAATTATGCACAAGCCGGGCTCAGATTTACCACTACCATTGGCAGTGCGGATCTCGGCGCACAGTATTATTATGGGCGGTTGCCTCAACCATCGGCTGAAATAAATGTCAATGTTATCAGTATGATCCCTTTTGATGCTGAATCTGAAATAACTGTGGTGTACAACCCTTATCACCAGATCGGGTTTGATTATGCACAAGTATTATTTGGATTTAATACTCGTGCGGAATTTGCGGTCAATATAACCGAGGACCTCAATGGCGATGACGGATCGGTGTACAATCCGTTCATATCCTGGTCTTTAGGGTTTGATCGTGACATTGCCTGGGGGATAAATCTTAACATTCAGGTCAATGAAAGTATTCGTTTGATGCACAGTAAACTGGGTGATGAAATTGATGCAGATAATCCCATGAGTTTAATGAACGGTAATTTTGACATCGAAGGCGGCCGGCCGGGAACAGCAACCCGTCTGACAGCGGCTGTTTCCCGGAAATTTTTCCGTGAGGAACTTGAACTGCGGGCTGCGGTTGTCTGGGGCATGGAAGACAGGGACTGTGCCATTATGCCGGCGTTTATCTGGTCAAAAGACAATTTCCGCGCTTCTTTTTCCGGCGGCTTTTTTGCCGGCAATACCAACGGCCAGCTTGGTCAATACCGGGATAATGATTTTCTTAAAATAGCTCTCATTTATACATTTTGATGCTTACCTCTTACCTTGACACACCTGCCGTATCATGGTGATAATATCAGCAAGCAAAACGAGGAAAGCGCGCTGCGCCTGTGCGTCAGAGCGGCTTTCAAAAAGGAGACCCTGTGAGCTACGCAACAGACAATATTAAAAATGTCGCCATAGCCGGACATGGACAAACCGGTAAAACCACACTTTTTGAGCATGTACTGCTTGCAGGAGGGGTAATACCCCGTGCAGAAACATTGGAATCCGGTAAAACGGTCAGTGATTCCAGCCCGGAGGAAATTGAACGAAAAATTTCCATAAATACCGCAATGGGCCATGTAGAGCGGAACGGGACGAAAATAAATATTTTTGACACCCCTGGTTCGTCTGACTTTTCCGGGAACGTAATTTCCAGTTTTCGTGCTTCTGAATTTGCCCTGCTGATGGTAGACGGCCGTTCCGGAGTGCAGATCGAAACTGTTAAGCTCTGGCGGAATTTAGATGAGCGTAAAAAGCCGCGAGGCGTTTTCATTGCCAAACTGGATAATGATCTTGCGGATTTTAACAAGGCTTTGGATGATATAAAAGAAAAATTTAAAATTGAGCCGGTTCCGGTGACGCTGCCAATGGGAAACGGCAGCGGATTCAAAGGCGTTATAGATGTATTGCACGACAAGGCCTGGCTTGCCGGCGGTGATTCTGTTGAAAAAGAATGTCCCATTCCCGATGAATACAAGGATGCGGCAGCGGCAGCCCGTGAAAGGCTTATCGAAGCTGCAGCAGACGGTGATGACACCCTCATGGACAAATACCTTGAGCAAGGCACCCTTTCGCCGGAAGAAATGAAAACCGGGCTCGTTAAGGCGCTGGCAGAAAATAAATACGTTCCCGCTTTTGCCGGCGTTGCGTTGAACAATTCCGGCATTATACCCATGCTTGATTTTATCGCCGATGTGGGGCCAAACCCCCGCACTTCGCAAGATGCCGTTCTTGATGCAGAAGGCAAAGAGCTGCAGGCTCCCATTGATCCGGACAAACCGCTTGCGGCGTTAATTATCAAAACCACTTACGATCAATTTTCGGGAAAACTTTCCTGGGTAAAAGTTATAACAGGCAAACTAGCGGCGGACTCTGAGGCATATAATGTCTCTGAAAGTAAAAAAGAACGTATCGGCAAGCTTTTTACCTGCCAGGGCAAAAAGCTCGAAGAAATAAAGGAACTCAATGCCGGCGATGTAGGCATTATCACTAAGTCCGCTACTCTGAAAACCAACGACACCCTTGCTGCAGGAGACGGCGCTCTTGCTTTTGTTCCGCTGCACTTGCCCGAACCGGTACATTCAATAGCGGTCGCTGCGCTGGCAAAAAAAGATGATGACAAGCTCGGCGAATTCCTTGTTCGCGCCGCCGAGGAAGATAAAACTTTCCGGTATATTTATAACGGCGAGACGAAGGAAACGGTCATTTCCGGCATGGGTGAACTTCAAATCAATATTATTCTGGATAAAATAAAAACAAATCAAAAAGTTGAAGTAGAAACCCGTGTCCCCAAGGTAGCCTACCGGGAAACAATTACGAAGAAAGCTGCCGCAGAGTATACCCATAAAAAGCAAACCGGCGGCCATGGACAGTACGGCAAAGTAATGCTGGAAATTGCCCCCCTGCCCCGAGGCGAAGATTACCAGTTTATCTGGGCCATTTTCGGCGGGTCTATACCCAAGAACTATCTCCCCGGAGTGGAAAAAGGCATTATTGAAGGTAAAGCACACGGAACCGTGGCGCAATACCCGGTAGTTGACGTTGAAGTCAAAATCACTGACGGCAAGTATCACCCCGTCGATTCTTCGGAGCTTTCGTTCAAGCTGGCAGCGCGCAACGCTTTCCGCGATGCGATGAAGCAGGCCGCACCGACCTTGCTGGAACCAATCATGAACCTGACCGTTTTTGTCGAGGAAAAGTACCTTGGTGATGTCATGAGCGACCTGTCCGGCAAACGGGGAAAGATCCTTGGGCAGGATTCAGCGGGCGGCATTGCCGAAGTACGCGCTGAAGTTCCCCAGGGCGAACTGCTCCGTTATTCGATTGACCTGCGCTCAATTACCTCCGGTACCGGCTCATTCTCCGTGGCGTTCAGCCATTACTCCCCGATTTCCGGCCGCATCGCCGATGATGTCATCAAGGCACGGGAATCGTTCAAGCTGCAGGAAGCGGACGAGTAAGGTTCATTTGTACACATTCCGTATTTTTTCCTTTCCCGGCAGGCGGTAGACATCAAAGTCTTTGTCCAGGCTGACTATTTTCTTGACGCCGGTTTTCTCGGCGGTTATTACCAGAGTTGCATCGGCAAAGTCCATGGGGAGATCGGCGTATTTGGCGGTTAATTCCATGATCCGGGGTATGTCGTGCTGGTTGATCTCACTGATGATTACCCCCTTGAGCATTACCCATTCATAAAAATCCTGCTGTGCCTTTACACTGAAATTGAGCAGATGAGAAACTTCGGTAAATACCGCAAGGGTGCTAATGAAAGAATATTGATGCCTGGTTAAAAAATCCCGAACTCTTTTGTGATATGTATCATCAACATCAAATAAGGCGATAAGAGGGCCTGAGTCAATAAGAATTCTGCCTTGCACGAAGTTTCTCTCTTAAGCGTTCTTTATATGTTGTTGAGAGTTCGCCTTGCCCCGATCCGTACTTGCCAAAATAAGGCAGGCCCAGGGTGTAGGAATCTATCCCGCTTTCCTCGCGCTCATAGTACATATCAATGGACTCTTTGATGATGTCCGACTTTGTCTTGCCCTTGAGCCTGGAAAGAACAAGAAGCCTGTTACGGGTTTCCGCAGAAAGCCTCGCGGTGGTTACCTGGCTTGTCATAACGCCTCCATAATACACAATGTAATACAAACACAAGAGAAAATCAAGTGTTACAAGAGATAAAATGTAAGCGGGTTATCATCAAAGATATGACTATTGTCTATGCTTTGACGGCAATTCGCCTGGCTTTCATACAACGACACTTTTACCTTTTACTTCTTACCTTATACCTTATTACCCCTCGTTTCTAATCTGCACTCTGCGAATCTTGCCGGAAATGGTTTTGGGAAGCTCGGTGACAAATTCTACAATGCGGGGGTATTTGTACGGGGCGGTGGTTTGCTTGACGTGGTTTTGGAGTTCAAGCTTGAGTTCGTCGGAAGGAGTATAACCTTTGGCAAGCACCACTGTTGCTTTTACGACTGCACCCCGGTCGGGATCGGGAACGCCGGTTATTGCACATTCCAGGACGGCCGGATGTTCCAGAAGGGCGCTTTCAACTTCAAATGGGCCTATCCGGTAGCCGGAACTTTTTATAACATCATCGTAACGGCCGACAAACCAGAAATAACCGTCTTCATCTTTCCATGCAACATCACCGGTATAATAAATATCATTGTTCCATACACTGTTCGTTAAGGCTTCGTCGCGGTAATAGCCGCCAAACATGCCCCAGGGCTTGCCTGGCAAGCCAGGCTTGCACTTGCCGGTACGGACAACGATTTGCCCTTCCTCACCCATGTTGCATGAGGAGCCGTCTTCACGGAGTATATCAATGTCATACCCCGGCGCGGGCTTTCCCATTGAGCCCGGTTTCGGAGTCAGCCAGGGCCATGTGCAGAGGGTGACGGTTAGTTCTGTTTGACCGTAACATTCCCGCAGCTTGATTCCCGTGCCGGCAAGAAACTGCTCGTAAATTTCCGGATTTAAGGGTTCACCGGCAACAACAGCGTGTTTTAGAGCAGAAAAATCGTATGCGGCCAGATCCTCTTTTATAAAAAAACGGTAAATTGTCGGTGGGGCGCAGAAGCTGGTAAGACGGTATTTGCCGAATAATTCCAGCATGACTGAAGGCACAAAGCGGTCGTAGTCATAAATAAATATCCCTGCCCCGCATAGCCACTGCCCATAGAGGCAGCCCCAGGCGGATTTAGCCCAGCCGGTATCGGCAACAGTATAATGCAGGCCATCCGGCACGACCTGGTGCCAGTACTTTGCCGTAACAATATGTCCCAGGGGGTAGACATAGTTATGGCGGACCATCTTGGGCATGCCGGTTGTGCCGGATGTAAAATACAGCAGCATAATATCGTCGTTTGTGTTTTTCTGTACCGGCCGTTTGAATTCTTTCGAAGCGTTTTCCATGAGAAGACTGAAATCGGCCCAGTTATTGTCTCCGCCGGGGGAGAAATCTTTTGGGTTGTGAACCGAACGGACAAAAGCCTTGTACCGCAGATCGGCTGCTCCGCCCTTTTTTTTCACTTCATCAATCCGGTTAATAACATCCGGATCATCGACACAGATAATGGCGGCAATGTCTGCGGCTGCACAGCGGTACTCAATATCCTTAACGGTTAACAAGTGTGTAGCGGGAATTGTTATTGCACCAAGCTTGTGCAGCGCAAGAATGATGGGCCAGTATTCCCAGCGGCGCTTAAGTATCAGCATCACCGGATCGCCTTTTCCAATTCCGGCATCGGTAAGCACATTGGCCGCCTGGTCAGAAAGGGTTTTCATTTGAGCAAAAGTAAATGCCGCTTCGGCGCCGTTTTCATCACACCACACGAGCGCCCGTTTGCTGCCTTGTTCTTCGGCAAGAGCGTCAACCACATCATAAGCAAAGTTGAAATTATCCGGGGTGTTAATCGTAAAATTCGCGGAAAAATCCTCGTATGAGTCAAATTCTGTTTTTGGTAAATATGTGTCAAGAAGTTTCATTGTCTGTTCCTTATTAAGTTTATTTATAAAACGACCGCCATAAAACGGGCGGCTTTTCCGCCAAGGGCTTTCATCCCGTGGGGTTCCTGGGAATCGTAGTACACACAGTCGCCGGGACCAAGTTCCAGTTCATGCCCGCCGATAGAAAGCAGCAAACGGCCTTCAAGCACATAGTTAAATTCCTGCCCGGGATGGGTATTCAGGCTTATGGGCTTGCTTTCCGTTTCGCTGCTTGCCTCCACAATAAAAGGTTCCGCTTTTTTCCGGTGAAAATTATAAGCGAGGTTCCAATAGGCATACATGGGCCGGCGGCTTACTTCCGGGGCTTGTCCGGCTTTCGTATAACAAAATGTTTTCAGTTTTGGGGTTGATCCGGCGATCAGTTCGGAAAGATCAACTTTGAAGCGCGCAGCAATCTCTACGAGCGCTCCTACCGGGAATTCTTTTTCTCCCGATTCCCACGCATTGTAATCGGCCGGATTAAAACCCAGTTCTGCCGCGAGTTTATCGGCTGTTATTTCTTCAATTTCCCTCAGCTCGCGCACTCTGGCGATAATTTCCTTTATATTTTCTTTCATTGTTCCTCCAATTTAATTATTGCCTGATTTCTATTGTTCCGTCTGAATGAGCAACATATATTACAGGATGCTTACGGGTAAAAAAACCGTTTTCCACGACTCCGGGAATGTGGTTAATTTCATGTTCCATTTTGGCAGGATCAACGGGAAATGTAAAGCGGATATCCAGTATAAGATTACCGTGTTCGGTAATAACCGGCCCGGCTTTGCGAATCCCTTCTCTGAGCGTGACTGTTGCCCCCAGATCAATAAGCGCTTTTGTTACGGTAATTCTTGCCACAGGAACAACTTCCACCGGAACGGGAAAGCCGGTGCCGAGACTGCTGCTGCCGTCTGTGCAACCGACTATTTTTGACTCATCAACTATGATGGCGTATAAGCCGGAATTGTAGGCAGTTATCTTTTCTATCAACATGGCACCGCCGCCGCCTTTGATCAGGAAGTTCTGCGGATCAACTTCGTCCGCGCCGTCAATGGTCAGATCAAGGCAGCCTGATAGTTCCCTTGAACTCAGAGGGTAATACGGGATACCTGTTTTCTCACATTCTATCTCAGCCTGAAAACTTGTTGCAAAGGCGCTGATGTCGCGTAACATTCCCTGCGCCAGCAGTTCGCCAACCCTGCGTATCGCATGAATTGCGGTGGAGCCGGTGCCAAGGCCCAGCTTCATGCCGTTTTTTACCAAATTGTCAACCGCTGTTTTGCCTGCCGCTTTTTTCATCTGTAAAACTTTATCTGATTGCTGTTCCATAATGCTCCCTGTTAAATTCGGCTCATTCGCCGAATCGTACCCGTGACAAAAGGTGTTCCGGAAATTCTTTTCCGGTAAAATGAGTGTATTGATACTTTGCCTGGCGGATTAGCATATCAAAACCGTTTTGAACCCGGCACCCGGCATTGGCAGCTCTCGTGAGAAAGGGTGTCATTTCCGGTTTGTAAATTATATCCATTACATCTTCCCTCCCGCAGAAACTGTACATAGCCAAAGGATCGTCAAAGCTTCCGCTTCCGGCAGAAGCTGTGCCTCCGTTGGAGGTGTTTCCCTGCATTCCTGCCGAAGTGGTCTGGATTATTATATCACGGTATTTATTAATCATTTCTATGCTCCTGGTGTCAAGGCCGCCCCAGGAGAATCTGTAGGGAGCGGCAAGATCGCGGGCTTTGTAGGCGGTACGGTTTAAGATGAGTACTTTTGCGCCCAGCCGGTACAGTTCACTGACAACAGCCCGTGCGGAACCGCCTGCTCCGATAACAGTAATCCGTTGTCTTTTAAGGTGTGTCCTGCCGGTAAATGCCAAAAGTGAATCGGAAAAACCTTTGGCATCAGTGTTAATTCCCGACCATCCTTGTGAATCAAGACTTATGGTATTACAGGCGCCAATATCCTGCACATTGGCAGTTTGTCCGTCAAGAAATGATATAACCGTTTCTTTGTAGGGAACCGTTATTGAAAGGCCCTTAACATTAAGTTCACGCATGAGTTCCATGCAAATATTTATGGAATCGGCGGGAAAGGGGACATAGACCGCGTCAATTTCCTCGATCCTGAAGATCGCGTTAAAAAACCGGGGGCTTTCAGTGGAAAAAAGGGGATAGCCGGTAACGCCGTACACTTTTGTCGCATGGGTTATGTTACGAAACCGGTACAATTGATCCAGTTCCCGTACATCAATTTGCCCCGGCGCGGCTTGTGGAATTTCCGGCTCGGAATATGCGCTTGTGTAGCTCAGAAATGAACCGAATTGTTCGGCGAGAATTCTGCTGCATACACCATAATGCCCCATCGCGATAAGGATTTTTTCCTGTTCCGGATTTTCTTTTCCCGCGCGAAAAAGTTTAAGCACATCCCTTATGGATTTAGTCATTATTGCAATTTTTACGATATCGCCTGCTGAATGGCGCATTGTGCGAATCTTTGCCGGTAAGTCTATATCCGTATCGGCTAAATTGTGGTATGAGCGGATTATCCTTGTGCCGAATGTATGAGCGGCTTCTTCCAGGCTGGGAACATTCATATCTTCTTCTATGTCAAGGTAGGCAAAGTTACGGCGCTTGTCCGCATCGGCATAAGCCAGCCCCCTGGCCATCAGATTGATTCGCGCTCCTTCGCCCGATTCAAAAAAACCGCCGTCAACTGTCCTCCGTATTGCCAGTATTACCGGCAGACCTGCCTGTTCGGGAAAACGCCGTATTAAAAGCCGCTCATCCGGCTCAAGGCAGTCAACCCGCAGTTCTGCAATGTCAGCGAATTTTCGGTATTTGTCGAGTATTTCTAGATTACGGCTGAGTGTTTTTGCTGTAAGAGTAAGACAGATTTTTGCCACAGGTTTCCCTATATTTGAAAATAACAGATAAATGGGTTAGGCGCTAGGGGCCGGGAAAGGCAGGAGCATTTTACGAGCATGTAAATTTTATAGTACTTTTGTACCTTGCTTTTTTTAGAAAAGAGTGGTATAATTACCATAATAATTGTATATATTAAAGGTATTTATGAGACCACAGAGAAAACCAGCTTTTTTCTCAATCGTATACCCCGGGAATTTTAAGGATTCCGGGGTATTTTTATTAAATAATATTTAGGAGGAATTCATGAAAAACCAAAAATGGTTTGTCTGGGCAATCGTAATACTGCTCTGTTCCGTATTTATTGCCTGTGTGGATGACAATGTAGTAATAATGATTTCTACGAAATCGCAGACACCAACGGCGGATATTATCCATGTTGTCAAATCGTCAGAAAGCCCCCGTGTAGTGGAGTTTCAATTAACAAGCTCCCATCCCGGCACATCACCGCAGGGGTTATGGAAAGTGTATGACGATGAGTTTGAAGGGGTTAATTTAGAGGTTACCATCCGGTTGGACTACGATGAAAATACGTTTGAATTAAGAATAACCGACCGAAGATCACCTGCCGCTAACCCCGATGGACTTGCTACCGGCGTTTACTGGGTATCGGTTACAGAACCCGGTTATTCCGAAAGCGATCGGCTCGGCCTGTTTGTTCACGAGCCGGGGTCATTGGCAACGCCGGTACCTGAAGTTGATGATGATACCTTTGTAAAGACAATGGTTGAGCAGAAATCAGTAACTTTTCTCTTGATATCTACACATACCGGTATTTGGAGACTGTATGATGCGCCAAACGGCGGCGCTCCGGTTGACATTACCGGATCATTCGATGCTGCCTCCGGCATTCTTACATTTACCGCAGAAGACGATGATATTCCCGGCGGTACGTACTATGTAACGGTACAGGCCGACGAACCCGGCAGATGGGAAAGCGGCCCAAGGATTGCTCTGACTATCCTGCAGCCGGTTTCAGGTACTCCCTCGGCAACGACGGCAAATGCCTCTGTTCGCAAAACAGTTTTCCCCCAGGCATCGGCAGCATTTTCCCTTACTTCCACGAACAACGGTATCTGGAGGGTGTATAATGATTCGGGTTTATTACTTCCCTTCATTACGGCCTCATTTGCCAACGGTATCCTTACTTTGACAGATGACCTAAATATTCCCACCGGCTCTTACTTTGTGTCGGTAGAAGAAGCCGGCAAGAGGGAAAGCGATACATTGGAACTAACCATTCTTGATGCCATTATGTCGACTGTACCTACAGCCAGCGTTACCAGTCTCAACAAAACCGATTCCCCGCAAAAAGCAATAACATTTGCCCTTACCAGCAGCCATGCCGCCGGATCGTGGCATGTGTACTCCGCCGCCGGCGGCAGTGCGCTTGCCCCGGTAACCGCAGCTTTCAGCGGAGGCAATCTTACTTTAACAGCTGACGGTGCCGATATCGCCTCATCAACGTATTATGTGACGTTTATTGAACCCGGCCTCATGGAAAGTACCCCAAGGCTGGCCCTGACCGTTGTTTCCCAATTAGTTTCCATCCCGCCGCAGGTCATCAGCCGTGTTGTACATAAAACATCACTTGCCCAGACAACGGCAGAATATACCCTGACCACTACCCATGACCTCAACGCTGAATTCTTTGTGTACGGTCATCATAGCAATGTAACGGTGCTTTCGGATGTCACCATATCACGAGCCGGAAATGTCTTAACCTTAACGTCAAGCTCCGGAGCCCTGGCAGGCGATACATATTATGTGTCGGTTAAGGAACCCCAAAGAGCAGAAAGCAGCGGTATCAATAATACTGCCGCCGGGATCCACAATGGCCGGCTTGAACTGAACGTAGGCGAATATGTTATTCCCGGCAGCCAGTCGCCCACACCGGTTTTTAATTCGCACGAAGTTGTTAAAACTGACTTTACCCAGAAATCGGTAGCATTTACCCTAACCCGTCCTTATGTTGCCAATGATATGTTCAGTGTATATTTCGCAAGAACAGGCGGAGCAGCTCTTTCAATTGTAACTGCCTCCCTTGGAGCTGATCTTGTTACACTTACGCTGACTGCAAGCGGCGCAAATATTGATCCGGGCGACTATTATGTTTCGGTACGGGAAATATCTCAGAGCCTTTCTGAAAGCCCAAGAGCGCGGCTTACCGTAACGCCCGCCCCGCCGGGAGGGACTATTAACATATTATTCGGCGGATTGCCGTCCGATACGGTAACCGTTACCGGAAATACAACCATTTCCAAACAGATTGGCAGTTTTACCGTCGTTGTGGACAATCCCGGTATATTTACCTCTTTTGCATGGTCGTTAGGTACAACATTTTTTAATGAAACCGGATCGGCCTGCGTGATTGATGTTTCCGGGCTGCCGCTGGGGCTGCACCGGTTAATGGTTGTAGCATACAATGGCTCAGTTCCTTTCTCGACGGAATTGGCATTTACCGTAACGAATTAAGGAGAAGGCTATGAAAAGAAATACACTTATAAAGCTTGCATTCCTTGCTGCACTGACAGGACTTATCGTTAGTTGCTGGAATCCATCTGTTCTCGGTGTGGATCCCGATGATATTCAGGAACTTCCGGAAGGAACAACTCTGGTAAACATCCACCTGGGTTCCGGCGGGGGAAGAACCCTGCTGCCGGCGGATCCGGTATTTGCCAGGTACTCACTTTCATTCAGCCATGAACAGGGCAATACCCATGATCCTGTTGTGAATATTACAGGGGAAGAACTTGTCGCGGGAGTTACTGTCCCGCTTTCCGGCGGCGGCTTGTGGACAATAACCGCTGTCGGTTATGTCGATCTTTCCGGTGTGACCGGGATGGATACTTCACCGGACGCAGAACAGGGAATGTTACCGGGGTTGTACCCCGCCGCAAAAAGCAGTGTAATGGTCGATCTGACCCCGCAATGGCCTTACCAGGATGTGCCTTATGTAAGAGATGTTGCAATTACGATTAACGCCATCAGCGAAACCGGTGAGGGCATACTTGACTACGACATAACCCTGCCGGGATATACCTCAACTGCCATGTTGAGCGTCCTTAATTTGCAGGGCAATGCACTAATTCCGCCAATATCCATAAACCTCATGGGAGCGGGGAACAACGCCGGTTCCCGTGCAATACCGTCCGGGTACCATATTTTACAGGTAAGCGTAGCGGGACACGGCGACGATGCCGCGGTAAAACGAACCATCTTGCATATTTATTCAGGTCTGCGTACTTCCGCAATAATGACGGACGATTTTAATATTATTAAAAATGCAATAGTGGACGATCCTGCTGCTTATGATCTTACCGGCTTGATTACCCCGCCGGCTGCCGATGCAGTCGCGCAGACACAGTTGCATAACGAATGGTTCTCCGGAGCTATTACCTGGCGGGAGTCTGACCGGACAACCGGCACATTGCTCACCGGCAATTTATTTGGCTGGAACCGGCAGTATACCGCAACAATAAACATCACCGCGAACGAGGGGATTTCCTTCGGGGATGTTGCCGCCGATGCCTTTACCAGTACTGATCCCGGCATGACGGTTTCCAATGCGGCGGGAAGCTTCACCGTATCCGTTGTGTTCCAGGATGCTACGGCAATACCCGACAGAATAGTGTACGCCGTTGATAATGTTAGCGGGACAAATGTTTTCAGGGGAACGGCAACATATACCGATGGGGACAGTGTTATTGTTCCTGCCGGAACGCTCACCGCAAATACTGCGCCGGTTGATTTAAACAGCCTGGGAATAGTTAATTTCCCCACGGCAAATTCAAGTGAAGTAGCCCTTGATTCCCGCCTGGGCGGTTTCTTTTACGGCAACGGCGATTGGTCCATGGAACTGATTGTTAAAAATACAGCCACCAGCACCGCCAACAGGGATGTTGTGGTATTTTCCCCCAATTCACGAACGGGGAATGCCGAGGCCAACCAGGCCGGTTCTTTCTTTATCAGGGCCGCCGGCACTGCCACAGTTCCCACCTGGACATATACAACGAACCCTGCTTCAACCGGTCAGTTTTCGGTAACGCCGGCCGCCGCCCTCGGTACATGGGGGCAGTTAATTATTGTTAAATCGGGAAGCACGCTGACCGTATATCGTAACGGCGAACAGCAAAATACATCTGCCGGTTACACCGGTTTTGCCAATGCTGCGTTTAATAATATTGCCTTTGCCCGCATTGGCCGGTTCACCGGCGCCAGTTCCCAGGTTTTCCGGTTCTCCCTGCAGCCAAGGGCGTTAACCGCTGCCGAAGTTTCGGCGGAATATACCGCGCAATCGGCAAATTTGGCAATTCTGAACCAGCAGGAACAACCTGTTATTACTGTACAGCCCGTAGGCGGCACATATACCCTGTTCTCATCAAATGCTCTGACCATTGCCGCTGCCCCGTTAAATGACGGCGGCACCTTGTCGTACCGGTGGTACGAGGTTGATCCGGTCTGGGGTGATGATACAATTGCCGGAACCGGTGCAAGTTTCTTACCTGCTGTTTCCGGCTCATATTACGCAATGGCTGTTAATACCAGAGGGGTTACGGAACTTGCTACCAGGAGCGAGACTGTTGCAGTTACCACGATAATGCCCGATCTGCCCCTCATTTACCGGGTTCCCTCAGAGCCGTCTGCAGGTACCGGAACCGTTGCATTCCGGGGCACTTTTGCAAGCGGCGAAACAGTTAATGCGGTTATAGCAAACGGAACGTCTACCGCTGCTGCCAATGTAATTGCAGTTCAGAGAGCCTGGCTTCCCGGAGCAACTTCCAATACCACGGCCGGACGTCCCTGGGTGCTCAGGACCGGTAATAGCACTACCGCTGCTCAAAACGGGTGGATTGCGCTTGGGGATGTACCAGGTGTGTTGCTAAAGAACCTGCCCGAATGGAGCATTGAGGTATATGTCCATATTCCTACCGGATCTGCTATTGACTCGGATGCACGGATGATTTGGGGCATGGCGCACGATAATATTATTACCAGCGGCGCTGCCGGCGGTCCGAGTATGTGGCTTTTCCCCAATGTTATTCAGTTAAAACATGCCACTACAGGCTGGGGCGGCATATCAACTCAAACCATTGCGACTCCTGCGAATCCCGGCGGTAATGCCATGAGGGGAAGATGGCGGCATTTAATGGTTGCCAATGATGGAACTGCCCTCTCGGTGTATATGGACGGCTCACTGGTCAGCCGGCACGCCCAGGCTAATTTAAATACCTCGCTGGGTACTCATGCTCAGTTTATATATGCATATCTGGGTAGGTCTATATTCCATGGTAACGGAGATGCTCAATTAAGAAATTCCCAGTACTACCAGTTTGGTATATACGACGAGGCTCTGGATCAGGAAAAAATTCTGGCCCTTGGTATCGCCGATACCCTCTTTTTATTAAACCAAAATAATCCGCCGGTAACCAGCGTTGCATTATCAACAATTCCCGGTGTGTCGGCAGGCTTGACCTCCGGCTCTGCAGTGGGTACATTAGCCGCAGGCGGCGGTATAGGACCGTATACCTATGCTTTAGTGGCTGGTACCGGCAGTACAAATAACGGCGAATTTACTATTGTTGGATCTGAACTGAGAGTAGGGGCATCAACGCTTACCCACGGCAGAAAATCAATACGGGTAACGGCAACCGATGTAAATAATCAATCCTTTACCCAGGCGATTACTCTTAGCATACCGCGAGTGTCTGTCCCGTACAGCCTGAGGTATGACTTTAACAGTGAAGGAATAAGAAATCGTACCGGATCTACGGGAGGGGTTACTGTGGAGGACGAAACAGGATTGCATACCGGAACATTGATGACTACCAGTGCCTCTACTACTACTCAGGTAAACGGACGTTATGTTCTTACTTTGGCCGGCACCACCGCAAGCTGCTTCTTTAACTTAGGTGCAACGGCAGGCAACATTCTCTTCGAAAACAATGCCATGACCGTTTCTGTAGTTGCCTGGGTACCGACTGGTAGTGCTCCTACATATAACGCTGCCGCCTGGCTCTGGGGACTCTCTGCGACAAACGGTGCCGCCGAAAGCAACACAGCCGTAAGAATATACCATCAGTTCACAAACTCTACTAACCAGGAGATTAATGTATCGGGCGGATCTAATAGGAGATGGCATTATTGGGGTCCCGCTTTCCCGCGGGGGAATTGGACCACTGTAGTGTTTACATTATCCGGCACCGTTGGTGTTGCGTATATTAACGGATCGGAAACATCGTATGTATCCAACAACGACAATGTCGCCAACTGGTCCAACCGGAATCTCCAGTATAACTACCTTGGCAGAAATACCTTGAGTTCTACCGGTTACCTGCGCAACGGGGTACGATACGCCGACTTCCGTATTTACAACAGGGCGCTTGAAGGCGATGAGATGGCAACGCTTTTTGCGGAACTGAACGCAATCCGCAGCCAGCTCAACGGTAACTAAAGTTAATCACCCGGCTGCTTACCTGACTACCCATTGGGTAGTCAACAGGCAGGCGGCCAGGTAACATTTCCGCAGTACGGCGGAATTTATTTTATGTCATAAGGAGATATTTTGTGAAAAAAATTATCGCGTTGTGCATCATTGCTATTCTTTGCTGCGGCGTTGTTCTTACAGCCCAGGAAGAAACCACGGGCGAATATACGCCCATTCAATTCAGCGCTTACGCCAGGGCTTTATGGGCACCTTTAGTATATCGGGGCCGGGCGATTAGGGAAGATCTCTCCAATAAAGACGTAGACGGTCCAGGTTATGGTGTCGGAGGCGGTCCGGGCTGGGAAAATAATATATCTGCCGCCGTAGGGCTGCGGATATTTGGCAACGACCCGAGCGGCAATATTGGCTTTGATCTTTCGCTCAGAGCGGTTCCTCCCAACCGAAGCGCCAGCAGTACCAGCCATTGGATTGACGGTATTGACCGGAACGCCCATATCTGGGCGCGGCCGTTCCTGTCAAACGCGCTACGGATTCAATTTGGAATGTTCCAGTGGAACGAAATGGAAGGGAGAATTGGCGGTGTCGGCGATGTGGCGGGCGGCTATGGCGGCGGTGAAGGTGATATCTTCCGGGGTGTACACTCGGCGGACGCCTTAGGCGCATTGTTTGTGATTAAACCGGAGTATTTCGGTATCTCCGCACTTCAGGGATTGACGCTTTTTACTTCATTCGGCGTTTCGGGCGGCATTGACGGCTTAACGGATTGGAAAGGCCGTGATTTTTCCGCTCAGGCTAAGGAAGCCCTTGAAGTTGTGTATTCCACCCCCCATGTTGGCATTGGTTATGAAAACGATGCCTTCGGGTTTGCCCGCGCCCAGTTTATTGCCAGTAACTACCACTGGGGAAAAGGGCTTGATGACAGGGATGAATATGCCAGGATGCTGTATTACCCTTGGTACGGTACTACAGAGCAGACCCTTTTTTGGCTTCCCGCGCAAGCGCGTGAAGCCCATGTGATTCAGGCAGCGGTCAATCTTACCATGCTGTCCCATATGGGTATAAACCTCGACATTGGCGTGGGGATCCCTTTCAGCCGAGAAGTCGTAATGCGCGGCGTAACTCCAATGGGAGTTGGTCCTAAATGGGAAGAAAGAGGCAACCGCTCCCAGATAGGTTCTTTTGTTGAACGTGATAACCTTATGGCAGGTTCTCCGGGCGATGTCTGGCAGCCCGCATACAACATTGCTCTGGGCGCGGACTGGACACCCGAGGGATCGGATTTTGGTCTCAGGTTCCGTACCAGAATGGAGTTCGGCGAACAGTTTGCCTTTGCCGAAAGTGAAGAGCATAATAAAAATGACCGTTACAGAACCGGTCTAATCTTTGAGTTAGGTCTGGAACCCCGGTATACATTTGTTAATGTAGGAACCGTTGCCCTTGCCCTTGGTCTGAAGGTAGAGACAAAAGATGAATACAATAACTCAAAAACATTCGCCAGTCCCCTCGATCCCACCCGGCATTTGATCATAACCCGCACACTCAGCGCCGAGCATAAAAGCCGTATCGATCTGGGACTGGGGGCGTTTTTTACCCGGCCGTTCAGCGCGGGCAATTTCATCAAGGTAGGGATAGCGGCAAATCTTCCTCTGGGCGGCGACCGGTACACCTGGTCGGATGACGATCTCCCTATAATCGGCGCCGAAACATTTTGGACGAATACAACGGAAGCATACAAAAAATTGAACACTTATTTTAGTGTTCCAATTATATTAGAACTAAATCTTTAGGAGGAAATGTATGAAAAGCATTTGGAAAAATGTTTTCAAGGTCGCTGCCATACTCATGGCAGTTTGTCTGACGTTCTTCACCTGTACAATAGAAGCAGGCGGAGGGATTGCTGCTGTAGTAGATCCCTGGGAAGGTATACTTGATATACTGGCCCTGGACATGTCTCTTGCCGCTCCGGCAGCCGGCGCTCTACCGGCTTTGGAAGCGGACCCTACGGGCGCTACTGCCCTTCAATATACTGCTGATGTAACATGGGAGCCGTCACATACGGTGTTCCTGGAAGGAGTAGAATACACTGCTACCATCACGATACATGCTCATCCGGACTACAACCTCACGACAGTTGCCGAGCAAATTATCCGGATCAACGGGCTTGTGGCTGACGGGGAGATGATATCTATCGTATCCCAATCAGCCGGAATACTTGTTTTATCCTACAATTTCCCGGGGACAGCGCCGGAAGTATACGAAATTACATTAAATTCGAATCCGATCAAAATGGATTATACGCACGGCGAAACACTTGACCTGTCCGGGCTTGCGGCACAGCTTGTTTTTTATGATGACACAATCCAGGTTATTGATTTTAGTGAATTTGGCAGTTATGGTATTACAACAACACCTGCCAACAACGCTTTACTATCCCGCGCCGTGCATGACGGCACCCCCATTGTTGTGCGTCAGGGAATCGAGACAATGTTAACGGCAAATTTAATAGTTGACCCCAGGGCTATTACCTTCGTTATTGATGATATTCCCGGACTGGCGCAGGCATCTGTGGGAGCGGCAGTTGAACCTGTTGTTGCCGTATGGGACGGTCCCCTGCAGCTTACCCTGGACACGGACTATACCGTTTTGTACACAAACAATACCGCTCCCGGCACTGCTACGGCAAGTGTTACCGGCATAGGTAATTATGATGGAAGCTCCGGCAGCAGAACTTATAGGGTCTTCGCTCCCAATGATATTACCGGGACTCCTATATCCTATGATGCAGCTTTTTTATCTCAGAATAACGGATTTAGAGTGAATATCAACTTTAATCAGGAATTCCAGACAATGAAAGGGTTTGGCGCCTCAGACTGCTGGTCTGGCAATTTTGTCGGCCGCTGGGGTACTACATGGACCACACGAAGTACGGTGGCAGGGAGGGGGTCAATAGACCTTACGTCAAGCATTGTAAATGTGGAACAGACAAAACAGCAAATGGCCGACTGGCTGTTCAGCCAGGATTTTGATTCCCAGGGCAATCCTCTGGGAATAGGGCTTTCAGAATGGCGGGTAAATTTCGGTTCGGGAAGCTGGGAACAGGCATGGGAGAAAAACTGGAATTCAAAAATCGGCACGAGATATGGTGGTAACAGCAACGGGGCGGTCAGGAGCTGGGATAATATGCAGGCAAGCTGGGAACGAAATGCAGAAAGCTTCCTGTATGATGTTGCCGCTCCTTATGTAAACAGTACGCCGATAACTACATTTAACGGTACATTAACCGGTACCCGCCCCGCCGCCGGCGGCCGCATACGGTACGACTGGCCGCAGATAGAACGGGGAGCTGACGGAGTAAGTGTCGTTTCCATGTCGGGCAGGCAGGCAGGCCAATTGTACTGGATGGAAGAAGCAAAGAAACGAGGGGTAGAGGCCCTGGTAGGTTTCGCCAACAGCCCGCCGGTAAGCTGGACATTAAGCCGCACCGGGAACAATGCTACGCATACATCCAATGTAAATAGTAGCGGCAGGTATACCCAGATATTTACCGGTGGTAATCTGCCGGACGGCGGCGGAAATGCTCTGGGCAGTGCGCCGGCTGCGCAAAACCAGATTAACCATTATGAAACATTTGCCACATATCTGGCTGATATAGCGCAGGAGTTCGGCAGTCGTACCATTACTGACTTACGCGGCAACCAGCAGTCTTTACGGTTTAACTATATTTCGCCGGTCAACGAGCCGCAATGGGAATGGAACGAGGATAAACAGGAAGGTACCCAGATGTCCAATGCCAATATTGCCCGCATGACCAGAGCGGCAGATGCGGCTATTCGGGGCGTTGACGTATCACACTACACCCGGCCCAATGTCAATGCAACAAACACAAAATTAATGATGCCGGAATCCTGTCAGTGGCAGTTCCTGTACGAAGGTTCTGCAACTAACACTCGCGACCAGATAAATACATTTTTTCAATCGAGCAGCGGGAATTATATTGGCGGCCTTCCCACCATGCAGCCGTGGATAATGGCTGCCCATACATATTTTAGCCATGGATCTGACAGCAGTACACGATCTATCCGGCAAAGTGCAAGAGCCAGAGCTAACCTGCGTACCCAGCCGGAAACCGGTGAACCCATACATCTGTGGAGTACTGAGTGGTGCGGTCTTGACGGAGGTGATGGAATATCTACAATTGCGGGCGCTTATTTTGATGTTGGCCTGTTTATGGCTAAATTGGCGTATGCGGACATTATTCACGCCGGTTCACAGACATTCTCATTCTGGACGGCGTTTGACATGGAACGGGGCGGGGCAAGCCGCTATTCCATGATTGCCTATGCCCCTAACCAGGCAGTCTGGAATGATACCGGCCACCTGACTAATCCGATTTTTAGACCCGGTCAAATTAAATCGCAGCCCACCCTGTGGTCCATGGGTCACTACAGCCTCTTTGTCCGCCCTAATTTTAAGCGGATACAAATAAATCCGGGCCCCGGTCTGGCTATGTCTGTCGGGCAGTATCCCGGTTCCGGAACTTCCTGGCAATCAGAATCACTTACCGGGCTTATGGCCACCGCATACAAATCACCTCCCGGATACCGGGATTTTATTGACGACATGCCGGTTAACCGCATAGTAGTTGTATATGTCAACATGCTCAGTCAGGAACGTGTTGTTGCGGCGGATTTTGCCGGAGATGTAAAACCCATTCGTGTCAGGGTTTTCCGGACAAGGGAACAGGATACGAACAATGCTACCCGTCACACAGCGCTGGGAATGCGTTCAGTTCCTGTTGTCGGCGGCGGTGTTGTCACCATTCCTGCACGGTCATTGGTTACCGTGGTATATGATTTCCCGACTGCTGTTAACCTGCATTAAAAAACGGTTTAACTACCCTGTTGTTCATGAACAGCAGGGTAGTTGCTTACCTGTTACAACAAAAGTATGACCTTATGACCTGGAGGCAGAATATGAAAAAAATTACCAAAATTGGTGTTGCGCTGCTTTTTGCAGCCTGTGCGTTGTCGGCATTAGTAACCGGTTGTACCAATGAACCAGCAGAAATACGCATAATTAACCGGGGAATTGAGGTCAACGTAACTGTTCATTTGGAATTTGGTAGTTATTCAACAGGCCCCCTGCAACAGGGGCTAACCGCCGGGCAATGGGAAACATTACCTGATTCGGCGGAAGAAATGCCGGAGAATTTTTTGCCTATACTTCCCCGTGAGTTCGGCTCAAATAATCAGATAGATAATATACCAGTTAATGTTCATGTAATTACAGACGGCACAGTAACAATAGATTACGCATTATCCGTTGACGGATCGAAACCGGTAGATAACTGGAGTACGGACAATATTTTTTATTTGATACATGGCCAGTATATTTATCTCAGAGTAACTGTCGAAAATGTAGAGGAGTGGTTGTTAACGGAAACATATTACCGGGTACTGATACACGAACTGGAAGACGACTCCACTTTGGTTGGTATTTACATTACCAGTCTTAATGACATGGATACCGGTGTTCAACCGACAGATTCGGCGAACTCGTGGATCGGGGTTAATCCCCAACGTGTCATTTTGGATTTTATTACCGAGTCTACGGCAGTGGAGTTTGAAGCAATTCCCAAAGATTTTTCTTCCCGTGTTGAATATGCATATTATCGCTACAGGGAGACCGGCAACCCGGTTTTCGGCAGCGCGAACACATTTAATCTTGAAAACGGCGACAGGGTATTCGTTCGTGTAACACCCTTGAATCCTGATGTTCCCCCGCGGTACTACGGAATAATCGCAGACACACCGCAGCGTCTTTCCGAAGTAAACATAAGCGGGAATATTATAACCATTGAGCCGTTAGATTACGGCAGACCCTCAATAGACGATCATGGTCCAATAAAAATAGGCATGGTATTACAGGCCCTAACGGATGAGTTTTCAGCGACCGTCATCCCCGGTGTTAGTGTTGAATATGCGATGATCCCGCCCAGTACCAACAGGATTACCGTCTTTTCCGAGCTGGATGACGATACAGAACTTAAATTGGAATACCCGGGTGTTAACCAGCTTTTCATTAAAACCATAGTAGAGGGCTTTCAGGACAGGTATTACCGGTTTGAATTAGGTATGGCTAGTACGAACTGTACGGTTACCGGGATAAATTTTAACGGCACCCCGGCCGAAATAACCGCAGGCACCGGCAGTGAAACCGACTATGTCGGCGCCGCAGCGCGGGGAACCATAGCCCTTGCGACATCTCAGGCCAGACAGGGCCCTGTGGTGGTGATATTTGAAGAAAATACTGCCAATGTTACCGGTTGGGCGATTGTGGAAGATACAGACGGTGCAGTTACCTACAACAATATTGTCCCGCCGGGAAAAACATTCAGCACAGCAGCAGCAATTACCAATGGTCAAAACCTGGCATTGCGCGTCGTGGCTGAATACGGCAATGAGTACCATTACCGGCTTGTTGCCACTGTGCGGAGCAACGATGCCGCCCTTGTTTCAGTTGCAGTCGGCGGTGTAACGGCGTTACGTCTTGGAACTCCGTCTGTAACAGCGGGAAATGCTTCAACAGGCGCGGTGGGAATATCTCCGGCCGTCCTGTCAGCAGGAAATATTGATTTAGACATAACCCCCATTGATAATTTTTCTGTCCAGACATTTGCTGTTACAGCTACAACTTCCCCGCCCGCGCTTTCCGCGTATGCACCCATAGCTACCATCCCGGTTCTTGCGGCAGGCAATCATATCTGGATCAGGTCTGTTTCCGAAGACGGAAGCAGCACCCTGTTTTACCGGTTAGTGGTTGAAGTGAGGTTCAACGATCCGACAATTCAGGCCTTAACCATCCGTTCGGTAAGCAGTGATACCCTCGGTGTCGGCAGAACTACCGTTGAGTTAGCTGCCGGTAATCCGGGAGCTATTACCATTACCGCAGCGCAGGCCGCTTCCGGCGCGGTTATAACCGCCACGCCAACATCAGGCGGCAATGGCAGGGTAACGGGTTATGCAGTCGCGGCTGCCTCAAACCATGACCCAACATTCGCTACCCCCTCTGCCGGCGGTACCTATACAACCACCGCACCCATAACGAACGGTCAGCATGTATTTGTCAGGGTTGTTGCCGAAAACGGCACAACCATTCTCTACTACCGGGTTGTGGTCACCGTAACCCCGTAAACTAACATTTCCGGCTTAACCCGGCGTACAATGCGCCGGGTTTTTTATGCCGCTCAAAGAGCTAGGGTCTTGATAAATACGATGTTGTATCGTATATAATACCAGAGATCTTTATGAGTTACTTGTACGAAACCCACCTGCATACCAGCTTCTCAAGTGCGTGCGGAAATACAAAAGGATCACGGTATGTCCGGCTTTATCAGGATATGGGGTATTCCGGTATAATAGTTACCGATCATTTTTTCAGGGGAAACACAGCCGTTTCCCGCAGTCTTCCCTGGACGGAATGGGTAAAACAATTCTGCCGGGGATATGAAGAGGCCCTGAACGAAGGAATAAAGCGGGGCTTTGACGTGTTTTTCGGCTGGGAAGAAACATTTGACAGTTGTGATGATTATCTGGTATACGGGCTTGATAAAGAATGGCTGCTGGAACACCCCGAAGCAAAAAAATGGACCAGGGGCGAGCAATACCAAGCAGTAAAGGCTGCGGGCGGCTGTGTCGTACAGGCACATCCGTTCAGGCAGCACAGCTATATCAGGAAAGTTATCCTTTCGTCCGGTTGTGTTGACGCGGTGGAAGCGGCCAACGCGACAAATTACGAACAGTCCTATGACGCGCTGGCAATGCGTTATGCGCTAAAACTGGGGCTTCCGGTTACTGCCGGATCAGACATGCATGATGAACGGTATTTTTGGAGTGAAGGGGTTTTCGGCATTTATACCGGGAAAAAATTTCATTCCATAGTTGATTATGTTAACGCCGTTTGCAATAATCATATCAACGGTATTAAAATCAACAAAGGCCGCTGTGATTATTACGGCGATGAAAAAGTGATTCTTCCGGTTGAAGTCCGGGATGCCAATGACAAGAGTACCGATATACACTGGCATGATATTATTTAAGGAGAAAACGATGGTTCCCGGCAGGATTAAAGAGTTAAGGGAAATTCTTGAAATCAGCGCGATGGACATGGCATCCGATATTCACGTCTCTCTGGAAATATACAGTAAATACGAGAGCGGCGAGCTGGACATTCCCATCAGCGCACTGAACAGTATTGCCGGCAGGCTTGGTACGGATGTAACGGTACTCATGACCGGTGAAGGCCCCCGAATAGACAGTGCTGCAGTATGCCGGAAGGGGAAAGGAGTTCAGGTTGAGCGCTACCCCGGCTATGAGTTTTCCAGCCTTGCCTATAACTTCAAAGGCAGGACGCTGGAACCGCTGCTGGTACACCTTGATACATCCCATCCGGCGGCGGCACAGGTGTCGCATTCCGGGCAGGAGTTCAACTATGTGGTTGAAGGCCGGATGAAAATAACGGTCGGCAGTGCTGAGTATATCCTTGCCGAGGGCGATTCGATTTACTTTGACGCAACCCTGCCGCACGGCCAGAGTGCAATTCCTGCTTGCGATGGCGGCACCGGCAGTGCGATTTTTATTACTATTATCCAAAAATAGAGGCATTTTTACATGAACGATATTATTTCACGCTATTGCCCCCGCATGGAATTTGACAGTTACGAAGATTTTTATGCAAACTACCGCTGCAATGTACCGGATAATTTTAACTTTGCCCGTGATGTGGTTGACGAATGGGCGCGGATTTGGCCGGAAAAACAGGCCCTCCTGTGGACCGATGATTCGGGGATAGTAAAATCCTTCACATTTGCCGGCATGAAACACCTGTCCGACAAAGCGGCAAATGCCCTGCTTGAGCTGGGTATACACAAAGGCGATGTGGTAATGCTGATACTCAAGCAGCGGCCCGAAGTATGGGTGATGATGTGTGCGCTGGAAAAAATCGGCGCAATCTGCATACCCGGCACATATCAGTTAACGGCAAAGGACCTTGAATACCGCTGTAATATTGCCGATGTCAAGCTGCTTGTTACCGTTGATGATCCTGCATTGCTGCCGGAAATTGCCTCGGCACGGCCACACTGCGAAAAACTGGAACACATTGCCGTCATTGGCTCAGCCAATGCACAGGCAGCTGCTTCCGGTTACATAGACTTGCCGGCAGAAATCGAAAAGGCAAGTGATAAATTTCAATATGCGGAAACAAAAACCGAAGAGCCCATGCTTATCTATTTCTCCTCCGGCACAACCGGCATGCCCAAAATGGTATTGCACAACCACAGTCTGCCGCTCGGGCATATTGTCACCGCCAGGTACTGGCAATGCGTTGAAGACAATGCCGTACACCTGACCCAGACCGATTCCGGGTGGGCAAAATTTGCCTGGGGCAAAATTTACGGTCAGTGGATATGCGGTGCTGCAGTCGGTGTATACGACACGGAAAAATTTGTCCCCGGAGGAATGTTAGACGCAATACAGCGGCTGCGTCCGGCAACATTATGCGTCCCTGCAACGATATTCCGTTACCTCATCAAGGAAGACCTTTCCGGTTATGACTTCGGTTTTATCCGCCGAGTATCGGTAGCGGGCGAGCCTCTAAGCCCCGAAGTGTATAACCGGTTTAAGGCATTAACAGGTCTGGAGATTCATGAAGGTTTTGGCCAGTCGGAAACTTCGGTAATGGCGGCAGTGTTCAAATGGCTGCCGGTAAAGCCCGGTTCCATGGGCAAACCCGCGCCGTTATTTAACCTGCGTCTTCTTGATGAAAACGGTGATGTGTGTGATGACGGCCTGGTCGGCAACATGAGCATTACTGCGGCAGGAAAAAATATGTACGACCTGACCACTCCCGCCTGGCTGCTCGGGAGTGGTCAGGTCGGGCTGTCTGACTCACCCGGGTTGTTCCGGGGGTACTGGAAAGACAAGGACGTTACCGCATCAGCGTGGAGCGGCGGCACGTACCGGACGGGCGACATGGCCTGGCGGGATGGTGATGGCTATCTGTGGTTTGTCGGCAGAAACGATGATGTGATCAAATGCTCAGGCTACCGCATCGGTCCTTTTGAAGTTGAAAGTGCCCTCATGGAGCATCCTTCGGTTCTGGAGTGCGCCGTCACTGCAGCCCCCGACCCCATGCGCGGCCAGGTGGTCAAGGCAAGTATTGTACTGGCTAAAGGTTTTTCCCCTTCGGATGAACTAACCCGCGAATTGCAAAATCACGTCAAGCGGGTAACCGCCCCGTACAAATACCCCCGCATCGTGGAGTTTGTTCCGGAATTGCCTAAAACAATCAGTGGTAAAATACGGCGAGTGGAGATTAGGGCAATGAACAATGAACAGGAAAAATAAGAAAAACTTGAAAATATAAAACATGTGCGGTATATTATTTAGTAAGGCTCTCATGCGGAGGTTGCAATGAAGAAATTGTCTGAAAAAGGCAGAAAACTGCTCAGAAATGTTCTCTTGACTTTGGGCGCGGGTGCGGTATCTCTCATATTTGCGGCATGTTACGGAATGCCTGTGGATTGGGAGGAAGATCCCTATCAAGATGACATATCAACAGAAATTATAGAGGAAGATTCTTCGCTTTCTGATGATTAATACATCTCAGTTTCTTTTCAATATATTTAAAAAAAACGAAACGGCGCTCCATGAATTAACGTACCTCTTTTGGGAATGTACCCTGCGCTGTAATTTGAACTGCCTGCACTGCGGAAGCGATTGCACCGCAAATGCAATGATTCCCGATCTTCCCTTTGATGATTTTCTCAAGGCCATACTGCCTCTCAAAAAAAAGTATAAACCTGATACCATAACCGTGGCCATTACCGGAGGCGAGCCGGTATTACGTAAGGATTTACCGGATTGCGGCAGAACCCTGCGCCGTCATGGGTTTCGCTGGGGGATTGTTACCAATGGATACGATTATACTTCGAAAATACACGGTATGCTGCTGGATGCGGGTATGGGGTCCCTCACCCTGAGTCTTGACGGGCTCGAAGCCAGCCACAACTGGCTGCGGGCCAATGACAGGAGTTTTAGCCGGGCAGTTAATGCATTGGCATTAATCACCGCTTCCCAACGGTTGATTTATGATGTTGTTACCTGCGTGAATCAAAGAAATATCAATGAATTGAATCAACTTAAAGAATTCTTGATCGATCGGAACGTCAAGGCATGGCGCCTGTTTACCATTTCACCGATTGGAAGAGCAACTGAAAACAATGAACTCTTTCTTAATCCGAATCAGCTTAAACAACTCATGGAATTTATCGTTGAGGCCCGTGCCGAAAAACGGATGCGGGTAACATTTAGTTGTGAAGCCTGGCTTGGTGAATACGAAAGAAAAGTCCGTGACGCTTGCTTTTTTTGCCGCGCCGGTATTCAAATAGCCTCAGTCCTGGTTGACGGTTCCATATCGGCGTGCCCGAATATCAACCGGAGCTTTATTCAGGGTAATATTTACCGGGATGATTTCCTGGATGTCTGGGAAAACCGCTTTCGTATTATGCGTGACCGCCGCTGGACAAAAACAGGAATATGTCAGGATTGCAGGGAATACAAACATTGCCAGGGCGGCGCCATGCATCTGTGGGATGAAAAAAAAGATGGTGTTTTAACCTGTATTTATAGGCAATTATCAATTAACAAGTAACAGATACCTGTTACTTGTTAATTTTCTGCTTGTTCTGCCGACAGCGCTTGTATCAGCGCTTCCTGTGCCGTTTCCAGCCGGATGCGGGCGTCATCAAGCATGGTTGTCAGTATCGCCAGTTCACCTTCCAGCACTTGCCCGCTTTCGGAAAGAACTTCAAGTAATTCCATAACAGCCTCGTTGCCGGGAAAACGCCGCCTTTCACTTCGGGACTCCCGGTCTGGGCCTTCTGCATCATCCTCGTCGGAGGATGCCTGTCTTTCTCTCCGTTCGGGGCGTCCTCCGCGAAGGCGTTGCTGCCACATCTCCGGATCAGATAACATTGCAACTGCCACGGAAAATAATTCGGACAGTTCTGTCTGTGCTGCTTCAATTTCAGCCTGTAATCCCGTAATTAATTCATTGTTATTTAGCTGTATTGCTTCCGCCGGTTCCTCTTTGCCGGTACAATCGATCATCATGGCTGATCCTGTCAATAATATTACAAGTCCGATGACACATTGCTTTTTTGCCGTTATTATCATTGAAAACTCCTCTGATTAAAGGTACCATAGAATTAATAATTCGTATACTTCACGGAGATGTTGTGTGCCGTTACTGACCGATTTACATAACCATTCCTGCCTTTCTCCCTGTGGCTCACTGGAATTGTCACCCCGCCGTATATTGGAAATTGCCGCCGCGAAAAACCTGCAGGTCATGGCATTAACCGATCATAATTCAAGCCTAAACTGCCCGGCATTCGCCAAACTCTGCCCCGAATTCGGCATTGTCCCCATTTTTGGCATGGAAGCGTCCACAAACGAGGAAATTCATGTATTGTGTCTTTTTACCGATTTGGAAGCAAGCCTTGCCTTCAGCGAATTCACCTATTCTATTTTAACCCCGTTTCTCAATAATCCCGATAAAACCGGCGATCAGGTTTATGTTGATGAAAATGACAGCATTGAAGGTGAAGTAGAATACTACCTTGTAAACCCGCTCGATATTTCCATTGAGGATATAGGAGCAAAAACGGCAGAGTACGGCGGCATAGTCATTCCCGCACATGTTGATCGCCCTGCTTTTTCCATGACAAGCCAGTTAGGTACAGTAACCCCCGGCCCCTGGGCTGCTATAGAGTGCGTCCGTATTCCGCCATCCCTTGGCGGCTCGCCACCCGGAGGTGGCAGGCCTCTGGATACCCTGGGTTTCCCCCTTATTACATCATCCGATGCCCATGTTCCGGAGCATATTGCCCGCCGCCCTTTTCACCTGGCCATTACACTTGAAGAACTCCGGCCCGGCGGACCCGGCACCGAAGCTGACATGGAAGCATTCAGGCAGGCGCTGAAAATGTCTGCGGCGAAAATAAAATAAAAACTATAATATTAATCTAACGGCTGCTTTGGTTACTCAAATACATATAGGAAATTCCCCCGGGAAAATGTCCTGCGCCGATAAACCTATGCTCAGGCGATAATATATAATTACGGTGCCCTTCGGAATTCATCCAGCCGTTTACGAGAAACTCGGCAGACAGGTTTCCGCTGCTGTACCAATTGCCTCCGTTCCAGCGCAAACGCCCGCCAAAGGCTGCCGCCACATTTGCAGATGCACCATGAGTTGCGGATTGGTTGTCAGCATAAGGCCCGAAGTTATGTCCCCCTCTGTAGCCTAATCCCCTTAAGTCCCAGGCTTGCTGTGCGTAGAATCGGGCAGCCATCATGAGAGCATCATCTCTTGCCACCTGGCTTAGACTGTTATTTGCCCTTACGTTGTTTATGAGTCTAATCACTTCCAGTTCAACAGTTGTTGGACCGCCAAATTTCCGGTAATCTGCAATCCATGCGTTTCTTTCCGCATCTGTAATGCGTCTATCAGGCAGTGTTATGGAAGATTGGGCGATAGTAGGCGGCGGCACTTCAATGCCTCCCCCGTCCGCATCACAACCAATAAATATACAAGCAAGAAGAATGAGACCTATCATAGGGATTTATTACACTTGATTCTATTTTACCGATACATATACCAATGTTTGATTTACCAACTGATAGGCAATTTCGCCGAAGGTAATCGGTCCTGAAAACGCTTCGATTTTCTTGTTTTCAAGCTCACCGTAAAGAAAATTCAAGATACAGTTGCAGGAAAAATCGGCTGTTATGCCTTTATGTCCGGCGATGTAATCGTTAAATAATTTTTCGTAGTTTGAAACGGCTTTAGCCGTTCTGTATTTTATGCCGCTGAACACCGGAGCGTAGAAGTTAACAACCCCATTCTCAATGGATTTGAACGAGATGTTGACGCCGTTCCCCGAATAATCCCCGACAATGGGGAGTTTCGTGTCTATGGATTTTTCTGTTATATAGTCGGCAAATACGACTTCTTTGCCATCTACCCGGCATTTTTTGACAGAAAACCCTTCTTCCGAAAATTCAATTACCGGTGAAGCGGTATCCTGCTCAAAAATATTGATTATATTCACAGATACTGTTTTATTCTCAGGTACTTGCATATGCAGCGCAATGGCCTTGTCTGAAAATGTTTCCGATGTGCTTCCGTTGACAGTTATCGGTGTTTGTCCCGGTATGTTCAGATTGAGACCGGAAATCCAGCCCACAATGTTCCGCAGAAACATTTTTTCATATTTAGCGGCATTTTGCGCGTATTCTTTATGTACGGCGCTGTCAAATGGTATGATCAACAGGGAAAAGCCGTTGTCAAAGGAATCCGCCGTCACCTGGCTGATATTCTGGGCATTATACGATTTAAATTGGTAATTCTCATATGGGAATTCGGTAACAAATAATAAATCACCTGAAACTGTACCGCCGTCTTTTGCCATAAAATACTCGGTGGATCCGCCGATCCATTTCCCTTTCGGCAGTTTTTTGAGCAGCGCTTCCGTTCCGGCGATATGGAGCAGCTTACCGTCTTGAATTAGTTTTGATGTTGCATCGTATGTCATTAACATATACATTCCTCCTCATAATGGTTTATTTATAATTGCGCGATTAAGGCAAAGTCATCAGCCATAATCGTATGGTATTTTTTTAGAAATGCGTTAATATCGGCAGTACAGCTTTCAAGCGTCGGCTGAGATGGATCTTTTGAATACAGTTCTTTCAAATGCGTTAACATCATGGAAAATGCATACAGTTTAAATTTTTGAACTCCCTGTAATAGTTTTTCTGTTTGTTGATAAGTCACGTTCATAGTTAATTTCCCCCTTCATATATACCCGTAAAATGGCTGAATTTTGACTAGTTACAGTTATTTAATCATTTTTTTGGGGATCTGTCAAGTAGCCAAAGGGATTCTAATCTTGAAAATTGAGCCTTCGCCGAAATGGCTTTCTACTTCGGCTGTTCCCCGGTGCAGCAAGGAAATGTGGCGGACGATGGAAAGGCCAAGGCCGGTTCCGCCGGCCTTTCGGCTTCTCGAACGGTCAACACGGTAAAATCGTTCGAATATCCGTTCCTGATGCTCTGCGGAAATCCCAATTCCTTTATCACGTACTTCAAAGATCAATTCTCTTTCATCGGCAGATGTATCTATGTATGCGTTTATCCATACCTTTGATTTGGGCGGTGAATATTTGATGCCATTATCAATCAAATTAATCAATGCCTGTATTATTAATGAACCATATAAAACCGCTTTCAAATCGTGCGGACAGTCTACCTTGATCTCAATTTGATTATTTTTTACCTGCATCCCTGCCGAAGAAACCGCTTCGTCAATAATTGACGCAATATATAGTTCTTCCTTGCTGTGCCCGTTGCTGGAATTGTTTTCCAAATCAGCGAGTATCAAAAGATCATTCGTAAGGTTTTCCATGATACCGGCGTTTTTTTGGATTATATCCGTAAAATGGATTATTTGTTTAATATCATCGTTTTTCTGTTCTGAAACAGTGTCCAGCAGCGTTTCGGCAAATCCTTTGATAAGCTGAATGGGTGTACGAAGTTCATGTGATACATTGGCGACAAAATCTTTGCGTATTCTTTCCAGTTTTACCAGCCGGGTGATATCCTGTAAAACAATAACAAGACCGCTTTTTTTTCCGGAAAGGGGAGACAGATACACCTGAAAAGTTTTTTCAGCGCCTATATGAAATGTAAGGTCCATTTCTGTAGGCACATCAGAAACAAGCGCTTTTTTGGCAGCTTCCGTCAATTCAGCTGAACGTGTCGCTTCCAGCAGGGACAAACCGCTGACATTCCCGTTTCCCAGATTGAATAATTCCCTTGCACGGGGGTTTACCAGATGCAATATAAGATCGCTGTCCATTGCAAACAGCGCCTCGGACATTCCATTAAGTATCGCTTCAAGACGGCTGCCTTCTTCTCTGGCCTGTTCCAGTTTGCAATTAAGTTCATGGACAAAAGCTTTTATGGTTTTTTCCAGACTTCTGAATTCAGGGGCTATCTTTTCTTCCGATTCGGGGCCGGAAAGCAGCGGGGTGCCTGCCTGTGCAATTGTTACCAGCTTGCCAAGCGATGTTGATAAAGAACGGTAGAATGTAACAATGACCCACATTACAGCAAAAACTACAAGCAGCGTAAAAATTATAAATGGATACAATACAGAAGAAATTCGCGTTCCAAACCTCGGTATTGATAATGAAAGCCGAAATACGCCAATGACGGCATTATCCCTGCCAAAAACAGGCATCGCATAATAAAGCAAATTCATTCCGGTGCTTATGGAATTTCTGCGTGTGCTTGATTCCCTGCCTTCAAGAGCGGCTATTATTTCATCACGGTCAATGTGGTTTACCAGCCTGTTTGTTATATGCGAATCCCACAGTACATAACCGGAAGGGGCAATAAGGGTAAGGCGGTATGCGCTTGCGGCATTAACCGGAATATCAATCTCTCTAAGATGTTCATTTTCATCGGAAATAAATATTTCTGTTATACGATCATCCCCGATTGCAGCCAGCAGGGTAAGCGCGGTATTTTTCAATCCTGTAGTATTTACTTCGTAATATAGTGAATTCATAAATACCAGTATGGTAACTGCCAGTACCGTGATAAAACCAAGAGCCGAAAGCCCCAGGATAAGCAATGTTTTTTTTAGTGTCATTCCGATACCTTGAACCGGTAACCAACGCCGCGGACAGTTTCGATCATATCTCCCGCCTTCTTGCCCAGTTTTTTCCGTAAACCAAGTATCTGAACATCTACTGAACGGTCGGTAACCGGGTAATCCGGCCCTTTTATCGCTTTGATAATCTGGCTGCGCGAAAATACTATTTCCGGATTTGATATAAAATGTTTAAGCAGCGCAAATTCGGTGGCAAAAAGGTCAAGATGCCTGCCGCCGTAATAAGCGGTATGGCGGGCGGCATCAAGTTTTAATTCTCCCTGCTGCCATGAGGTTACACTCTTGTCTTTCACGCTTTCTTCCTGCCGCCTTAAAGCCGCCCTGATTCGTGCAATCAATACTTTGGGGCTGTATGGTTTGACAACATAATCATCGGCGCCCAATTCAAGACCGGTAATGATATCCGCATCTTCACCTTTTGCCGTAGTCATTATCACCGGAATATTCCGGCATTGTTCAATATCTTTAATTTTTTTTAGAATACTAAAACCGTCTGTTCCCGGCAGCATAATATCCAGTAATATACAGTCAGCTTTTTTGTTTTTTAAAACTTTTAACCCCTCTTCCCCGGTTGTTACCTGAAGAAGTTTCCATCCTTCCTTTGCCAATGCAAGGAACAGCAATTCCTGAATTTGGGGATCATCTTCGATAATTAAAATGACAGCTTTATTCATTTAATTCCTCATGTTTGCCTTCAATCATATAAATGATAGCTTCACAAATATTGGTGACATGATCTCCCAGGCGTTCAAGCTGGTTTGATGTTTTTAGGATTTGAAAAGCCCCTTTTACTAAATCCGGGTACTTCTTCATTAGGTTTAACACATCTTCGGTAAGCGCCTTATGCTCTGCGTCTATTTTACTGTCCATTGCCGCGGCATCGCGCGCTGCCTGCACATCCTGCCGTAAAAATGCGGATATGGCGGCGCGAAGCATTTCCCGTCCGGTTTCGGCCATCCGCTCCAGATGCTCCTGCGCCCTGAAAGGAGAATCCCCGCGTTTAGCAAGTTTTTTTGCCGCTCGTGCAAGATGCACCGCATGATCCCCAACCCTTTCTATATTACTGGTGAGCTTAAAAATTGCCACAATTTCCCGCATGTCGCGTGCAACAGGCTGCTGGGTAGCAATTAACATAGCGGCGTCATCTTCAATATTTATCTGCAATGCGTCAATCTCTGCATCATATGCACGGACTTCATCCGCCAGACCTGTATTGTTTGTTTTTAGGGCAGTAAGCGCCTTGCCAAGGTTTTCTTCCGCCCTTGTTGACATTGCCAGAATATCGTGCCGCAGACGTTTTAATTCTTCGGAAAAGAACAATCGTGTATTCATTTTTTTCTACTCTCAACCAAATCTTCCGGAAATGTAATCTTCTGTCCGTTTGTCCTTTGGATTGGTAAAGACCTCCCTTGTATTGTTATATTCAATTAAATCACCCAGCAGAAAAAAACCTGTCATATTGCTGACCCTTGAAGCCTGATGCATCGCATGGGTAACAATAACAATAGTATATTCTTTTTTTAAATTTCCAATCAACTCTTCAATCCGGCCTGTAGCAATGGGATCAAGGGCGCTGGTCGGTTCGTCCATCAAAATAACCTCCGGCTCCATCGCGATGCTTCGCGCGATGCAAAGGCGCTGCTGCTGTCCTCCGGAAAGTGCCTGCGCCGGTTTTTTCAATCTGTCCCTGACTTCGTTCCACAGAGCGGCTTTAATAAGGGAATTTTCTACAATGTCCGCTAGCTTTCCTTTATCTTTTACTCCCTGCATCCGTTTTCCGTAAGCGACATTGTCAAAAACGGTCATGTTAAACGGGTTTGGTTTTTGAAACACCATTCCCACACGGCTGCGAAGTTCGGTAACATCCATTGCCCCGTAAATGTCCTGTCCGTCAAGCAAAACATCGCCGGTTATGCGGCATGACGGTATCAGGTCGTTCATGCGGTTAAGTATGCGGATAAACGTAGACTTACCGCAGCCGGAAGGCCCGATGAGAGCAGTCACATCATGCTGTGCGATTGACATATTGATGTTTTTTAACGCCTGAAAATCCCCGTAAAAAAGATCCAGACCTGTTACTTCTATTTTGCTGCCGATCATGTTGTCTCTCCGATTTTTTTTCTGAAATTGGCGGCGATTAACTTGGCCGAAGTGTTTATCACCATAACGAGTATCACCAGCACCGATGCAGTGGCAAAAGCAATGCCAAAATCTTCGGGACGCACCGCTTCGTTCGTCAGATAATACAGGTGAATCGTAAGCGTTCGCCCGGATTCAAAAATGGTACGCGGCAAATTCTTTGAAATGCCGACTGTCAGCAATACCGGCGCTGATTCTCCCACAACACGGCCTATCGCAAGAATCACCGAAGTCAGTATTCCCGGCAGGGCTGACGGTAAAACCACATGAACAATGGTTTGAAACTTCGTTGCGCCCAATGCCAGGGATCCTTCACGAAAAGTGTCGGGGATGGATTTAAGGGATTCTTCGGTGGTGCGGATAATAACGGGCAGTACCATAATGCTTAAAGTGAACGCACCGGCAATTATTGACTGGCCAAAACCCAAAAGGCGGCAGAACATCAAAAGGCCAAAAAGCCCGTAGATAATAGACGGAATCCCTGCGAGGGTTTCGATTGCAAGGCGTAATATCCGTATGAGCTTTGAATTACCGGAGTATTCATTTAAAAAAATCGCGCTGGCTATTCCGACCGGCAGTGCAACGGCGATTGATACAAGTACCACATACATGGTGGTTACAATCATGGGAAGAATACCGGCTTCTGCGCTGGTAAGAAACGAAACATTAAGAAAACCGGCCTGCGATCTGAATATATACAGTATGACAAATAACAGGGCGATAATAACGCCCCCCATTGCCGCCGCCATGACACCGTACATTATTCTGTCAATTATTTTTTGTTTCTTGATTTTTTTCATAACTCTACTTCCATGCGGCGGCGGTACCATAAAATCAAATTGTTAAGAATCAGAATAATCGAAAACAGGGCAACGCCGATGGAAAACAACATCTCGCTGTGCCTGCCTGATGCGTACCCCATTTCCATGGCGATTGTGGCCGTAAGCGTTCTGACACTTTCCAGGGGGTTAAATGTCAAGTGGGGCGAATTTCCCGCAACCAGAATAACCGCCATGGTTTCGCCCACTGCACGGGAAATCCCCAGGATAATTCCGGCAATCACCCCCGAATTGGCATGGGGCAGTACAACATTCCACGCGGTCTGCATTCTGCTGGCACCAAGCGAAAGGCTTGCTTCCCGTACCGACAGCGGAACTGCACGCAGGGATGTTTCCGCGATGGTAATCACCGTAGGCAGTATCATCAGCGCCAGCACAATGATTGCCGAAAGCAGTGTATTGCCGGACGGTATGTTAAATGTATTTCGAACAAACGGTACTATTACCATAAGGCCGAAAAACCCGTACACCACCGAAGGGATTCCTGCCAGTAGCTCTACGCCCGCCCGTACAACGGCAGCATGTTTTGATTTAAGAAATTCCGCCATAAAAAGAGCGCATAACAAGGCAATGGGAACCCCAAGCACAATCGCACCAAAACTTGCCATTAAAGTCCCTGCAATCATCGGCAGAATGCCGTACACTTTGTCCTTGTTCGGACGCCATGTTAGTCCGGCAAGAAACCCGCCAATGCTGTAGGGCGGTTCCGGCAAGATAATGTATATTCTTTTTTCAAGCGCGGCAATGGCTGCCGGCCAGCTTACCGTATGTACATAACTTTCCGGGTAGGTTGCCGTTACTTCGCTGCTTGCTGAAAATCCGAGTTTTTTCTGCGGGTCTTTTTCATTGTCGTAAACGGTTATTACAAGTGATTCTTCACCGTCTGTTACCGGAAATTTTATTGCAATAATTTCTGTGTTTTTTGGAATGGTAATGAAAGAAGAATGATTAAGATATAATTCTCCGTTTACGGTAAGCTCGTCAATGCGCTGTGGTACAAGACGGATGCCCGCAGCTGTGGGAGTAAAAAAAGGTACTGTTCCCTGAATAAAAACAAACAGTAAAATAGCTCCCAATGCCAATACGGAAAAGAGGGCTACAATGCTGAACAGATGTTTAAAAAAAACATCGGTGAATTTTCGATTCACATTTACCTTACACTGATCCAGCTTCTGCTGACGATAGCCTGGCCTGCGGAAGTAAGCATCCAGTCAACAAAAGCTGCACTTTCCGCATGAATATTGTCTCCGGTAAGTACGATAAACGGCCGGGCAATTCTGTAGGAACCGTTAACAACATTTGCGCTTTCCGGTGCAGAACCGTCTACAGAAAGGGTTTTAATGGTGTTATCCACCGAACCGATTGAGATATATCCGATTGCATCTTCGTTTTGAGCGACACTGGCCTTGATTGCGCCGGTGCTTGTTGACTCATTGGCCCCCGCAACCAGCCTGTCCTGGAACCCTACAATTTCTTCAAAAGCGCCCCTTGTTCCAGATCCTGCCTCGCGGCTTATAACGGCAATTCTTCCGCTCTTTGTGCCGCCGGAAACCTGGCTCCAGTCGGTTACTGCTCCTGTGTAAATGTCCCGTATTTGATCAACGGTCAGATTGCCCACCGGATTACCGTTATTCACGATTACTGCAATTCCGTCAATAGCGACAGTGATTTCGTTTAAACCCTGCCCCTGCTCGGCAGGAGTCAAGTCGCGGCTGGACATACCAATTTGGTACAAGATTCCTGCATTCCTGATCCCGTCGCCGGAACCGGTTCCGTTAATGTTCACCCTGATGTGGGGATGCAGTGTCTGGTATTCTGCTGCAAACAATTCCATGAGGGGGGTTACCGAAGTAGAACCGCCAACCTCTATTGTATATGGGACAGCTTGCTGCACCGGTGCAGCCTGGCTCACCGAAGCATCCCTGTTTCTGTTACAGGCAATCATGCTTGTCAAAACAATACTAACCGCAAAAATGGCTAAAAACGTGTTCTTCATACTTTACTCCTTGGAATAAGAATAAAGAAACCATAAACATACTTAATTAATAATCGATGAAAGAATTGTTAGTTTATTGTTAATCTGTTACAGTGATAGACACCATGCAGCAAGCAATTATTGCAAAAGAATCAATTACGATACCAACTTATGAACTTGATGATACGGAACAATCGCCGGTTTTTCATGAAATGCGTAATCATCAGGGAACGAGGGGGGCTATGTACCCCCTGCGGATGATTGATACATACCTTAACAAAAAATCAGATCGCCTGTATGAATCCATCAGGCTGGAGAACGAGTATATCCGTGTTGTTGCCCTGCCCGAACTGGGCGGTCGTATTTACGAAGGGTACGATAAAAAGCTGGACTATCATTTTGTTTATAAAAACAATGTAATCAAGCCTGCGATGATAGGCCTTGCGGGGGCCTGGCTTTCCGGGGGGATTGAATTTAACTGGCCCACCCACCACCGGCCGACCACATTCATGCCTGTGGACGCGGTCATAGAAGAACATGATGACGGTTCAAAGACCGCATGGATGGGTGAAATTGAACCGCTTTACGGGATGAAAGGAATGATTGGGGTGACAATACATCCGGATCGTTCCTGCCTGCTTGTAAAAACCCGGCTGTACAACCTCACTGCGAAAACCCAGACATTTCACTGGTGGGCAAACCTGGCGGTTCATGCGAACGAAAATTATCAGGTAAAGTTTCCGCCTGATATTGACTATATAACCCATCATTATAAAAACGTGGTGTCCCCGTATCCTTTCGCGCAGGGGTTATTCGGAAAATTGGTGTTTGATGCAACAACCGATATCACCTGGTATAAAAATATTCCTGCGGCTGCTTCATTTTTTATTTTTAATTCCAACTATGATTTTATGGGCGGCTACGATCACGGAAAAAACAGGGGGACAGTGCATGTCGCCGACCGGCACATTTCTCCGGGTAAAAAGTTTTTTACATGGGGTTTGAGCGATCACGGGAAAACATGGCAAAGAGAGCTGACGGACAATGACGGGCATTATCTGGAAATAATGACGGGATGTTATACCGACAATCAGCCGGATTTTGCCTTCATCCGGCCTGATGAAACCATTACTTTCGAGCAGCTATGGTATGCCACCGACAGGCTGCCGGATATAAAAAACGCAACCCGGCACGCAGCCGTAAGTCTTTCCGCCGAAGGCAATGTTGTTTCACTGGCCTTCAATGCCACAGAGACGTATACTAACGCACAAGTAACGCTCTGGGCGGAGGGCATTGTTATTTTTCAAAAAACCATTGATATTTGTCCGGGATCACCGTTTTCCGCCGCCATAAAAACAGAAAAAACATATCCCATAGAATCACTTAAAGCGGCATTGCATGATTCCTGCGGCAATGTACTGGTAGAGTACGAATGGCGCCCGCTGTATTTTGCTGATAAAGAGGTGCCCAAAGAACATACACCGGCACGGGATCCCTGTACGATAGAAACCATTGAAGAACTGTACCTGGAGGGTCTGCAAATTGAGCAATACCGTCACCCCTTGCTTGATTCGGCAGGCTGGTACACAGAAGCCCTGCGCCGCGACCCCGGGGATAGCCGCTGCAATAACGCCATGGGCAGGCGGGCCCTCAAATCCGGTGATTTTAAATCCGCCGTCAATTTTTTTCAAACCGCTGTCAAACGCCTGACCATAAGGAATCAAAATCCGCCAGACGGGGAATCTTTTTACTATTTGGGCATTGCCCTTGCCCTCTGCGGTGATGATGAAAATGCGATAGCGGCTTTCAGAAAAGCCGCATGGAGCTTCGGATGGAGAGCGGCCGCTCTGAAAGAAGCCGTAAAACTGTACATTCGCCGGAGAGAGTACAACGCTGCCCTGCAATGCTGCGAAGAAGCATACCAGATCAATACCGGCAGCATTGGGCTGCGGCTTTTGTTCAGTGCTGTCTTGCGTAAACTCGGTAATTGTACCCGTGCCGAAATTCTTGCACGGGAAACAGCAGCCCTCGATCCTCTGGATATTGGCGCGCTGTTTGAATTGTCATTTGTATTGCAGAAGCAGGGGCCGGATGCCGGTGTGATTCACAGTATTACACGAGGGCGTTCTTCTTCGTTAATGGAACTCGCCGGATCGTATAGTGATGCCGGATTGTACCGGGAAGCACTTGCCGTGTTGTCGTATTGTAATGATGAGCCGCTGCGATGGTACTATGCCGCATGGTCTTATGGGAAACTGGGAGAGAAGGAAAGCGCGACAGAATCATTAATAAAAGCCGAAACTGCCGGCGGGAATTATTGCTTCCCTTCTAAAGATAGGGAAATTGCCATTTTGCAATTTGCTCTTGAATATTGCTCCGCCGGCAGACGCGCTGCGTATTTTCTGGGCTTGCTGTACTACGGAAGGGGCAGTAGTGAAATGGCCGTTTTGAATTGGGAAGAAGCAGTCCGGCGCGATCCCGCCTGTTTTGAGGCTCATCGCTGTCTGGCTATTGCGTATCATGATAAATTTGATGACAAATACGGCGCTCTCAAGGAAATGGAAACCGCATTTTCGCTGCACAAAGATTCCCGGTATCTTTTAGAACTTGTTCAAGTCTGCAAAGCCGCCGGTAAAACTGCGGCACAGCGGCTCAGGCTTCTGGAAGAACATAGCAGCCTGCTTGGCATTCGCGGCGATCTCTTCAATGAATATGTAACGCTTCTGAATCTGAACGGAAAAGCCGAAGAAGCGGCACAGAAACTACAGGCTCATATTTTTCATCCATACGAGGGGGGCGAAGGCATTGTCATCCGGCAGCACATCCTGGCCCATATTGAACTTGGCCGCAGGGCATTCGCAAAAAGTGACTACCATGAAGCTAAACGGCTGTACCAATGTGCCCTGGAGTACCCCGAAAACTACAATGAAGGCAGGCGGTTTCTCGCGCACGAAGCCCATGTGTATTATCACCTTGCCCAAACCTGTGAAAAATTGGGCGAAGAAAGCCAGTTCAAAGATTGTCTTGAAAAAGCAGCCGGTCAGGAAGATGATTTTGAAGAGCAGGGATTTTTCAAGGGGTTGGCATTACGGAAACTTGGCTATGCCTCCAAAGCACAAAAACTCTATAAAAACATGCTTGATTGGGCTGATAAAGGGTTACAGGATCCCGGCAAGGTACTGTATTTTCCTGCCTTTCCGGCAGGATTGCCTTTTGAGCAAAATATTGGAAAGGCTAACACAATTAAGTATTTTTACGCCCGTCTTTTGGGACTCCTCGGCCTGGGCAATTTTGAAGAGTTTTACAAGACCAGGGAAGCTCTTGCATCACTTACCGATATTGGCCCGTGGATATACATTATCTTATCGGAAATGGGAATTGACTTAAATGCGACAAACAGCACTAAATGGTAGTGAACGCTGACAGATGGCATTATCTATCAAAATAACGAAATAACCTCTTGACAAAATTTTTAATTTTACTTATCTTGACTTTGAACTGTGAAATATTTCACAGCCAAAGGCATATAGTGTCTTTAAATTGCGTCACCTTTTCGGGAGGGGAACTTGACAAACATTTCCGGGCGGGCAAAAGAACGGCTGTTACAGCTTATGCTTATTCTTGAACAACATCGGCAGACTGGTAACAGTGGGCCGGTAACTTCCGCGCAGGCAGAGCAGTTAACCGGCTGGCCGAGGGATACGATCCGCAAGGATATATCTTGCCTGAGCCATTCTGCCGTCATGATGGCGGCCGGAAACAGTGCGCCGGGCGGGCATACAGGGTATGATCCGGAAATACTCATACCGCTCATAAAAAATGTCCTGGGGCTGAGCAGTAAACGAAAATTCTGTGTGGTGGGGCTGGGGCGGCTGGGGTCGGCGTACCTTAATTTTTCCCCGCCTGAACTTGCCGAATTTGAGCTTGCCGCCGGTTTTGACACCAATGTAAATCGGGTAGAAATGCTCCGGTCGTCATCGCCGCTGTACCCGGCATATAAACTTGCCGAGGTAATCAGCCGTTTTACGATTGAAATTGCCCTGATCTGTGTTCCGGCAAATGCAGCCCAGGCAACTGCGGAAAAATGCGCTGCCGCCGGAATACGGGGTATTTTGAACTTTGCCCCTGTGGCGTTAAGTCTGCCGCCGGAAGTAGCCGTGCGGAATGTGTATATTGCGGATGAACTGAGAAGTCTGGCGATCAAATTAAATGGTAAGAGGTATGAGGTATGAAACGAGTGTTTAATTTTTCTGCGGGGCCTTCTGTGCTGCCGCTGCCCGTTCTGGAAAAAGCGGCGGCGGAAATGTGCGATGCTAATGGCAGCGGACAGTCGGTCATGGAGATGAGCCACCGGTCAAAGGACTACAAACCGGTTATCGAAAAAACAGAATCCCTGCTGAGGGAACTGATGGATATTCCGTCAAATTACAAGGTGCTGTTTTTACAGGGCGGGGCATCACTCCAGTTTTCCATGGTTCCTCTGAATATTGCATGCTGCGGATCTGCCGGCGGAAAAAAAGCTGTCTACATTGATACAGGTGTCTGGGCTGATAAAGCAGCAAAAGAAGCAGCGAAATTTACCGAAGTAGATGTTCGGGCAAGCTCTAAAGACCGCTCATATACGTATATTCCTGACATCCCCCCTGGGGATGAGCCTGCCGCCTGTGCGGGAGATGCTTATTATCATATTACGCTGAATAATACCATTGTTGGCACTAAATGGACGCAGCTTCCCGATACGCCTGTCCCCCTCGTGTCGGACATATCCAGTTGCATTCTTTCCGAGCCGCTGGATGTTTCCCGATTTGGCATACTGTATGCAGGCGCTCAGAAAAACCTGGGGCCGGCAGGAGTCACCGTGGTTATCATCCGCGAAGATTTAATCGGCCATGCACCGCCGGAAACTCCGGCCATGCTCCGCTATGACATCCATGCTGAGGAAGGCTCCATGTATAACACACCGCCGTGTTACAGCATTTACATGGTGGGCCTCGTGCTGGAATGGTTAAAAAACCTCGGCGGCATTCCGGCAATTACCCGGTTGAACCATCAAAAAGCGGATATGTTCTACCAGTACCTCGATAACTCGGAACTGTTCTACTCACCCGTTGAAAAACCGTTCCGCAGCCTGATGAATATCCCTTTCCTCGCAACGGCTGGTGATCCTGACAAACTTAAAGAACTGGAAACACGTTTTGTCAAAGAAGCAGCTGCTGCGGGCTTTGTGAACCTTGCCGGGCACCGGCTGGTTGGCGGGATGAGAGCCAGTATTTATAACGCTATGCCTGTTGAAGGGGTACAGGCGCTTATCCAATTTATGCAAAAATTTGAGAAAGGAGCTGTATGATGTTTCGAATCAGAACAATGAACAAAATTTCCCCGTTCGGACTGGAATTATTTCCCTGGGATAAATATGAGATAGCAAGTGAAATTCCCAATCCCGATGCGATTTTGGTACGCAGCGCCGATCTGCATAAAACGGAAATTCCCGATTCGGTGCTGGCAATTGCCCGCGCCGGAGCCGGTGTAAACAATATTCCCATCCCTCAATGCAGCGAAAGGGGGGTAGTGGTGTTCAACACCCCCGGCGGAAATGCCAATGCGGTAAAAGAACTGGCCATTGCCTCTCTAATTCTTGCCTCTCGGGGCATTATCGACGGAATTCGCTGGACCGCGTCAATCGCCGATAAAGCGGATCAAGTCCCCGATCTTGTTGAGAAAGAAAAATCGAAATTCGAGGGGCCGGAACTGCTGGGTAAAACACTCGGTATTATCGGACTGGGGGCCATTGGTGTAATGGTGGCAAATGATGCGGTCTCGTTGGGGATGCACGTTATCGGTTTCGATCCTTTTATTTCAGTTGATGCCGCCTGGAACCTTTCCCGCGAAGTAACCCGCGCAGATACGCTGGAGGGACTATTATCCCGTGCGGATTACATCTCCCTGCATATTCCGTTAAGTGACGCGACAAAAGGCATGCTTGATGCGGAAAAATTCCGTCTGATGAAAAAAAATGCCCGCATAATCAACCTTTCAAGGGGCGGGCTTGTTAACGAATCAGCCGTCATCAATGCGCTCAATTCGGATAAACTTGCTGCTTATGTGACCGATTTTCCATCCGCCGAACTGCTTGCCTGCAAAAACGCTGTATGTATACCGCATCTGGGAGCGTCAACTCCCGAAGCGGAGGATAATTGTGCTGTCATGGCGGTAAAACAACTGATGAATTTTCTGGAAAACGGCGGAATTCGCAATTCGGTAAATTATCCCGGCTGCAGGATGGATCAGAGCGCACCATACCGGCTGCTTGTCTCAAACCGGAATATTCCCAACATGGTCGGGCAAATTACCACGATTCTTGCCGGTGCAAATATAAATATTACCGATCTCATCAACCATCACCGGAATGATTTTGCCTACAATATTATTGACACTGAACAGCAAATACCCGATGCATCGCTGGATCAGCTCAGGCAGATCGATGGTGTAATTCGTGTCAGGGTTATTGAAAATGAGTAACATAGGAAATTAGGAGGGGGTTTTGAACTATAAAAAGATTATTTTTAAGATGAAACTTTGGCAGCATGCGAACCGGAAATCACACAACAGAATCGAATGTAAATTAAATGTTTTGCAGCCGGAATTCCGTGAAATTCCGGTGTTTTTTGGTTGTCTGTGGTCATTGTTTTTGTGCGCTTTACTAACGGTACAATTAATCAAATTGCCGGTACAATTACTATATCCGGCTGTACAGCTTGAA
The DNA here is from genome assembly GCA_009777735.1 of Treponema sp. Taxonomy (GTDB): domain Bacteria; phylum Spirochaetota; class Spirochaetia; order Treponematales; family Breznakiellaceae; genus WQXQ01. The sequence continues at coordinate 46,226 of WRLF01000014.1, forward strand.
ATAACAGATATTGCGCATGACTGTTTAGCTGAGACTGAGGAAGAATTCGATGCAATGTCTTATGATGAATTTGCCGGAGAAAATATAAACGGACATTTTTTTATCGCGGTTAATGCTCATTTATTTACCCAGTCTGAACCCGAATACGGTGATACCATCCTTGAGATGTATCGGCAGCCAAAAACACGCGATATTGTATTGGCTTTTTTTGGGGAACTTTGCCAGTCATCTGAGATTGCGGAAATAATTCTTGCCAATACGGATGTGTTTAATATACCGCCGGCTCTTGCCTTTGCCCTTGTCTGGGAAGAAAGCCGTTTCAATCCGCTGGCTGTAAACACCAGAAATAAAAATGAAACCGTTGACCGGGGGCTGTTTCAGTTAAACAGCCGTTCGTTTTCTCATTTGGAGCTTTCTGCCTTTTTCAATCCGCAGTTGAATGCTTATCACGGATTGAGATATTTGCGCTATTGCATGGATACGGGCGGCACGGAGATTGCCGCACTTGCCATGTATAATGCAGGAACGGGCAGGGTAAGCAATACAGGCACGCCAAAATCGACTTTGGATTATGTCAGCCGCATTCTTTCCAACCGCAGTAAAATAGAAAACATCTTCTTTCAGATGGATTCACATTTTCAGGAAATGCTGAGTGAAGATGTTAATACAGAGCCTGAACTGGAAATCGAACTCGAACTTACCTATGAAGAACCTGAGCGTTCCCGGCTTGCCGCCCTTTTAGTGCCTCTGGGCATCCGGTAATTCAGAATCGTTTGGCATATGTCTCGGCGTATGCCCTTAAAAATGCTTCTTCTGCTTCCCTAACCGCCTGTCTGATGTAGCCGGCGCCGTTATGATCTGCGGCCCAGGCATCCATCAGGTCAATAGGCAAGGCATTGAGCTTTCCTATAAATGTTGTTCCCTGTTGCTCGAAAACAACTTCGATGTTACTGCCGTCATGCCGGCATTTAAGGTTTTCCGGATCAGGTATCCATTTTCCGTTAGTAGTTGTCATATTCCCTCTCCCTATACTTAAAATATATGAATATTTTACTGCTAAAGCAAATTTCCGGGGATATATTATTTTCCCCCCATCTCTTCCATTTCTTCTTTTTTTTACTTATACTAATACTGTGAAAACAAACAGGAATATACATATAGTTCTCGGAATTGTGTTTTTTTCCGTGTATTTTGTATGTGCGGCAAGGCCCATACCACAGGAGACGATTTTAATTCCCCGATGGCTTGTTTCCCTTGAATCGGGTAACCCTATACCTCTGGGTGACAGTTCGTTAAGGGCGCTCCATAGGCAATGGGATGATCGCAGTTTGATCCCGTTTGAACTTGGCGGGCGGTTCGGATATTTTGACCGGGAAGGCCGTTTTTCCATCAATCGGGCAAAACGATTCAATGTTTCGCTGTCAGCGGATCGCTGGGCGGAATATAACGAGGAACCGGATAGCATTGAAATTTTCAGCAATAACGGTGAAATGCTGACAATAATCAATGATCCCAGGGGTTATCCGTTTTTTCTGGACGGAAGAACATTTCTTATCGGCAGTGATCAAACTGCCATTTCGCAGGTTGATGATGCCGGCGCGGTAAATTGGGTTTATGAATTTGCCAGCCTGCTTATTGATGTAGATGCTGCAGCGGGTCTGGTACTTGCCGGATCTTTCGATGGCGTTGCGGGGGTATTGGACAGCAGCGGCCGGCAGGTGTTTTCTTTTGATCCCGGAGGATCCCGTTATGCGATTATTCTGGGATGTGCCATATCCGGTGACGGTTCAAAAATAGCCCTGATTTCAGGTATTAATGCCCAGCGCTTTCTTTTACTGGAGCGGTTTGGCTCAACCGGCAGCGACTACAAAGTCGTTTATCATGAGTTTCTTACCAGTGATTTCCGGCGGCCTGTGAATGTCTCGTTTATTGATAATGATCGCTGGATAGTTTTTGAGCGCGAAAACGGCGTGGGTTTTTTTAATGTCGGCTCCAGGCGGTCGGGAAAAGTGAATTTAAAGGGGAATGTTATCACCGTTGATGGTTCAGGCGGTCAAAATCTGGTTTTTGCCATTGTCTCTTTGCCTTCGGGCGGCAAAGAACTCGTTGGCATTAAACTTCCCGACAAGGTAATAATTGAAGCCCCTTTTAAAAATGATGATGTTTTTTTGGGCAGGTTGGATTCGCGCCTGTTTATCGGAGGCGGACAGACTTTGATTTCATTTGATGTGGAAAAAAGGTAGAAAGATACATGAAGAATGAAGTTCAGAAAACAAGTCTGATAACAGTCTTGTTGTGTGTATGTGCCGTTGCATGGACAATGGAATGGCCTTTGCCGGAAGCGGAATTGATTCGAAATTTCGGCTATAACGATCGCGGCAGGCCGGTTCTCGGGTTTGTATTTGAAGGAGACGGGCAAGTGCTTGCCGCCGATACCGGAGAACTTATTTTTTCCCGGTCAGAGAAGAATACCGCTTCCCGCCTGCCGTCTGCGTTAGGCGCATGGTCGGCAATCGATCATGGTGACGGGCTGGTTAGTATTTACGGACGGTATAAAGATGAAGATACAGTACAACCGCGGCAGCGTGTAAACACGGGAATGCCGGTTGCTACAGCGGGGAGATCCGGCTGGTCGGGAAGAGACGGTTTGTATTTTATGCTGTATGACCGCAGGGAACGGCGTTGGGTGAATGCATCCATGGTTATCAATCCTCTTCCCGATACCCAACCACCGCAGATCTTTGGAGTACAGCTTCGTAATACGGGGAACATGACTGAAGACAGGGTTATTGAAGTCAACCAGCTGAGGAATATAGGCCAGGGCAGGTATGCTGTTTCGGTAAATACCATAGATACACAGTTTGAATCAAGGGGATTACCGCTTGCGCCTCACAGGATTGTCTGTTCGATCAACGGCGAGGAAGTGGGGGTTTTATCATTTGAAACCATCAGTACATGGGATGGCCGGCTGATGGTTAACCGCAACGGACTGTTTCCGGCACAGCGTGTATATGCCAATCCGTTTGAAATTGCCGAGGTGCAGTTTAACAGGGGGCAGGCGCAGCTTGAAATAATAGTGTATGACATTGCGGGTAATTCGCAAAACACCAATGTCCGGATAATTATTGATTGACGAATGGAGCGGGTGACGGTAAAAACATGGTCAACTCCGGTGGTAGCGGAGGAACAGGAACATATACCCTGCACCTTGTGCGGAGGTAATAAATTCAAGCCGTCTCTTTCCTGCAGCGGCTTTTCTTATGTTAAATGCTGTAAATGCAGCCTTGTTCAGGTTAACCCTCAGCCGCCGGCGGTTATTGTAGAAAGACGTTACAGTGAATTCTTTGGTAATGACTATTTATCCTATGAACTCACCAATGAAGCTTCTTTTCTTGAACTGCAAAAACGCGGGCTTAAGGATGCCGGATTTTTTTATCATGAAAAAAAAATAATGAAAAAAAAAGAGACACCAGGTATTTTGGATATTGGCTGCGCCACAGGGGCTTTGCTTGATTTTCTGAAAGAACGCGGCTGGCAAACCACAGGGGTTGAAATATCCCCTGCTGCCGAATATGCACGAACCCGCCGCATGCTTGACGTTAAGTCTGAGAACCTGGAAAAATGTCATTTTCCCGGCGAATCCTTCGACATGGTTCTGGCTTCACACTTGATAGAACACCTTAACAATCCGATGGCGTTTTTACATGAGGTTTGGCGGATAATGCGTCCCGGCGCACGCCTCATGCTTACCACGCCAAACATTGACGGGATGCAGGCGCGGTTGTTTGGCAGCCGCTGGCGATCGGCTATTTTTGACCACTTGTATCTTTTTTCGGCACAAACCCTCAGGAAAATGCTCAAGGCGGCAGGTTTTGTTACGGAAGGAGTGTACACCTGGGGAGGCCTTGCTGCCGGAACGGCGCCGCTGCCGCTGAAACGCCTTGCCGATATAACCGCAAAGGCTTTAGGTTTTGGTGATGTTATGCTGGTAAAAGCACGGAAAGTTAAAAGGGAAGAGGGAAAAGTGAAAAGTTAATGAACATGATTAGCAAGCCGATCTGGTTTACCACGGGCAGACTGCGTACAACAGCACTCTAACCTTTTACCTTTTACCTCTTAACTTCTCCTTTAGCCCTTTTTGGCTTTTTTAACCGGTGTTTTGGATTTTGCCTTTGCTGCCGCTTTTTTTTGTTTCGCGTATTTTCTGTTTAATACAAGCATATACTCGCAGCATTTTGTGCATAGGGTCCGGCTTTTTTTTGTCCTGCCGCCGCAGCGGGGGCATTTACCAAGGCTTAAGCGTTCCTGGTATCTTTCACGTCTTTTTTCATTTACTTCGTCTTTGTGTAATTTAAGGTATTTTCTTTGCCTGAGCCTGTTGTTTTCACGTGCTTTTGCCTCACGTGTTTTTTTATCCATAATTATGTACTCCTTATTAATATATTGTACCTTCTTTTTATGAAATTGCAAGCGGAAAACAGGTGCTGCCGCTTGTATTTTTTTTTCAAGCCTATTATAATAATAACATACGAGGTAAATGATGAAACAATTAATGAGTAATAGCCTGTTATGTGCCATATTTTTCCTGATTCCCTCTGTTTTTGGTTTTGCAGAGTTTGAACCGGAATTATACGAACCCGATATGTTTTTCGAAGATACGGAAGCCGATCCTGTACAGCCTCCTGCCCGGATAGTTGTGACGGGCGATAATGCGTCACAGCCTGTTGTTGTTATTCAAACTGAGTTTTCTGCCGGAGCAGATGAAGATAAACCGCCGCCGCCGCCCCTTCCTCTGCCGCTTCCCGAAGGTTTCCCTGCCGATCCGAATACTGCTGTGTCAATCAGGGTTATTATTTCAATAGACGGGCAAGATCATGTTTTTGATACAAATGTTTCCAAGAATCCTTCTTCGGAATCACCGACTCAGCCGCCTCCTCCCCGGATGCCGCCGCAGGTTTCAGCGCCTACTTCACGATTCCCTACTCGTGCGGCTGCAAGACCGGCAGCTCCCGAGCCTGTACGGTCAGCCATTCCTGAGACAGCGGTTCCTCCTCCTGAACCTGTGCTGCCGTCTCCCTCGCACACCGACAGGCTGTATTTTTCTGATTCTGCTGCCGAGACGGGGTTAAACCGGGTGCAGGTAGGCTCTTTTGCAATTCCCGTCCTTGCACAGAATTATTTTAACAGCCTGCGAATAGCCGGTTTTACTGCAGCAGCCATTGAACATGAACACAATCAAAATGTGTACCGCGTTGTCATTCCGGGAGTAAGACCAGCGGACGTACCTCATTTGGTACAACGCCTGAGATACGCCGGTTTTGACGATATATGGATACGCAGGGAACCCTGAAAAATTGCTTTGTCCTGAATTTTTATTTGTTCCATGACAGCAAATCAAAAAAAAAGCGGATCATTCCTTTACGGACTGGATCCCAGGACAAAACTGCTGTTGGTATTTGTATTTACTTTTTTGGTTTTTATTGTTGATTCCCTGCCGGTTGCCGCCGCTCAGATGTTGTTTTTTACCGTTCTTTGCCTTTCGGCGGGAATCCCCCTGAAAATAATATTTCCCCACCGCAGATTTCTGATATTTTTATTAATATTTATAATTGTATTGCAAGTTCTCTTTGGAAGGGAGTCTCCCGAATCCCGGTATCTTATTTATCCCCTGATTCCCGACTGGGTACCCCTGCTTGGCGGAAAAGGATCACTCAAACTGAACGGCCTTTTTACCGGACTGATGATTAGCTGCCGCATTGCCGCGCTTACCGTTCTGCTGCCGGTTCTGACCATGACAACCGAAGCCCGTCATCTTGCCTGCGGTTTAACCAGGCTGGGATTTCCTTACCGTACTGCCCATATTATTACATCAACGCTTAATCTGATTCCCTCATTTGAAGAAGAAATACGCTGCATTATGGATGCCCGTAAATTGCGCGGAGTTAAGACATTTGAAGAAGGGAGATTTATCGCAAAACTGAAAGAATATCCCTTGCTTGTTCTTCCCTTGATGATCAAGGCAATGCGGAAAGCGCAGCTGGTCAGCCTCTCAATGGATGCAAGGGCTTTCGGTGCATACAAGACCAGAACATGGCTGCCGGAAATCAGAATGTCCGTACGGGATTATTCGGTTTTATCGGCGGGAATTATCTATGCCGTAATGGCAGTAGCCCTGAATTTTTTTCTGCAAAAGTAAATAAATGACGAATAACATAATCACATTGGATAATGTTTCATTTGCCTATGCCCGTGCGAACAGGTGGGCATTACAAAACAACAGCGTGGAAATTGGAGAAGGGGATTTTATCGCGGTAATGGGTGCAAATGGCGCAGGAAAAACTACATTCTGCCGCCTCCTCAATGGATTAATCCCCCATTCGCTGGCCGGAAAACTTTTGGGTACGGTAACGGTTGATGGTCTGCAAACCGCGTCAGTTTCGGCTGCGCGTCTTGCCGGAAAGACAGGAATGGCATTTGATGATCCCGAAGTGCAATTGTTTACCGCGAAAGTAAGCGATGAAGTATCATTTGCTCTGGAAAACCTGCTGATGCCGCCGGAAGAAATAAAAAAAAAGGTGCAATGGGCGCTGGATGCTGCCGGGCTTGCGGCGTATGCCGGATATGCCCCTTCGGCGCTTTCCGGCGGGCAAAAACAGCGCCTTGCCATCGCTGCTGCTGTCGCAATGGCCGATAAAGTTCTGGTACTTGACGAGCCAACGTCTCAGCTTGATCCCCGCGGAGCGGGAGAGGTTCTTTCGTTCATACGTGATCTTCGTGCCCGGCGGAGATTAACGGTTGTAATGGCCACGAACTGCGGCGATGAAGTGGCGGAATTTGCCGATAAAATAATTGTTCTTAAAGACGGCAGACTTGCAGCGTATGATACTCCGTACCGGGTTTTTGCCGACGGGACATTACTGGCGGACAATACACTGCAATGCCCCCAGGTATCCGAATTGGCCCGCCGCATGGCGTTTCTTGGCAAGCCTCTACCGTCGTTTCCCATTACAATTCATGAAGCGGAGAAGTCAGTTGTTAACTGGTACGGAAAATACTAACAGCGTCATTACCGTTGAGCAGGTGTTTTTTGGGTATAATGCCGGAAGGATTATTCTTGATGGTATTAATCTTTGTATTGCAGAAAATGAACTTGTAGTTATAATCGGACATAACGGGTCGGGTAAAACTACATTGCTTAAAAACATCAGCGGTCTTTTGCGTCCTTCACGCGGGCGGATTACCGTCAGAGGAAAAGACACAGCGCAGATGAGCGTTGCGGAAATTGCCGGGGAAACCGGTTTTGTAATGCAGGAATGCGACAGGCAGCTTTTTGAATCAACCGTCTATAATGAAGTTGCCTTTGCCCTGAAGCAAAATGTTCCGGCAAAAGCAGAAGAAGCACTGATTGCTGTCGGCTTGCTGGATAAAAAAGATATTTTCCCCCTGGCATTAAACCGCAGTGACAGGGTAAAAACCGTTTTTGCCGCTGTTTTGGCGATGGGCCCAAAAATACTGCTGCTTGACGAACCGTTAGCCGGGCAGGATAACCGGGACTGCCGCCTGATAATGGATCTTATTGCCGGACTGCATCAGCAGGGTTATACGATAGTAATGGTGACGCATAATATAAGCGCGGCTGCGGAATACGGCAGGCGGATTGTGGTAATGAAAGACGGAAGTGTGTACATGGATGGGAGCCCGGAATCTGTTTTCGGACGCATTGACGAACTTGCCTCTGCGGGTATACTCCCGCCTCCCATTACACGGCTTTCCGCCGAACTCCGCAACAAGGGCATCCCGCTGGAAAAAAATGCCCTTTCACCCGATGAACTTGCCCGGATGCTTGTTAAGTAACCCTATATTGATTAAGTATTAAAATGATATTATGTAAAAAGGAGATTTTATTGAAAAGAAAAAACCGGCTGGCTTTGCCTGAAAAAATACACCCTGCGGTAATTTCAGTATGGGCTGCCGTTGTTGCGGCAGCCCACTTGATTCCGGCGATACCGATGCTTGGTACGGGCAGTAATTTTTCGTTTGCCTCTGCATTATCGCCGCTTTCGGGAATACTGTTCGGTCCCATTGCCGGAGCATTATGCTCTGCTGCCGGCGGATTTATCGGCAGTCTTGTTGCACCTCATACCGCATGGATGGGGCTTTGGACATTTATAATCGGAACCGTCACTGCATTTACAACCGGCTGTATTGCATGGGGAGCATGGCCGCCCGTTTCCATTGATAAAAGGGGGAGTTTTATCATTAATGGCGGCATTATCGTTTATCTGATTGGGACACTGTTATGGTTCAGCCAGGAAACAGGGCGCAGGCTCCCTCTTTTTCCGCTGGTGTATTACAGTGCAGGTTTTATTGCTTATGGTATTGGCAGTGTAGTGTCGGGGAAATTGCTGGCAGGCAATAATACCGCGCTGAAATTCCCTGCCATTTGGCTGTGTGCTTTTGGCGGAATGGTTGGCGGTGCAACCATCGGTAACTTTTTTTCTCTTGTGCTGTACGACTTGCCAAAGGAAACCTGGTTTCTGTTGACATTTACGGCTCCGGTTGAAAGAACAATTTTTTCCATTGGAACGGCGCTGGTAGGCGTACCGCTCCTAACCGGCCTGCATAAAATCGGTATTTTTGCAGGGCCGCAACCGGAAGCGGACAAGAGTGTACTTGAACCGCCGGAAGGGACATTATTGGGGTAGAAAGTCCATATTTTTTTTTGAAAATCTCTTGACTTTCCCTTAAAATAATACTAAACTACGCCTATTGACCAGACGGCGGGAAAGACCGCGAAGGAGTGTTTTTCACATGCAAAGGAGATTAGGTTTGATTTTTGGCATTATTGGGGTAGCTTTTTTATTCCTGGGATGTTTTTCTACCGCTGTTCCGGCAGCGCCTATCAGTGACGGAATATCAGAATTAATTGTGCAAAGAGCCAATACGCGTTTTGCTTCAAATTTACCCATGAATGTATATTTAAACGGCGAATTGCAGTTCTCAGTCGACAATGCGGAAAGCGGAAATGTTATGATTCCTAATGGCCAGCATACTGTCAATTTTACGATTGGCAGAATCGAAAGCGGTAATTTGGCGGTTACCGCCAATTCAAACCAAATCGCTGTTTTAGCGACACCGAAATCGGGGTTTTTCAGGAATACCATTAATTTAGTCACCGTTACCCGGTCAGATGTATCAATACGCCCGGCTCAAAATGACGATGGCCTTGCAGGAGGTACTGATGCTGTTGGTGCAGGTTCCGGCGGTATGGGCGCTACATCGGCATCAACTACCGGAGTTGGAGCCGCAGATGCCGGCGCTGTACAATAAAAATATTTTAATAAGGAGATTGTTATGGTAAAAACCAAATATTATCTGCCCTTTTTTATCTTGGCTGCTCTGGTTATGGCTTCATGCTTAACATTGGGAAAACAAGATGTGCAGCAGCCAAGCGCGCAATTTTTTGGCAGCAATTTACAGGCGACACGGGGTGAATCGGAAATTATTTTAAACAGCCTGCCAAACAATGGCAGATTAAGGGTTATATTAAACGGCGCCTTGATTCAAAATATGCAACCTCAGGACAGGGTAAAAATAATTGTCCCCGACGGACAGCATACATTAGCTGTTGACTGGGAAACGAGAGATGATAGTAACAGAAACCTGACGGTAAACGGTGAGGCATTGCAAATAAACGCCGCATCCATGCAGTATGTGTATAATATTACATTGCCTAATGTGACTTCCGGAATGATGATGATGGGCGTCAGGGTAAGATTGACTCCGGTCAGTGTAAATCCCCTGACCGGAAGGGCGGCTACCAGGGATTCCCAAACAATTGACGGGGCGATTATCAGGGCTTCTGAGTCTCTCATTCCCCGGCTGCCGCAGGGTGCAGCAGTAGCGGTTCTCCATGTTTCGGCAGGAGACGCGGAGACATCTTCATCTGCTCTTGATCAGCTGGAATTCCAGATTTCCGGTTCCAACCGGTTCAGGCCGGTCAACAGAAATCAACTTGACCTTATCCGGAATGAATTTGATCATCAAATGTCAGGCTGGGTGAGCGATGAATCGCAGCGATCAATTGCCCAGGGATTAGGGGCTGATTTTATTATTACCGGAAATGTTACCGGATCGGGGACGGCGCGTGCATTAACGCTCAGGGCCCTGAATGTGGAAACCGGGGTTTACGAAATGGCAAGAGAGCCGTTTTAATAGTATTTCCGCCGGAGGTAAGCTGGCGGTATTCGGGCGTACAGCTTTAATTCAGGAGGGTGTTAGAGTGTAATGAATTCCGGCAAACAGGATGATTATATTTAATCATGTAGTTTGCTGTATTGGCTGCTATTAAACCGCAGCTCTCATACCTTATATTAAGGTGCAATTTCAGTTTGACCTGGTCAAGCTAACAAAATGCCGGTGTATACCGGTTAAAATGCAAAGGAGTTTTCAATGAAAAACAAATTATTTTTCGTATTCACGCTTATTATTATCACCGGTATGGTATTTGTAACTACCGGTTGTGTGTCCACCGAAACCGCAGGTGTCAGATTCTTTAATTACGGGGATTTTGGCGAACAAGTCCGTACACCCGCAAAAGATTTTGAGACAGTTGGTCTTGTTTTTGCCGATGCTGAATTTGAAGTAAGCAGCAGGGGCAGGGGCAGCGTGGACGGTCAAATATTCACATATCAAGCCCTGCTCAAGGAAGCTCAAAGGTTAAATGCAGATGCCATTATTAATGTAATAATTGACAGAAGAGTTATGACATCATCATCAACACAAGGCTCTACCAGAACAGAAACATTCTATGGTTCAGCTCTTGCTATCAGGTACACAGCCACATTGAGAGAGAGCGGGTCCGTAGTATCCGGCAGCACCACTACTACAACCGATCGTGTTTATATGAACTCAGGCGTGACCGGCGGCCAGATTGGCGGCGGCGGTTCAGTTACTCAGGAATCCGGCGGATTGGGCGGATTATTCGGCGGCAGATAGTAAGTAACTCACCATTTATTCCGCAAACCGCATGAATATTACATACAGATTTCTGCGGTTTGCGGATTTTTTTTCCTGTTTCAAAATAAAAACAAATTCAAATCGCGAGTTGACAAATATATAAATGACCGGTAGCATTACCATCAGGAGTTTCTCATGGTCATCAAGATAGTTCTTCTGTTATTGTTCTTTGCTGTAACCGTTTTTGTCGGGTTATATTTCAGAAAAAGAGCATCCAGTGTTAATGATTTTGTGCTGGCAGGGCGTAATGTCGGCCCCTGGCTTACGGCATTTGCTTACGGCACGGCTTATTTTTCTGCCGTTATTTTTGTCGGTTTTGCAGGTCAATTCGGCTGGCGTTTCGGTACTGCCGCTACATGGATTGGCCTTGGTAATGCGTTTATCGGTTGTCTAATGCCCTGGTTTATATTGGGACGGCGTACCAGGATTATAACAAACCACTTAAAAAGCGCCACCATGCCTGATTTTTTTGGTTCCCGGTTTTCATCAAATGCGTTAAAAATCGGAGCATCAATAATAATATTCATATTTTTAATCCCCTATACCGCATCATTGTACAACGGGCTTTCCCGCCTTTTCCAAATGGCATTTGATATCCCGTTTGAATACTGTATTATTGCCATGGGTATATTAACTGCGATTTTTGTTGTTGCCGGCGGATATGTAGCATCTGTTGTCAATAATTTTATACAAGGCATGATCATGTTAACAGGTATCGTGCTTATAATAGCCATTGTCTTAAAAAATAACGGCGGCTTTATGGCAGCGATTGAAGGTATGGCAAGAATAGGCGAAAACGATTCGAATGTTATTCCCGGTGTATTTACATCATTCTTTGGTCCCCGGCCTTTGGATCTTTTGGGGGTAGTGATCCTTACTTCTTTGGGAACTTGGGGATTGCCTCAAATGGTTGGAAGGTTTTATTCATTAAAAAATGAAAACATGATAACAAAAGGCGCAATTGTTTCCACGGTTTTTGCTCTTTTTATTGCCGGCGGCTCTTATTTCCTTGGCAGCTTTGGCAGGCTGTATGAAAGTAAACTAATAGAAAATGGTGCCATAGACGGCGCTAACATCGCTTTTGATGCCATAATACCGACTATCCTGTCGGGAATGAGTGATGTAATGATAGGTTTGGTAATTGTATTGGTGTTTGCGGCTTCTATTTCTACCCTTGCATCTCTCGTCATGACTTCTGCATCGACTTTAACGCTGGATTTTTTAAAAGGAAATATCATTAAAATCATGAGCGATAAAAAACAGCTTGTTATTATCCGTATATTAATCGTGGTATTTATCGCTATATCTTCTGCCATTGCCATCGTTCAGGTAAATTCGCGTATTACCTTTATCGCCCAGCTCATGGGGATCTCCTGGGGGGCCCTTGCCGGGTCATTCCTTGCTCCCTTCCTTTACGGATTATACTGGAAGCGCACAACGAAGGCGGCGGTATGGTGCAGTTTTTTATTCAGCACCATCGTTATGACTCTCAACATCTTTTTCAGAAGCACATTCCCGGCGTTGTTACAGTCACCCATTAACGCAGGGGCTTTTACCATGCTTGCCGGTCTGATTATTGTGCCGGCGGTAAGTTTGATTAGTAAAGCGCCTGACAAAAATACAGTGGATCAATGCTTCTCCTGTTATGACGAAGTGGTTAGCGTGCGGGTACGGGACGCTTTGGGGAGTGAGGACTCTTAAGTCAGTTTTTTTTCTCTTTATTCAGATAAAACACAGTGCTGAAAAAAGCGGTCAGCGGCAATGCTGAAAGAATGCCGAAACTGCCGGCGAGTGCCTGCAGAATTTCCACGATGATCATTTCCCTGTTGAACAATTCCAAAAGGGAATTGCTGTACACGCTTATTATTAATACTACCGATAGTGAACTGCCGATATACGCAAGAATTAATGTATTTGCCATGGAACCCATTATATCGCGGCCGATATTCAGGCCCGAACGGAAAAGGGTTTCAAATTTTATTGTTCCGGCTTTTTCTTTTATTTCCCATAATGAAGAAGCTATTGACATGGCGACATCCATAATCGCGCCCATCGCGCCGATAATTATACCGCCAAAAATGACGGCCTTAAGATTAATGGGAGTTGCAACAGGAAGTGATGCCAAATACCGTGAATGTTCATCAACAACACCGGTTAAAAGCAATATCCTGTCCATAATAACAGTTATTATTCCTGCGATTAATATACCGCTGATGCAGCCAATTGCCGCAGCAAGGGATTTTTTGTTATATCCCATTACCAGTACCAAGGTCATTAATGTGGTATATACACATATCAGTATTGCCATTATATAAATGTTTTTTCCCGAAAGTATGGACGGAATAAATACGGCAAAAACAGCTGCGCAGGTTAAACAAAGGGAAAGAATGGTATTAAATCCCTTTTTACCGCCAAATAAGATAACGCATAGAATAAATAACGCTCCCAAAATAATTAGCTGGTTTATTTTTTCATATCCGTTAAAAAACCATTCTTCGTTATTAAAACTGATCAACAGAACAGAATTACCTTTTTTTATTTCTATTACCGGAAGGTTTAAAAAACTGACTAAATTTTGTGAAGCTGTTATTATTTCACCTTTATACGGCCCGCTTTTTATTTGCGCCTCAAAAATAATTCTTTCTCCCATCAGGGGTAAAAAATCATCAAAATCGTTAAAATCATCGAAATCAAAATGTTCATCATAATGTTCATCATAATCGTCAAAATCATCAAATTCACCAAATTCACCAAATTCGTCCAACAGGTTAAATTGACTGTCAGGCTGAACCCGTTCAGTTATTTCCAGCACTTTGGCTCTTACATGTGTCTGAGAATCATCCTGAAAGACAAAAAGACCTGAAACTGCCATTCTGTGTCCGATAAAAACAAACAGCACTGCGATAATAACCGTTGCAAGATAGGAAATACTTATTTTCATTGCGCCTTCAAAGGGGAAGAAAAATTATGGCAGCGTACGGTATGGCTTGCCGTAACCTGAACCGCCGGGGGTTCTTGCGAAAAACAGCGTTCCGTTGCCTGGGGGCAGCGCTGTGCGAAAGCGCAATGAGCTTTTGCGTGAAGGCAGGGCAGGGCGTTTTCTTCAGTAGTTGGTACATGAGGTTTCAACTCCCAGGACTTCATCCCTGTAGCAGAAGCAAACAGCATCCTGGTATACGGGTGGCAGCCTTCATACATGAGGCTTGCAGCAGGCGCTTCTTCCACGAGTTTGCCCGAATACATTACCCCGATGCGGTCGCAGAAATAACATGCAACTTTCAGGTCATGGGCAATGAACAGAAATGACATTGTACGGTTGTCTGCGATTCTTTTTTCACGGATGTCAAGCAGCAGGTTTAATATTTGCGATTGAATCGAAACGTCAAGCGCCGATACTACTTCATCGCAGATGAGCAGTTCCGGCTGCGGAAGCAGGCTTCGCGCGATGGAGATGCGCTGGCGCTGTCCGCCGGAAAATTCTGACGGGCGTTTGTCCAGGTCTGTTGCGGCAAGGCCGACTTCCTCAAGGGCGGCAGCGGCTTTTTCCTTTAACTGTTTTTCCTTTCGGAGTGTCCCCTGATGCCGTAACCCGGATATCAGCACTTCGCAGATACTCATACGGGGATTTAACGAACGAGCCGGGTCCTGAAAAACATACTTTACCTTTTGCCGGTATGCCTTAAGTTCTTCTTTTTGAAGCGATGGTATATCAACTTCGCCGTTTTCTCCATTGTACCGGATTGTGCCGCTGTCGGCCTCATACATCCGTACCAGCAGACGCGCCGTTGTGGTTTTACCGCATCCTGACTCGCCGACAAGTCCGTATGTTTCGTTTTTCCCGATGGTAAATGATATGCCGTTGACGGCATTGACAAACCGTCCGAAACGGGCAAAAAAACCCGCTTCAAGGTTAAAGCTTTTATGCAGATCTGAAATGGTTAACAGCGGTGTGTGCATTAAAGTAATGTTATCAGGTTTTTTGGTATTAATCCATACATAATTTGATTAAAATTCCCGGCTCCTTATATTTTCCATAACTTCAACGGCGGCGTCATAATCCATTACCAGCACGGCGTCTTTAATTTTTTCGATTACTTCTTTCAGCGGGCCTTCCGGATTGAATGCATTGAGGCTTTTTATTCCTTCATCTATTGCGGAAAAATCCGTTTCGGTAAAAGCGGCTTCCAGTTGATCAAAAATGGGAAGCAGTGCCTTTGCCAGTTCAGGTGTCACTTCCGGCGCGCCATGCAGCTTCTGCGTTTTTTCCGCAAACGCTTCTTCAAGTTTTTCACGCAGAACACTCAGCCTTTCCAGAAATGCCGGCAGATGATCGGCGCAGAAAGATATATCATCATTATTGGCCGCATTTTCAAGTTCAAGCGCCAGGGCGGAAAGCTCTGCGGCGCCTATGCCGGTTAAAGAACCTTTCATGCTGTGCGCTTCAATGGTAAAGCCGCGCATATTCGCAGATGATAAAAATTTATTTAAGTTTTTATCGCATTTTTCAATTTCTTTTATCGCTAATTTAAGGGATTTTTCGTAAACATCCCGCTGGCCCGAAACCATATCCAACCCTGTCCGTATCGAAAGCCCTTCAATGGATTCTATCTTTTGCCAAAATGTATCTGCTGTCATAACCAACGCTTCAGTCCTGCCCGCATCAGGCAGTATTCCCGGCATTTTGATGCATTTTTCTGCGGGCAGCCAACGAATGAGCATATTATTGAATAATGCCTTTACTATGGGTTTTGTAAGCACATCATTCATGCCGGCGGCAAGAAATTCATCCTTTGCGTCTGCTATGGCGTTGGCGGTAAGCGCTATTATTGGTACGGTAATACCGGATGCGCGGATGATCTTTGAAGTTTCCACGCCGTCCAGCTCGGGCATCATGTGATCCATAAACACAAGGTCATATTGTTTTTGCATAATCATCTCAATTGCCTGTCTGCCGGATACGGCTGTATCTGCGTTTATTTGACTAAGCTGTAAGAGTCCGCAGGCCACATTCAAATTGATTGTATTGTCATCAACTACCAGCACATTTGCATCAGGCGCAAGTATGGTAATTTCGTTTTTTCTGTTGTCTTTGCGAATCTGTGTCTCATCACCTAAAATTTTGGGAATTGTAACATGGAATACCGACCCCTTACCGTATTCGCTTTCTACCCGTATATCGCCGCCCATTTCATCTATCAGAGATTTGGCGATTGACAGACCAAGGCCTGATCCCTCTTTACTGCGGGTTCTTTGCATATCAACTTGTGTAAAAACATTAAAAAGCACCGGGATGTCATTTTCCGAAATGCCTATACCGGAGTCGCTGATGTCAAATTCGATATTTGCATCCGTGGCTCTGACATTTAACCGCACAAAACCTTCGTTGGTAAATTTAACTGCATTGCCGAGTAAATTAAGGAGTACCTGTCTCAACCGGACATCATCCCCGTACAGGCAGCCGGGAAGTTCTCCTTCTGTTAACAAAGTGAATGATAATGTTTTGTTTTTTATCAGAAAAACCACCTGTGAATTGATATTTTCAAGAAACACAGGAAAATCGAAATGTACATTCACCAGTTCAAGCCTGTCAGCCTGTATTTTGGAAAAATCCAATATATCATTAATTAAATTCAAAAGTGCCATGGCGGATACATGTATATCATGTGCATAGCTCATGTGGCGGCCGCAGGTTTGATTTTGAATGTTCGGGCTTTCTGAAAGGAGCAGTTCGGACATGCCAATTATGGCGTTCATGGGAGTTCGGATTTCATGGCTCATTGCGGCCAAAAAATCTGATTTTGCCTGATTTGCTTTCTCAGCGGCTTCCCGTGCCAGGCGCCGTTCGGATCCGGATATGGCAAGGGCCATTAAATCGGCAAGGGAAGAAGCAAAATTTTGCTCTTCTATCAGCCATTCACGTTTTGAGGGATATTTTTCACAGCGGTCCTGTTCCAAACAAACAACCCCGGTCAGCTTGCCGTCTATACGTATGGGAACATCAATCATTGCGCATGACTTTGGGGCATAAAATTCCAGCAAGTCCGAAAGTATTGGGGATGTACTGACATCTTCTGTGACAATCAGACGTTCGGTTTCAAGTAGTCTTCTGTATTCTTTGCGGTTTGATATATCAAAATCGTCCTGCAAATAATATTCACCGGTAGAATTCTCATAACAAGAGATACTTTTAAGCTTGTTTCCATCATTTAAAAAACTCCATATACCCACCCGGGAGACATCCAGAATATCGCACCCTTCACGCGCTATCATTTCTGCGGCATCTTTTAAAAATCCGGCGGAAATTGTAGGCGACATGGTTATTTTTGACAATGTCCTGCTTAATTTTTTGGCGTATTCATAGCCGGATGCTTCTGCTTCAAGCCTGGTAATATCCCGTAAATCCTTTGTATATCCAACAACAAGAAAATCCGTTTTGTAATTTACCCTTACCAAAGTGACTTCTGCGGGTAATGGTGTACCATCAGGCATTTGATGCATCCAGAAAGAAACACATGTCCCTTCGTCAAATGCCTTGTTTACCATCAATACTGCCTTTTTTTCGGATCGCTCACCGTCCGGCTGGTATTCGGGCGAGCAGTCATTAATAAACCTCTCTATATACTCCTGTTTATCATTAAAACCATAAAGTTTTACCGCCGCTTCATTACAATCAATCGTATTAAGATTTCTGTCCCATAGCTGGGTGCACAGCGGGGATGTATCCAGCATGAGCATTGCCTGTTCATGGGTTTTTTTTGATGTTTCTTCCATCAGTTTACGATCCGTAATATCTATCCCAACTCCCAAAAGGCCGACTGCTTTGCCATTCAGGATCAGAGGTGCTTTGGTTATTTCCATGGCTCTGCTGGATCCATCAGAGGAATTATACCAGCTTTCTGTTGTGATGATATTTTTTTCATATAATGCCCTGTGATCCGCTTCATAAATCCACGGAACTGTAGTGCTGTCATAAAAGATTATTTCTTCAAATTTTTTACCGATGAGCTGTTTTTCGCTGAGTTTAGCTTCTTCCAAAAACCGGCTGTTACAGCTTGTATACCGGTTACTAAGGTCTTTGGTAAAAACCACTGCGGGAATTGAATTATATATAGCGGAAAGAATAACCGCCTGCTCAGAGATAGTTTTTCTTTTTTTTACATCCCTTATATAGAAAATTGTAAGTAATAAAAACATTATAATTAATAAAATGGTAATACCTATTATCAGGAATTCCCGTTCCTGCGCTACTTTAACCCGATAGTCATAGGTTTTGCGCAGCCATTGTCCCGATATTGTTCTGACATTAATTAATTCAAGAGCTTTGTCAACAATGGATGCCAAAACTGCTGCATCTTTATTAAATCCGAATGAAGGCTCTATACTGTTATCAAATAAAAAATTTACTTTATATCCCGGCAGCTCCCTGAAATTAGTTAAATTTAAAATCCTGAACCCGGTAGTCATCACCATATCTACTTCATCATTTGTCAGTGCTTCAAAAGCCTCATTATGGTCGTCATATTCAATCGTGTTTTTGTGATCCGGAAACCACCGG
Source organism: Treponema sp. (assembly GCA_009777735.1). GTDB lineage: Bacteria > Spirochaetota > Spirochaetia > Treponematales > Breznakiellaceae > WQXQ01. Next base: position 64,800 of record WRLF01000014.1, read on the forward strand.
TGAAAAAATTCAGATGATACTGTGTTCCGTTTTAACCCTATTTTCACCGATAAAATTTCATTTATGTTTATATTGTGATGTTCAATTTTTGATATAAGGGCTGATTGATCGGTAAAATAAGCGGTGTTTGGCCATAAAAAACGGCCTTCCCGTTCCGGCGAACGTATTAGTTCTGAAATAATCAGCGCTTCACCTTCCTCAACCATTCTCAGCAGTTCGGGCCATTTTGTATATTGGTCATTGATACGCTTAAATTCCAGTCCTGAATATGATTTTACTTCCTGGAGTATGTCATAACTCAAACCCTGCCATGCGTTTTCTCTGGAATTATAGAAACTTATGGGATAATTATCATATTCGGCTGCGTAAGGTATAACGGGGTTTTTATTCACGAATTCAAGTTCTTCCTCTGTTAGCCGTAATAAAAATTTATTACGTGTATATTCCCAATGGCCTTTCGTGTACAGATCGTTTAAGTAATGGATAGCACCGTTTTCCAGCGCTTTTTGCATAACAGAGATAATCGGCGCAAGTTCGGAGTTTTGCGATGAAAGTGAAACTGTGCTGTATATTAACGGTAAAAAAATTGTTGTTACAATATCATCGTATATGTCAAAAATTGCCAAATTGGGACTTTCAGCAACAAGTGCGTCTATTTCTCCGCTTTTCAAAAGATCATATGCTTCAATATATTCATCTATTAAAACAGGTATAAATGCGTCGAGTGCTTTTGACATGACATCATCAACGGTCGTTGTTCCTGCAAGAAGCGCATATCGCGGCAGCCGTGTTTGCTTAATTTCAATAATGGGCAGACTGTCATTAAGCCGTATATATTCGACTGAACGCTGAGCTATGGCATCAGTCATAAAATACATTTGCCGGCGTTCATCCGTTGCCGTTAATTCACCGGTAAAATCTATTTCGCCGTTATTAAGTCCTTCAAGTAATTCTTCCCATGTAAATAATCCGGGTACAAATGGAATCCCGAACAAACCGGTCAGCCATTCGCTGTAAAGTGCCGCAAAACCTTTTATATTACTGTTTTCATAGCTGATAAATGCCTCGGTTCCGGGCAGCATCCCATAAACAAAAAAATCTGTTTTTTCACGAAGCGCATCTATTGCCTTTATTTCATCATATGTTACACCGGGAATATCGCGAAACGAGGAAAAAAAACCCTTGCCATACCGCTGTGAATTGCCGTTATTATCGCAGCATGATAACGCAAAAAAAATTATCAATGAAAAAAACAAAACATGCAATATTTTTTTGTTCATTCTGATTTCGCTTTCCCGCTTACTCTCTCTATTTTTTGCGAAAGACCCAAAAACAAATCCGTTAATTCAGGGTCAAATTGAGATCCCCGTCCGTCCAGAATAATCCGCAGTGATTCTTCGTGGGTAAAAGCTTTTTTATAGGGGCGCTCCGAAACGAGGGCATCGTACACATCCGCCAAAGCCATCATGCGCGCCTGCAGAGGAATTTCATTGCCTTTTAAGCCTTCAGGATAACCGGTTCCGTCCCATTTTTCGTGATGGGAAAAAGCAAGGATTTTTGCGTAATCCAGAAAAGTCTGGTTTGGCACTTTATCCTGGAGGCTGTCAAGCAGCATTTTCCCGTATAGGGAATGAAGTTTCATAATTCCGAATTCTTCATCGTTAAGTTTTGTGTTTTTTAATAAAATACTATCGCTGATTTTAATTTTTCCTACATCATGCAGAGGGGCTGATTTTAAGAATGCCTCAATGTCCCATTGATCAAAAATGGCGGCGTATTGGCCTGTTTTTTCCATTTCTTCCAAAAGCAATTTCAGATACTGCTGTACCCGCTCAACATGCTGACCTGTTTCCTCATCACGGAATTCAACCATTTCGCCTGCCCACACAATAATGGCGTTCTGCAATTCGTTTATATTCGTTGTCCGTTCCTTTACCATCGCAAAAAGATTTTTATTAAAATCCCGCAGTTCATTTTTCTGTGATTGTATCAGCAAATGCAGTTCGATCCGTTTAAGCAAAAGCGGAGGCGAGAAAGGTTTGCTGATATAATCAACAGCGCCGAGAGAAAGCCCCAGCAATTCGTTTTCGGGATCGCCTTTCCCGGTTAAAAAAATTACCGGGACTTCCGCTGTTTCAGGTTTTGCCGCAATTTCTTTTATTGTGTCATAACCGCTCATACCGGGCATTTCCACGTCAAGCAATATCAGATCCGGCATGATTTTCTGCAGGATTTGCAGCAGTTTTTCACCTGATGGGATGGTGACAACGGTATATTTATCCTGTAACAGTGTTTTCCCGGCGTTCAGGTATATGGGGTTATCATCGACTATGAAAATACAATTTTTCTTATCATCCATAGTAATTCATGATATACGATCATTGTGCAAATTCCAAGATAATAACGCAATAACCTTGAAAATTGCCCTAAAACATGCTAAAATAACATAATAATGAGCGATGAATCTTTTTATTCAGCCGGATTGCGTTTTTCCTGCACACGTTGCTCCAACTGCTGCCGTAAAGAAAGCGGTTTTGTCTATCTTTCCGAAAACGACCTTTCCCGGCTGGCAGGCTTTTTTGATATGGATTATACTGCTTTTATTCAAACATGGTGCCGTTGGGTTTCGTTTGAACGGAACAGGGAACGGTTGTCATTAAAAGAAAAATCAAACTATGACTGTATTTTTTGGGATAAAGTGTGTACAGTATACAATGTAAGGCCTCTGCAATGCAGAACATTTCCTTTCTGGGATTCAGTTCTTTGTTCAAAAGATGCATGGGAAAATACCGGTCAGAGTTGTCCGGGGATAAATACCGGAGATTTGCATGAGAAAGGAATAATTGATAATCATATCCGCCTTATGGAGGAAGAATTGGTGGTTGAACGGATCATACATGAATGGGGGGTAGCATAAATGCGGCGGTTTATAAAAAAAATAATTGGTTTTATTGCCTTTCTTATTGGTTTAGCGCTTGTTTTTGGTTTTACCGCAGTTGCAGCGTTCAGCCATTTCAATTCTGCTCCTGAATTTGCGCCGGAAGCCGCTTCCCGGATGGACGGCCTGGCAATTGAAACGGTGGATGGAACGGGCAATACGGTGCGCTTCGATGTTCGCAGGGGTGAAAGCGCACGGTCAGTGGGACGGCGTCTTGCCGATGCCGGGCTTATTCGCAATGAATTTGCCTGGAACCTTTATTGCCGTTACAATAATGAACCTGTTAAAGCAGGAAGCTATCTCATTGAAATTCCGTCAACCCTCATTGCCATACACGCGTTACTGGCAGAGGGCAGGCAGGAACTGGTGCGGGTTACCATTCCCGAAGGTTTTACGCTGAAAAAAATGGCACGGCTTCTGGAAAACGCAGGTATTTGTCCGGCAGATGATTTTCTGGCAGCAACCGCTACCCCGGAGATAATCAGCCGTTACCGAATCCCGGGGACAAGTATGGAAGGCTATCTTTACCCGGACACGTATCTTTTTCCGGCAGGATATCCGGCAGAAAGAGTCGTTGCGGCAATGGCGGATACATTTTTTTCCCGTCTCGGGGCGTTCAGCGAAAGAGCCGCAGCCATGCCGCCGAACGAGTTATATAGGCTCGTGACTCTTGCCTCCATTGTCGAACGTGAATACCGGGTGCCTGATGAAGCCCCGGTAATGGCGGGGGTATTTTTAAACAGACTGGGTATCAACATGAGGCTGGAGTCATGCGCCACAGTCGAATATATCATTACCGAAATACAGGGAAAACCGCATCCGGATAGGATATTTTATGCTGATTTGGAGATACGCAACCCCTTCAATACGTACATGTATCCCGGTTTACCCCCCGGCCCCATTTCTGCTCCCGGTGCTGTTGCACTGAGAGCGGCTTTGTATCCGGAAAATACGAATTATCTGTATTTCCGGCTGATAAACCAAAGGGACGGCAGACATTATTTTTCCAGAACCCACGACGAACATATCAGTGCAGGGGCGCTTTACGTAAAAGGCAGTCCGTAGTGGCTCGCATTGCCAAGTCTACCGCTGCGGAATTGCATCAGCGGATGGACGCCATTGCTGTTGTAGAGGACTATATCCGGCTGGAAAAGCGCAGCAACGGACAGTATTGGGGGCGATGTCCTTTTCACGCAAACGGACAAGAACGTACCCCATCTTTTAAAGTTGACCCGGAAAAAAAGCTGTATTATTGTTTCGGCTGCCAAAAAGGGGGAAGCGTCATTGATTTTGTCATGGAAATGGACAAAAGCGGTTATCAGGATGCTGTAAAAAACCTTGCACGCAAGTTTGGCGTGGATATTGTCTTTGACAGAGGTACACCATCTGGAAGTGGCGGTGAATGGGACAACAAGAAATATGAAGCGGAACAATCCCGCAGGGGAGAACTCAACGAACTGTACCGCAGAACCGCCGTCACATTTAATCATTTTCTTATGAAAAAAGCCGAAGGGAAACCGGCACTTGATTACCTTTTTTCCAGAAAAATCAATGCCGAAATGATTGAACGCTTCAGGCTTGGTTACTCCCCAGCGGACAGGAACTGGCTCTATACATTTTTACAGAGCAAAAGCTATTCTGCAGAATTTTTAGATAATTCGGGGTTATTTTCGGCAAATTACCGGGGAATGGCCTTCTTTTTTGACCGGTTGATGTTTCCCATAGCCGACCGGCACGGGCATATTGTCGCATTTGGCGGCCGTGCCATGAAAAATGAAGGCAAAGATATAGCAAAGTACATCAATTCACGTGAAAATGAAATGTATGTTAAAAAACAGGTGCTGTTTGCACTTGACCTTGCTTTGCCGGAAATCCGAAGGACTAAAACCTTTTATCTGGTTGAAGGTTATATGGATGCTATTGCTTTACACCAGGCTGGTATTACGAATGCTCTGGCTCCCTGCGGTACGGCTTTTACCGATGAACAGGCTAAGCTTATGCGGCATTGGGCTGAAAAAGCGGTACTCGTTTTCGATTCCGATGCGGCGGGCCAGGCAGCGGCAATGAAAAGCATCATTACTTGCCGAAAAAACGGCCTTGCCTGTTACCTTGTTGTACCGGATGCCAATAACAGGGAGCAGTTAAAGGATCCTGCTGAAATTTTAGAAAAATTTGGTGAAAATACCTTGAAAAACATCTTGAATTGCGCTATAATTGATTTTGAATATCTTATTATCAGGGCTAAGTCCCTGCATGATATCTCTACACCAAAGGGAAAGTCCGAGGCTATTGCCCTATTTTTCCCGTATCTGGACATCTTGATTTCAAAAACCGAGAGTGATGATTGTATCGGTTTAATTGCCGACGAAATGCGTTCGGAGCGGAGAGTAATACTTGAGGAATATGAACGCTGGAAACGTTCTGTTGGCAGCGCATCGGAAAAACCGAGTAATAAGGAGGTTCCCAATACCGAAAGATCGATACAAATGAGGGATGAACTCTTTTTACTCACTCTGGTATCGGTCAATATGGACTTGTATCCTGAATTCCGTGCATCTCTTGAGATACGGGACATTGAAAATCCTGACGCTAAAGAACTATTCATAGCGCTTGAAGAGTGTTTTATACACAGAGAAAGCGGGCGGGATGCTCTATTTTCCCGAATTGATTCGGAACGGCTGCGGAATTTTGTGATAGCACGGGGTATGTCTCCGGAATTCACAAGTAACACCGCACGCAGCAGCACCGCGAGTGATCCTAAAAAAATGATGGAGGATGGGATTAAGCGGGTTAAGGTCAATAAACTTCGCCGCAGGTGTTCCGAAATCGGCGCGGAACTACGGCTTTTGGAACGAAATTCCGGCATAGGTGCCGGCGGTATTAATGCCCGGAGCATTTTACCCGAAGACACGATCCGGGAGTTAATTGCCGAGAAAATGTATTTAGACGCTGAAATTCGCAAGCTGGAAGGTAAATAAAGTATGCCAGAAACACATTATGTGGAGGCAAAAGCGAAAAGCCAGGCTGCCTCCATTGTAAAACAGAAAAAAAAGAAAACGATCCCATCGATTAATACACCGTCTCCCGAAAAACGAAAACCCTCAACCGGAAAATCTGCCAAAAAGCAATCAAAGGCTCAAACTCAGAAAGAACCGATCCTTCTTACTCCCGATCCCAATGAGGTAAATGTTATTGAGGATCCAGCAGTTAAAAAATTGATTGAATACGCAAAAGAAAAGAAAATTCTCTCTCATGAAGAAATTTCCGATTACCTCCCCGATCATATTTATAATACGGAAAAATTTGAACCGGTACTTGCTTTACTGGAAGCCAACAATGTGCAGGTTACCGAAGACACCGGTACGGGAGATGATGAAAGCGAAATAAATGATACGAAATCCGGCAGGTCCGGCAAGAAACGTGCGGTATTTAACGACAAGGAAACCTCCCTTGTAGATGATCCCATCAGGATGTACCTCCGTGAGATTGGGCGTGAAAGCCTGTTGACGGCTGAACAGGAAATAGAGCTTTCCCGTCAAATGGAAGAAGGGGAGAATATAATAAAAAATGTAATAAAAAGATCCGGAATGATAATTCCCGAATTTCATTACATCGCGGAAGAGGCATTTTCCAAAAAAGACCTGCGTGAATTGAATCTTTCCAAAAAAGAAACGACTGAACGGCTTGCCGAAATCAGAAGGCTCAGTATGTTCTACCGGGATTCGCTTCGTACAATTCAAAACGATCTTAAAAACTATATTGAACTCAAACAGAAACTCATTGACCGTGATGTTAATTTTCCGGAAGACAAGGATCTTGCGAACATCCGGAAAAAAATTACCAGAATTGTAAAAAACGCGGAAATTCACCCGGATGAAATACTTCTTTTTTCCGATAAATTTATTCAGGCTTCCAAAAAAATTAAGCGTTATAAAAAGGAACAGGAACGGATTGAAAAACATCTTAAAGTTTCTTCTCTGAAGGACCTTCGTTCCCTTGGTCGCAGTCTTACCATCAAGGAAGAACGTGAACGGATTGAGGAAGATCTGGGGCTTTCTTCCGACGAAATAAAAGAAAAAATCCGGCATATTCAGGTAATGGAAAAAAAACTCCGGGCAATGGAAAATGATTTTGAAGAAACAATTGACAACATAAACCTGATGGCTAAGGAAATACTGTATGGCAGGGGTATGGAGAAAAATGCCAAGGACAGACTCATTAAAGCCAACTTACGGCTTGTAGTATCAATTGCGAAAAAGTATACGAACAGGGGGCTGCATTTTTTTGATTTGGTGCAGGAAGGCAACATAGGCCTCATTAAAGCAGTTGAAAAATTTGAGTACCAAAAAGGTTTCAAGTTTTCAACGTATGCTACATGGTGGATTAGGCAGGCCATAACCCGTTCCATTTCCGATCAGGCAAGGACAATTCGTGTGCCGGTACACATGATCGAGCAGATTAATAAAGTGGGCAGGGAATCTCGTCAGCTTCTGCAAACACTGGGGCGGGAGCCAACAGATGAAGAAGTTGCGGCCCGGTTAGGATGGCCGACCCAGAAAGTTAAACAGGTAAAAAAGGTTGCACGGGAACCGATAAGTCTTGAAACTCCGATTGGCGAAGAAGAGGACTCTCTGCTTGGTGATTTTATCGAAGACAAAGAAGTTGAAAATCCGGCAATTCAAACCGCCCACACCCTGCTGCAGGAGGAAGTTGAAGGAGTACTCGGCACTCTGCCTGTCCGCGAACAGGAGGTGCTTAAAATGCGTTTTGGGCTGGGCGACGGTTATTCGCTAACCCTGGAAGAAGTGGGGCTGCTTTTCAAGGTAACGAGGGAGCGTATCAGGCAGATTGAAGCAAAAGCCCTGCGGCGCCTGCGCCATCCCCGGAGAAGCAGAAAACTCAAAGATTTTTTGGATCAGTAGCATTCTCAATCTTGTCTAATACCGGATTTTGGGGCAAACTACATATTATAGAGGAGTACGCATGGTAACTGAAAATGATCTTGACAAACTAAGAAACTTACAGGACATTCTTTCAGAGAAAATCCGTCTTGAACAGGAAATTGTCGAGATTCCCAAACAATTAGGAGCGCTGGAAGAAGCGCACAGCAGAACCAGGAAAGCATATATCGAAAAGAACCTGGAGTATGAAAAAGTAAAAAACGCCGAAGAAGAGGCACGGACATTGATGAGAGATGCCGAAGCAGCCAGAGAAAAAGCGGAACGCCTTCTTGGAGAGCCATATACCACCCAGCGTGAATACGAGGCTCTTGACAAGGAACGCCATTATGCTCTGGAGAAAGAACAGCAATTCAGCGAGGATGTCAAGAAAAAAGAAAAAATGCTGTATGAACTTGATGAACAGATAAAGCAAAACGCCGCTCTTAACGATCATCAGGAAAAAGAGCTGGCGGAAAAACGGGCCGGTATTGACAAGGATGTCCTGGAAAAGAAAAAACAGGTTGGAATTTTGTTAAAAAAGGAAATGGAACTGACCGAAGATCTGGATCCGGAAGTAGTTTACAAGTTTGAGCGAATCCTGAGAAACAAAATGGGCCTGGGTATCGTTGCCATAAAAGGCAATGTCTGTATGGGCTGCCATATGATCCTGCCTGTGCAGTTTTCCAACAATGTCCGGCTGGGCGAAGAATTTGTGTTCTGTCCCTATTGCTCGCGGATACTGTATTATGAAGAATCCGAAGATAGTGAATTGTTCTTTGATACTGACGATTCGGGCGCTTTATTTGATCTTGATGATATTGATGATGACGATATTGATGATGATGAGAAAGAAGAAGATGATGATAGTATTGAAAGTGAAGAGTAGGGAATAGTTACGATGAACCAGACCGCCGCTTTGAGTTCATCCTTTGGGATGAACGCAGGGAGGAAAGTCCGGGCTCCGCAGGACATGATGCCGGGTAATACCCGGGCGTGTCAACAAGACCGTTCAAGAGCGGTCTTGTTGACGGGACAGAAAGTGCAACAGAAAGTAAACCGCCTGGCAGCTTTTCGGCACGCCGAAAAGCTGCACAGGTAAGGGTGAAAGGGCGGGGTAAGAGCCCACCTCGGCAGCGGTGACGCAGCCGGAAAACGGCAAACCTCATCAGGAGCAAAGTCAAGCAGCGTTGGTGATTGGCCGCGCCAATCACACCAATGGTCCGTTGGTTAAACGCGGGTAGACTGCACAGAAAGGGCCGGAAACGGTTCTTCCAGACAGATGGCGGTCTCGCCAACCGTTTACGGTCGGCGAACAGAACCCGGCTTATGGTTCATCGTTTTTTTTTGGAGGAATGCATGAAAAGTTATCTTGAGATGCTGCCCTTGAGCGGTATTGCGAAATATGCCGGCGGAAAGAAAAAAGATGCCATTCCCTTTGCCGGGTATCCCCGCCAGCACCCATCAGATAAAAAAAATATAATTCTTGTATACGATCCTTTAGGGCCGCATCCTACGGTAATTGAATTCAAACTTGATGATATACTATATGTTGAGGAAATTCCCTCTGCCGTAACCGAAGAAGGAGAAGGCATACCAATGATTAAATTATGGGTGCGCCGGGGCGCGCATGGCGTTATCCTGGAACCTTTCGAGGTAAATAAACCTCTCCAATTTGCCGGCAAATCACAGGAAATTCGGGATCGTTTTCTGGAGCTGTAATGGAACAACCCGCCCGTTTCCTGGACGGGAACACTCCCGGCATTCTTCATTGTAAACTCTGCCCCCGTTTGTGCGTTATTCCCGACGGGAATTTTGGCGCATGCAGAGTCAGAGGCAATAAAAACGGCAAGGGGATACTACCGTTTAGCGGTTGTGTGACCGCTCTTGCTGCAGATCCTATCGAGAAAAAACCTTTATACCATTTCCGCCCCGGATCAAAAATACTTTCGGTTGGTTTTGCCGGTTGCAATCTCAACTGCCCGTTTTGTCAGAACTGGCACATTTCTCAATCGGTTGATGCACCTCAAAAGAAAATGCGTCCCGATGATTTGATTTCTGCGGCATTGAATACAGCAAGCCGTGCAATTGCTTATACATATTCCGAACCGCTGGTACACATTGAATTTTTGCTTGACTGCATGACTTTGGCTCACAAACATGGTATTGCCAATGTATTGGTAACGAACGGCTGTATAAATTCAGAGGCGGCCGGAGAAATTCTTTTACTTACCGATGCGGCAAACATTGACCTCAAATGTTTTTCGCATGACAATTATGCGAACATCCTGGGCGGTAATCTGGATACAGTGCTTGCGTTTATCCGGCTTGCTGCGGCGCAAAATGTTCATGTAGAAATAACGACATTGATAGTACCTGGGTTTAATGACTCGGTAAAAGAGCTGGACTTATGCGCTGATTTTATTCGCAGCAGCCCGGCTGCTTCGGAAATTCCCTGGCACCTCTCGGCATATCACCCCGATTACCGCTGGAACGCTCCGCCCGCAGATCCTGAATTACTGCTGGCTCTAAAAAAACAGGCAGCGGAAAAACTATTGTATGTATATGCAGGTAATATTCCCGATGAAGAAAACAATACAACCTGTCCGGGATGCGGAGAAATCATAGTACGGCGCATAGGTTACTGCACCGATTCATGGCTTTCTCTGCCGAAAGCAGGAGAGCAATCATATCGCTGTGCCAAATGCGGCGGAAAAACGGCTATTAGGCGGTGACACCAGGAAGTGCAAAAAAAAAGTACGCAAAGACTTAATACCGCCCAAATACTCAATGATCTTCGGGATGGGGGCAGTGTTGCATTAAGGCTTGAACACTTTGAACCACGGCAAGCACAGCTTGACCTGATGGAGCTTATCATCCGGTGTTTTAACGAGGATGCCATTGGCGCGGCTGAGGCAGGTACAGGGGTGGGGAAATCTTTTGCGTACCTTTTGCCTGCCATGCAATTTGCTCAGGCAACCGGCGAACGAGTGGTCGTATCTACGGCGACCATTACCTTGCAGCAGCAGCTTTTTGGCAAGGACATCCCGTTGGTGCTTAACGCCACAAGTGCAAAAATAAAAGCGGCGCTCGTGAAAGGCAGGGGAAACTACCTGTGCCGCAGGCGGCTGGATGATGCATTGCGCGAGCCAGACTTGGCAGGAAGTGATGAGCAGGAACAACTTGACAGCATTGCCCGCTGGGCGGAAACCAGCAAGTTCGGGGGAAAGGATGAGCTTTCCTTTGCCCCTGCCGAAGCGGTATGGTCAAGGGTTTGTTCTGATGCAGATGTATGTATGGGTAAACAATGCCCCCTGCAAAGTTGTTGTTGCATAACGGTCGTCCGTAAGGAAGCTGCTGCAGCCCGAATTGTCGTGGTGAATCATCACTTACTTTTTGCAGACCTTGCAATAAAGCAAAGCGGCGCAGGTTTAGCAGTTCTGCCCCCTTATTCAAGAGTGATCATTGACGAAGCGCACACCATAGAAAACGCGGCAACATCGTTTTTCTCCAAAGAATTTAGCAAATTGGGAATCCTTCGGCAAGCGGGACGGCTGTACCGTAAACGCCGCCGTTTGCGCCGCGGCAGCGCAGGTAACAGTAGTGCTGCGGGATTACTGGTTCGCCTTTGCTCTCTGCTGCCTAATAACGATAAAAGACTGGAAGCATTATCTGCATTGCTTGACGATATTCGCAAGGCAGCGGAAGAACTTGACAGGGCAGCGTTGGAACTGTGCGGAATCGAAGGGGTTTTCCGGTTTTCACCTGAAAGAGAAAACAAAGGTGCTGAGATTGCGCTATTCCCCATGCTCTCCTCACTTGAAAAAAAACTCAATGCCTTTACCGAAAATGTGCGCGGCCTTTTTGATCTTCTGCCTGAAGATGTTGCTGAAGATGCCGCAGTCTGGGAAACGAGGGCCGTACTGCGCCGTTTTGAAGATATTGCGGGGATCTGCACTGCTTTTACCGGATACCGGGAACGGCACAACGATGTTATGTGGATCGAACGGCGCGGAGCAACCGGCGGTGAGCCATGGACAGTGTTCACTAAAAGCCCGGTAGACCTTGCCGACAGCCTCAACAAAAGCCTTTTTTCACCTAACAAGACGGTAGTATGCGTTTCCGCCACGCTGGCGGTAAACGGCAACTTTAGCTATTGGGCTACCCGTTGCGGTGCGTCCTGCGGTACTGATAATGTGAATAACCGCCCGCTGTTTACCGGCTGTTTTCCCTCGCCGTTTCCCTATGCCAATGCGGTACTGCTTGGTGTTCCTGCCGATGCTTCCTTGCCCGATGAGCCTAATTATCAGGATTTTATTAACCGGGCAGTTGGCGATCTTGCCTCAATTGCCGGGGGTTCCGCCCTGGTCCTGTTTACATCGTATCTGTCCCTGCGAAGCGCATGGGATGCCGCCCGGCCTGTATTGGAAGAACTGGGCATCCGCTGTCTCAGGCAGGGCGATGATGATCGTTCCCGGCTGCTGCAAACATTTCTCTCCGATACAAATTCGGTGCTGTTTGCTACCGATTCGTTTTGGGAAGGAGTTGACGCACCCGGTGATACCCTGCGTATGGTGATTATATGCCGCCTGCCGTTCAGGACACCAAATGATCCGGTATTTGAAGCCCGCTGCGAGGCGCTTGAAAAAATGGGCGGCAATGCCTTTATGGATATTTCCCTGCCCGGGGCTGTCATGAAATTTAAACAGGGTTTTGGGCGGCTGATGCGCCGGTCCAGCGACCGGGGAGTGGTCGTTGTACTGGACGGGCGGCTGATTGCAAAAAAGTACGGGGCGCTTTTTTTACATGCGCTGCCGGAAACCCGAACAAGTTTTTCAGGCTTTTCCGGTATGCTGCGGGATGTTGAAAATTTCCTGTTTCCGGCTTAATTTTACGCGTTTATTCCGGCAGGAGGGTTAAATTCCTCGTTTTCCAATACTGTTTTTAGCGTCAGGCTTTCAAGATAGGTGCTGACCATGCCGGCAACAGAGTCAAAAACCTGATGACTAATGCACTCGCTTTGCCGCTCACATTCGTTGATGCTCCTGTCGCACGGTAAAACCGTCATTTCTTCACCGGCTGCATCAAATATTTCCCTGACAGTAATGGAATCGATTGGGCGGGCAAAGGAAAAACCGCCTCCCGGCCCCCGGACTGATTGCACAATGCCTGCTTTTCTCAGCTTGAAAAAAATCTGTTCCAAAAACATCGATGAAATGTCTTCTGCTTCGGATAGCTCGTTGATGGAAATATTTTCATCGTCTTTTCCCATTTGCGCAAGGGCAAGTGTTGCGCGTAAAGCGTAGCGTCCTTTTGTGGTAATCCTCATGGAATGACCTCCTGCAGGTGCTGAATGTAACCTATCTTGACTAAAATTATAATGTAATAATGTATTTTTGAAAAGGGGAGGAATTACCCCCTATCTTTCCCCTTTTTCTTTTTCATTATATAATCTATCAATGGGTAAAGTCATTCTCAAGGCAAAAGATCTCGACGGATATTTCAGCGCGGCGGACAAGGACTGTCTTGACCGGATGGACAGCGCTTACAGGGAAATAATGCAGTCTTTTTCCCGGCTTGACTCTAATATTCCGGCGGAACGGCAGAAGGGCGAAGAAAACCTTATTTCGCTGTACAACAGGATGGGTGTAATAATGCAGGATATTTGCCGTCAGGCGCCGAATCTCCATGTGTATACCTTCCTCAGCCCGCAGGAAAGCCACCCGGAAGCATCACGGCTCATAGCAAAACTACGGGATGTGCGGACGGGAAATCAGGAATTTGTTTATTATATTCAACGGGCATACGAAATGCTGTTCAAACTGGCCTGGGGGGGCAGCACGAGCACAGATAAAAACTATCTTCTGGTTAAAACACCCGTTACGAATCCGGTACAGAATTATGCGGTACACAAGATCACAAATATTGACAGTAAAATCGAAAATACGGTCATGTGCGTAATGCTGCGCGGTGCGCTTTTACCTTCGATGATCATGAGTAAGGAAATTCAGGAGTATTCATCGCATGGTTATGTTACCCCCTTTGCCCTTTTCAGGATACAGCGCGATGATCATAAAAAAGAACACAGCATGGAATATATTCTGGATTTGGATCGCTCGTTCTTCACTCCCGAAACGCTGGATGGCAAGGATCTGGTATTTGCCGATCCCATGAATGCCACAGGCGGAAGCCTGGTAACTATCGTTAATTATCTGGTCAGCATCGGGATCAAACCTAAATCAATACTGTTTTTTAATGCCATATCAGCGTTAAAAGGAGCTTTGCGCGTTGTCCGTGCTCTGGAAAACTGCAAAGTTTACACTCTCTGGATGGATCCCGTCCTCAACGATCAGGCATATATTTTACCAGGTCTTGGCGATGCAGGTGATCGGATAAACGGCAAGGATGGCGATTATCTTCCGAGAAACATCATCCAGCTTATTGCGGACTTTGGCGATACTATCGCCCGTCTGTACCGTTCCCAGCTGCGGGAAATCGAAAATACGGTTCTTAACACAGGAAAATGATGCAGTATCGTTCTGTAATATTTTTGTTAACAATGTTTTTACTTTTATCTCCTGGATTGTCTTTTATGGGCTGTGCGAGCAGAGGAGCAATTTCAGCCGAAGAATACTTTGCCATTGGCATGGCATATTTTGATATGGGCAGATATGCCGAGGCGGAGCTATGGCTGAACCGGGCGAGAGCCAGAGACAGAACCATGAACGCGTCCGAATACAATCTGGGGCGCATTGCCTTTGAAACCGGACGTTTTGATGATGCCATTAAACAATTTGAATCGATCATCAAGCGTGATCCTGACAATGTTCTGGCGCTTAGGGCTGCCGCTTATACCGAAATACGGAGAGGGGAAATCGAAAAAGCCGCTGCCTGGTACGCCAGGCTGCTGGAACTTGTTCCCGAAAGCGCAGACGACGGCTATAACCACGCCCTGGTATTATTTGCCATGGAAAAATATGCCGAAGCGGAAGATGTACTGCAGAATTATGAATTTGCCCTTTTGGAAAACGCCGATGTTCTGTTGCTTTTTGCCCGCATCCAGAAAGAACAGGGCAAACCGGAAGCGATAGATACCTATGCGTCGTGGCTCAATAATAATACCGATGTAAAAGTTCGTTTTGAATACGGTCAGGTGCTTGAAAGCCATGACATGTTTGCCCGTGCACTGGAAGAATACCATGAAGCGCTCGTCGCTCTTGCCGATACCAGCAGAGATCCATCAAGGCCGGAAGTCCGTTTTGCCATAGCCCGCGTACTCCTCGTTGCCGAAAGCGATAAACCCGACGGGGTTGCCGAACTGAGGGAAGCGGTAGCCGGCGGCTTTGATGACGTAGACGCTATAGCACTGCTTCTTGACGACAGACGTATAAGCGCCGTAAACAGGGAAGATATACGGACAATTCATACCGAAGTTTTACGCGCAGTCGAAGCAGTCGGTTCCGTTGAAGAACCGGAGGTTGAAACTGATCCGGACGAACCGGATGATTATTCGGAAACGGAAGGAACAACTCAATGATTGTTTCTATGATTCAGATAATACTGGAAATCCCCGATATTAGCAGTATTAAGGAAAAACGACGTGTAGTCCGATCGGTAAAGGATAAGTTACAACGCCGTTTTCATATAAGTGCTGCCGAGGTTGATTTACATGATTCCCTTACTTTTGCCCAGATTGGCGGCGCTCTTGTATCCAATTCCCGGGTATTTGGCGAGTCGGTGCTGCACAAGGCGTTTACCATGATAGAAAATGAAATTCCTGTTCGTGTGCAGGACATAAGCATTCATTCGGAGGAATTTTAGTGAAATTCGGCACATTGATTTTACTTTGTCTTGCGGTGTTAGGATTAAATTCCTGCCTTGGCGTTTCGGCGGACATCAGCATCCGGGCAAACGGCTCGGGACAGATCGTACTGGAGTACCGGGTTTCCCAGGCGCTTGAATCCATGGGAAGGCTGGACGGCAATGAACGCTGGCCGGCAATTCCCGTCGGCAGGGATGATTTTGAACGAGGGGTTGCGAGAATCCCCGGCCTGAGACTTTCCGGTTTTTCTGCAAGAGATGTTAGCGGCGCAGGCGGCGGCAGGGATCTTTTAACCAGGGTAACGCTGGATTTTCAGGACATTCCTGCCCTGTTGTCATTTCTTGGCGGTGCCGGAGACAGTGCATCACATACAGTTGAAAACGGCAGCAATGTGCTGCGGCTTGTATTGGCAGTCCCTTCATCCCTTAATGCGGATCTTGTTTCCCTATTGCGTGAAGTTTCTGACGGATATGAGATTGGCATCGGTTTGAGTGTTCCGCGGAATGCAAGCCTGGCCGTTCTTCCGTCTGATGTTTCTGCCTCAAGGGTTGTTTCCCACGGAAGGAGGGTCTCTTTCACCATAGGCCTTGCCGATATGCTTGATCTTCGGGAAGAGCTTACATTGGAATTCAGGTGGTAGAGTACAAGGTACGCTAAATAATGGCACCGCGTCAGGTTAAGGAAATGAGAGTGAAGGAGCAATTGGTTATGAGTACTGAAAAACAACAAGGCTCGATGCGTTTTCGGAATAAATGGCGGCTTATTTCTTTTTACTTTTTACTTTTTACTTTTTTCACTTGTCTGCTGGTTTCCTGTTCGCGGACAGAGCCGAGAATACCGTTTGGTTTTATTGAGTTAGTGTATTATCAGGACAGCGGCAGACCACTTGAACGTTTTTCATTTTTTATTATTGCCGAAGATGATGACGGTATAGAAAATCTTGGTGATTTATATTTGTATAATGATTATGAACAACTGCGATGGCATATTGCAAGTGATGAGTGGGTCACATATACCGAAAGCGGGAGAACATGGATCGGAACACGGAGTATCACAAACAACGAGAATGATATTCTTCCCAGAGGGCAATACCGGGCAGTTTTACTGAACAAAGGCGGAGAAAAAGCCGAACGGCATTTTTCGTTTGATGCTCCCGAACAGCCGCGTTTGCCTTTTCCATCCCTTGAAATAGACCAGGGACGGTATACGATTAATTCTTTATATGCGGTAAACAGGCTTGTTTGTTATGATCTATCGGGCAATTATATTCAAACTATTACACTGGGTAACCTGAGCGGTTCCATTGCCGAACTGGGGATTTCTCCCAACGCGCGGACTGCAGCGCTCTGGGCACAGGATTCCCTATACTCTACCTCAGCTTTTACCAATGTCCAACAAATTCAACAGTAGGGGAAAAAGTTATGTTCTGCGTGCCGGGCGGGCAACCCCGGCTCAGATACGTTCATATAATTCCCTGGCAGGGCAGTTTCTTGTCCCTTATGAAAAAAGTGAAATAAATATTAGAAATATATTTGTGAATGATTACCCTGTCATTGTTGAAATCGGGTTTGGAATGGGCGCCGCAACTGCTGAAATTGCCGCAAATTTTCCTCATAACAATTATCTTGGCATTGAGGTACATAAACCGGGTATAGGGAAACTCCTGTGGGAAATCGAACACCGGCAGCTTTCCAATGTAAAGATCATTGAACATGATGCGGTTGAAGTATTTGAAAACATGATTCCTCATTGTTCACTGGATGGGATACACATTTTTTTCCCCGACCCCTGGCCAAAAAAACGCCACCACAAGCGGCGGCTTATACAACGGCCCTTCACCAACACCCTTGCCGCAAAACTGAAACCCGGCGGGTATCTGTACATGGTCACCGATTGGGAGGATTATGGCTCTTGGGCGCTGGCGGAATTATCCATGACAGAAGGGTTGATCAATTCATGTGATGGTTTTGCCGCGCCGCAGGAATGGCGCCCCCGCACACGTTTTGAAGTAAAAGGGCTGGAAAAAAATCACAAAGTAAAAGAATTGTTTTTTTTGCATTCCACTGCTCTTACATCCATAGTACAATGAAAACATGAAAGAAAAGCTAAACTGGGCGTTGGTGGGAACCGGCGGCATTACCGGCAGATTTTTTGAAGGATTATGTGCTGGCGGTGGGAATGCTATAGCTGTTGTTTCCCGTAACCGGGAAAGGGCGCAAGGATTTGCCGCTGATAAAGACATCGGCAAAGCTTACGGCAATTATGATCAGATGCTGGAAGACCCGGCAGTTCATGTTGTGTACATCGGTACTCCGCATAGTACCCACAAGGATTTGACTGTCAGGGCTTTAAGGGCAGGGAAAGCGGTGTTATGCGAAAAACCATGCGCCATTAATGCCGAAGAACTGCGGGAAATGATCGGCGCTGCCCGCGAAAACAACTGCTTTTTTATGGAAGCCATGTGGACCCGTTATCTTCCGCCTTTAGTGAAAGTCCGGGAATGGCTTTCTCAGGGTTTGATCGGGGATGTAAAAATAATACAGGCCAATTTTGGTGTTAACGCAGAATTTAATCCGGAAAACCGGCTTTTCGATATTAATCTGGGAGGCGGAGCCTTATTGGATTTGGGCATTTATCCCCTTTCGCTTATTTCCATGGTTTTCGAAGGGCAAAAGCCGCAGGACATCAAATCACAGGTTTTTCTTGGTGAAACCGGGGTTGATGAATCAACTTCGGCGCTTCTCTCCTATGGCGGATTCCGGATTGCCTTCGCTACTGCCGCAATTCGCACCCAACTGGTAAATGACGCATGGATTTACGGAACAAAAGGCAGGATACATATTCCCGATTTTGTATGGGCGCGTACCGCTAACCTGTTATTGGATGGCGAAAATGAACATCATTATTGTCCTGAGTTTATTTCCAATGGCTATAATTATGAAGCCGATGAAGTAATGCAATGCATCAGGGCAGGGAAAACCGAAAGCTCAATAATGACATGGGAAGAATCTTTGACGATCATGGAGACCATGGATACCATTCGGGCGCAGGGAAATTTTCGGTACCCGTGCGAATAAAAGGCTCTGCGTCAGAGGATGTATCAAAAGACTTTCCATCTGGGGCGCGGATAGCCATTGTGTATATTGCAGCTCAAGACAGAAGTACAACGGAATTTTTTACCGGTGAACTTGAACATATTTTACGAAGACTTGGCTATACTATTATCGACCGGTCCGAACTGGACAGAGTGCGGGCTGAACAGCAGTTTGGTTTATCCGGCGAAGTTGATGATGATACCGCCGCAAGCATTGGGCATATTGCCGGAGCGAGTGTAGTAATTACCGGCAGAATTGACGGCGAAGGGAATTTCCGCCGGTTACGTTTAAGGGCATTGGACACAACATCGGCGCAAGTGGTTGG
>WRLF01000015.1 GCA_009777735.1 Treponema sp.
TGGTTTTTCCTCCCCCTTTCCTCTCGCTCCCACCCCCCCCCCTTTTTTTTTTTTTTGCGCCCCCCGCGCCCCCCGCCGCCCCGCCCGCTGCCGCCTCCATACAACAGGTCACCATAAAAGTGTGTATCCCCCTATGGGAAAGCCCCCCTCCATTAACGCCCCACCGGATAAGGCAGCAATGTGTGTCCCTCAAAACATGATTAGGCGGGTGTCGGCGATAAGCGTGCCGCGAAGCGGTGCGCTTGGTCGCCGACGGGCCCCGCATAAGTGTAATTTAAAGGACACACATTGCTGCATATCGCATAATGAGATATAATAAAAAAGTGGAAGCGGTACAGAACAAACCATACCGGAAACAACATTGATGCTCCTGGGCATTATTGCTTCGGCAATTGGAGCAGTTGTCGGGCTTTTACTGGTAACAGTATTTGAGGAGAAATAACATGGAAACGGCATTATATATCGTTATTGGAACGATGGGTTTTTTTACTCTTATCGGTATTCCAGCCATTATTTGGGGAATATACGACAACAAAAAAAGAAGCAAGTAATCCCACTATGGGAAAACCCCCTCCATATAAGGGCCCACCGTATTAGGCAGCAATGTGTGTCCCTCAAACCATGGCTAGGCGGGTGTCGGCGACAAGCGCGCCGCGAAGCGGTGTGATTGGTCGCCGACGGGCCCCGCATAAGTATATTTATGGGACACACATTGCTGCATTTTATGGAAGATTATGCTTGGTGGTGTTGACGATCACGCACACCAGGTGTACCATAGAATTATGGTATACAGCATAGCCTTGGCCGGTAAAGGCGGTACGGGGAAAACCACGATTAGCGGATTGCTTCTGGATAATCTGGTTAAGAACGGCAAGGGACCGATCCTTGCGGTTGATGCCGATGCCAACTCCAACCTCAACGAGGTGCTTGGCAAGGAAAAGCCTGTCTCGCTGGGTGAAATTCGTGAGGAAATTGCCCGTTCGGAACTTGATGAAAAAAGCCCTGTCCCCATGGGAATGTCAAAACAGGAATATGCTGATTTTCGGTTTACATCCGCCCTGGCAGAAGAAGATAACTATGACTTTTTGGTTATGGGCAGAACCGAAGGCAAAGGCTGTTATTGCTACATCAACAATGTACTGAAAGAACAGTTAAAAAAATACTATCAGCACTACCGGTACCTCATTATTGACAACGAAGCAGGGCTTGAGCATATCAGCCGGGGAGTGCTGCCCCCTGTCGATCTGATTTTACTGGTCAGCGACTGTTCGCGGCGCGGCATTCAAGCTGCGGGAAGAATTGCCGCTATGGTGCAGGAACTGGATATCAAAGCGGCAAAAACAGGGCTTATTGTTAATCGTGCCGCTGATGGTGAAATCAGTGACGGTATACAGGAAGAAATTGCCCTGCAAAAACTTGATTTACTGGGAGTTATCCCCCAGGACTCTTTAGTGTATGAATACGATTCGGCAGGAAAACCGTTGGTAGAACTTCCGATGGAATCTCCGGTGCGCCAGGCGCTGGAAAAAATAATTAACACTCTAAAACTATAGGAGAAGAACATGGGCGCTTTAACGGATCTTATTTACAAGGGTGCAAACACTGTGGCGGAACTTACCGATAAAGCGGTGAAGGATGCAATCGCAAAACATGGAGCAGGAAAAAAAATAGCATTTCCCGATACTGCCTACTTTTTCCCGGCAATAACCAGCGCTACCGGCGTAAAGGTTGATAAACTGGAAACACTGACTGCATGTGTCAGCGTGCTGAAAAGCCTTATCACGAACAAGGAAGAACTGGGAGATGCATTAAACGCCGGGCTTGCTACCGCAATAGGTGCGGAGATTCTTGAAGGGTTGAAGTACATCGAAGATAATCCCTACAAAGACAGCCCCTGTATCGGCTTTGTCCCCGACCCGGTGATTCGTTCGCTGGGTGTTCCTCTCGTTACGGGCGACATCCCCGGTGTAGCGGTCGTTTTGGGTGAAGCCGCCGATCCTGCATCACTTGCCAAAGTGGTCAAGGATTACCAGAGCAAAGGTATCCTGAGTTTCCTGATAGGCAAGGTGATCGACCAGGTTGCGGCGCAGGGCGTCAAGACGGGATTGGAATTCCGTGTAGTCCCGCTCGGGTACGATATTACCGCAGTAATACATGTTGTCACTGTGGCAATCCGTGCCGCGCTGATCTTTGGCAATATAAAAGAAGGCGATCTGTCAGGCCTGCTCAAATACACCAAGGATCGTGTTCCCGCATTTGTGAACACATTCGGCCCCCTTAACGAAGTGATAATTGCCGCAGGCGCCGGTGCCATTGCCCTGGGCTTCCCTGTCATCAGCGACTGGGACGTTGTCGGCTCGGTCGCCATTCCCGGCACCCTTGAATACACCGGCAACTATGACGAAATAGTAAAAAAATCACTGGAATTGCGGAAAATAAAAATTAAAATGAAAGAAATTCCCATCCCTGTTGCCTTTGCTTCCGCATTTGAAGGGGAAATCATCCGTAAAAACGATATGGCAGTAGAGTTTGCCTCAGAAAAAAATGTAACGTGCGAACTGGTAGTGAACAGAGATACCGCATCCATCGAAGATCATAAAATCACGGTTATCGGTAATGACATTGACGGCGGCGCTACTATTGCCGCCGATACCGGCCCGGTGAACATGGCTCTTGCCACTTATATTGAAGTAACCGGTACGAAAATGAAGACTGACTTTGAGCCGGTCATTGAACGGAAAATCCACCACTGGTTCAACTACATGGAAGGAGTGATGCATACCGGCCAGCGGAATATGTTTCGCGTCAGGATTGCCAGGGATGCCTTGGCAAAGGGACTTAAACTTAAGGACTTTGGCGAAGTTATCTACACAATGATCATGGACGAGTTTGGCGCAGTGGTCGATAAATGCCAGGTAACACTGGTTACTGATGAGGCCAAAGCCAGAGAAATCCTCGAAAAAGAAGGCCTGCCCCGCTACCAGGCACGGGATTCACGGCTTGCATCCATGACCGACGAAAGCGCTGACTGCTTCTACTCCTGCATCCTCTGCCAGTCATTCGCCCCGGCGCATTGCTGTGTTATTACTCCCGAACGGCTGGGACTGTGCGGCGCGGTCTCCTGGCTCGATGCCAGCGCCACAAAGCAGCTGAGCGACACCGGCCCCTGCCAGCCCATAGCCAAAACCGGTCTTATAGATGAAAAAACGGGCAGGTACGAAACGGTGTATCAGGCGGTTGATGCGGCAACCCACGGCGCAGTCAGCAAAGTAACCCTGTACTCGATCATGGAAGATCCCATGACAAGCTGCGGATGTTTTGAATGCATCTGCGGTGTATTGCCCGAAGCGAACGGTGTAATTGTGGTTAACCGCGAATACAAAGGCATAACCCCCACCGGCATGACTTTTGGCGAACTGGCTTCAATGACCGGCGGCGGCGCGCAAACCCCCGGTTTCATGGGCCACGGCAGGCACTACATCGCTTCAAAGAAATTTGCCCATGCCGAAGGCGGCCTAAGCAGAATTGTCTGGATGCCTAAAGACCTGAAAACCGAAGTAGCCGCCAAGCTCAACAAAACAGCGCTGGAACTGTACGGCATTGACAACTTTACCGGCATGATCTGCGATGAGACCATAGCAACCGACACTGAAGAAGTGGTGAACTTCCTCAAGGGAAAGAATCATCCCGCGTTTGCAATGGAAGAGATCGTGTAAACCGGAATCACCTAATCGAACGCGAAGGGATCAACGAACAGCCGTTCGCGTTCTTCAATGATCACCCGCGCTCCGGAGGCAAGCCAGTCTTCAATGCCTGCATCCCATACCCGGTCAAAATTTTCAGGCTCTGTCCTGATTGCCTGCACCGAAAACTGCTGTGATTTGTCAACCAAAGTCTGACTGAGGGGGCCGGCCACCAAAAGAGGCGAAGCGGTAGTAATTACCGGACCGGGGCGGGCATTGTTCATGGCGGTATTATATGCAGCCATCACCATTTCTTCCGGCCAGGGATAACCGGCGGCAAGCGCTCTGAGGCTTTCCTCATGGGTACGGAGGAAGAGGCCGTTCATCATCGGGGTATAGTCGATGTTTTGGGCGCTGTTTTGAATCCAGCCGTCCGAGGCAGTGGGATTAAGCCGAGGTACACCGTTAACCATTTCATGGACAATGCCCTCCGGCCCTGTCTGAATAAAATTATAGTTTTCAAACCGGGCAAGCCAGTTGAGGTAGCGCATAGCCGCTTCCGGGTTTCGTGATGAGCGGGGGATGAAAAAACTTAATGCCGCCTGGTCGTAGGCTATTTTATGGGTAACGCCGTCAGAACTGGGGAAACTGTCAATGGCAATCCACATGCCATCGGGGAAATTTCTCTGAAGGTCGGAAATATACCGCTCGCTTTCCCGGAAAATCTGATCCCAGTTATGACCAAAAGCGCCCACTACCCCGCTCTTGAGGAGGTTTTTCATCTGTTCTTCATCATTGTACAGGGGGAAGTCCGTATCAATAAGCCCCGCATTCCACATCCTGTTAAGAAAACGCACCCCTTCTTTGTAGCCGGGGAGGAGGAAATAACGGTCAACAACGGTGTTTACCCACCGGTCTCTTACCGAAATAGCGGGATCGATAAACGGTTCCAGAAGTGCCCCCGCTGTCCAGCGTACATCATTCGTCATGGTAAAAGGGACAACCCTGTTCGATCCCACTCCGCCGGGATCCCTGTCCCTGAACGCAATCAGGGTGTTGAAGAATTCCTCATGCGTTGTTGGAACCGGCAGCCCCAATATATCAAGCCAGTCCTTTCGGATAAAGACATTGAGCCGTGCCATGTTCATGCGCTTGCCGGGAATCGAAAAAACCTGGCCCGTCTCGGCATTCATGTTCCGGTAGATAAAATCCCTGCCGGGAAGGGACAGATCGGGACCGAGAAATTCCTTAAGATCGCTGAGATGGGTGTCAATGTACGGTGCCATGTCGAAGAGGCCGCCCTGGGCTGCCCAACTGTTAATATTGTCAATGCCGAATGTCATGCAAATGTCAGGCGGGTTCCCGGCAGCCATCAGGTTGATAAGCGACTGCATTTCAACGCCCCTTGGTATGGGTTCGAAGTCTACTAAAATGCCTTCGTCTTCAAAGACATTCTCCTGAATCCATTGGGTCCACCTGTTATTCGTAGGGTTCGTCCTGCCGCCGTCCGTACCGCGATCAAACACAGTTACTTTAATGGCCCCTTCCCTGCCCTTTGGGCCGCATCCCGTGAAAACCAGCCCGGCAACTGCAATAACAACCGCAACCCAAAACCACTGCCGTCTTTCCATAAAAACCTCCTGAAATAGTGTCACTAAATTTCTTGAAAAAAAGGCTGCCCGGCGAGACCAGGCAGCCCTCTTTATTCACTGTTAATTGTTACTGCTAACTGTTACCTGCATCATTGCAGGATGTGGAACTTAATCGAATAGAATGTTATACGGACTGATCCTTTGGCGACTTCACCGCCCCTTCCCCCGCGGATTACATACCAGTTTCTGTTCGCACCGCTATGAGAGGAATGAGTGCCGGCCAAAGTATGTATTGTACCTTCAGTGCCTTCATCAGGATTCCCGTTTATTTGCGGCAATGTTAAATCATCAACGCTAACCGCATTCCAGTTGTCATTTTGGGCTAAATTAGCAACCATAAAATTCCACAGCAGGTCAGTGGTTTCCCGCGTTGGATCCTGTAACTCATATTCAATTTCCCATCTTAGCTGCGTGTCAAGATCGGGGCTTCCCAGAGCAATGATAGTACGTAAATCGGACGGGGTTTGAAAACATAAAAATGAAGGACTGGCATGGAACGTAACGGTTAAACTCTCACGTACCCCCGTTGCAGCATTTCCTGCAACATAAGTAATATTTTGCACTACCGGAGTGCGGCATTGAACAGACGTTAAACGTGTGGATAAATCGATCGTCCATGTTCTTGGATGTAAATTTAAGCCGATATACGGCCGCAGTGTAACATTTTCGGTAATGGGAGTACGCCCGTCATATATCAGGCCGCTGGCTGTGCCGCCGACCGACCACCTGAAAAACCGGTAATATTGGTTAGCATTTGGATCAGCCGCTAAAGTTACTGTTTCGGGGAACTGCGGCCCCCATTCATCTATACCGTCTCCGTCAAATACCTGAACTGTTCTGGTCCTGGTCATATTGGCGCCGGTGCCGCTGGTGGTACCGCCAAAAGAAGCATTATGCTGCGCATGGGGGCCGGGAATGACGAGTGTTACAGTGCGCACCGCTTTTGCTGTCCAGGCAGCTATTGCCGTAACAGATTCGGTAACTTCTGTTTCTCTGGTAAATGGCTGACCATCCACCCGCCATCCGTTAAACGAAAAGCCCTGTCTTCTGGGATCAAACGGGAACCTGGAGCCTATGCTTCCGCCGGAGGAAAGTTCAACGACCGTAGCAATTCTGTTGTCATAATTTAAATCAAATGTTACCTCAACTAAACCGCCGCCGCCGCCATCACCGCCGCCGCCGGTTACTCCGATGGTGTCAAACTTTGCGGTTAAGGTAATATCCGCCAATATCTCAGAATTTCCGGTATACTGGATCAACCCTTCAAACCACCCCAGGAAAAGGGGGTCATCTATGATCGGCAGCAGTTCGCCCAGTGTTTCGCCCTTTTCGAGAACAATGGGATCGATGGGATCAACATCAAACTCCTCCTCGATAATAAACGTAACTATTACTGAATTATCGGGGATTAATTCAGTTAATAAAAATTCATCACAGGCAATAATCACGCTTGCCAATAGAATGACTGCTGTAAGCAGCGCGGCTACTTTTGTTTTCATAACAACCTCCAAAATATTAAATGGTTAAACCATTATGGTTAAAATGTTATACCTGCACGCAGGTTAATCAAATGCCTTGTAAACGTAGAATTTGGCGGCGGATACGCCACCTGACTGCGCCAATAATATGAAATTGCAGCGTAAGCGCCCGGAGCAAAATTGACCTGTATCTTGGGCTCAATATCTATATAAGAATACCACATATCGGGGTCTTCCTTGTAATCTGCATTGGCATAGCTAAAAATTACACTGGGAACAAGCAGGCCGTCAAACAGGTTGTAGGCAAAACTTGGCCGTATGAAGTACGTAGATCTGATACCGGTATCTTCATAACCAAACCGGATCAGGGCAGTAAAAGCAGGAGGGGCATATTCGACAAAGAGCCAGTTTTCCGTAGAAAATGTAATCGCCGGAACCGGGGTTCCAAACCCATAGATATAGCCCAATGCCCAGGCTGATAAATTTGGCACGAGCCGCTGCAAGGCATATTCCTCTACCCGGTACACGATTTTGGGCCCTTCAGCGTCGTAATACCCGTCCCGCGCAAATTGGTTGTCCATTTCGCTGTCTAAACGGTAAGCAGCGCGGGCCATAAACCAGTCGTTTTTATATGATACCCCTATTACCGACTCCAGGAGCAGATCTACCAGAGTAGGTTCTCTGGATATAGTCACGTCGTCGGTAATGTCATCAAGCCAGTTGAGGACAAACCCGATATTCAACTCACCCGGGACAAAGGCGGGTTTCCACTCGACACGAAGTCCGCCGAAATTGGTAATTTCCAGTTCCCGCCACATTTCCGGCCCTCCGGTACTCCAGGGTGAGGCACCTAACTTTCCCAGCGAGAGGACAAGCTGGTCATTAAAAAAACTCCCCCAGCCAAAGGCATAAGTCCATTGAGGCCCAAAGGGAAGGTGGTCGGTAGTTTCAAAAAAATTCTCCCAGTTAAGTCTGGCCCTAAATCCCAGGTTCCCGGCAGCGTTGGTATAATCAAGGTTGATCCGGAAACGCCCGTGACCGCTGCCGGCATCGTCCCTGTTATGCATATATACAGTTGTTATTGTCTCTTCAGTTCCCTGCCGGTTTTCCGTCCTTTCCCATACAATACCTGTCTTGCCTTCACCGCTTACCGAAATAGATTGGGCAAAGGAAGGAATGGAAATAACCGCTGCCAACGCTAGTAAAATAAATGTTTTCACGTAGTATCTCTCCTGAAATTTTATGGTTAAAATGTTATGCCCGCGCGCAGGTTAATCCACTGCGTCTGCTGCTCAGGATTTGGCGGGGCAAACCGGTTCTCCCACCGCCAGTAATATGAAAAGGCAACGTATGCGCCCGGAGCCAGGTTTACCTGTACTTTTGGCTCTACTTCATAGTACGAAAACGAAGAACCGCACACCATTTTGCCGTCGCCAAAATCATTGGCATAACCAAAAATGAATCCGGGAGCAACTAAACCGCCAAACAGGTTATAGAAAAAGCTTGGCCGTACCAATACAATTTGCCGGGTTCTTTCCGCTTCCAAACCAAAACGTACCTGAGCGGTAAAAGAAGGCGGGGCGTATTGGACAAAGAACCAGTTTCTGGTAGAGAAATTAAGATGAGGCATTGCGGATCCAATCCCGTCAAATTCGCCTAATGCCCATAATGACAAGCCGGGTGCCCATCGCTGCAGGGCGTATTCTTCAAACCGGTACACCAGGCTGCCCCCTTCCCGGTAAGGAGTCAACTGCCCCCCCGATACGGGGTCATAGTCCATTTCGCTGTCAAAACGGTAAGCAAAGCGGAACATAAACCAGTCATTTTTATAGGATGCTCCTACTACAGTTTCCTGAAGTACATCCTTCAGAGTGGGATCCCTGTCTATGGATGTGTTGGCATTACTGTTAATCCAGTTAAGCACAAAACCGACATTCAATTCACCCGGAACAAAAGCCGGTTTATATTCAAAACGAATTCCGCCGTTAGAGAGAATTTGCCCGATATCATAGACAACTTCCAGTTCCCGCCACATTTCAGGTCCGCCGGAAAGCACGGGTGAAGCCTGACCGGTACCCCAGGGTGAGGCCCCCAGTTTTCCCAATGAGAGGGTAAACTGGTCGTTAAAGAAACTACCCCAGGCAAAACCATAATCCCAGCTAGGCCCGTTGATGGGCGCGTTGTTAAAAACCTCCCAGTTGACTCTGGCTTTAAGCCCCATGTTCCCGGCAGCATTGGTAAAACCCATGTCCAACCGAAAACGATTGCCAAAGTCACCGGCATCGTCCTTGCTGCCCAAAAATACCAATGCAGGGGGGGAGTCATCTTCTCTCCAGTCATCTATTTTTTCCCAAATAATACCTGTCTTGATTTCGCCATTTAGAGAAAAAGTCTGGGCAAAGGATGGAATGGAAACAACCGCCGCAAGTGCTAGTGCAATTAATGTTTTCACGTAGTATCTCTCCTGAAATTTCATGGTTAAAATGTTATACCCGCGCGCAGATTAATCCACTGCGTTTGCTGCTCAGGGGGATATAATAACGGGTTAAACTGGTTCTCCATCCGCCAATAGTATGAAAGGGAAATGTATGCACCCGGAGCAAGGTTCGCCTGTACCGTGGGTTCAAATTCAAAGTATGAATATGCAGAACCGGGCACTTTTTTTGCGTTACCAAAATCATTGGCATAACCAATAATGATCCCCGGAGAAATCAGGCCGTCAAACAAATTGTAGAAAAAGCTTGGCCGTATGAGTACAATTTTTTGAGTATAATACGCTTCAAAACCAAGATTTACCGCTTCAAGGCCAAGAGGTAAAATTTCAAGACCAAGCTGTAACTCAGCGGTAAATGCAGGCGGGGCGTATTGGATAAAAACCCAGTTTCTGGTAAAAAAATTAATATCGGGCTTTTCGGATCCAATCCCGTCGAATTCACCCAATGCATATAACGACAAGCCGGACACCCATCGCTGCAGAGCATATTCCTCCACCCGATACACCAGGCTGCCTCCTTCCCGGAAAGGATCGGTTCCTATTGCCCGGTCAAAGTCAGCTTCGCTGTCAAAACGGTAGGCAGCGCGGACCATAAACCAGTCGTTTTTATAGGACATCCCTATAACACTTTCCGAAAGTACATCCTCCAAAGAAAAAGAAGCGGCCTCTGTCCCTGTCCCAAGACCGGCATCGGTGAGACCGGTATTAATCCAGTTAAGCACAAAACCGACATTCAACTCACCCGGGATAAAGGAGGGTTTCCACTCAACGCGTAACCCCCCGGTAGGGGCCAGTTCCAGTTCCCGCCACATGTACGGTCCGCCGGAACTCCAGGGTGAGGCCCCAAGTTTTCCCAAAGACAGGGCAAGCTGATCGTTAAAAAAACTACCCCAGGCAAAACCATAGGTCCAGAAAGGTCCAAAGCCGGTTTCCCGGTTTGTAAATTCCTCCCAGTTAAACCTGGTTTTAAACCCAACATTCCCGTCAGCGTTTGTATACACCAGGTCGACACGGAAACGCCCGTCCAGGCTGCCGGCATCGTCCATGCTGCCCATACGTATGCCGGTCACAACGGAGTCAGCCTCCTTCCTCCGATCTTCTACCCGTTCCCAAATAAGGCCTGTCTTGACTTCGCTGCTAACGGAAAGGCTCTGGGCAAAAGATGGTATGGAAACAAACGCCGCCAGCGCCAGTACAAGTAATTTTTTCACGGAGCATCTCCCTTATTCGTTATACAACCGTACTGATATGATTTGGTTTCTGAGCAAATTAATATACGCTGCATCTCTGGCAGCATTTATTTGCGGTGTTTCCCATTCAGTAATGACATTGCGTTCGCCCGGCCCCTGCCTGGAGCGCATTGCTTCGGCGCCGCTAATTCTAAAGCCGGAAGGCAGCACCAATTTTATGTTACCCGGTCTAAAACCATTACTGCCGGTTCCGGAAACGGATGTAGAAACATCTGTCGGGGCAAATATGATAAAGCTGATGTATTCAATGTCATTTACATTGCCGTTCCAGGCTGTTAGGTTCACGTAGAACGGATCGGGCATGGGCCGTCCGGTACCGTAATCCCTGTCCCGCAATCTAACAAAAGCTGTTGCTTTTACCGCCCGTGATGAGGCGCCTGCAGAACCGCCGTGGTTCGTACCCGTACCGGAGCCAATGTTCTGATAATTTTTGGGGTTTAAATTGCCGCTGTCGGTCCCCTGAAAATTGACAGCTGCTGTTGCAGTGCCGGTATCGCCGGTAAACAGGGTACCGGAAGCCGTTATGTTGACATGGTACGTTTCTTTGGCAAACTTTGCATAATGCGACATGGCCCAGCCCCTGGGAAGAATCTGACCGTTAGCCGTTCCGTACTCGCCGTCACCAATTAAACTGTAGAACCGTTTGCCGGCCCACCAGATATAGGCATTTTCGTGGTTGTTCCTTATGTGAATGTCAATGCTGTTCAGGAAAGGCCATATATTGGACCATGATGAATCGAGGTTATAGTTTGATACAGTGTTCAGGTTAAATTCGGTCTGCCATATCTCTCTGGGATCGGCGGAGTAAGTTACATTGGGAGAGGCATTGCCAAGCTGGCCTGCAAGGTTAACATTCCTGCTGCCGTACGGGTGGCGTGCGATAATGCCAATGTTCGCTTTTGCGGCAGCGTTGTTCATTGCGGAAGAATGGATATTCGGGTTATTGGCGGATGAACCGCTCATGGTTATCACATACGGCAATTCCCTGCCGCCGCCGTATCCCGGTATATTTGAGGGCCAGGTAACAGCGCTGGCAGGATCAGAACCGCTGCGTCCCGCACGGGTAAAATAACCAACCCGCTGGAAGAAGTTCCGCATCATATCACCTGTCCAGTTACAGCCATCATAAGCTGCGTTGTGATTGGGCTCGTTCTGTATGGAAATGGTGTAGACAGGAGCGCCGTTATTGGCCATAGCCTGGCCATACACCCGTAAATAATTGGCATAATTCGGGTAAAATTGCTCCCGCAGGCTGGCGTTGGTGCCGATGGTGGAGTTATTCGTTTTCCACACAGCGGGCGGAGTCCAGGGGCTTGCCAGGACATACCCGCCGTAATAATTGACCCGCCGTACCAGATGAAAGTAGTTAAGCCCGGCTGCTGTGGCAGTAAAATCCGTGAGCATTTGGACAGGATCTTCATTATGAGGCAAAATCATAATGCGCTGGACATTGTACCCCAGGATATCGGGGTTAAGCATATTTTCAATATCCGTTTGTGTGAGGTTGGGGAAATTTGCCCAAGCGGTATCCATTGAACCAAAACCGCGGACAAACTGGTTTTTGTTGCTGCTTGATCTGCCTGCATCGGTGTTGGCAGGCATGGCGGTAAGATTTGCAATGGAAAGAGTCAGGTTTACATTATAACCGTTATCGGTTGTTGCAGTCGCTACCACAATATCAGCAGCGTTACTGGTAATGGAAGCATATTGCTCCACCTGCGCATGCTCGGCGAAATTCGTAATAATAACACGATACCGGGTTGTCCCTGCAGCAGTGAGACTTAAGGCAGGAGTAAATGCTGCGGTGGTTGCCCCTGTTCCCGTTGTGACATCTTCAAAGACTTCAGGGGTTGCACCGCTTGCAGATGTTCGTACCTGCCATTGATAGCTGAGTTCCCCGCCGTCTTCCGCGACTGCATCTACGGTTATGGGTCTGATCGTATCACCGTTAAAATAAATTGCCCCTCTGGGTTGTGAATTAATTACCGGTACTACCGCATCCGGGTTGGGGATAACCGATACACGGGCCGGGTTGGATAAAACAAAGGATTCCCTGTTTCCCATTTTGGAAAAATCAAAGTTTGTAACCCTGACAAAATAGTAATATTCTCCGGGAGCGGTGGGTACGGGCCGGAACACAGTAGCTGTAGCAAATGGGATCTCTTCCCCGTGTGTGTTCGTTAATTCACTGGCCACAAACCACTGGTAGGATAGTTCACCTTCTTCAACTTCAGCCTCTACAAATAATTCGGGAAGGTTCATATCCCGTGAAAATACAATGCTGGGGACATTCTGGGGATGTGTAATAATACTTGGTAACAAGGCATTGGACGGATCGTTTACATTGACCATTACCGAGCGGCTTTGAGCAGTGGCTGTCCTCCTGCTGGTCGCGTTATTGTTGGTATTAGTAACAACGACATAGAAGTTATAGCTCCTTTCTACAAAAATAATACCTGTTTCGTAAACGGAGCTTGTCGCGTCCGGTATGGGTGTTCCAAGATGTAATTCATACTCAGCGGGACTTATATATCTGTACCACTGGTATGATAGTTCACCGCCATCGGCAGAATGGGCTTCAACCTCCAGTAAAGCGGAGTTGTTTACCAACATGGAAACATTTTGCGGCTGCACGTAAATAAACGGCGGAGCGGCATCTACAGACGTAGCAACCTCTAACGGACTCATATCACAGCCAACGGCCATGATAACTGCCAGCACAAGAATGCTCAGAATTTTCAAGTACATTGAATTTTTCATTTTCTCCTCCAAAATAACTAAATAATCCGGTAAATTGCTCTTTTGCAGAACAATATCGTAATCAAGTTTACCATTGATTTATTTACATAACCATGTAATAATTACAGATATATGGTATGGATTTAATGTGAATTTATACAAGATAATTTCGAATGGACAGGAGGGCAAAAGCAATGGCGTATGAAAATATTATTCCCGAAATCCGGCTGGTTAATTACCGAAAATGCACCCCTGAATGGAAACTGGTAGAAAATACCCTGGAAGGAACCAACCTGACCTATCTTGTCCAGGGAGAAGCCCTGTATACCGCAGATAATCAAACGGTTAAGGTAAAAGAGGGCGATTTATTGGTACTTCCCAAGGGCTGTGTCCGCAAGGCAATTACGTTTCCCGACCGGCTTATGCACTGTTTTTCGGTGGATTTCATTCTAAAAAACACCAAAAACCAGGAAATTTCCCTGCCTTTCCCTGAATATTGCCGTGCCGGCCGCCACGAAGACATTATCCGCCTGTTCCACGAATTGGCTTTTGCCTGGGTGGACAAGCTGCCGGGGTATATTTTAAAGTGCAATGGCTTGCTCCTGCAGATCCTCTATCGTTTTTTGGAATTGATTGTATTTAAAACAGATATTTACGCCGGGGATTACCGTGTTACCAAGGTCATTCACTACATAGCGGCGCATTATTCCGAATCCATTACAGTAAAAGGCATGGCGGAAATGGTGGATCTGCATCCTACTTATTTTGGCAGTCTGTTCCGCAAAACGATGGGAATAGGCTTCAACCAATATTTAATACATACCCGAATAAAAAATGCAGAAAACATGCTCCGCACAGGTGAGTATAAAGTGGGCAACATTGCCGAAGCTTGCGGCTTTACCGACACGGCGCATTTATACAAACAGTTCAAGCTGCACAAAGGTTTCTCTCCTTCGCATTGCCTTCCAAAGAAATCCGGCGAGTAATGCCCCGCAAACACTGATATGTTGGCCTGGTTACAAACATCGTAAAACAGCAATGTGTGTCCCTGAAATACACTTATACGGGGCCCGTCAGCGACCTGTGTGTGTGTCCCATAATTTACACTTATGCGGGGCCCGTCGGCGGCCAATCGCACCGCTTCGCGGCACGCTTGCCGCCGACACCCGCCTAATCATGTTTTAAGGGACACACATGTTTATCGCCGACACCCGCCTTATCATGTTTTGAGGGACACACATTGCTTGCTGCCTAACCGATGCAAGTAATCCCCTTGCCAAGTCCTCGTTGGTATGTGATACTGGAATTGGAAAAAACAAAGGATTTGCAAAATATATACAAAGCACTGGAAAGGCAAAATGAAATCATACAACAAATGCTTGACATAATGCCTAAACCGGCAAGCAAATTCCAAAAAATAATGGAAACGGTCGCTCTTTTTGTTGGTATATTTGGGATTATAAGTGTTATTGAAATTATTAGAATGTGGGCCTTAGGAGGTTAGTATGGTTTTGCAACTTGTACTGTCGATAATTATTACGGTTCTTGGTTTTACGATGTTTTTCATGCTTCGGCACATGAGGAAAAACGGGTTTCAGCCGGAACAAAAATAAAAGTAACTAGTAATTACTGCCAAGGGTTATGGCCCCTTTCAGTTCTTTCGCCGAAGCTGTTTTTTTGTAGAAACGGGGCACTTGTTCCAATAAACCGCTGACTGTATAAAAGGGGTCGCTGCTTTTTATGGGCAGTTCTACAGCCCGCTGCTCCGTGCCTGCCTTGTAAATACCGGTAATGAGTTCAATGGTACGCTTGCCGTCTTCGCCGCCGATAAGCGGCTGAGAACCGGTTTCAATGGCAGTAAGCACATTGTCAATTTGCCCCGTATGCAGGCTGTATTTAAGCTCCGGCTGGGATTCATACAAATCATGCAGTTGCCTGATAAGGGCTTCGTTCTGCTCGGGACCGGGGAACCCGTTGGGCTGCGGCAGATGCGCCGTAATTTTCCAGGGCGCACTGATGCGGGCATGTTCCCCCTGAAAAATAAGCTGCTGCTCTTCGCCGTGGTGGATGACGGAACTGGTCACCTGCGCCAGCGCCCCTTTTGCACACAGGCCGCCTTCGTATTGCAGCACTGCGACAGAAATATCCTCAACTTCTGCATTGTCATGGGCGGCGTTGCTTATCACCGCATTGACATTTTTGGGCAGACCAAGCATCCACAAGAGCATGTCGATATGGTGTACCGCGTGGTTCAGGGTGCAGCCGCCCCCTTCTTTTTCCCACGTTCCCCGCCACCACAAGTCGTAATAGGAATGTCCCCGCCACCAGAAAGAATCAACCTGCGCATGGACAATTTTGCCAATAAGCCCGGAATCAAGCACTTTCTTCAGATTGGCGATGGGATCGCGGAAGCGGTTTTGCGCGATGACAGATAATATTTTACCGCTTTTTTTTGCAGCGGCAATCATCGCGTCACATTCTTCCGGCGATGCCGCCATTGGTTTTTCCACAATAACATGCTTTCCCGCATTCAGGAAATCAATGGCAATCTCTGCATGACAGAAAGGCGGGGTGCAAATACTCACCAGGTCTATGCCGGGATCGTCCGCAATTTCTTTGTGAGACGCGCTTATCGCGGCATCCAGGCTGAATTCGCTGTTTTTTTGCTCTGCTTTTTCCGGAAAAATGTCCGCCAGGCGGGTTATTGTGCAGCGCTGCGGAAATTCAAGATACCCCAGAATATGCTGCGATGAAATATTACCCGTACCGATTATTGCCGTTGAAACCATGTTTACTACTTATCCTTTTACCGCGCCAATGGTAACGCCGGTGATGAAATAACGCTGCAGCCAGGGGTACACCATCAGAATGGGAAGGGTGGCAAACATAACGGCTGCGGCCTTCATCCCGTCGCTTGCCGCAGGGACACCCCCGGCAATACCTTCCTGGGCTGCTATTTCTATTGAAGAAAGGTTGTTAATGATATTATACAGTTTAAGCTGAATCGGGTGGAAGTTCGGCGCAGAAGTCATATACATAAGCGCGTCCGTAAACCCGTTCCAGCGTCCTACTGCGTAAAAAAGAGCCAGCGTAGCCAGCACCGGCAGGGACAGGGGCAGGTAAATCTTCACCAGGACAGTGAAGGGATTTGCCCCGTCGAGCTCCGCCGATTCACGCAGACTGTCCGGCACGCTAAAGAAAAAGCTTCG
Source organism: Treponema sp. (assembly GCA_009777735.1). Taxonomy (GTDB): domain Bacteria; phylum Spirochaetota; class Spirochaetia; order Treponematales; family Breznakiellaceae; genus WQXQ01. The sequence continues at coordinate 16,506 of WRLF01000015.1, forward strand.
TAGAATGATCATGTTAAATACGGAAAGGCTGCCCGGCAGGATTAATACCAGAGGGTTGTCCAGAAGCCCCAAATTTCTCATAAGGATAAAGTTGGGGATAATCCCCGCATTAAAATACATGGTAAAAATAATTATCATATTGATGATTTTTTTACCTTTGAGCTGGTCGTAAATTAAAGGGAAGGCGCAGAGCGTCGTCATCGTCAGGGATACAATCGTAACAATGCCGGTCAGGATGGCCGTCCAGATCATAGACCGGGTAAAAGACGGATCCATAAACACAAAGCGGTACGAGTCCAGCGTTGGATTTACCGGCAGGAAGGAAACCTGCCTGTTTACAATTGCCATGGGGTCGCTTAAAGATCGCGCCAGTATATTGAGCATGGGAAAGAGGCAAATTGCCATTACCAGCAGGCAGATAAAAGCGACGAAAAGGTCTTCGATTTTTTTTCTTGTTGATTTTACCATGTATTGCCTCCTACCAAATGCCCCGTTCACCGGTTTTTTTCGCCAGCGTGTTGGCAGCAACGAGGAAAATAACGCAGACAAGCGACTGGAACAGCCCGATAGCCGTTGTCAGCGCAAACTGCCCGCCCCTGATGCCGACACGGTACACATAGGTACTGATAACATCTGCTACCTGCATTACCATGGGGTTGCCCATGGTGAAAGGGCGATCAAATTCGCTGCCCAGGATTACGCCCATCCGCATAATAAATAACACCACAATGGTGGGGCGGATGCCCGGCAGGGTGACATTCCAGATTTTCCGGAAACGGCCTGCCCCGTCAACCTCGGCCGCTTCGTACAACTCCGGGTTAATTCCGGTAATCGACGCCAGATAGATGATTGTGCCCCAGCCCATATCCCGCCATACACCCAGGCCGATATAGGTCGTTACCCACAGAGGCCGTTCCATGAGGAAGTTTATTGGCCCGATGCCGAACTTTCCCAGCATGATATTGACAACACCTCCCGAAGGGGCAAAAAGCTGGATTGCCATGCCGGAAATAATAATCCACGAAAGAAAATGAGGCAGGTAGACAACGGTTTGAGTTACTCTTTTATAGGTTTTGAATGAAAGTTCGTTGAGGATGATGGCAAGGATGATGGGAGCAGGAAACCCGAAAATAAGGTCAAGAAAATTGAGCATCAGGGTATTTCTGAGGGCCAAATGGAAACCCTGTGACTGAAAGGCCTGCTCAAACCACTGGAACCCTGCCCAAGGCGAGTCCCATACCCCCCGGAAAATATTGTAGTCCTTGAAAGCGATGACGATGTTCGTCATGGGGACATACCGGAACACCGCAAAAAAAGCCATCGGCACAACCAGCATGAGGTAGAGCATCCACGTACGCTGCCAGTAATGGCTCCGCTTGCGAATGAGACGCGGAGTTATACTCCCTTTATTTCCCGTCATAAACGCTCCTTTTTTCTAGCCGCCCACTTGAATAACGGCCCGTATTGGCTCCGCAGCGCCTTTTTCCGTTGCAACCGGCACCGGGGCTGCATCGGCGGCAATCACCGAGTACGTTCCCGGAACCAATATGGATTCGCCTGCATCGTTCACCATTTCAAAGGCGGAGGCGGGAAGCAAGAACTCAACCGTAACGCTCTTGCCGGCGGGGACATACACGCGGCGGAAGCCCCTCAGTGAAGACAGGGGATCATCAGCGCTGCGGTTGTCTTTTGAGATATAGAGTTGAACTACCTCGTCGGCATCCCTTGCGCCGGTGTTGGAAACGGTGACTGACACCTTTACGGACTCACCTGCCTTGATTGACGGCGCTGAAAGAGAAATCGAATCGAAGCGGAAACTCGTGTAGGAAAGGCCGAAGCCGAACGGATACAGGGGTTTTTCTGTCATGTACCGGTACGTGCGGCCCTTCATGGCATAATCATCGTAGGGGGGAAGCTGATCCGTAGACGCAGGGAACGTAATGGGCAGCTTACCCGATGGTACAACATCGCCGAAGATTATATCCGCCACAGCCTTGCCACCCTGTTCGCCGGGATACCAGGCAAATAAAATTGCATCGGCAATATCTTCGGGGACGGCGATGGGACTGCCGCCGGTTAAAACCAGTATCAGTTTTTTACATGTCGCCCGAACCTTCTGCAAAAACTTTAACTGCCAGGGGGGAAGCTCAATGTAACTGCGGTCGCCGTTGGAGTCAGAGGCGATGGCATCGCCTTCTTCGCCCTCAATGGCCCCGTCCAGCCCCATGACGGCAATGATCATGTCCGCAGGGTTAGCCTGGCCGAATTCGGCATTAGACAAGTGGTTGTCGCTGTACATGAGGCAGCCCTGCCGGTACTCTATGTTGATTCCAAATTTATCTTTTACCTTGTCTCCGAGTCCTTCAAGAATGGTAATAAAACGGGAGCTTACCCCGTAGTAATTGCCAAACAGCGTATGGGCGTTTGCTGCCGCCGGCCCCAGCACCGTGATCTTTTTCGCGCTTGAATCCAGGGGCAAAATACCGCCGTCATTTTTCAGCAGCACAATGGATTTTTCAGCCGCTTTTAAAGCAAGCTGCTGATGTTTCTCGCAGTTTATTACTTCACGGCCAAGTGTGCCGTATTTACCTGTTCCGGGCGGATCAAACATTCCCAGCTTAAATCGGGTCCGCAAGAGACGGGCAAGGGCAGTGTCTATCGCTGCTTCGGTGACCAGGCCTTTTTTGAACGAGGCAGTCAAGTGCGGATACGTACAGCCGCAGTTAAGGTCGCACCCGGCATTCAGGGCGAGAGCGGCGGATTCTTCGGGGGATTTTGTTACTTTGTGATTTTCGTGAAAATCCTTAATTGCCCAGCAATCAGAAACAACGTGGCCCTTAAACCCCCAACGGTCACGGAGGATGTCTTTTAACAGGAAGAAACTGCCGCAGCATGGTTCGCCAAGGGTACGGTTGTACGCGCCCATAACCGATTCCACACCCGCTTCCACCAGCGCCTTGAAGGCGGGGAGATACGTTTCAAACAGGTCTTTTTTGCTTGTTACGGCGTCAAATGTATGCCTGAATTTCTCCGGTCCGGAATGAACGGCATAGTGCTTGGCGCAGGCAGCCACTTTGAGGTTATTGGGGTCATCGCCCTGTAAACCATGTACAAAAGCAGCGCCGATGCGGCTGGTAAGAAAAGGATCCTCGCCGTAGGTTTCCTGCCCCCGCCCCCAGCGCGGATCGCGGAATATATTGATGTTCGGCGTCCAGAACGTCAACCCCCAATACTGGCCGCGGTTCCCCTGCTTGATCCCCTCGTGATGTTTCGCCCGTGCCTCATCGGAAATCGCATCGGCCAATTCCCTGACCAACGCTTCGTCAAATGTTGCTGCCATGGCAATCGCCTGGGGAAACACAGTCGCTATCCCCGCGCGGGCAACACCGTGCAGGCACTCATTCCACCAGTTGTACTCGGGAATACCCAAATGTTCAACAGCAGGGCTTGTGTACAGTAATTGTGATACTTTTTCCTCAATGGTCATTTTTGAGATAAGATGTTTAATTTTTACTTCATAATCCATAAGGAAATATACATTGCTTTTCCCGGTTTGGCAATGCCAATTTAAAAAACATTAGAGTTGGCGCTGCTACTTGACAAAATTGCATATTAAAACGATTATAAAATCGATTGTATACATCAAGGAGACTATATTATGAAAAAAAGCCATTTCTTTTTTAATTTATTATTTATTGTATTAATAATCCTGTTCGGCTGCAAAACAACAAACAAATATAATCAAAGTACCATTTCTGTATTCGGAACAGATACGGTTTTAGTTCAGCCGGATGTTATTCAAATGAGAATTACGTTAAGCAATACAGCCGGAACAACAAAAATGGCTCAGGATGAAGTAAGCAGAATGGTAAGGCAGGCATTGTCAATACTGAATGATGCCGGTATCGAGGAAAAAAATATAATGACAGCTTCATTGTCTTTTAGATCGGAATATGATTATTCAAACAGACGTATTTTAATCGGACAAAGAGCCGAGCAAAGCATAACTTTTTCCGTTGATGATATTGATAACAACAGTGAAAGGGTATCTGAAATAATTGATAATCTCATTCAAATAAACGGCATTGAATTAAACCAGATGAATTTCAGTGTAAATAACAATACGGATTATTACATCAGATCCCGTGAACTTGCATATCAGAAAGCGCTGGAAAAAGCCACTCAATATGCGGAACTTTCAAACCTTAAAATTATCAGGGTTTTAAACATATCTGAAAATATAAATCAATATATGTCACCAACGAGCAACAGGTTTTTAAATAACAGCATGGATTTTTCAATGGCAACCCGTCAGGCCGATTCCGCGACAATAGTGCCGATGGGAGAATTGGAAATAACTACAACAATATTTATAGAATATTTATTGGAATAAAAATTTAATTTACCGGTAATATAAATAACATGAAGTATAATAATGACAACAGCGATACCGAATTACACATTTACATTGCATTCGGGCAGTCAAACATGCAGGGACCGGGCCCCATCCGGGACCGGGACAAACAGGATATAAGCGAACGGTGGCAGGTATTGAATGTTGCGGAAGGCAGTTATGACGGACAGCAAAGGGACAATGGTCAATGGTATAAGGCAGTACCGCCGCTTATTACAGCCGGTGATTTGAAGCATTGGCAGGATGATTTTAGCACGGGGCTTAGTCCTGCCGATTATTTCGGACGATTCCTTGTTGCAAACACTCCCCCGCACATTACAATCGGACTGATAGCCGTTGCCGGCGGCGCCCTTGCCCTCGCATCATTTCATAAAACAAAAAGCGCCGATTATTTCTCCGAATGTTCCGGCGGCGCCGAAAGAGAAGACGGCAGGCCAAGTATAACAGAAAGGCAGGGGTGGGACAGGTACAGGAGCGCCGGCTATGACAGTATGTATGATGCCATTATCACAAATGTCAAACTGGCACAATCGCAAGGCGGCATTGTTAAAGGCATCATATTCCACCAGGGAGAAAGCGGGCGGGGACTTACCTATACCACATGGGGAGAAATGTTAAAAGAAATATACGATGATATGCTTGCCGATCTGGAACTTCAACCCAATTCAATTCCCATTCTGTGCGGACAAACCTGGGATGCCGGTTCAGGCAGTACAGACGGCGCCCTGGTCGGCACTCAGGCTTTACAAAATAAAACCGGTATTCCAAACGCCCATGTAATCAGCTCCGGCGGTTTAACTGCCGGACGGCCTGTTGTTGACAACCTTCACTTCGGTTCCGAAGATATCCAGGCGTTTGGAATCCGTTATGGCGAAAAGATGCTGGAACTGGTCTATTTACAGAAAAATTAATGTATGGCAAAGATATGAACGAGCTTGTATTGGTCCTTGACTTTGGCGGTCAGTATAAGGAGCTTATTGCCGGAGCAGTCAGAAAATTATCCGTGTATTCGGAAATAAAGCCGGGGCATCTCCGCGCCGCTGAGATTCGGCGGATAAACCCCATCGGCATTATTTTAACGGGCGGGCCAAACAGCGTGTACTTGCCGGATTCTGCTCAATGCGATCCTGCCATTTTCACCCTCGGCATCCCCATCCTCGGCATATGCTACGGCATGCAGATGATGTGCCACATGCTTGGCGGCGGGGTTTCCGCCGGCGAAACAGGCGAGTACGGACGTGTAACGGTGATACCATCAAACCAGTCGGTGTTATTTGATACAGATAAACCGTTCAAGGCGCTCATGAGCCATAAAGATGCTGTTACCCGTCTGCCAAAGGGATTCATTGCATCAGCTTCAACCGCGTCCTGTTTTGCCGCTTGTGAAAATCCGGCAAAAAAACTGTATGGCGTGCAGTTTCACCCCGAAACAAAACATACAGACGGCGGACAGGAAATTATTAAAACTTTTCTTTTTAAAATCTGCTGTGCAGCCGGTGATTACAAGCTGGATGATTACATTGATACGCAGGTACGGAAAATACGGCAGGAAGCTGGAAAAGAAAATGTATTGCTTGCACTGTCGGGCGGAGTAGATTCTTCGGTATGTGCAAGCCTGTTGTCCAAGGCAATACCGGGACAGCTTGTCTGCATTTTTGTTGACCACGGATTTATGCGGCTCAATGAGGGCGATGAGATAGAGGATCTTTTTTCCCGGCAAAAACTGCGTTTTATTCGTGTCAACGCTCAGGCGCGGTTCCTTGCAAAGCTGAAAGGCATAAGCAATCCCGAAAAAAAACGAAAAATCATTGGAAAAGAATTTATCCGGGTATTTGAGGAGGAAGCCGCAAAGCTTGGGCGAATTCCCTATTTGGCGCAGGGTACCATTTACCCCGATGTTGTCGAGTCCGGCGGGGCATTTGGTGCAACAATTAAAAGCCATCACAATGTGGGCGGGCTTCCAAAAAATCTTTCTTTTACGAAAATTATTGAGCCGCTGTCCGGGCTGTTTAAAGACGAAGTTCGTGTTCTCGGCAGAAAGCTGGGGTTGCCGGCTTTTCTCGTAAATCGTCAGCCTTTCCCGGGACCGGGGCTTGCCATTCGCATAACAGGCGAAGTAACGAAAAAAAAACTGGAGCTTTTACGCAAGGCTGACGCAATCCTCCGGGAAGAACTGGATCGTCTGAAACACAGACCCGATCAGTATTTTACTGTATTGACTGATACCCTCTCCGTAGGCGTTAAGGGGGATGACCGGACTTACGATCCTGTAATCGCTGTCCGGGCTGTATCCACAGGCGATTTTATGACCTGTGAGTATTCGCCGATTCCGCACAGGATTTTAAGCCGCATATCGTCGCGGATTACCGGCGAAATTCCATCAGTCAGCCGCGTGGTATATGATATAACATCGAAGCCGCCTGCTACGGTAGAATGGGAGTGAACAGAGAACAGTGAATATAGAGAACAGTGAACAGTGGAATAGAGAACAAAGGGAAAGAGGGGTATGACAAAGTATATTTTTGTGACCGGAGGGGTTGTTTCGGGGCTTGGCAAGGGGATTACTGCGGCTTCACTGGGCAGGCTGCTTAAGCAGCGCGGCCTGAAAGTTGCGGCGCAAAAACTTGATCCGTATATGAATGTTGATCCGGGAACGATGAGTCCCTTCCAGCACGGCGAGGTATTTGTTACCGATGACGGTGCGGAAACTGATCTTGATTTGGGGCATTACGAGCGGTTTATCGACGAGAACCTGACAAAACTCAGTAATCTGACATCGGGCAAGGTGTACTGGAAAGTGCTGGAGCGTGAACGCGCAGGTGCATATCTGGGCGGAACCGTGCAGGTTATTCCCCATGTTACCGAAACGATTAAAGACTTTATTTATGCCGGAGCGGAAAACAGCGGTGCCGATGTATTGATAACGGAAATAGGCGGCACGACAGGCGATATCGAAAGCCAGCCGTTTTTGGAAGCCATCCGGCAAATTTCGCTTGAAAAAGGACGCGAACACTGCCTGTTTATTCATGTAACACTTGTTCCTTTTTTAAAAAGTACCGGCGAACATAAATCAAAACCAACACAACATTCTGTCAAGGAACTCCGCTCAATTGGTATTTCGCCTAACATCATTATCGCACGGTCAGATGAACCTTTAAGCGAAGGCATCAATGATAAAATTGCGCTCTTTTGCAATGTAAAACCCGATTGTGTTATCGAAAACATCACGCTTTCTTCCCTGTACGAAGCGCCGCTTATGCTTCACCGCAACGGTTTGGACAATGTGGTATGCCGCGAGCTGGGAATAGCGGCGCCTGATGCGGATTTAGCCGAATGGCTGACAATGACGCAAAAAATCACGGCAAGAAAACATGAAGTAACCATTGCCATTGCAGGTAAATATGTTAAGCTGCACGATGCGTATCTTTCAATCATTGAAAGCCTAAACCATGCCGGATTTGAAACAGGAGCCAGAGTCACTATCCGCTGGATTGACAGCGGGGAAGTGACGGAAAAAAATGCCGGAGATATGTTAGCCGGAATTAACGGCATGATTATTCCGGGAGGTTTCGGTGACCGGGGAATCGAAGGCAAGATTGCCGCCTGCCGTTATGCACGGGAAAATAATATTCCCTATTTAGGCATCTGTCTTGGCATGCAGATCGCCGTAATTGAGTTTGCCCGTAATGTTTGCACTCTAACTGATGCTCATTCCGGCGAGTTTAACGAAAATTCAGCTCATCGCGTAATCGACATTATGCCTAATCAGATAGGCATGGTAGGAAGCGGCGGTACTATGCGCCTGGGTGCGTATCCCTGTAATATTAAGCAAGGCACGCTGCTGCACAGTTTATACAAAGAGGACGAAATCAACGAACGGCACCGCCATCGTTTTGAGTTTAACAATGAATACAGGCAGGCGCTGACGCAAAACGGGCTTGTTATATGCGGTACATCGCCGGACGGCAGCCTTGTGGAAGCGGTGGAACTGCCGGACAATCGTTTTTTTGTCGGCGTTCAATTTCATCCGGAATTTAAAAGCCGCCCCAACAAACCGCACCCGTTATTTTGGGGGCTTGTTCAGGCAGCACTGGGAGATTAATGTAATGATTAAAATTATTGACTATAAAGCCGGGAATGCACCAAGTGTCATGCACGCTGTAACACGGCTTGGATATGAAGCGGAGTATGCCCGTTGTCAGCACTGCATTGCCGATGCAACACATATTATCCTGCCGGGCGTGGGAAGCGCAAAGGCCACAATGGATTCGCTGCGCGAGATGGACTTGATACATTCGCTGGAAGACGCTGTTATGCGAAAAAGCGTTTTTTTTCTCGGTATTTGTGTCGGCCTGCAAATCCTGTTTGAACACAGTGAAGAAGAAAATACAGACTGTCTCGGATGGCTTAAAGGCCGCGTTGTTAAATTCGACACTTCAAATGTCCGGGTACCGCAGATGGGCTGGAACCAGGTGCGGTTTATGAAAAATGCTCCGTTCAGGACAGAGGATGAGTACTTCTATTTTGTCAATTCTTATTACGCAAAACCTGAAGACGATTCCGATATATGGGGTGTCTCTGAATACGGCATCCGGTTTACAGCAGCGGTTAATAAAGACAACATATACGCCGCTCAGTTTCATGCCGAAAAAAGCGGTGAAGCGGGACTAACGCTGCTCAACGGTTTTCTCGGCCTGGGGAACGGAGGTTAAGGAATGTTAACAAAACGGCTCATCGCCTGCTTTGACATCGTAAACGGCAGGGTGACAAAGGCAGTGAATTTTCAGGACAATATAGACGTTGCACCGGCAGAAACGCTGGCAGAATCCATGTATGAAGCGCAGATCGACGAATTGATTTTCTACGACATTATGGCAAGCGCGGAAAAACGCCGGATCGACATAGACACGGTAAAGAACGTAGCTCAGCGCGTTTTTATTCCGTTTACCGTCGGCGGCGGAATAAAAAATTTGGATGATATGTATGAAGCGCTTAAAGCCGGAGCGGAAAAAATCAGTGTTGATTCCATGGCTGTCAGAAATCCCCAAATCATTCAGGACGGCGCAAAAGCGTTTGGCTCACAGTGCATTGTGCTTTCAACCCAGGTTAAACGTACACCGGTTACGCCGCAGATACCGAGCGGGTATGAAGTGTATATAGACGGCGCACGGCTGGCAACAGGCAAGGATGCCGTTGAATGGATCAAACACGGGCAGGAACTGGGTGCGGGGGAAATTTGCCTGAACAGCATCGACTGTGACGGGACTCTGGCAGGATATGACCTGGCATTGATGAAGATGGCAGGAGCAGCAGTATCGGTTCCGCTCATAGCATCCGGCGGCGCAGGAGCGCCCGAACATTTGAAAATTCTGTTTGAAGAAACCGAGGCACAGGCGGCAATCATCAGCAGTATGCTGTACTCGCCCAGAATGGAGAGAAATTATACTGTCAGAGAGCTTAAAGAGTATTTACTGAAAAGCAGAATTCAAATCCGGCCGCCGGGGGGGATATGAAGAAACGCGGATACTTGTTATTTTCCCCGGATATAGTGTAAAATCAAAAATAATGCATGATAAAACAAACAACCGAAGAATGTAAGTGATGGCTGAATGATTTTTTTTCTGATAAAGCTAAAAGACAGTGTACTTGCCATAGCTCCTATAATCGCATTGGTGCTTATACTCGGGTTTACAGTCGCATCCATTGATACGATGCTGATAATTAAATTCCTGTTCGGCGCCGTATTGATTATTTTCGGGCTGTCAATTTTTTTAGCAGGAGTTGAATTAGCCATAATGCCGCTTGGCAGCCACACCGGAGAAATAATATTTAAGTCAAAAAAGCTATGGATACTTGTCGTGGCAGGTATCATACTCGGTTTCTTTATTTCTCTCGCCGAGCCAGGGATGATCGTTCTTTCCAATCAAGTCGATCTTGTCACGATGGGGCAGCTTTCCGGTATCAGACTACTCGTATTTGTCTCCGTTGGTTTTGCGGTTGTTCTTACAATAGGACTGTTAAGGATTTTTTCAAAAATCCCCCTCCACATGGTTTTAATCGCATTTTACCTTCTCATCGGCGCTGCCACGATGTTTACTTCTGCCGAATTCCTTGCCCTTGCATTTGATTCTTCGGGAGCGACCACAGGAATATTGGCTGTTCCGTTTATACTCGCCCTCGGTGTCGGAGTCGCCTCCGGAAAAAAGGACAGTCTCAAATCGGAAGAAGACAGTTTCGGGCTTGTAGCAATGGCTTCAGCGGGAGCTGTCATCGGAGTTCTGGTACTGTATATGGTTTCCAGGGGGGCATATTACGACACGAGTCTTCCAATTACAATAAATGTAACCGATTCGGTTTTACATTCATTCACCGGTATTATTCCATCTACGTTATACGAAGGTTTTATCACTTTACTGCCTCTGCTTGTAATATTCATCATTCTGCAATTAACGGTGTTAAAACTCAGTGAAAAACGATTCAGAAAAATGATCATGGGTTTTATCTATTCTTATACCGGGCTGATACTGTTCTTCCTTGGAGTCGACGGCGGATTCATGGATGCCGGAACAGCGCTTGGGTATAATCTCGCATCGCTGGGCAATAATGCTTTAACCATTTCAGTAGGTTTTTTAATCGGGCTTGTAACCATTGCCGCCGAGCCGGCTGTGTATGTTCAGACACATCAGATAGAAAATGTTACCAGCGGCCATGTAAAAAGGAAAGCTGTACTGGCACCGCTTTGTCTCGGTGTGGGGCTGGCTGTCATGTTGTCAGTTGTCCGAATACTTTACCCGGCGATACAGCTTTGGCATTTCCTTCTTCCCGGATTTGCCGCCGCGCTTGGTCTGACTTTTTTTGTCCCTAAATTATTTGTAGGCATTGCGTTTGATGCCGGCGGCGTAGCGACCGGCCCTATGACGGCAACCTTTATTCTCGCATTTATCCAGGGAGTTGCCGCAAGCAGGGGCGATGCAAATCTTCTTCGCGACGGATTTGGGATGATTTCACTTGTGTGCATGATCCCCATTGTGACTATGCAGATATTAGGTTTGGTATATAAAGTCAAGACAAAAAAGCAGTGAGCCGGTTTCTCTTATATAACCCCTTGCAGAAGCATTACTTCGCAAACTTTAATAAATCCGCCGATGTTCGCGCCGGCAACAAGATCGTTCTTTGTTGCGTAATGCTCCGCCGTATCGGAAACCTGCCGGTAAATGCTTTGCATAATACCCTGAAGTTTTTTATCAACTTCTTCAAACGACCAAAAAAACCTTGAGCTGTTTTGAGCCATTTCCAAAGCGGAAACCGCAACACCGCCGGCATTGGCAGCTTTTCCGGGAGCGTACAAAATGCCGCTTTTCTGAAACTGTTCTACCGCATCCAGTGTTGTTGACATATTGGATCCTTCGGCAACGGCAAGACAGTTGTTTTTTATCAGCGCTTTGGCATGTTCTTCGTTTATTTCGTTTTGGGTTGCGCAGGGCAGGGCAACATCGCACGGTACCTGCCAGACAATACCTTTATCAAAATATTCCGCACCCTTGCAGTGATGCACATATTCGCTGATTCTGCCCCTTTGTTTTTCCTTAATGAGTTTTACCGTTTCAATATCAACCCCGGCGGGATCGAGGATATAACCGTTCGAATCGGAAAATGTCAGCACTTTTGCGCCCAATTGCGCGGCTTTTTCGGCAGCGTAAATCGCCACATTGCCCGAGCCGGAAACAACAACCCTTTTCCCTTCAAATGTTGTTTTTAAAGATGCCAGCATTTGTTCGGCAAAATACACCAACCCGTACCCGGTGGCTTCCTTACGTACGAGCGAACCTCCATAACACAGAGCCTTTCCGGTAAACGTACCGTTAACAAGACCGGTTATTTTTTTGTATTGTCCGTAAACATACCCGATTTCCCTTGCTCCTACACCGATGTCTCCGGCAGGTACATCGGTATCCGCTCCTATGTGACGGTACAATTCATTCATAAAGCTCTGACAAAATGCCATGACTTCGCGGTCGGATTTTCCTTTAGGATCAAAATCCGATCCGCCTTTTCCGCCGCCGATGGGAAGCCCGGTTAACGAATTTTTGAAGATCTGTTCAAAGCCCAAAAATTTTATCGTATCAAGGGTTACGCTTGGGTGAAACCGTATCCCCCCTTTGTATGGTCCGATTGCACTGTTGAACTGGACACGGTATCCGCGGTTAACCTGCACTTTTCCGGAGCCGTCTACCCAGGGTACTCTGAAAATAACCTGCCGTTCCGGTTCGACTATTCGTTCCAGAATACCGGCTTCTTCACATTCTTGATGCTCGTCTAAATACGGCTGAAGAGTCGGCAGAATCTCGGTGAGTGTCTGATGAAATTCCGGCTGTCCGGGATTTTTTTCTTTTGTTTCTTTTAAAACCCTCATTGTGTATGACATAGTAATTTCCTTTTCTGTTTTGCTGTATTTTTATTTTTTTACCAGCGGTTTGTCAAGTGCTTCTATCAATTCAAAAAACGGCCCGCCGGATCAATCTTACGGCCCGTTTTCATAATCATGAATGATCCTTTCACTTACCTTGCGTTTTGAAGTGCGTGTGTCCATCGCCATTTTTTCGATGTGACGGTGCGCTTCATGTTCGCTCATTCTGGTTGATGAAATTAAAATGCTTTTTGCACGGTCAATGATACGGATGTTGTCTATTTTCTGTTTCAAATCTTCGTTTTCCGATCGGACTTTTACAAGCCACGTGCGCATTGTTTTTGCAATGCTCAAAACCTGACGGAATATATCATTGTTTATGGGCTTTGCAATGGTTAAGACACTGTCTTTTTCGCAAGCGGCGGAAACAGAGTCGTATAGATCACTTTTAACGGCCAAAATAACCTGACTTACCCCGCTAACGGCGATTTGCCGGGCAAGGTTTTCACCTGTTTCGTCAGACAGGGGAGAACTAATAATTACCAAATCAAATAACCGTTCCAGCAAAAGCCTGCGTCCTTCACCGCCGGAACGCACATAAGTAATATCAATAACAGAATGTGCGCGAAGCATTTCAGCTATATCGGAGAATCCTTTATCGGTAGATGTAATAACGAGCGCTCTTTCCATATTCATTACCTTAAAATCCTATTGGGGATTACAGTACCGGGAAATACCTGTTCCTGTAAAATTCCTGTTTATCTTCCGCCTTTTCAAACACATCAGCCTCCGCCTGTTTTGCATCCAGAAATTTATTCAGTAACTCCTCTGAGAGGATTGCTTTTGCAAATTCGCTTTTCCCGGCGCAGCCGACAGCTGTTTTTAAGCTGCCGGGGATCCTCTCTAAATTTTTTGTAATAGATTCATCTGCGGTAAACAAATCAACATCAATCGATGAAGGTAATTTTATTTTGTTTTCTATTCCGTCAAGCCCTGCCGAAATAATCAGCGCAAATGCCAAATAGGGGTTTGCCGACGGATCGGGCGAACGAAGCTCCATTCTGACTCTTTCGCCTGCTGCCGCAGGAATCCGAACAAGCTGTGATCGGTTATGGGGAGACCATGAAATATATTCAGGCGCTTCAAATTTGCCAAATCTCTCATAAGAATTTGCAGTCGGGTTTAAGAACAATGTGATTTCCCTGATTTTTGAGAGAATTCCCGCAATAAAACTCTCCGAAACTGCTGAATGTTCTCCTGAAGCCGCATCTCTGAAAATATTACGGCCGTTTTGATTCAACGAAAGATTAATGTGCAGTCCGTTACCGGGGGCATCCGGAATTGGTTTTGGCATGAACGACGCAAACAAGCCGTTCTGATCGGCAATCGCCTTGACAACGGCCTTGAATGCCTGCAGATTGTCCGCAGCTTCCACAGCATTATTGAATTTAAAATCAATTTCATTTTGACCGGGCCCCTGCTCATGGTGCGACGATTCGGGCTGCATTCTCATTTCTGCCAATATCTGACATATTTCCCGGCGGATATTTTCTCCCTTGTCAAGCGGTAAAAGATCCATATAACCGCCCTTGTCAAAAGGAGTCAGTGTAGGATCGCCGTTATCATCTGTTTTAAATAAATAAAATTCACATTCCATCCCAACCTTGCAGGTATATCCCATTTTGTCCGACCGTTCTGCAACATTTTTCAGAATGGTCCGCCCGTCATGAGAAAAAGCCGTTCCGTTGGGGTTTTTAATATCGCAGTAAAAACGGGCAACCCTGCCGGGACCGGGCCGCCAGGGCAGAACATTCAGCGTAACGGGATCCGGATACAGCAATAAATCCGAATCCGTTACACCCTTGAATCCCTTAATAACATGTGCGTTAAAAGAAATGCCGTCTTCAAATGCCGTTTCCAGCTCTTCAGGCATAATTGCTATATTTTTCTGCATGCCGAATAAATCGCAAAAAGCCAGGCGGATAAATTTTACATCGTTCTCTTTTACAAACGATAAAACTTCCATTGCTGTATTTGTCATGTGTTACCTCTCCCGCCAATAAATGAAAAAATGAGTTAAACGTACTCAACTACATCAACAATCCTGCTTAGAAATGCCAGTTCTTCCCTGTTTCCTTTTACTGATTGGGAAGCGGCGACAATAGGTATCCATTTTTCCGCATATTTTCTTTGAGTACCGGTTTTTTCACAGAACCGGTTAAAGTAATATTCGCCGTTTTCTTTTTGATCGGCCAGGAGATATAAAAGATATGTTCTTGCGACGTCCGCCGAAGCGTTGCCCTGTGTTACATGAGACCAGTCGATAATATACGGAATGTTATCCGGAGTTATAATAATGTTACTTGCCTGAAAATCGCCGTGACAAACTTTATTGTGCCGGGGCAAACCGTTAAGACGGGTCTGCAGCTCGTATTTTATCGTTGGGTCAAAATCAGTGAGCGCTATTTTCCGGAACATTTTATCCCTAAGCCTCGTCAGCAAAGGGCAATTTTGCGCATGTATTTTTATTTGCAAATCAATCATCAGATCAATATATTCCGTTGTTTTTCCGGGATTCTCACTTATCAGATCATCAAGTGTTTTTCCTTCGATAAATTCCAGAATGATAGCCCAGCACCCGTTTATTTTCGTTACTTCAAGTATTTTTGGAATGTGTAATTCCGTATTTTCTTCCACTCTCGCCTGATTGAGGGCCTCGTTTAACACGTCAGATTTGGAAAAATCCTCTTTAAAAACTTTTATGACTTTATCGCCATCGCGGTAAATGGTTTTGTTTTTTCTTTTTACGATAATATTGTCCAAATTCATGTCATTACACCTCAATTTACCTGCCATAATAGGCATTTAAATATATTTCCTTCATTTCTTCCATGAGAGGATAACGGGGATTAGCGCCCGTACACTGATCATCGAACGCATGTTCAACCATTTCGTCAAGCCGGGAAAGGAAATCATTCTCGGCAATGCCGTAATCCTTTATCGCCGGTTTAATTTCAATGCTTTCTTTCAGTTCGTTGATTTTATCAATAAGTTTTTCGACTTTTTCAGAATCATTCTTTCCGTCAATACCGATAAAAGAAGCTATTTCGGCATACCGGGCGGCAGCCTGTGGATATTTGTACTGTGAAAATGCACCCATTTTTTTTGGATTATCCGTTGCGTTATAGCGGATAATATAGTTAATCAAAAGGGCGTTTGCTACGCCGTGCGGCAGGCTGAAGAAAGCGCCGAGTTTATGCGCCATGGAATGGCAAACGCCCAAAAACGCATTGGCAAAAGCCATACCCGCAATCGTGGATGCGTTCGCCATTTTTTCCCGTGCTTCTTCGTTTTTGCCATCACTGTAAGCTAGCGGCAAATATTTAAAAATATTTTTGATCGAAGTCAGCGCCGGGCCGTCTGTATAATCATTGGCAAGAATCGAAACATAAGCTTCCAAAGAATGGGTAAGCGCATCAATACCGGAAGCGGCAGTCAGGCTTTTTGGCATGTCCATCATTAAGTCAACATCAATAATCGCAATATTCGGCATGAGTTCATAATCGGCAATGGGATATTTTATGCCGGTGGCTTCATCGGTAATAACGGCAAAAGGCGTAACCTCGCTGCCTGTTCCGGCCGTGGTAGGAATAGCAACAAAATTTGCTTTTTGCCCCATTTTTGGATATGTGTAAATTCTTTTGCGAATATCCATAAAACGCATGGCCAAATCGTGGAAGTCAACATCGTGATGTTCATACAGCGTCCACATGATTTTTGCGGCATCCATTGCCGATCCGCCGCCTAAAGCGACAATGCAGTCCGGTTCAAAATTACGCATTGCCTGTGCTCCTTCTTTTGCCGATCCTAAAGTTGGGTCGGGAAGCACATTAAAAAACGTAAAATGGTTTATGCCCATTTCATTCAGCTGATCGGTCACGGGCTTTGTATAGTTGTTTTTATATAAAAATTCATCCGTTACAATAAACACTTTTTTCTTGTTATAAACCTCTTTCAGCTCGCCCAATGCAACTTTAAGTGACCCCTTCTTAAAATAAATTTTCTGGGGGGTTCTGAACCACAGCATGTTTTCTCTCCTTTCGGCGACAGTTTTAATATTCAAAAGATGTTTGACTCCGACATTTTCGGAAACGGAATTCCCTCCCCACGAACCGCATCCAAGCGTTAATGACGGTGCAAGCCTGAAGTTAAATAAATCACCGATACCGCCATGAGACGACGGAGTATTCACCACAATGCGGCAGGCTTTCATCGCATTTTCAAATTTTGTCAAATCTTCTTTTTCGTTCGTATCGATATGAATTGACGCCGTATGCCCATACCCGCCGTCTTTTACCAGCCGATCAGCTTTTTCGATTGCTTCGTCAAATGTATTGTACCGGTACATGGCCAAAACAGGGGAAAGTTTTTCGTGGGCAAATTCTTCGGACAGATCAACGCTTTCCACCTCACCGATTAAAATTTTCGTATCTTTCGGCACTTTGATACCGGCTAATGCTGCGATGGTTTCGGCGGTTTGCCCGACAATTTTTGAATTTAACGCTCCGTTGATAACGATTGTCGTTCTGATTTTTTTGGTTTCATCAGGGTTCAGAAAATAACAACCCCTGTAAATAAATTCTTTTTTTACAGCGTCATAAATACGGTTATCCGCAATAACAGATTGCTCGGAAGCGCAGATCATGCCATTGTCAAATGTTTTCGAAAGAATCACCGAACTGACAGCTGTCGGAATGTCAACCGATGCATGAAAAACAGCCGGAACATTTCCGGCACCAACGCCAATGGCGGGTTTTCCCGATGAATATGCAGCTTCTACCATGCTGGGGCCGCCTGTTGCCAAAATCAGATCTGCATCCCGCATAACTTCGTTGGAAAGTACGAGAGAGGGTGTATCAATCCAGCCGATGATTCCTTCCGGTGCGCCGGCTCTGACCGCCGCTTCATAAACAATTTTTGCCGCAGCAACAGTGCTATTTTTTGCCCTTGGGTGAGGCGCGAGAATGATACCGTTTCTTGTTTTTAGAGAGATGAGGATCTTGAAAATAGCAGTCGACGTAGGGTTTGTCGTGGGAATAATTGCCGCAATGACTCCAACGGGCTCGGCAATTTTACGAATACCAAACTGTGTATCTTCTTCGATAAGCCCGCAGGTTTTGGTATCCCTGTATTGATGATAGATATACTCCGAAGCATAGTGGTTTTTAATTACCTTATCTTCCACAACACCCATGCCTGTTTCTTCAACCGCCATTTTCGCAAGCGGTATTCTGTGCCTGTTTGCCGCCGTAGCGGCGGCTTTAAAAATCGCATCGGTTTTTTCCTGAGAAAAATGTGCAAAACCCGCCTGGGCTTTGCGAATCTCCGCCATTTTCGCGGTTAATTGATCAACATTCTCAACCATAATGATGAAATTGTACGGATTTGTTTTGTTCAAGTCAAGCAAACAAATGTGTATTGACAATCAGGTGTTTTTTTCTGTACAAATGTAGTATCGTTGAACAAAGGCGTTCATCAGATGATGCGCGAAAAAATTATCTCAGGCAGATGATTCGTATCATGTGGTGAACGCCTTTTTGTGTATTCTAATGGAGGCCTTACCAATGAGCAAAAAAATAGTGTTAGCCTATTCCGGCGGCCTGGATACAACGGTAATCATTCCGTGGCTGCGGGAGCATTATGAAGGCTGCAAAATCATCGCCTGCTGCGCCGATCTTGGGCAATGTGCCGATTATAATGAGCTGGAAGAAAAGGCCATAAAATTAGGAGCCGATAAAGTCCATATTATTGATGCCAGAGCAGAGTTTATAACTGATTTTATCTATCCCATGATTAAGGCAAACGCCGTTTACGAGGGAAAATACCTTCTGGGAACATCTGTAGCGCGCCCTTTAATCGCAAAAAAACTGGTAGATACCGCAATCTCCGAAAGTGCGGATGCGATCTGTCACGGGGCAACAGGCAAGGGCAACGACCAGATACGTTTTGAACTGACATTTAAAGCTTTTGCGCCGTGGCTGAATATCATCGCGCCGTGGCGTATTTGGGATATACAGTCCCGCGAGGACGCAATGGAGTATCTGCAAAAGCGCGGAATAGAAGCTCCCATGACAAAAGAGCAGAGCTATAGCCGCGATGAAAATTTGTGGCATTTAAGTCATGAAGGCCTGGAGCTTGAAGACCCCGCCCTTGAACCTGATTACCGGCATTTGCTGCAATTGACCGTTCCGCCGCAGGACGCTCCCGACACGCACGAGTACGTGGCGCTTGATTTTGAGAAAGGCATTCCGGTGTCGCTTAACGGTAAAACCCTGCCGCCCGTTGATCTGATAAAGGAGCTGAATACAATTGGCGGCAGGAACGGTGTTGGTATTGCGGACATAGTGGAAAACCGTGTCGTTGGCATGAAGTCGCGGGGTGTGTACGAGACACCCGGCGGCACTATTCTCTATGCGGCACACACGGAATTGGAAAGCCTGTGCATTGACCGGCAGACTGAAGTTTTTAAATCCATGGTCGGGCTGCAGCTTGCCGAGCTTATTTACACCGGTGAATGGTATTCGCCGCTGCGGGAAGCATTGTCGGCGTTTGTCGACAAAACACAGGAAGTAGTTACAGGGCATGTCCGGTTAAAGCTGTATAAAGGCAATGTCACACCGGCGGGGATTACGTCGCCCTATTCGCTGCACAATAAAGAGCTTTCCAGTTTTACAACCGGAGACCTGTATGACCACAAAGATGCGGAAGGATTTATCAATCTGCTGGGGCTTCCAATGACTGTCCGTGCCTTGATGAAAAAACATAACGAGGAAAAAGGAACATGAAACTGTGGGGAGGGGTGTTTCTCGGTCAGACAGATGAAGCCGCCGGTTTGTTTCATTCCTCGCTGCCGTTCGATAAAAGGTTATACAAACATGATATACACGGCAGTATTGCCCACGCCCAGATGCTCGGCAAGCAGGGGATTATCCCCAAGCCGGATGCCAAAGCAATTGTTAATGCTCTTAACATTATTTTAGCGGAGATTGAAAGCGGTACACTTGTTATCGATGAAACCGCCGAGGATATACACTCGTTTGTCGAGGCGCAGCTTATTTTGCGTATCGGCGATGCGGGTAGGCGGCTGCATACCGGCAGAAGCCGCAACGACCAGGTAGCTCTGGATATGCGGATGTATGTTAAAGAAGAAATCGCCTGTGTATGCGCGGGAATAATTGACCTGCTTGAATCGCTTTTATCGACAGCAAAAACCCATACCACAACCATCATGCCCGGGTTTACTCATTTGCAGAAAGCGCAGCCGGTAACCCTTGCCCATCATCTGTTGGCTTATTTCCACATGTTTAAGCGTGATTACCGCAGGCTGGTGAATTGCTACGAGGGCGCCGATGCAATGCCCCTTGGTTCGGGCGCGCTTGCTTCGACCACGTATCCCCTTGACAGGGAGTTTGTCAGGAAAAAACTTGGCTTTTCGCGAATTACCGAAAACAGCCTCGATGCGGTATCCGACAGAGATTTCTGTGTAGAATTTACTTCGTGCCTGTCCATTATCATGATGCACCTGAGCCGCTTTTGTGAGGAATTAATTTTATGGTCTGCCGATGCTTTTGATTTTGTGAAAATTTCAGATGCCTATGCAACAGGTTCTTCGATAATGCCGCAAAAAAAGAATCCCGACATGGCAGAACTTATCAGGGGAAAAACGGGCAGAGTCTATGGCAGCCTTATGGGGCTGCTGACTATGATGAAAGGCTTGCCGATGGCGTATAACAAGGATATGCAGGAGGATAAGGAAGCCGTTTTCGATGCTGCCGATACAGTCAATTCATGTCTGTCTGTGTTCTGCGCCATGTTTCAAAGCCTGTCATTCAATACGGAAAACATGTATAAAAGTGCGCTGGGCGGATATACGAACGCCACTGATGCGGCGGACTGGCTCGTAAAAAAAGGCGTAGCTTTCAGGGATGCCCATGAAATCATCGGCAGGCTGGTACTCTATGCCATTGAGAAAAATGTCCCGCTCGACAAACTTACTCTTGCCGAATTGAAAAAAGTTTCAGACATTTTTGACGAAACGGTTTTTCACGCGATTTCGGTGGAGGCCTGTGTCAATGCGAGAAATGTGCCGGGCGGTCCGGCAGAAAGTGCGGTATTAAAAGAAATAAAAAATTCACAAAAATTTTTAGCCAGTGTGAGATGATTAAGATATGTCTGCTAATGTACGGTTTATCGGCACGGAACAAATTACCCAGGCTGTCGCCGAACTGTGCATAAAAGCCAACACCTGCATAGGCGATGATATCCTTGCGGCATTGACAAAAGCGAAGAAAACAGAAACATCGCTGCTCGCTCAAACAACACTGGACAGGATTCTGGAAAATGCTGCCGTTGCCGCACGGGAGCAATTGCCCATTTGTCAGGATACCGGCATGGCAGTGATATTTGTCTCAATCGGATCGAATGTTCATATTAACGGTGATATAACCGAAGCGATAAACGAAGGCGTGCGGCGGGGATACCAAGAAGGCTATTGCAGAAACAGCGTGGTGGAGGATCCCGTTAACCGCGTGAATACGGGCGATAACACACCCGCAGTTATTTATTACGATTTTATTCCGGGAGATACATTGCGTATAACCGTTGTGCCAAAGGGTTTTGGCAGTGAGAATATGAGCGCCATCTGTATGTTAAACCCGTCCGACGGTCTTTCCGGAGCGGAGGATTTTATTATTGAGACCGTAAAAGCTGCCGATGCAAACCCCTGTCCGCCCATCATCGTGGGCATTGGGATAGGCGGAACCATGGACAAAGCCGCCCTGATGGCAAAACAAGCGTTGTTACGAGAGGTAAGCAGCGTTCACCCCGATCCATTGTGGGCGGATGTTGAAGCGCGGCTGCTTGAGCGAATAAACGCCCTGGATATTGGCCCTGCCGGTTTCGGCGGCAAAACGACTGCGCTTGGCGTGCATATTCTTGCCTTTCCCACGCATATTGCCGGATTGCCGGTTGCGGTTAACATCGGCTGCCACGCTACGCGGCACCGAACGGCGGTATTATGAAAAAAATCACAACCCCTCTTTCTGACGAGACAATAAAAAACCTGCATGCAGGCGATCAAGTGTTGTTGTCAGGCGACATCTACACAGGCAGGGATGCTGCGCACAAACGATTGATTGAACTGCTCGCTGAAGGAAAGCCCATGCCTTTTGATTTTCGCGGGCAAGCGGTTTATTATACCGGCCCATGCCCTGCGCCCCCCGGACGGGCCATCGGTTCAGTCGGGCCTACCACAAGCCAGCGAATGGATTCATACGCCCCCCGGCTGATACAGGAAGGACTGCGCATAATGATTGGTAAAGGGAACAGAAGCAAACAGGTGATTGAACCGATTCGCGAATTTTCAGGAGTGTATTTCGCTGCAATTGGCGGCGCCGGCGCTTTAATGGCGCTGTGTGTTGACCGTGCAGAAATAGTTGCATTTAACGATCTGGGGCCGGAGGCAATATACCGGCTTACCGTCCGTGACATGCCGCTGACCGTTGCCATAGATTGCACCGGTAGTAACATATACGAGAGATAAGACAGGAGAATTATCATAATGGATTACGCTGCAGAATCATTGAAAAAACATTTTGAATGGCGGGGAAAAATCGAGGTTATCAGCAGAGTTCCCGTTACCACCCGCAATGACTTGTCTCTGGCGTACACACCCGGAGTTGCTGAACCATGCCTTGCCATTAAAAACGATATTAACAAAAGCTACACACTGACCCGGCGTTCAGATATAGTCGCCATTGTCACCGATGGCACGGCAGTATTGGGGTTGGGTGATATTGGGCCGGAAGCCGCCATGCCGGTTATGGAAGGGAAAGCGGTTCTGTTTAAAGAGCTAGGAGGTGTGGATGCCGTTCCGCTGTGCATTCGCTCGCACGATGTTGATGAAATCGTCAATACGGTGCGCTTGCTGGCCGGCAGTTTTGGAGGAATCAATCTCGAGGATATATCCGCGCCCCGGTGCTTCGAAATTGAACAGCGGTTGAAAGAATGCTGCGACATTCCCATTTTCCATGACGACCAGCACGGTACGGCAATTGTCACACTTGCAGCAGTGTTGAATGCCCTGCGCCTGACCGGAAAAAAAATGGGCGAAGTTTCCGCTGTTATAAACGGTGCGGGCGCGGCGGGTATCGCAACATCCCGATTGTTGTACAATTCGGGAATGAAGAATATCATCCTGTGCGACCGTCAGGGGGCGATATATACAGGCCGAATCAATTTGAACACAGAGAAACAGCAGATAGCGGAAACGACCAATCCCGAAAACCGCAAAGGAACACTTGCGGATGTGATGGCCGGCACGGATATTTTTATCGGCCTGTCTGCGCCGGGGTGTGTCACCCAGGCGATGGTGGAGAGCATGAACAAAAACCCCGTTGTCTTTCCCATGGCAAACCCGACTCCCGAAATTATGCCGGATCTGGCAAAAGCGGGCGGCGCGGTTATTGTCGGGACAGGGCGCAGTGATTTTCCCAACCAGGTAAACAACGCGCTTGCTTTTCCGGGTGTCATGCGGGGAGCGCTTGATGCGCGCGCATGTGACATCAACGAAGCAATGAAAATAGCTGCTGCACAAGCCATTGCCGAATATATTACTGATGATCAATTAAAAGATGAATATATAATACCAAACCCATTGGACAGGTCTGTTGCAGCTGCCGTAGCCAAAGCCACAGCCAATGCTGCTGCAGACAGTGGAGTAACACGTGATTTTTGAAAAAGTGTATCGTTGTTTTGTTGAAAAAAAGCCCGGTTTTGATATCTCCGCAAAAGCTGTGCAAAATGAGTTATCGCATTTTTTAACATTGCCTTCCGTAACGGTACGGATTTTTAACCGTTATGACATTCAAAATCTGCCGCGGGACAGTTGGCCGCACGTAATGCATACCGTGTTGAGTGAACCGGCGAGCGATAATTGTTATGAAGATGACCTGCCGCCGCTGCCTGGGGGAGTTCGGTTATTATACATCGAATCTTTACCCGGACAGTTTGACATGCGCGCTGACTCATGCGAACAATGCGTACAGATGTTTTTGGGCGGGCAGCGCCCCATTGTGCGGGCAGCGCAGGTGTTTGCGATTGAAGGCATTAACGATACGGATTATAACCGGGTAAAAAATTACTTGATCAACCCGGTTGAGTGCCGCGAGGCATCTCCCGACAAACCTGACACCCTGCTCAGACGTGATAACGAGTCCCCTGACGACATTCCGGTACTGAAAGAATTCACCGAAATGGATAATGAGTCGCTTGAAATATTAAGATCGCAGCTCAATTTGGCCATGTCGCTTCCCGACTTGTTAACGATACAAAAATATTTTACCGGCGAACGCCGCGACCCCACATTAACAGAACTTCGGGTAATGGACACATACTGGTCGGATCATTGCAGGCACACGACATTTAACACCATAATCGGCTCAGTCAATATTCATGACGAGCGTGTACAAAAAGCATACGATTTATTTTTAAGAATCAACGGTGAAAAACCGGTAACGCTTATGCGGATAGCTACTGCCGCCATGCGATATCTGCATAGACAAGGCGATCTGCCCATGCTTGATGTGTCCGATGAAAATAACGCCTGCACGGTTAAAATCAAAGCGGATTTCGCAAACGGAACCGAGGACTGGTTGTTGTTTTTTAAAAACGAGACACACAATCACCCGACGGAAATAGAGCCGTATGGCGGTGCATCAACCTGCATTGGCGGCGCGATACGTGACCCGCTGTCGGGACGGGCTTATGTGTATCAGGCAATGCGGATTACCGGTGCAGGCGATCCCAGAAAACCAATCGAGGAAACCCTGCCGGGCAAACTTCCGCAACGCAAAATCACCGTGAAAGCTGCCGAAGGGTACAGCTCCTACGGCAACCAAATCGGGCTTGCTACCGGATATGTGAAAGAATTGTACCATGAAGGATATGTCGCCAAACGGCTGGAAACAGGAGCGGTGGTAGGGGCTGCACCGCTGTCATCGGTTCGCAGGGAAATTCCTGCTCCGGGTGACATTGTGGTACTGCTGGGAGGACGCACCGGACGCGACGGTATTGGCGGCGCAACAGGCTCGTCAAAAACCCATGGTACAGAAACCGTTTCCGAATGCGCCGCCGAAGTGCAAAAGGGCAACGCGCCGGAAGAACGAAAACTCCAGCGCCTGTTCTCGAACCCGCAAGTGACCGCACTCATTAAACGCTGCAATGATTTTGGCGCGGGCGGCGTGTCGGTGGCAATCGGTGAACTGACCGACGGAATTGAGATCAACCTTGATGCAGTTCCAACGAAATACGACGGCCTGGACGGCACAGAGCTTGCCATCTCGGAATCGCAGGAACGCATGGCGGTGGTGGTCGCGGACAGCGATTGGCACGCCCTGTTGCAACACGCCGAGGCGGAAAATATCGAAGCGACAGCAGTCGCCCGCGTAACCGGGGACAACCGGCTTGTCATGTTGTGGCGCGGTCAAAAAATTGTTGATATTGATCGGGCCTTTTTGGATACGAACGGCGCCGAACGGCACACTGCCGTTACCGTTCCTCCCATGCCTCATTGTAAACCGCAGGCAAACGAAAAGACACTTGCCGAAAAACTGCTCCGGCTTGCCGGCGATTTACAATTTTGCTCGCAAAAAGGGCTTGTGGAACGCTTTGACAGCACTATTGGCGCGGCAAGCGTTTTCGTACCCTTTGGCGGCAAATATACTATGACAGAAACACAGGTAATGGCAGCCAAACTGCCAAAGCAAGGAGCCCGCACAGCTTCTGTTATGGCGTATGGATTTGATCCGTATTTTACCGAGACAGACCCATTTGCCGGTTCAGCATACGCAGTAGTAACATCAATCGCCAAACTGGCCGCGTCAGGCGTAACGCCCGATACAATCCATCTTTCGCTGCAGGAATATTTTCCGCGCATGAACGATGTCCCGGCGCGTTGGGGGCTGCCTTTTGCCGCCATGCTGGGGGCGTTTTCCGCACAGATGGGCTTAAAAATAGCGGCCATAGGCGGCAAGGATTCCATGTCCGGCAGTTTCGGAGAGCTTGACGTACCACCCACGCTTATTTCATTTGCTGCGGGTGTCTGCGACGCGTCCCATTTGATAAGCCCCGAATTTAAGAATGCGGGAAACCGGGTTTATTTATTGGAAACCCCAATGAATCCCAGCGGCGAGCCCGATTACCCGGCATTGCGAACCGCATGGGAAAATTACGCGACATTGTGCCGCGCCGGAAAAATACTGTCTGCGTGGGCCTGCGAAACAGGCGGGGTATACGGCGGCATAATGAAAATGGCCCTTGGCAACGAAATTGGATTTTCGGGCAATGCAGACATGAAATTTTTTGACCGTTTGTGGGGATCCATTATTTTTGAAACTTCCGATGAATTGGACGGATACAGGTTACTGGGATACACCCAGGCGGAGCCTGCACTCACGTTAGGCGAAACCACTGTCCCGCTGGTTGAAATTCGCGCCGCTTGGGAAAAACCTCTTGAAAGTGTATTCCCGGTGAAAACAGAACAGCCTGGCGTTATCCCTCCTCTTCTTCCTCCGTGTGCTTTGCGTTCCTCTGCGCCTCTGCGTGAAAAAAATTCCAAAAAGACCTTTGCGAAACCAAAGGCGATCATACCGGTTTTCCCCGGAACAAATTGCGAAATTGACACCGCCGCAGCGATTGAACGCGCGGGCGGCATGGCCGAAATCGTGCTTGTCCGCAATCTTACGCCGGAAATGCTGCAATCCTCTGTCGCCAACCTGGGAAAAGCGATAGCATCCGCTCAAATGATTGTTTTCCCGGGGGGCTTTTCCGGCGGAGACGAGCCGGACGGCTCCGGAAAATACATTGTGTCGTTATTCCGTAACGAACGCCTGACCGATGCTGTCCACGACTTGCTGTACAACAGGGACGGTCTGGTTTTGGGGATATGCAACGGTTTTCAGGCGCTCATAAAACTGGGACTGCTGCCCTTTGGCCGCATATCACCCATGACGGAAGACAGCCCCACGCTGACATTTAACCGCATCGGACGGCATCAATCACGTTATGTTACTACCCGTGCCGTATCGGTATGTTCACCGTGGCTGTTTAAATGTACGCCGGGGGATATGCATGTTCAGCCCGTTTCACACGGCGAAGGGCGCTTCACCGCTTCAGCAGATACGCTTAACACATTAAAGTCAAACGGGCAAATCGCCTTTCAATATGTTGATGATGAAGGGATTCCTTCCATGGATATTGCGTATAACCCAAACGGATCGGATTGGGCTATCGAAGGTATATGCAGTCCCGATGGCCGAATACTCGGCAAAATGGCGCATACGGAACGGTACGGCGAAAATGTTGCAAATAATATTCACGGGAATAAGTTCTTGCCGATATTTGAAAGCGGGGTACATTATTATGTCTGACATGAGCGCGCTGGAACTTTCTGCTGCAATACAGGAAAAAAAAATCGGCGTTGCCGAGGTTGTAAACGCTTATCTGGACCGGATAGAAAAAAACGGCAATAAGTATAATGCCTTCATTACAGTGTCAAAAGAACACGCCCTTGCCCATGCGGAGTCTGTACAGGCAAGAATCAATGCCGGTGAAAAAATATCTGCTCTTGCCGGAGTGCCAATAGCACTGAAAGACAATATATCTACGACCGGAATCAAAACTACATGCGCGTCAAAAATGCTTGAGGGTTATACACCTGTATTCAACGCCACAGCCGCAGACAGGATCGAACAAGCGGGAATGATCATCATCGGAAAACTCAACATGGATGAGTTCGCAATGGGCGGCTCAAGCGAAACAGGTGTATTTAGAGCAGTACAAAACCCCTGGGACACTTCGCGGGTTGCGGGAGGTTCTTCCGGCGGCAGCGCCGCAGCAGTGGCAGGGGGCGAAATACCTCTCTCCCTTGGATCTGACACGGGCGGCAGCATACGCCAGCCCTGCGCTTTTTGCGGCGTCACCGGA
Source organism: Treponema sp. (assembly GCA_009777735.1). Taxonomy (GTDB): domain Bacteria; phylum Spirochaetota; class Spirochaetia; order Treponematales; family Breznakiellaceae; genus WQXQ01. Next base: position 44,369 of record WRLF01000015.1, read on the forward strand.
ATAAAGCCGACATACGGTTCCGTATCACGGTACGGGCTTATCGCTTATGCATCATCTCTCGATCAGATTGGGCCTGTCGGAAAAAATATTGATGACTGCGCCGCCCTGCTGTCAATCATCAGCGGGCCGGACAAGAGGGACAACACCTGTGTCATCGAAAGACATTTTGAGTTCGCCAATGCCGGGAAAGATCGGCTTGACGGACTGAGGGTCGGTTTGCCCCGCAATTATTTTGAAAGCGGCATCGGCGGAGAAATCAAAGACGCTGTTCTGGCAGCAGCGAAGGAGATCGAATCGGCAGGCGCACATATCGAAGAATTTGAAATGCCGCTGACAGACTGCATGATCCCCGCATATTATATTATCGCCTGCGCCGAAGCATCAAGTAACCTTTCACGGTATGACGGCTTAAAATACGGAAGCCAAAGCGCAAATGCAAAAACGCTTTCCGATGTGTACCGCATGTCACGCAGCGAAGGTTTTGGGCTTGAAGTAAAAAGAAGGATCATGCTTGGTTCGTTCGTGCTTTCATCGGGATACTACGACTCGTATTACAAAAAAGCCCTGCAAACCCGCGCACTAATAAAAGACGCTTACAGCCGTTTGTTTGAACGCTTTGATATGATACTTTCTCCCGTCGCGCCTACTACTGCCTACAAGCTGGGAGAAAACCTGGGTGATCCGATGAAGATGTATATGGGGGATATTTATACCGTATCGGTCAACCTGGCGGGGCTTCCGGCTGCGGCGCTCCCCTGCGGGTTTGACAAACAGGGGCTGCCCATTGGCTTTCAGCTTATCAGCGACGCATTCTCAGAGAATAAGCTGATACAAGCAGCGCGGGTGTATCAATGCAGAACCAGCCATCATGCTCAAATTCTCAAAAATTTGTCGAAAAAGATCTCACACGGAGACACAAAGGCACAAAGATGAGAAATATGAATACAAATGTAAAACGAAATAACAAAAATGCAGAAATATATACAATACTTTCAATATATTTTACTATCTCCGTGTCTCTGTGTCTTTGTGTGATATATTATTCGACTGGCTTCAGAGGTGTAACAGCATGAAGTGGGAAACCGTTATCGGGCTTGAGGTACACGCCGAGCTTGCAACACAGTCAAAAATTTTTTGCGGCTGCACCACCGCTTTCGGAGGGGAGCCGAATACCCATGTCTGCCCCGTTTGTTCGGGAATGCCGGGAACGCTTCCTGACCTGAATCGCGCCGTAGTTGAATACGCCATCAGACTGGGGCTTGCTCTCGATTTTACAATTACCAAACATTGTAAGTTTGATCGTAAAAATTATTTTTATCCCGATTTACCCAAAGCGTATCAAGTGTCTCAGTTATATGCCCCGATTTGCCGTGACGGGCGGATGGAGATTCACACTGACGGAAAGAAAAAGACAATCGGCATCCGCCAGATACACATGGAAGAAGATGCGGGAAAACTTGTTCACGATCCGCACGCCCCCAAAGGGGGGCGAACGTTCATGGATTTTAACCGCTGCGGCGTACCGCTTCTGGAAATAGTTTCGCAGCCGGATTTTCGCAGCAGTGCCGAGGTGATTGCCTATCTTGAAAAACTACGCGAAACACTCCTGTATCTCGGTATTAGTGACTGCAAGATGCAGGAGGGCTCCATGCGCGCCGATGTCAATCTTTCCGTTCGACGACCGGGAGATGAGTTGGGCGTACGTACCGAGATGAAAAACCTCAACTCGTTTAAAGCCATTGGACGCGCCATTGAATATGAGGCATCGCGCCAGATTGCGGTTTTGGAAAGCCGCGGCAAGGTCATGCAGGAAACCCGCCGCTGGGACGATGATGCAGGTAAATCATTCGGCATGCGTTCAAAAGAAAATGCCCAGGATTACCGTTATTTCCCGGAACCGGATCTGCTGCCTCTCGAAATTGACGATGCCTGGCTCGATCGAATAAAAGCAAACCTCCCTGAGCTGGCCCATGAAAAACGGGAACGGTATGTTCGTGTTTACGGGCTTTCCGAATCTGAAGCATCGGTCATTACCGTACATAAAAATATTTCAGATTTGTTTGAAAATGTTGCACATAACAGTGGAGAACCGCTTGAATCGGCGCATTTAATTACCGGTGAAATAATGCGGCTGATGAACGACACCGGAACGCTGCCGGAAGAAGTACGGACAGATGCAAATAAACTTTCATTTGTAATAAGCCTTGTTCTTGGCGGTGCAATTAACCGTAATGCGTATAAAGAAGTTGTCGAAGCGGTGTTTACCAAAAATGCCGACCCGGAAAGTTACATAGCCGAAAAAGGTTTAATGATGGTCAGCGACAACACTATCATTACCGAGGCGGTTACCGCAGTCCTTGCCGCCCATGCGGATGAAGCGGCCGATTACCGCTCGGGCAAAGAGAAAGTCTTTGGCTTCCTGATGGGGCAGGTGATGAAAAAACTTGGCGGGACAGGTAATCCTGAGGTAACGAAGAAAACATTGCAGGAGCTGCTTGCGCAAAGCCGGTAAATTTGATGCCTGCGCCAGTCATGTTAAACATCCCCGCAAGATACATGTGTGGTTCAGGCTCGCCTCGGAAAAAATTAGATATTTTACCCCATCACCCTGTGATAAGCCAGAGGAGCTAGGATAGAAGCAGAATCTTTTTTTAGGAGAAAATAATGGAAGATGCATCAAAAGAAAAGTCGTCTGACCTTATTAAATTCATAAGATTGAATGAACCAGTAGAGACTATTTATATATCGGATGGAGCTCTAAACCCAATTAATTCTTATCGGAAAATTTTAGAAATATGCAAAATGAATGATAATGGAGAATTTGAAAAATGTTCATTAAAAAAAATGGAAGAGAATGCAAGTTTTTTATCAAAGAATAATTTCTACAAGGAGAAATTTGAAGAAGGAAAGGCTTTAAGGAATATACTGCAAATCCGCAGTAAAAGACTAAATGCCAAATTTGTTTGGTCAGAAAAAAATATAAAGAGACTAATGAAAATAAATGATAATTTTATCAAATGCTGGGAAACAGGTTTTATTGAAGCAAAGTCTGCCATGAATATGTTATTTGAACGAATGGATAATAATAAAGATTCATTTCTGAATAATTATGAAGTTCGGATAAAGCTTCTCCCCAAAATACTAATCCGTAGCAGTAAAACAAGAAGATATATCAATCGTAAAAATGGAATATATGATGTTATTAACTATGGCAATTGGGATTTAGAACTTAGGGCAAATAACCTATATGATCCATCAACCAAAGATGATAAGAATTTTTATAGTCATCGGTATATATCCAAAGACAAAAATTGGAATACTGAAACCTTTGGATGTAAAGAATTATCAGAGCATTATATATGCTATACATTACACAGGTTGTGCCGTAAGGATTGGGCTATTGGAGATATTTTGAAAATTAACCGGATTGATATTGAAGTCAATGTAAGTTGCCAGTCGAGTACAGAGGTTTTTTAATCAAGAATTATTTGTGATATGCTAGAAATAACTTGAAGAGGAAAGTAATGGAAGATAAAGAAGGTAAAATATCGTCTGAATTAATTAAATTTTTAAAAGTGGATATAAACGCAATGTACAATGAGCTTTTCACACCCGGTACTATAAGGAAAAATGATATTAATCTAATGACTCAACAGTTATGTAAAGTATATGAAAATGATGATTTTGAAAATCGTTCATAAAAAAATCTAGAAAATGATGTTTTTCTCGAACAAAAGGAAAATTTTTAATATTTGCTCCATCACTTCGTGATTAACCAGACAAGCTATACTTAAATCAATATCACACTGAAGGAGATACCAATGATTGGATCAAACGAAATGAAACTGGATTGCCATACCAGTTGTATTATGGCAGTAAAACGGGACGGTCGCTTGCTTGAGCATATTCCAAACCAGAATCTGGAAATTTGTCTTGCGGCAGTTAAGGAAGATTACCGCACTCTGCAATACGTTAAAAGCAAAACTTTTAAAATTTGCCTTACTGCAGTTACCTGTGACGGCGATGCATTGCAATTTGTTAATGAACATGAACTTGACCAGGAACAGTATTTTGAAGTTTGTCTTGCTGCCGTAAAAAATGGTTGTTCTTTGCAATATGTAAAGGAACATATTTTAAGTGACAAACAGTATTCGGAAATCTGCTCTGAAGCGGTTAAAAGAAATAGGCAAGACTTATCATTCATCAGGCAGCAAACCCATGAACTCTGTCTTGCAGCCGTCCTAAATTGCGGATATTCACTGCAGTATGTACAAGAGCAATCGTATGAACTCTGCCTTGCCGCCGTTCAAAATGACAGTGACGCTCTAAAGTATGTTGATTCAAACAAGCTTTCCAGCGATCAATACTTCCGTATATGCATGAAAGCTATAGCGCATGGAAGCCGGTTAAACTATATGTTTCCGTTTATAGACGAATCACTGTTATCAGAATCGCAATACAGCGAATTACGCGCATTTGCTGTTACCAGAGACGGCAGTGTTCTGGAACAGATTAACAAACAAACACCGGAATTGTGCCTTGCCGCTGTTCGGGAAGACGGAATGGCATTGGAATATGTAAAAAACCAAACGCCAGAAAATTGTCTTGCAGCATTATACAATGACTGCCGCGCCCTTAAATATGTACAAGATCAAAGCGAAGATCTGTGCATTGCTGCTATGCGAATTAACCATTTTGATGATGACAATAGAAAAAAACGACGGTGCATTTTATGTTCTCCATCACCATCTCCATTACCGTATGTCAAGAAGCAAACAAAGGCAATTTGCATTGCAGCAGTGGAATCTGACGGTTTATCTCTTGTTTATGTCGAAGAGCAGACTCCAGAAATATGCCTTGCAGCGGTAAGCCAGAATGGCATGGCGTTGCAGTATGTGAAAAATCAGACTCCGGAAATTTGTCATGCAGCAGTATTGCAGTGCCCTGATGCATTGCAGTTTGCAAGACATCAGACTGAAGAATTATGTCTTTCGGCAGTAAGCAGAAATATCAGTATGATATTCTTTGCGGATGAAAAACTGAGAAGTCCAGCTGTGCTGAATGCTGCGGAAGAACAACGGAAGGCTGAGAAACAAGGGAAAAAGGAATAGGCTTTTTCTGAGAAGAGGTTCACACAGAGGCACGGAGATTGGGGTGGGGCATGGGAATGCTACGCTTGCTTCGTGCCTTTTTATATCCGTACATTTGACATATTTCTGGAATTTGGAGTATTATTAGTTTAAGGGGAAAAATCATAAATGAAGAATTATTATGATGCTCTAAGTGAATTATACCATAATTATAATATGCTGGAAAATGGGATTGATATATTATTGCATGATAAGTGTTGTTTTTATGAAAACTGCTGGACCAAAGAAATGAAAATAAGTAAAGGAGTAGACTGGAATAAAATATCATTTCCACATATAGGAGAAAAATATAACAGAGGTTTAATGTGTATTGGAATTAACATGCATGATCATGGGGGCATTAATGCAATTCCTCGTGTAGTCGAAAGTGTGAAAAAATTATTAATAAGCGGAAAGAAAAAATATAAAACATCTTTCTTATGGCATAGAATTGCTGTATATTCTAATATTATATTGAATAAAAAGATTTCTCCCGATGATGGTTATGAATTATCAGATGTGTACAATAATATTGCTTTTGTTAATGCTATCAAATGTTCTCCAATGAGTAAAAAAAATATTGGTAAAAATGACAGATCAACTCCAATGGATAACATGTGGAAATTTTGTCCAGAAAATATTTTATATAAAGAAATTACTATTTTGCAACCAAAAATGATATTAATACTGGGAAATCAACTTTCAGAAATTTTAAGTAAAAAATGTATTGGAGAAATTCAGCGATCAAAAAATATTGCATACTACGAGATAATGCTTGAAGGGAACCCGATAAAAATACTTAGAATAAAACATCCAGCATCCCCAGGGGGATGTAAAAAAGAAATTTACAAAGAATTGTTATCTTTGTGCCTCCGTGCCTCTGTGTGAACAAAATCGAAAAACGTATTAACCAGAAAAACCCTTCTCCAAAAACCCCATCACAACATCCCTCGCCATCTCACTCTCCAGCATCCTGATAAAAATCTGATACGTAACAAGCGAATCATACATACTGCCATGCAGTTGGCTTTTAATAAATTCTACCCCGTAAAACGTGGCTGTTTCTTCTAAAGATGGGAATTTTGGCCTTCCATTTTTTTGTTTCAAACACAGGATTTTTGTGTTTGCTTTCATGGTGCAAAATTCATGGGGAAGCTGGAAATTAATGTATTGCTTATCATAAAATATATTATGCCCGACAAAGTGCTGGGTGTCAGAGCAGAACAGTCGAAACGCTTCAATGTCATTGTAAAAATGCTTCGGGTATTCGGCATTCTCCCTTCGTTGGTGAATAACCTTGTCAGTCAGGCCGTTTACGTTTACTGCCTTTGCGCCAAATTTTTCTCCGGGTTTGCGGAAATAAAAACGCTCATATCGGTCTGTAATGGCGCTAATTATTTTTTGTTGCTCAATCGAAAAAGAATACTTTATGGCAGAGATTGACAAAACGCTGTGATAATTTCTCAAGCCGTTAGTTTCAGTGTCCCAAAAAATGACATTCATTTATTCTTTTACCTTCTCATACAATACATGAATGGTTTTCTTCCATTCCTTCACCAGTTCAGGCGGCTCAATAGGGCGGACTCCGCTGCCATACGACAGTACCCATGACAGGACTTTTTCGTATTGGGTGCTGGAAAAACTAATAATGATGCCTTGCCCGTCTTTATTCCGCTGGATTTTTTGGTCAGATGCCCATTGCCTGTCTTGTATGTCCTGCGCCAGCCAGGAAGAAAAACTTATTTTATAACGCTTTTTGTTACCGATAAAAACGCCGAAATAACTGCCGTCATTTTTGGCGCAATAATCAAAGTCTTTTGGCAGGGTAAAACGCTCATTGGTCAGCGCCGCTTTTTGAATGCGCGACAGTGAAAAAAGGCGCATGGCGGATCGTTCTTCCGCATAGGCGTAGAGATACCAGGCCCCGGTATCAAACAAAAGCTGGTAGGGTCGAACAAGCCTTGATTTATACGCATCATCATAGATGCCTTTGTACTCAAAACTGAGCAGCCTGTTTTCCTTCATTGCATCCACAATAATTTCCCATACATCGGCATTAACCGGAGCGAAAGCGACCGGCGGGACGATGATACGGTTTTCATACCATGCCGCCTGTTTTACGCTTGCGGCCTCATCAGGAGAAAGCGGGGCGGTTATGTCATCCAACAGGCGCTTGGCGGACTCATAAAGCGGGGTATTTTTATACAGGGAAAGCAGGGATTTTGCCATGCCCAAAGCCAGCATATCGGCGGCGGAAGCAAAGCGGGCCGGTAGCCTGAAGGATTTTTCCTCATAGTACCAGCCCCGGTTTTTCGGGCAGTATTCAATCGGCGCACCCAGTATATCTCTCATGTACTCTATATCCCGGTAGATAGTGGCTGTCCCCACTTCATATTCCTTTGCCAAATATTTGCAATCAGGGTACTTTCCGGAGGCTATTTGCCTGTCAATGAAATAAATCCGCGCTAAAACTGCCCTTGGCAGGGTTTTTCTGGTTTCCATGCTCTTATTATGCCTCTATTGGTTAATCATAACATGATGGAGCAGAAATTTAAAGGCACTTTTCTTAAAAATTTTGATACATCACTCTGTGATTATGCAAATGGTATATATTTTAGTTAATATAATTAAGGAGGATGATATGAAATTAAAAGTTGAACAAATCACAGATTCTGAAAGAAAAACAAAAACGGTAATGGATTATTACGGTCCAAGTATTGATAATGACGAAATAAGCAATTCGGAAGTTTGGACATTAATAACTGAAGATACCGAAAATATAATTTATTTTTTAATGGTAATGAAAAAGAATCTATGGGATAATCCTCAAGATGATTCAATAAAAATAACCCATTTAAATGGTCATAGTTCCATTTTCGAAAAGGAATATTTTATGAAGTTTTATCTCTTTGTAGAAAGATATTATGTTAACAATGGATTTGACAGTTTTAATGTAAGTATTCCAAAAATAAAAGGAACAACATATTTTAGAAAATTCTTTAAAAGAGCCGGTTTCTTTGAATGTAAAGAATTTAAATATAATGTTGCTGAGGAAAAGAGTGAGGTAAAGACACTTTTTATGAAATCAAATTTTTTGGAAGATTGGTATGTGAAAGAAGACGGAAGCCTTTTCCCCATCACAGTGACTGGGGAAAATGGGGAATACAAACCTATAAAGAAAAAAATTGCAAAAAAATTGAATCTGGATATCAATCTTTAATGAAACGGATGTGTAAAAAATGAATGATTATGAAATCCGCGAAGCATTTTGTAATAACATAGTTGATACCTATTCTGATAAGTTTAGAATTATTGACGAATTGGTAATTGGAAAAGCGCGGGCGGATATTGTCATAGTAACGGATTATTTAACAGGATATGAGATCAAAGGTGATACCGATTCTTACGTTCGTTTACCCGGGCAAATTAAAGAATATGATAGTTATTTTCAACAGAATTATCTCGTAGTTGGTGAAAATCATATAAAGAGTTCGGAAAAGCATATTCCGCCTTATTGGGGAATTATCTATATTTCAAAATCAGTAAACAGTGTACAGATAGAAACTATACGCGAATCCAAACCAAGCCCCAAATTTAATCAGAAAAAACAACTTAGATTGCTTTGGCGTAAGGAATTAGCCAACATCTTGAAATGTAACCAGTTACAAAAATGCCATGGTAAAAATAAGGCATACATAGCCAAATATTTATTCGAGAATGTTCAACTTAATATTCTTCAAAAGCAGATATGCGAAGAATTATTTGAGCGTGATTGGACATTATTGTAAAGGAAATATCTATGAAAACCTGCATTGCTTCAAAATATGTGCAAAAATACCAAAAAATAACAAAACGATTTACCCGATATAAATATGAAATAAAGAAAATTTTATTATATAAACACATCATTGACTATAGAACTAATAAGTTGGTGAAAAAATTAAAAAAAGAAGAATACAATAAAAAAAAATCTTTTGTTGATGCAGTAAGTGAGCTTAAGCCAATTGAATTCAGACTGCACCCAATTTTAATGTTTAATGAAATTATTTTACCGGTATTTGAAAGTGAATATGACAAAAATAACCCACATTTTATTAAATTGATCGGTGATTATTGCAGTTCATTACCTGTTGATCCGCATTGGCGGCAAGAATTTTTTAAAAAACATAATATACCTGACAGTATATCCGTTGGCGGTATTGAATGTCAGATATATTTTTATGAAAAATCATACATCATTGATAGAAATCAAGATACTTTAGATAAGCTGATGGATCGTTTAGCGATGGATATTTTAATTAACTGGCTTGAACTCCCGACATTAATAACTATGCGGCCTGCTCGTTTCATAGAGTTAGTAAAACCGTTTGAAGAAAGGCTGGAAATATGTAAAAAATTGTGTGCAATTTCCGATAACGATAAATGGGATAAACGGCTTGCAGATTGGGAATTGTTGATACAACAACTATACCAATACAGAGAATATGTCAAAGAAAACGGCAATGTTGATTTTAATGATTATTTGAAGGAAATGGGAATTGAATTTATTGATTTATATTAGATGGCTTAGGAGCAAATTATGGAAATTGATAGCAACTTAAAAGAAGAATTTATTGCCCTGTGTAAACCATTAATCGAATGGTTGCAAACAAATTGTCATCCTCACGTTAGGGTTATTATTGAAAAAGATCGTGCATTTATGGTCGAAGATATTTTGTCAACTTCATTTGAGGAAGAGTAAATTTTGCAATATCGGAGCGAATGGAGACCGAGTAAGTGCTGACCGGCACAGTGAATATGACAGAAGCACAATATTATCAAATCAATCTTGGTTTGATATACAAAAGAGAGCCGGTCTGTGGCTGCATAGGTGAGTTCCCCCATATGTTTTGCCACCCCGCTGCCCCACCTGCTGGCGGTTTTGCGTGAGTTCTCCCATATGTTTTTCAGCCAGTCCGGCCTCCCTCTGACGGTTTATTACCAGCCCGACAAATTTGGGGGTTGCAAGAGCTACTTGACAAAAAAACATAAAATTACTACAGTGAACAAGTAAACAGCAAAGGCGCTGTGGGCTTCTGTCCGCAGCGTCTTTTTTTTGTGAGAGGAGTATTATATGAGCAAGATTACAGAATTATTCGGAGCAATGGTCTTTAATGACACGGTAATGCAGGCGCGGCTTCCCCGGGACATATACAAGGCACTGAAAAAGACCATGTCCCAGGGGACACATCTGGAATTGGATATTGCCAATGTTGTCGCCAACGCCATGAAGGACTGGGCAGTTGAAAAAGGCGCGACCCATTTTACACACTGGTTCCATCCCATGACCGGCAGCACGGCGGAAAAACATGACAGCTTTATTTCGCCTAAAGGCAACGGGCAAATCATCATGGAGTTTTCGGGGAAAGAACTTGTCCGGGGGGAGCCTGATGCATCCAGCTTCCCATCAGGCGGCCTGCGCACCACATTTGAGGCAAGGGGGTATACGGTGTGGGATACCACTTCCTACGCCTTTATCAAAGATGATACATTGTGCATCCCTACCGCATTTTGTTCTTACAGCGGCGAGGCGCTTGATAAAAAAACGCCGCTGCTGCGCTCCATGGAAGCGCTGAATAAACAAGCCATGCGCATACTGAAACTCTTCGGCAATACGAGCGCCCGGCGTGTCGTTTCACAGATTGGTCCTGAACAGGAGTATTTTCTCATTGATAAAGAGATGTTCTTAAAACGCCTGGATTTAGTGTGTACCGGAAGAACCTTGCTCGGCGCCCGCCCACCAAAAGGACAGGAGCTTGAGGATCACTATTTTGGCTGTATTAAACCTCGCGTTTCCGCCTTTATGAAAGAATTGGACGAGGAACTTTGGAAGCTCGGTGTTTGCGCAAAGACAAAACACAACGAAGTCGCCCCGGCACAACATGAATTGGCGCCCATTTACGGGACGGCAAATATTGCCACCGACCACAATCAGCTTACAATGGAAATAATGAAAAGCGTTGCAGACAAACATGGCCTGGCATGCATGCTCCATGAAAAACCGTTTGCCGGTGTAAACGGCAGCGGCAAACATAATAACTGGTCCATCACTACCGATACGGGGGTTAATCTGCTTAACCCGGGCCATACGCCCCATGAAGATGCACAGTTTCTGCTGTTCCTTGTCGCAGTTATCAAGGCTGTTGATGAATATCAGGATCTTATCAGGGTTTCAGCGGCAAGCGCCGGGAACGACCACCGGCTGGGCGCTAACGAAGCGCCGCCGGCAATTGTGTCTATGTTTCTGGGTGATGAATTAACGGGAATACTGGAAGCCATTGAAACGGGATCGGATTATCTCAACAAGGAAGAACACCAAATGCAGATCGGTGTGACAGCGCTGCCTCATTTTCCAAAAGACACAACAGACCGCAACCGCACTTCTCCTTTTGCGTTTACCGGCAATAAGTTCGAGTTCCGTATGCTTGGCTCAATGTTTTCAACCGCAGATCCCAACATTATTTTGAATACGAGTGTTGCGGAAATTTTACGGCAATTTGCCGATGAACTGGAAAAGGCACAGGATTTCAAGAGTGATTTGGCATCACTTATTAAAAAAACATTCCATGAACATAAAAGAATTATTTTCAACGGCAACAACTATTCCGGCGAATGGGTAATTGAAGCGAAGAAACGGGGTTTATCAAACCTGCAAACTACCGTTGATGCGCTCCCTGAGTTTATTTCACCAAAAAGTGTTGCATTATTTTCACAACATCAGGTTTTTACCGGTTCAGAGGTCCATTCGCGCTATGAGATCCTCCTGGAAGCTTATTGCAAAACAATCCATATCGAAGCGGACACAATGGCGGACATCGTGAAAGGCAGTGTCATTCCCGCCTGTATCGGTTATCAAAACGAGCTGGCAAAACTGTTAGCAAAGAAAAAAGCATGCGGCAGCGAATACGACACTTCGCTTGAGGGTTATTTACTCAGCAGAATATCCGCATTGGCATCGTCTCTGCTAAAAAAACTAACCGTTCTTGAAAATGCGCTTCTTGAATCCAGGGATAAAACAGAGACACTTGCCCATGCAAGGTTTTACCGTGACAGGGTATTTGCCGCCATGTCAGAACTGCGTTTCGTTGCCGATGAGCTTGAAACGCTTGTTGGGAACGAACACTGGCCGCTTCCGACTTATGCACAGATGTTGTACAGCGTTGTGTAATCCCGCAATTAATTATCTTGAAAGCAGCTTGTGCAGTTTTTCTCCCAGGACTCGCGCTTCTTCTGCTGTAGCGGCAGAAGTTTCGATGATAAGGCCCTTTCTGCCAAAGGTATCCATTATTTTCCTGGCATAGTCCGCCAGATCAACAGAGGCATCCTGGGGGTGATCCCAGTAACGCTGGCGCAGGCACAATGTTATTTTCCCGGCAGCAGCATCCCGCAGGGCATTCCAGTTCATCACCTGGGGGGCGGTAAAGTCGAGGCCCTTAAGCCCTTCTATTTCCATCATTGCGGGAACCACGTGTTGAATATCACCGCAGGAATGAACCACAATGCCGCCGAATTCCCCGGAAATCATATTATTGTACTTTACCCCGAATTCCCGGTACATATCGGGAGACAGCAAGGCCGCAGTGTCATCACTCACCCGTACCCCGGCTGAACGGGGAATGAAATATATTGATTCATGTCCCACGCTGTACAAATTGGTAATCCGTTTAAATTGTTCACGAATGAACAGGATCGTTGCCTGGGTAACTTTATCAAGAAGGGCATGCACCTCATCCGGGTAAGTCAGGATTCCTTCAATGAATGAAGTATAATCCCATATCATTGAAGCTGTTACCAAAGGGGAGGGCACATTCACCATTCGCAGTGGCATGGACGATAGGTTCTGCAGTGCATCAATGCGCTTCCATACTCTCCTGAAAATCTCATTTGTTTCCACATCGGGGATTTCGAGTGTATACACATCTTCGACGTTTTCTTCCTTGATTAATGGAGTGATCCAGGGATCGGCTTCATCATTTACCGTAAATTTGCAGCCAAATGCCGCAGCTACAATGCCTATTCCCTGATTTGGTTTAATGTTGGGGAGCCCGTAATCATAGACCCCTTCGCGGTTCCGGTTTTGCTCTTCGCTCCATGTTACTTCAGCAGCGGGATCGTCAAAAAATGCTGTCGTAGCCCCGTGGAAAGGCCCTGTTTCAATGACGAAAGGGACTTCTCGCGTCTCTTCGAGGCGCCAAACAGCTTCCAGCGTTTCTTTTTTTTCCATATCAGTTAATATTGCTGCCATAATCTCTCCTTATGTATTAATGATACTACTATAGTTTCTTCCCATTCAATGGGTTTTTGTGATATTGTATGAAATATTGGAGAATCTAATGCTGAATGAATATAATTGCTGGGTGCAGGAGCGGCTTGTTGAAAAGCCTGAAAATATAGTTCTGGATACCCTGTTTACCCAAAAAGGCGGCGAAATTGCTGTTCAGGCTGCCGAAGAATTCCGCATCGGCATTAAGCGGCTGCTGGGATTTTCTCCCGCAGTTTTCCCCCTTGCAACGGACGCAGCAGAGAACGCAAGTTCTAAACCAGGTGTGTATTTGAGCGTTGCATCCGCAGGAAACCATGCCGCCGGCGGTTTTACCATTAAAACTGCGCAAGGCAGCCTGTTCATTGCCGGACAGGACGAGGCGGGGCTTTTGTACGGTGTTTTCCATTTTCTTTCCCTGCTTGCACAGGGCTGGCCTAAAGGCTGGCCTAAAGGCCTTGCAGGAAGCAGCCTTGACATCACGGAAAAACCGGCTTCTCCACTGCGGATGATCAACCACTGGGACAACCTCGATGGCACTATCGAGCGGGGTTATGCGGGACCTTCCATCTTTTTCCGGGACAACCGTTTTGATTACGATAAAGGCCGTATACACGACTATGCCCGCCTGCTTGCCTCGCTTGGCATTAACCGCATTTCCATTAACAACGTCAATGTCCGCGCTGCAGCAAAACTCCTTATTAGTGATGAGTATCTCGGCGATGTTGCCGCCCTTGCGGCGATCTTCCGTCCCTTCGGCATCAGACTTATGCTTTCCATAAATTTCGGCGCGCCCTGGTCGCTAGGCAAACTCCTCTCCGCCGACCCGCTGGATCCGGCCGTTGCCGCCTGGTGGAAAGAGCGGGCAGACAGTATCTACCGCGCCATTCCCGACCTTGCCGGCTTTGTGGTAAAAGCCGATTCCGAAGGTGAGCCGGGACCGTTCCAATACGGCCGCAGCCATGCGGACGGGGCGAATATGCTTGCAAAGGCGCTTAAGCCCCACGGCGGCGATGTTATCTGGCGTTGTTTTGTGTACAACTGTACACAGGACTGGCGTGATCGGAGTTTTGACCGCGCCCGCGCCGCTTACGATCATTTCATGCCCCTGGACGGCGCTTTCGACAATAATGTGATCCTCCAAATAAAACACGGCCCTTACGATTTCCAGGTACGCGAACCGGTAACGCCTCTGTTCGGCGCTTTGCAAAAAACCCGGCACGTTATGGAACTGCAAATCACCCAGGAATACACCGGCCACCAAATCGACCTGTGCTACCTTCCCTGGTTTTGGCAGGATATCATGGACTTTGACACCTCCGGCACCGAACATAACAGCCGAATCAAAGATATTGCCGGCTCTTCTCTTCTTGAAGGCTTTTCCGCCGTCGTTAATGTTGGGCGCGACCATAACTGGACCGGGCACACCCTTGCCCAGGCAAACCTGTATGGCTATGGCCGCCTTGCCTGGAACCCCGGGTTAAGCGCTCAGGAAATCGCCCGTGAATGGAGTGTTCTTTCCTTTGGCCCCGGCTCCGCGGCGGACACCGTTGCCAGCCTGCTGCTTGCATCCTACCCCGCAATGGAAAAGTACAACGCTCCTTTTGGCATTTGCTTCATGGTAACCACCCATACCCATTACGGCCCAAACATAGAAGGCTACGAGTTCAGCCGTTGGGGTACGTACCACCGCGCCGATGCCCATGCCATAGGCATAGATCGCACTCAGACAGGAACCGGGTACACCGGTCAATACCCAGAGTCCAACGCTGCCATGTTTGCAGATCCAAAACTCTGTCCTGAAAACCTTCTCTTGTTTTTTCACCGCCTTCGCTACGATTTTATCATGCACAACGGCGAAACCCTTTTACAGAACATCTATGACACACACTTTAAGGGCTACGATGAAACCGAATCCATGCTGGAAACATGGAAAAATCTTAAACATTCGCTTTCTGCTGAAGTCTACCAGTCAGTCCTGTCACGTTTTGAACGGCAGCTTGAAAATGCACGTGAATGGCGTGACCAGATAAACACATATTTTTATCGTAAAACCGGCATTGCCGACAAAAAAGGCAGAAAAATTTATGAATAGGTGATGCATGAAAATAAAAACCTCTCTCGCATTGTCCTTTGCTTTACCCTTTACCATTATGGGAACAGCATTTGCCCTTCACGGGGTGTACCCTTTTGGCAACAGACAAATGCTGGCAGGAGATTTATATCATCAGCATTACCCTTTCCTCAATAACTTCTGGCATCAACTCAGAGAAGGCACTATCGGGTCCTGGTCATGGGCCGCAGGCGGCGGTCACGATTATGTGGCACTCTTTGCTTATTACCTGGCAAGCCCGCTGTATCTGTCGGCTGTCCTGGCGCCGCATTCCTGGCTGCGTGAAATAATGACGCTGCTCCTGCTGATAAAGATCGGCTGCGCGGGACTGTTTACCGGCATATTTTTACAGTATTCAAACCGGTCCGATCATCCGCAAATAGCCGGGGGAGAGTGTCAGATGCGAGTGGTCATACCGGTTTTTTCTGCACTCTATGCATTATGCGCCTATACGCAGGGGTATTATTCTCATATTTTATGGTTTGACAGTTTTGCACTGCTGCCCCTGGTCATGCTTGGTTTAACAACGCTGATGAACGAAGGCAAGTACCGATTATATGTTATTTCTCTTGCCTTAGCTGTATTTACAAATTATCACATAGGATTTTTTATTTGTGTTTTCATAGTTATAATTTTTTTCAGTCAATACATTATTCAAAAATGGAATTATAAGGATTTCCTGCGTAAACTTGGTTTAATTACGGGTTATTCACTGCTGGCTGTCGGGATGACGGCAGTACTGCTCATTCCAACCTGGTTTGCCCTGCAAAACACATCTTTACAATTCTCTCCACCTTCCGAAGTGTTTTTATTCACCAGCTTTTTTAGTGTTCTGGGCAATTTCATCGCTTTCCAGCCGCCGACCATTTTTTATGGCCCGCCTAACCTGTACAGCAGTATGATAACTGTTTTGCTTGCTGGCCTGTTTGTTGTCTCTTCAAAAACTTCACGCCGGGAAAAAATAGTGCTTGCGGGAATCATTTTATTTCTGATTTTAAGTTTTAATATTAATGTACTCGAATATATATGGAATGGTTTTAACTATGCCAGAGGGTCTCTCGCCCGTTATTCTTTTCTGTTAATCTTCCTGCTCGTTGTCATGGCATACCGGGCATTTGTATACACCGAAAATACAAGCCGGAAAAACTTCCCGGTTATGGGAATAAGCGCTGCGCTGTTTCTGCTGGCAGCGGTGTTTGGTTCTCAGGAAATGAGTACCATTATTGGCAGCGCTGTTTTATGCGCTGTTTATATACTGCTGTTATTTATTAAGAGCAAAGGAACAGGCAGAGTACAGAGGTTCATGGTAAATGCGGTTTTCCTGGTAATAGTGGCAGAACTTTTAATCAGTTCATGGATCGGCATCAAGACAAACGGCACAACCGGCAGAGATGAATTTCCCGGGCATTATGAACACATACAGGAACTTTTAGAACTTCGCCGGCCTGCCGGAGTTAATTATTACCGGACAGACATTAACTATGCTAATGGTTTAAACAGCTCATTTTTATATCATTATAACGGGATTTCAATGTATTCTTCTACAGTTAATATCAATGCAGCCGGATTTATGCAGAGACTTGGACTGCTTGGGTATGACAGAAACTTTTATTACAGCGATATAACACCTTTGCTAAATGCTTTCTTTAATATACGTTATGTAATTAGTACTGACGGTTCTCTGAAAGATAACGGTATCTATTGGGAACCTGCCGGAGAATCCGGAGACGTGCTGATGCTTGAGAACAAATACTATTTGCCACTGGGTTTTATGGTAAAAGAAAATCTAACCGGTTATGTTAATCAAAATGACAACCCTTTTTCCGCACAAAACGATTTGTTCAGCAGGGCAACCGGGCTTAATGACAACCTGTTTACGATAACAAATATAACTAATACTCCCGCCCAAACAGGCAATATAAACGGCGATAACTTTCTGTTCTGGAATTACACAATGCCGTCCAATGGCATGCTATACGTTTATATTGAAAATGATACAGACATACAGCCGGGCGTTTTTGTCAATGGCGTTTTTCTTGACTACATCTTCATCCCTGATTTTTATATATCTAACCTTACTGCAGTTGGTTTACTTGCCCAGGGAGATATTATTACATTCACCGTCAAGGAAGGAATCGATTTTTTAATGTACGCAGGCCATTTTGATTCAGCTCTTTTTGGACAAGGTTATGCGCAACTGGCCTCCCAACCATTGACTCTGACACATTTTTCCAACACACTGGTAAAAGGCCATGTAACGGCTCATGAAGACGGTTTGCTGTACACCTCTATTCCCGGAGATCGGAACTGGAGTGTGTATGTGAACGGCGTAAAAAATGATATTGTACTGATAGACAACGCTATGGCAGCTGTCCGTCTAAATCAGGGTACTCATGAGATAGAGTTCAGGTATTTTAACCGGAGTTTTCTTGCAGGAATTATCATAAGCCTTGCCTCGCTGGCAATTTTTGCAGTGTTGATATGGGTTAAAAGGTTTCAGGTAACAGGCAGATGAAAATAAAAACCTCTCTTGCTTTATCATTTATTTTTCCCTTCACCATTATGGGAACGGCATTTGCACTTCAAGGTGTATTTCCTTTTGGCAGCATGCAAATGGTGGTTGGAAACAGTCAAGAACAGTATTACCCTTTTCTCAGTAACTTCTGGCATTCATTCAGAGAAGGTTCAGCCGCACCCTGGTCATGGACTGCCGGTGCAGGTTTTGATTATACGGCGTTTTTTGCCTATTATCTGGCAAGCCCGCTGAACATATTGGCTGTCCTGGCGCCTCATGCCTGGCTGCGCGAAGTGATGGCACTGATCCTGCTCGTAAAGATTGGCTGCGCGGGACTGTTTACCGGTCTGTTTCTGCGGTATATAGTCCGGTATGACAACCCGCAACTGAAGCTCTCCTCTGACCAATTGCGGGTGAGCATACCGGTTTTTTCGTCATTTTATGCGTTAAGCGCTTTTACGCTTGGCTATTACTCCCATATTATCTGGTTCGACAGCTTTGCGTTGCTGCCCCTGGTCATGCTGGGCCTAATGGCGCTGATGAACGAAGAAAAGTACCGGTTATACGTCATTTCTCTTGCGTTAGCGGTTTTTACGAATTTTCTCATTGGATTCTATATATGTATTTTTATCGCAATAACATTTTTCTGCCAATGTATTATTCGAAAATATACTCACGGGTATTTTCTTCGCAAACTTGGCTTACTTGCGGCGTATTCGGCACTGGCTGTCGGAATGACGGCGGTACTTTTAATCCCAAGCTCGTTTGCCCTGCAAAATACATTTTTACAAAACTCTGCACCCCTGTCCGAAACATTTGCCTTACACAGTTTTTTTGATATTATAGGCAATTTTATCGCATTCCAGCCGCCTACAATTTTGCACGGTCTGCCCAACCTGTACAGCGGCATGATTACCGTCTTGTTTACCGGCCTGTTTTTTTCCTCTCCGAAATTTGCATTCCGTGAAAAGATAGTGCTTACGGGAACATTTGTTTTTCTGTTGATAAGCTGCAATATTAACATACTGGAATATATGTGGAATGGATTTAATATTCTAAGAGGGTTTCCATCCCGTTACTCCTTCCTGATAAGCTTCCTGCTTGTTGTCATGGCATTCCGGGCATTTGTTTCCGGCGATACCATAGGCCGGCGGAGCTTGTTCGTCATGGGAATAAGCGCCGCATTGATTCTGCCGGCGGCGGCATTTGGTTCCCAGGAAAAAACCGCTGTCATCGGCAGCACTGTTTTGTGTGTCATGTATATAATGGTATTGCAATTTTTTAAGGGTAAGAGTACAGGCAGAACACAACGGTTAATAACAGCGGCGTTTTTCCTGATGATGTTAACAGAACTTTCTGTCAGTACGTGGATCGGCGTCGGCACTAACGGTACAACTGACAGGGACGATTTCCTTGACCATTATAAACAGACCCAGTCTCTTTTGGAACTTCTTGAGCCTGCAGGAGATAATTTCTATCGGACAGATAGTTATCGTATGCAGACATTTAATGACCCGTTATTGCATCATTACAATGGGATTACTTTTTATTCTTCCATAACAACAAGTAATTTTGCCCAATTTATTCAAGGGTTAGGGCTTGATATTGGGGAGAACCATTATACTTACCACGAAACAACCCCTCTGTTCAACGCTTTTCTTGCCATGCGTTATGTTATGAGCCTTGAAGGTTATCACATAGGCGATAACTACTGGGGACTGGCCGGCATAGCCGGTAATATGCTTCTGCTGGAAAACCATTATTATCTGCCCCTGGGTTTTATGGTAAATGAGGAACTGTCTGCTTATAAAAGTCAGCATGACATTCCTTTTTCCGCACAAAACGATTTATTCAATAAAGCAACGGGGCTAGAAGGCAGTTTGTTTACCGTTACAAATGTTACTGAAGCTCCTCCTGACCGGATACATAGCAGTGCCGGCAGCAGTTTTCTTTCCTGGGATTATTCCGTTCCCTTCGATGGACCGCTGTATATTTGTGCAAGAAGAGATTATGAATTCAGGATAGAAATTTTTGTAAATGATACTTTTATTGGCAGCATGTTCATTCCCGAATTTGGTTTTTACAGGTTAATAGGAAATTTTACCCATGGTGACAGGATTACATTCTCTGTTCCGGGAGAAGACCCGGTATTACTTTATTCCGGTATTTTTAACGAAAACCTCTTTGAACAGGGCTACACGCGACTGGCCTCCCAGCCGCTGACTCTGACACATTTTACCAACACACTGGTAAAAGGCCATGTAACGGCTTATGAAGACGGTTTACTGTACACATCTATTCCCGGAGACAGGAACTGGAGCGTGTATGTGAACGGTGTAAAAAGTGATATTATTTTGATTGACAATGCAATGACAGCTGTCCATTTAAGCCGGGGTACTCATGAAGTTGAGTTCCGGTATTTTAACAGGAGTTTACTTGCGGGAATCTTCGTAAGTCTTACATCGCTGATAATATTCACGGTTTTCTTAATAAAATCCCCCTTCTCTCCTCATCCATCAACTAAGAAACCCTCCAAGCATGGAAAAAAGCGTTTATAAGGTAATTTACATTGCTTTGCAACCGATCAAAGTGTGTCCTATGAGCTTACCAATGACGAACCCCTCAGCACGAATAAAAACCTACATAACCAGGAATGTTTGGTATTATTTTGCTATAAATACCGGATATTAAATTGAAAGGCAATGTAAATTGCGTTACTATGCAAAAAATAATGTCTGTATGTTACAAATTAATTGAGGAGGTATACTCATGAAAAAGTATACAGTTTTTGGAATTTGCTGTTTTGTGTTACTCATTTCGGCAGCTAGTATCTATGGTCAAGGATTCACAGGGGGCAGCGCTGCACCGCAAGTCGATAGTGCAAGGGCAGTACAAATCGCCCATACGATGTTTCCCGCCGGGGCTTCAGTAATTAAGATAGAATGGGAACTCAAGAGAGGATGGTCTAAGTGGGAAGTAAAGGCAATTCACAACGGGATGAGTTATACTGTCAAAATAAATGGAGGGAATGGTCAGATTATTTCTTACCGTGAGCGGCAGTATACGCCACGTCAACCTGTACCTCAGCCGCCGCAAAACCGGGTTTCTTTTGAAAACATACGGCAGTCTGCTTTGTCGGCTGTTCAGGGCGGGGTAATTGTAGAAATTGAATGGAAGCACAGTAATGGGCGCTGGATTTACGAGGTCGAGATTAGGCCGGAGCAAGGCAAAAAATTTAAAATCTACTTTGATTCTGCAACAGGTTCACAGATTACGAGAACCAGGAGTTGGTGAAATGCTGGTTGAAATTTCAAATAGTGTTTAGCGGGGGGGGTGTCTGTCGGAGTGTCCAACAGAGTTGAAATTAGAGGTGAAGTCAGAATAAACAACGGTCAAGTTTCAATCAGGGTTAGAGCCATGAGGAGAATTTAGCTTTTTTATTCGTGCTGAGAGGTTTAACACACCGTCGCCCCACCACCAGCCAGCAGCTTTACCGCAGAACTTGTCCCAAGGCGGTCAGCTCCGGCATTGATAAAATTAACCATATCCGCGCGGGTTTTAATCCCGCCTGAAGCCTTGATTTTTACCCCCGCCCCAATGTGCTGTGCAAAAAGTTTAATATCGGCTAAAGCTGCACCGGCAGTGCCAAATCCCGTTGATGTCTTGATGAAATCTGCGCCCGCTTCGGTAACAATGCCGCAAAGACGGATCTTATCATCTTCGGTAAGATAACATGTTTCGATAATAACTTTAAGGATTTTTTCGGTACAGATTTTTTTGATGGTTTTTATTTCTTCAATGACATTGCCAAATTTTCCGTTTTTAACATCGCCGATATTTATTACCATATCAATTTCACTTGCGCCGTCATGCAGAGCACAACTTGTTTCATGGGCTTTAACAGAAGTAAAAGTATAACCCAAGGGAAAACCAATCACTGTACAAATAACAAGCGCATTGCCGTATTGTTCAAACACCGGTTTGACATACGCAGGCGGAATACATACAGATGCAGTTTTAAAACGAACCGCCTCATCGCAGAGGTTTTTTATTTCCTCCCATGAGGCGGCCGCCTGTAACAACGTGTGATCAATTCTAGCAAAAATTTCCTGATCGCTAAAATCTTTCACTTCTCACTTCTCACTTAATATACAACTCCCGTTCCTCATACTTCGTATGGAGGAGTTCATGCGCCTTGTGACCGCCCGGCTCGCCGAGGAATTCCTTGTACACCTGATCGATGCAGGGGTTCTGATGCGAGCAGCGGTATTGGGATTTTTCATCGTCTAGATAAATCCCGTTTGTGCGCTTGATGCGGATTTCGTCTGTTGCGCCGTAAGGCTGACCGCCGCCGGCTATGCAGCCGCCCCGGCAGGCCATTACTTCCATAAAGTGGTAGGGGGGTTCTTTCCCTGCGGCCTTTGCTGCACGGATGGTATCGAGCACTGCGGCGATGTTACCCATTTGATGGGCAACGGCAATGCGGATTTTTGTCCCATTGCCAAAATCAACTTCTCCTTCTTTTACACCGTCAAGACCGCGGGCTGGTTTAAAGTTAACATCGGGAAGTTCTTTTTTTGTGACCAGGAAGTATGCGCTGCGAACCGCTGCTTCCAAAACGCCGCCGGTTACGCCAAAGATCGTACCTGCGCCGGTGTACGGCCCCAGCGGGCTGTCAGCCTCTTCGTCATCCAGAGCGAGAATGTCAATGCCCGCCTGTTTGATCATCCGGGCAAGCTCGCGTGAGGTGATCGAAATATCAACATCGTAGCCCGTATCTTTTTTGAGAAATTTCCCCGCACTCTTCATGTCGTTGTTACGGTGGGTTTCCCATTTTTTTGCCGTGCAGGGCATCACCGATACGGAGTAAACTTTTTCCGGAGCAACTTGTGCTTTGTCCGCCCAATATGCCTTTATCATCGCGCCCAACATTTGCTGGGGTGATTTTGCCGTCGAAAAATGGGGGATCATGTCGACATAGTATTTTTCCAAATAATCTACCCAGGCCGGACAGCAGGAAGTGATAAGGGGTAGAACGCTTCCTTTTTCGGTTAGGCGTTTTACCAGCTCTGAACCTTCCTCCATGATCGTCAGGTCGGCGGAAAAGTTTGTGTCAAACACAGTCTTAAATCCAAGCCGCCGCAGGGCTGCGTAGATTTTTTTCGTGATTAATACGCCGGGATCAAGGCCGAATTCTTCGGCAAGAGCGACACGAACAGCGGGAGCAATCTGCACGACAGAGTGAAGATCGGGATTATGCAGGGCGTTCCAGACTTTTACCGTGTCATCGCGCTCGTAAATCGCCCCGACAGGGCAATGGGCGGAGCACTGACCGCACTTGATACAGGGGCTTTCGCCTAACGGAGTATCGGCGGCGCTGGCGATTTTTCCCTTAAATCCTCTGCCGATGAATTCCAGTGCCCAGACATTCTGCACATCCTGGCAGACTTTAACGCACCTGCCGCAGCGAATGCATTTTTCGGGGCACAGAACAATGGCCGGATTGGAATCGTCTATGGGAATTTCGTTTACCACTTTTCTGTACGGTGATTCCCGTATACCGAATTCCGCCGCGAGGGTTTGCAGTTCGCAATTGGCATTGCGCGGACATTGCAGACAATCATTGGGATGATTTGACAGAATCAATTCCAGAACGGTACGCCGCATGGCAATGATCTCGCTGTCATGGGTGATGATATTTTTTCCTTCCAGGCCCTTGTCTACCGGAGTAGTGCAGGCGCGGATTAATTTTGGACTGCCTTCAACACGGATAACACAAATACCGCAGGAAGCCCATGCGGGAAGATCGGGGTTGTAGCACAGGGTTGGAATAATAATATTCGCCTTTTTTGCAGCATCAAGGATCGTCGTTCCTTCCTCTACTGCTACCGGAATGCCGTTTATTTTCAGGTTTATCATTTTTCTCTCCTTTCCTTAACCCTGTGAAATTGCGCCGACTTTTTTGGGGCAGGCTTTCATACATTCACCGCATTTGATACAGGCGCTCTGATCAATACAGTACGGGGGCTTTTTCTTGTCCGGATATTTTGCAGCATCTTCCGGAGTGATACAGTTGGCAGGACATGCCTTTGCACACATACCGCAGCCAATACACTTTACCGGATCGATCATGAAATGCAGTAATTTTTTACATTTACCGGCACGGCATTTTTTCTCATGGATATGCTCAAGGTATTCTTCCCTGAAATTTTTGATGGTGGACAGAACGGGGTTTGCCGCTGTGCCGCCAAGCATACACAGGCTTGCCTTCGTCATGGCATGACCAATTTCTTCCAGCTTTACCAGATCGGCTTCATCGCCGTTGCCTTCGGTGATTTTTTCCAATAGTTTGAGGGTCTGGGTTGTTCCGATGCGGCAGGGTGAACATTTTCCGCAGCTTTCTTCAACGCAGAATTCCATGTAGAAACGGGCAACGTCAACAACGCAGTCATCTTCGTCCATGACGATCATGCCACCGGAGCCCATCATTGATCCGTTTTCGGTTAATGTTTCAAAGTCGATTTTGAGATCGAGCGATTTTTCTGTCAGAATACCGCCGGAAGGTCCGCCGGTTTGGACGCCTTTGAATTTCTTGCCGCCCTTGATGCCGCCGCCGATTTCAAAAACAATTTCCCGCAGGGTGGTTCCCATGGGTACTTCCACGAGCCCGGAACTTTTTATTTTACCGGTCAGCGCGAACACCTTTGTTCCCTTGGATTTTTCAGTTCCCATTTTGGCAAGCCATGCGCCGCCTTTTGAGGTAATAACCGGAATATTGGCAAATGTTTCAACATTATTGATAACCGTTGGTTTTCCCCACAAACCTTTGTTCGCCGGGAACGGCGGCTTGGGTACAGGCATTCCCCGGTTTCCTTCGACGGATTTGATCAGCGCTGTTTCTTCACCACAGACAAAGGCACCTGCTCCAAGCCGGATTTCAATGGTAAAATCAAAGCCGGAGCCGAGGATATCTTTTCCCAAAAGGCCGTATTCAACAGCCTGCCCCATGGCAATTTTTAACCGCTCGATAGCAAGCGGATATTCGGCACGAATATACACATAGCCGGAATTAGCTCCGACTGCTTTTCCTGCGGTTATCATTCCTTCGATAATTGAATGGGGATCGCCTTCAATGGTGGAGCGATCCATGAATGCTCCCGGATCGCCTTCGTCCGCATTACAGATAATGTATTTGACATCACCCTGTGCCTTGCGCGTTAAATCCCATTTGAGCCAGGTGGGGAATCCCGCCCCGCCCCGTCCGCGCAGACCGGATATTTTCATTTCTTCAATAAGCTGCTCTTGCGTCCACTCAAACAGTACTTTTTCAAGACCGCCGTAGCCGCCGCGTGCAACATACTCATCAATACTTTCCGGATTGATAAAGCCGCAGTTTCGAAGAGCCACCCGCACCTGTTTCTGATAGAACTGAATGTCTTCTATCGCGTTGGCGGACTTTTCATGCCCTTCATCGACATAGAGCAGCCGTTTTACTTCACGCCCCTTGAGAATGTGCTCTGCGATGATCTCTTTGGCATCTTCCGGTTTTACATCAACATAGAATGAATCATCGGGAAGAACTTTGATGATAGGTCCTTTTTCGCAGAACCCAAAACAGCCCGTTTTGACTATCTGCACATCGGATGCAACACCCTGCTTTTCCGCTTCTGCAACAAGTTCATCAAAAATCGTAATGCTTTTTGAAGCCTCGCATGCAGTTCCGGCGCAGATGAGAATATAATACTTATATGCCATTTTTTTCCCCTTTTATGCGTTAATTATATCGGCTGCGGGACGGTCAAGAATGCGGCCGTCACCAAGGAGTTCCCTGCCAATAATATGTTTGTGAATAATTTCCTTTGCGGTGGCTTCATCCACATTGCCGTAAATAACGGACGGCATTCCGGGAACAATGACCTCGGCCGTTGGTTCCGAGTGACACAGACCCATGCAGCCGGTCTGCCGCACAACAACCGTATCCACCAACTGTTTACATGCGTCAATTTCGGCCAGAAGCGCATCCATTGTTCTTTTTGCTCCCGAGGCAAGACCGCAGGTTCCCATTCCCACGATGACCTGAATTTCCTTGCCCTCGGCATCCCTCTTGCGAAGGTCATTCTTTTTCTCATCGCGCAGTTTTCTTAAATCATCCAAACTCATCTTTGCCATACTATCCTCCTTAAAAATCTCTATTCACTGTTCTCTATTGATTGCAGGTACTCGCCAAGCAGTATGAGCGATCCGGAATCTTCAATGCCGCCTAACGCTTCCACAAGCTCTGTTTTAACGATCTCGTAATCCAATTCATCTTCGCCGTCCAATTTTTTGGATCGCCTGATGATAACCTCTCCTTCTCCTTCAAACATCAGGATGGTTCTGAACATCCCCGGCACATCGCCTATTGGCGGCATATCCACATTGCCGGTATCGAACCAGGCGGTGATCGTAGTCCCCTCCCCTTTTTCGGATTGGATATCCCAACCCCCGCCTGACTGTTCGGCGGTCTGAATCAAAAACGGAAGACCCAGCCCAACCTTCCGGTGCGGATGCTTTATCCCGTCAGTTACAAAAGGATCAATGGCCCTGCTCAACTGCTCTTTCGTCATCCCTTTGCCGTTATCCCGCACTACAAACCGAAACTCACCCCCGCCTTCTGTTATTTCCAGTTCTACCAGCTTCGCCCCCGACTCGCACCCGTTCTGGGTAATGTCGGATATTAAATCGGCAATGGTAAAATGCATTATTTTCGGTACTGAGCAATAATGCCGGGGATCATGTCTTTGGTAAGCTTGCCGTGGGTGTCAGTCCCAACGGTTAATGCCGGAGCCAGACCGCAGCAGCCGATACAGCGAACTGCATCAATGGAAAACAGGCCGTCTTCGGTAACCTCATCGGGTTTAAGCCCCAACAGGCTGCGGGTTTCATCAAGCAGATCCTGCGCGCCTTTCAGGTAACATGCTGTACCCAGACATACGGAAATTTTATATTTTCCCGGCATGGTTGTCTTGAAAAAGTGGTAAAATGTGATAACTCCGTATATCCGCGCCAGGGGAATACCCGTAATACGGGAAATCTGTTCCGCCGCCGGTCGTGAGATATAGCCAAAAGTTTCCTGGGTTTTGTGGAGAATCATGATGAGACTCCCCGGTTTTTCCTTCCATTCATCGATAAAAGTAAGCAATTCCTGGGAAAATGTATAATCCCCTGCCGCCTGTGCGCCTGCCATATTACCCCCATTTTTTGTTGTTCGGCTTTTTGTTATTTAGGAAAATACTACCTTATTTGAGGGGATTTGACAAGAGGGCGCAGAGGTCCACACACCCTATTTTTCTTTGCTTAGTTGATCAGGTAACGGCAAATTCCTTGGCACTATCCAGGAACGATGCTATCTGCTTACTGGCTTCATTTACTTCGTTTACCCGTTTTGTTACATTAACGGAAATCTGCTGCAATTTTTGCATTTCACCGGATATTGAACCGCTTTTTACATGAATATCTTCGCTTCCGCTGCGTACCCTTTCGGTTTCATCTTTAATTGATTTTAATGATGCAAGAATTTGAGCTCCGCCGGATGCCTGTTCTTCCACTGCGCTGTTTACCTGGGCAAAGGCATTATCCATTGCCGTTATCTCGCTGAAAATTAAGTTCATGGATTGGACAGTTTCTTCTGTAACACCGGTTATACTTTGAATGGATTTTTCCATTTTGGTGATTTCATCCGAGATGCTTTTTGATTCCTTGCCGGCAAGTTCCGCCAGTTTGCGTACCTCACTGGCAACAACGGCAAAGCCCTTACCGGTTTCTCCGGCATGAGCTGCCTCAATTGCCGCATTCATGGCAAGAAGATTTGTTTTAGCGGCAATATCATCGATTATTTTATTTGCTTCCTGGAGCATTTTCGACCTTTCATGCAGCTGTCCTACTTCCTCTGCAAGTTTTTGCAGCATTGCATTACCGGATGCAGATGAATTAGTGAGCGTATCGGTGGTTTTACTTATTTCGCTCACTACCGAACGGATTGAATCTATATTTGCTACCATCTCTTCTATCGATGCTGAAGAATTACTAATATGCGACGCTTGCAAACCAACCGCTTCTTCAAGATTATCAATCGATTTAACGATTTTTGAGACATGATCCGAAGTCTGGTCAACCGATAACAACTGAGTATTTGTTTCCTCCAGCGTAATCTCCATATTTCCCGTAATTGTCTCCAGGGCCTGTGAAGATTCAACGATTACCTTATTTAGATGCTTGCCGCCATCTGTTGCTTTTTGTAAATGATCGCTGATTTCATAAGTAGCTTTATTAATTTCCTGTTTTAAATTATCGCGTTCATAGGCAAGTTCGGCATTAAGCGTTACTTCCTTCCTGTCTTTGAGTATATTGATCCATTCAAATAAAATGGTAAGAAGCAGGATAAAAATAAAACCTGCGACAAACCTGAATTTTATTGACGGTTCCATATCGTAAACCGGTGATATTCCCGGTCTATACAAAAGTGTGGAAGCTAACACAAGACCGAGTACCGATGCAATAACTCCTTTAATCATCTGGCAGAGGAATATTGATATCAGGGGGAAAGCAAAAAACCACACCGCCAGCCACATATACAGACCGCCGCTATAAAGGAGAAAAATGCAGTAAAGCCCGAAAAGGGCAACCGGGATAATGGGCAGTATTTTAAGGGACATGTTTGTCCGCATTAAAATCAGCGACATAACACAAACTCCGGCTATGGCAAAATTGATTCCCGCTCTTGTAGGATCTTCTGCCATACCGTTGATACCGAATATTATCAGGGGAACCATAGCGACCGAGAATATACCGTTCATGGTCATATAGCGAGCCCTGTCATTGAGGTTTGTTATTCGTGAATAGCGTTTACCCAAAAATATAGTGCTGAAAATATTCTGATTATTGTTTTTTATCATATTGTACTATAGCCAAAAACAGAAACAATGTCAATTGATTGAGTTTTTTATTATCTTTCTCCGACTGTACATTTAAACCGGCAGACTCTGCCGCCGCTGACCCAGCAGTCGATTTCCAGCACTTTGTATGGTTTTCCCGTGTAGGCTTCCAATATCCCCGCGATAAAACCTTCGTCATAATTACATACAGTTTCATTGGTGACAGGGAGTCCGCTGCAATCCAAATCTTCTTCAATGGAAAAAATAATCTCCCCGGCATCATCGCTGGCATACTCCATGCGCAGTATTCCGATTTTAAAATTCAGCAATGTATTATGAAGACTCACAATAAAATCGTTAAACCCCAAATTCAAATCAAGGGCGTTTTTGGCAAATTCTTTCCCGGCAAGGAAACCAGATTCCCGCAGAAAACAGTCGGCTTTTTCCCTTCCAAATTCCTTGGTCATCACATCCCGCATGGCAAACTGCATCATCCTATAAACGATCACAGGCATTTCTTCACCTAAAATTTCGCGGCCATCCTGGATGTTGCCAAAATTCATCCAATAAAAAGTGTTGTGGTTTTTATCCTGTGTAAAAGCTTTACTCATATACATCTCCTTTTGATATTATTAATACTGTTATCTGTTACTTTTTTATCAGTTCCGCCGCACTCGTGACAAGCCCTGCCAAATTCTGGATGTCCGAAGGAATGATAATTTTCGTAGCCTGACCTTCGGCGACTTTTTGGAGGGCTTCAAGACTTTTTAGTTTGATGAGCGCTTCATCCGCTTTAATTGCCTTGATCATGGCAAGGCCTTCCGCAGTGGCTTGCTGTACATTGAGGATTGCCTGGGCTTCGCCTTCCGCTTCACGAATTGCCGCTTCTTTTTTTGCTTCTGCCTGTAAAATCGCGGCGGCTTTTTCCGCTTCAGCCTTGAGAATGGCGGAAGCTTTCTGCCCCTCGGCGACAAGAATAGCGCTCTGCTTTTCTCCTTCGGCCTTGAGTATCGATTCACGCCGTTCCCGCTCAGCTCTCATCTGTTTTTCCATCGCTTCCTGAATACCTTTGGGCGGCTGTATGTTTCGTACTTCCACGCGGTTTACCTTGATCCCCCAGGGATCGGTTGCCTCGTCAAGCACCACGCGCATACGGCTGTTGATCATGTCGCGGCTTGTCAGTGTCTCGTCCAGTTCCAGCTCACCAATTATGTTCCTCAGTGTAGTGCTGGTAAGATAGTCAATTGCTCCCAGAGGGTTTACTACGCCGTAGGTATACAGCTTGGGATCGGTAATCTGCATGTATATAACCGTATCTATCATCATGGTTACATTGTCCTTGGTAATTACCGGCTGCGGGTCGAAATCCGCAACCTTTTCCTTGAGGGAGACCTTGTTGGCAATGCGGTCAATGAAGGGAAGCTTTAAATGGATACCGGTACTCCAGGTAGAACTATACGTGCCAAGCCGTTCAATTACAAAGGCATTTGACTGGGCAACAATCTTGATGTTACCGATAATCAGCAGCAGTATAAATGCCGCCAAAACGATTAATACATTGACATAGATCATGATTCCTCCGTTGATTCTATCGGGCATACAATAAGCTGAACGCCTTCGACCCTCAGCACTTCGCATTTTGATCCTTCGGCAATTTCCGCATTATTATCCGCACGCGCAGACCAGATTTGCCCGCCGATTTTTACTTCTCCTGTTTCAAATTCACCAATGGATTTAATCACCAGCGCCTGTTTCCCGGCAAGGCTGTCAACATTTGTTTTCTCCCTGCCCATTTTGAATTTTTTAACCGCCAGCGGACGGGTAAATATCAAAAGTACAGTGGAAATGAACAGAAAAATTAATATCTGTACCGACAGTGGTATTTTAAGTATAAATGACAGAAAAACCATGATCAATGCTGCAATGGCAAACCATACCGTAGTCAAACCCAGGGTAAATACCTCTATAACGGCAAATATGATAACCAAAGCTACCCATATCCAATGTAAGCTAATTGGTATTGGGTCAAAAGGAAACAACATGGCATATACAGTATATGCCCGGAAGCCGATCATGTCAACATGATACGGTCTGTATCAATCCTCATTAGCACAATCAGCTGTGTATTTACGCATTATTTCATTATGCAATACTTCCCTGAATTGAGTATTAATTGGATGGACAATATCTTTATACTCTCCTTTTGCGGTTTTCCGGCTTGGCATGGCAAGTATCAATTCTTCATCTTTTTGAATAATTTTAATATTATGTACTACTAAACAATTATCAAATGTAATGTCTACATAAGCTTTTAATTTTCCGTTTTCATATGCTTTGCGAATTTTAATATTAGTGATTTTCATACTATACTCCTTTTCTGTTGATTACCGTAAATACTCCAAATACCATTTACCATAAAAAAATCTATTGGTGCGGACAGAAAAACCTTACCGTTCATCAGCTTTGAGGGGCCGGACAATATACAGACCGTCTGCGGATGTTTGCCGGGTAACAATCCTGCCGGTACTGGTTTTCTCATTCAATATATGCACAACAGGAAACCGGGGAGAATACGGATTTATATTGATAACTTTCCCTTTTGCACCATCGGATAATAAAACATACAACCCTACAGGGAAAACAGACAGGGAATTAACAAGAGCGGCAACAGCAGCTTCGTAATATTTCCCTTTGTTTTTCATTATAGTTAGTATACCTTCATGAAGGTCGCCTGTTTCCCGATAATTCCGTTGTGCGGTAATTGCTTCATACGAACAGGCTACGGCAATTATTTTTCCGCACTGGCTTATAGCGGTTTTATCAAGCTTTAACGGATACCCTGTACCGTCTTCGCGTTCATGGTGTTGAAGTATCGCTGTTTTTATTGCATGAGGAAAATTATATGTATCAAGAATTTTATACCCATAGACAGGATGATGATTAATTATGGCTTTTTCATCATCTGATAACGGATGAGAACCTAAATACAATTCGGGCGGAACTGATAACATGCCTATATCATGCAGCAGCCCGGAAATTCCCAATTCTACCAATTTATGGGTAGGCATTTTAAGATATTTTCCGATTATCAATGCTATTATTGTCGTGCGTACCGTATGGGCGTAGAGATAATTTGCATCACCAAGATTATCTGATTCATGAAGGGCAAGTAACAGATTGGAATGGCCATTACGGATATTTTTAACTATTCTTTTTATATGGTCATATATTGTTTGAATAACAAGCCGTTCTTCTATTTTAATATTTTTATCAAAAAGATATTTTGTAAATTCAAAAAGCGATCCGCACAATTCTGTTTCTTCAGGAATTGGAGAAATTTCTTTCTTTACACTATCGTTTCCCATTATTACCTAACTCCTCTGTAGGTATTACCTCACCATTTATTAACTACTTCATTGCCTCTCTCTAAAAAAAATCATAAAATAATCGCACTTGTCTATAACAAGTACAATACATTGGTATCTCCAAGTTGTCAATGCTTGCCACTACCCTAAATTTATAGTATGGAGAATAAACTTACCGAAGCAAACCAATTACGAAAAGCTCTATCGTTAAATATCAAGAAGCAGAGGAAAATGCTTGGTTTAACACAGGAAAAACTGGCAGAAGCTGCCAATCTCTCACATCAAACAATCAATGATATTGAAGGGTGCAGAATGTGGGTGAGTGATAAAACCATTATAAAATTGGCGGAAGTTTTTCAGATTGAGACATATCAACTGCTTTTACCCAATATTTTGCAAAAATCTGAGCAAAAAGAGCGCAACGAGACACTTGAACAGTTAGAATGCAATATTATCAGGATGATAAAAAAGCAATTTGAAGAAACGGCAATGTAGAGAGAGAATTGGAAACAAAGCCTTCAAAATGACATATTTCAATATAATGTCATAATGAATAGGCAAACACCTACATCTCCACAACCCCGTCAAACACCTGCACGCATTCCCCCATCATAAAAACAGTCATTTCTGTGTAGTTGACGATCAATTCACCGCCGGGAAGCCGTACTTTTATATCGGCATTCTTGTCGCAATATCCGTTCAATACGGCGGCTACGGCGGATGCACATGCGCCGGAAGCGCAGCCCTGCGTTTCACCGCTGCCGCGTTCCCATATCCGCATTTTCAGATGGTTTCTTCCCAAAACCTCGGCGAATGCAACATTTACGCGGTCAGGAAACAATGAATCGTTTTCAAACAGCGGTCCGATTTCATGCAGATTAATGGTGTCAATGTTTTTTTCAAAAACAACTGCATTTGGATTTCCCATTGAAACACAGGTGACGCTAAACGAATCGTTGCCTATGTTCATTTCCCGTGCAATCACATTTTCACCTGCCAGTTTGATGGGGATAAACTCCGGGCGTAGTTCCGCGCGGCCCATATCCGCCCGTACCGTAGAAACTTTTCCGTTTTTAACGGATACAAGGAGTTCCCGAATCCCGCTCATTGTCTCAATGGTAATCCGGCGTTTCTTGACGATCTCATTATCATACAGATATTTTGCAATACAACGAATGGCGTTACCGCACATGCGGCCTTCACTGCCGTCACGATTAAAAAGCCGCATCCTCGCGTCCGCAATAACCGATTTGAGGATCAGCACAACGCCGTCTGCACCAATGCCGATATGCCGGTCCGACAATAATACTGAAAGTGATTCCGGTGAATTAATTTCCAACTCAAAACAATTGATGTAAATATAATCATTGCCGCAACCGTGCATTTTCGTGAAGGGCAGTTGCATACGTTCGCTTCTTAACCGGTTTATATCAATTAACTCGGTGTTTATTTCGCTGTAACCGGAAAGCAGCCTATCGACCAAGGCATTCGCCGTATCAACCGATGTAAGACAGGGGATGCCCAGGGCGCAGGCTTTTCTGCGTATCTTTACTTCGTCCAGTGCGGGGTCTCTGCCTTTTTCAGAAGTTGAAATAATATAGCTGATTTTTCCGCTTTCCAAAAGTGTTTCGGTGTTATTGTGGGGGCAGTTGCGAATTTTTTCCACGGTTTGAACCGGAAACCCCTTGCCTGCAAGGGAACGGGCAGTACCGCTTGTTGCGTATAACGAAAAACCGCATGTGTTGAATTTTTCCGCAATGGTGACTATTTCTGCTTTATCGCTGTCACGAACCGTAATGAGTACGCCGCCGCCTTTGTGCATTGTATACCCGGCCGCCAAAAGCCCCTTGTACAGCGCCTCTTGCAGATTTTTCCCCAGCCCTAAAACCTCACCGGTGGACTTCATCTCGGGGCCAAGGTGGGTATCCAACCCTGCCAGTTTTTCAAAAGAAAAAACGGGAACCTTAACGGCGGTGTAAGGCGGTATCCGGTAAATGCCCGATTTATACCCCAAATCAGACAGCTTTTCGCCCGCGCTGACTCGTGTGGCAAGTTCGCACATGGGGACTCCGGTAACCTTGCTGATATAGGGAACGGTACGAGAAGCGCGGGGATTTACCTCAATTACGTATAACTCTCCTTCATGTAACACATACTGAATGTTCATAAGTCCTTTTACATCTAACACTGCGCACAGTTTTCGTGTAACGGCAAAAATGGTATCTCCCAGATCGTCATCTACATGCAGGGCAGGATACACGGCAATGCTGTCGCCCGAATGGATGCCGGTGCGCTCAATATGTTCCATGATGCCGGGGATCAGCATGTCTTTCCCGTCAAAAATGGCATCAACCTCGATCTCCTGCCCTTCCAAATATTTATCAATCAACACCGGATTTTCCAGCTTTTGGCGTAATATAATTTCCATATATTCGCGGATATCATCTTCGCAAAAGGCGATGATCATATTCTGCCCGCCCAGCACATACGAAGGACGCATCAGTACCGGATAGCCAAGATCATCCGCAGCGAACAACGCCTGTTCTTCGGTCATAACGGCATGACCGTGCGGGCGTTTGATAGCAAGCCCTTCGAGCAGCGCGTCAAAGCGCTCCCTATCTTCGCAGATATCAATGCTGTCCGCCGATGTGCCAATGATAACCACACCGCGGTCATGGAGTTTTTTCGCCAGCTTGATCGCCGTGCCGCCTCCAAAAGCGGTAATGACACCTACCGGTTTTTCCAGATTGATTACACTCATCACATCATCAATGCACAGCGGCTCAAAATACAGCCGGTCTGCCGTATCAAAATCCGTAGACACTGTTTCGGGATTATTGTTGATGACAATAACTTCATACCCCATACGCTTGAGCGTCCACACGCAATGCACACAGGCATAGTCAAACTCAATGCCCTGCCCAATTCGGATGGGACCGCTGCCCAGCACAACGATACGGGGATTCGTACTTTTCTCCACAAAGGGCGCCGCTTCATCTTCCGTCCCGTTGTGGATGGAATAAAAGTACGGGGTTTGTGCCTCAAACTCGGCGGCACAGGTGTCGACCATTTTGTAGATCAGGGATCGGGGACCGGGGACCGGGGACCGGGGTTCGGGGTTCGGGGGCTGGG
Source organism: Treponema sp. (assembly GCA_009777735.1). GTDB lineage: Bacteria > Spirochaetota > Spirochaetia > Treponematales > Breznakiellaceae > WQXQ01. The sequence continues at coordinate 79,835 of WRLF01000015.1, forward strand.
GGTTAGAAAATGAGGAATGAATATTGGTATTCG